>DATKRB010000046.1:0-36750 GCA_035532415.1 Acidimicrobiales bacterium | reverse complement strand
GCCGGCGCAGCCGCGGTCGAACCCGGGTCGCTCGGCATCGAGGGAGGCGTGTCTGCCATGGGGATTCCTCGTTTTTCGTCATCCCGGTTCCCCGGTGAACGGTGATCCACCTCGCTCACGGTGGTCGACGCTGATCGGCGGATCTGGTCGTGAGGGTCCCGCAAGCCGCCGAGCTGGGACGAACTGGTCGGGGAGGGGGGATTTGAACCCCCGACCTCCTGCCCCCAAAGCAGGCGCGCTACCGGCTGCGCCACTCCCCGTTGCTTGCCTTCGTCGCCTCCTGCCTTCTCGAGGTCCCGCCGCTCACCCGGGCGAGGCCGACGAGGATCCTCCAACGACCCGAAGATCGTACCGCCTGATCCGGCGGTCCCCGGGCCGGCGGCTGTCGTCGTCGGAAGACGGGGTGCCCCGCCGGAACGGCTACCTTCGGATCCAACCCGCCACCGGGGGACCCCGACCGAGGGCGACAGGAGGAACGGATGTTGATCGTCGAAGGATCCATCGACGTCGAGCCGGAGCAACGCGATGCCTACTTGGAGGGCCGGCGCGAGGGCGTGCTCGCGACCCGGTCGGAGCCGGGATGCATCGACTACGTGTTCAGCGCCGACCTGACCGATCCGGGTCGGATCCGGGTCTTCGAGCGCTGGGAGAGCGCCGAAGCCCTCGGCGCGCATCTCGGCCTGCTGGCCGACCGTCAGGCCGCCGAAGGTTCCGTGGCCGTCCTGGCCGCGGACTTCCGCCGGTACGAGATCAGCAGCGTCGGCCCGCTCCTGGCCTGATCGGGGTCGGCCGACCCTGGGGCCGGACCCGGGCTCTCCCGACGCTCCGAGGATTGCCGCCCGTGGTCAGGACTTCTTGCCCAGGATCCTGTTCATCTTGGTCCCGCACGTCGGGCAGTTCCCCTGGGCGGCGCGCCGCCCGTTCGCGAGCTCGACCTCGTTGCCGTCGAACTCGCGCTTCTCACGGCACTTCACGCAGTAACCCTCGTATGGCGCCATCTGTTCCTCCTGGTCCTCGTCGTGGCCCTGGGCCGTGTGTCCTGGGCCGTGTGTCCTCGGCCGTGTCTCCTCGGCCTCCTCGGCCGTGTGTCCTCGCCCGGGGTGTCCTCGTCCGAGCCTTCGTCCCCGACCTCGGGTCCCTCCCCGGGGGTTCCCTGGGGCTCGGGCAGGTCGAAGCTACCGCCGCTCTCTTCGGGGGGGTGGGATCCCCGGGGTCGACCGTGGCCGGACGCCCGGGCGGGCAGGCGGTCGTTCAGCGTGGCTCGTCGGGTGAGGCGGGGGCTATCGACGTCGGGCGCATCGGGCTCTGCAGCATCCGCTTCACGTCGTTCGGGAAGAGCGGCGGGCTGAAGAAGAACCCCTGGGCGGTGCTGCACCCGCGCTGAAGGAGGACCCTGCTCTGGCGGGACGTCTCGACCCCCTCGGCCACGCAGTCGAGCCCGAGCTTCTCGGCCAGGCCGATGATGGCGGTGGCCAGCGAGCTCAGCTCGTCGGGTGGTCCGAGGAGCTGAATGAAGGACCGGTCGATCTTGAGCGTGGTGACGGGAAAGGCGGCCATCTGCTGCAGGGAGGCCGAGCCGGCACCGAAGTCGTCGAGCGAGAACCGGACCCCGAGCTGGCGGAGCTGTTCGGCGGCACGTCGCATGACCCCGTCCTCGTCGATCGTCACCCGCTCGGTGACCTCCAGCTCGAGCCACTCGGGCGGCACGCCATGGTCCCGCAGGGCCATCACCACCGAGCTGACGAACCCCGGGTGGACCAGATCGCGCCCCGACACGTTGACCGACATGCGCAACGGCGTGACCCCCTCGTCGGCCCAACGGCGCATCTGCCGGCACGCCTCGCGCAGGACGAACAGGTCGATGCCCACGATGAGATCGGTCTCCTCGGCCTGAAGGATGAACGCCGCAGGCTCGAGCACGCCGCGGGTCGGATGGTGCCACCGGACCAGAGCCTCCACGCCGACCACTTGGGTGGTCTGCAGGTCGATGAAGGGCTGGTAGAGGACGAACAGCTCGTCGCGATCGAGGGCGTCACGCAGCTCGGCCCGCAGCTCGGCCCGCAGCTCCGCGTCGCCACGCGCCGGGTCGCCGTCGTCGCTGAACAGGGTGTACGTGTTCCGACCGTTCTGCTTGGAGCGCCGGCACGCTTCCGCCGCGTTCGCCAGCAGCTCGTCGGAGGACCCTCCGTGCCGGGGCGCGATGGCGATCCCCATGCTGGCGGAGGTGAAGATCTCCGCTCCGGCCACGTGGAACGGCTCGCGCACGGACTCGAGCATGCGCTCGGCCATCTGGAGCACGGCGATCCGGTCGGAGAGCCCGACGAGGAGAACGGCCAGCCTGTCGTTCCCGAGCCGCGCCACGGTGTCCTGGTCACGAGCGGTTCCCCGAAGGCGCTGGGCCACATGGCGGATCAGCTCGTCACCGGCCGAGTGCCCCAGGGCGTCGTTGACCCGCTGCAGCCGGTCGAGATCGACGTAGAGCAGGGTCGACGGCTCGCCGCCCGTCGCGATCCGCCCCAGCTCCTGTTCGACCCGATCGGCCAGGAGCCGGAGGTTCGGGAGGCCGGTCAACGCGTCGTGCCAGGCCTGATCGCCCACCTGCTCCACCAGGAAGGCGTTCTGAAGGGCGATGACCGCCTGGTCCGCCAGGCCGGCCAGGCGATCTCGGAGGTGGTGGTCGGTCCGGAGGTCGAAGGGTGGCGGCTCCCCGAACTCCGCGGTGACGAGGCCGAGGAATTCGTCGTCGGAGAAAAGGGGGAAAAGGACCGCGACCTCGCTTCCGTGACAATCGAGCAGGGTCGTCACGAAGGCGTCCTGGGTGCTGCGGTCGACGACCGCCGCGTCGCGCGACCCCATCAGGGCGGCCACCACGGGCGACCGCTCGAGCAGGGAGCTGTCGAGCTCCGGCTCGGGCGGGGCCGCAGCGACGTCCGTCGCGGTGAGCACGAGGGAGGGGTCGCCCGGCACCCTTCCGGCGGGTGTGGCACCGATCGGATCGGGCGCGGCGGGTGCCGCAGGCATGAGGTGCGTCGGGGGGCGAGCGCCGCGCGAGCGCGCCTGCACGCTGAGCTTCTGGTCGAGCGTGTCCCACAACAGCACCGAGGACTCGTCACTGCCGACCACCGCGGAGATGGTGTCGGCCAACCGCTGGGCCACGTCACGGGTGGTGCCGAGACCCGCCAGCGTTCGGGAGAAGAAGAGCAGGGCCTGCGCCGTGTCGTCGCTCTGGCGGGCGTCCTGGACCGAGGCCGCCAGGTCGAGCGCGGCCGCGGCGGCGGCGGCGTAGAACGACAGGGCCGCGTGACGCTCCACCGTCCAGGTCGTGGCGGCGGGGAAGACGGCTCCGAGCCGGCCGTAGGCGCGGCGGGGGGACGCGACGTCCACCACGAGCCGGTTGCCGTTCACCGAACCGGTAGGGGCATCGAAGAGCGCCTCCGCCAGCTGCCGGGCCTCGGCGTCGGTCATCCCCCGGTGGTGGAGGTGGTGGGGGGAGCCCTGGGAGCTGCGGGCCACCAGGATCGTGCCGGTGGCGCCGACGGCGGTGCCGGCACGATCGAGGATCCGGTCGAGCCGGTTCGAGAGATCGTCGTCGGAGAGGATGTCGGGCGTGGTGGTGTAGGCATCCGACAGATGGGACCCCAGCTGGAGGAGCTGGCGGTGCAGCTCGCTCGCCGGGTGGACCTGCCCGTCGAGCCGGGCCGGCGTGTCGAGCCCTGCGTGCCCGTCGAGAACGTCGAGCCGGGCCGGCGCGTCGACGCCGTCGCTCCATCCCACGTGGTAGTCGCAGAAGCGCCCGCCGCGGGCCTGGCACTCGGTCTCGCCGACCGGGGCGGGGGGGAGACCGAAGAGCACCGGCACCTGCGAGAGCATGCCCTTGGTGAGCTGGCAGAAGTACGGGTGCCGGGGCAGGCCGGGCGGCGAGCTCGACCGGAGGACGGCGTGGTCGTGGCCGATCTCGGTCGGCTCCAGCGAGGACACCGTGGTGAAGGTGTTCGAAGCCACCGCCAGGCTTCTCATCAGCTCGGCGGGCGAGCCGAGTGCCCGGAGCCGGACGGCGGTCTCGGTTCCCCGGTGCTGGCGGATCATGCACTGGCCGACGTGCAGGGCGACGTCGGGGTCCCCGGTCACCTCCGCGGACGCCGACATCAGCGAGACCGCCTCGTCGTGGGAGACCCAGGTGGCGGGGTCCTCGAGCTCGTGGGCCTGGCGGCGCTCGCCGCTGGCGGCCAGGACTCGGGCCACACCGGTGTCGCCAGCCGCCGCGCGGACGTAACGGACGATGACCCCGGTCACCGTCCCCGACACCTGGCGGGGCCCGCTGCCCTCATGCCCAGACCCGCCGATGGTCACGGAGCTCCCTTCTGGCGCCTTGCCCGCGTCCGCGTGGCGCCGACGCCTTGCCCGCGTCCGCGTGGCGCCGACGACGCGGTCCACGGATCCTACCCCCGACCATGGCCGGAAAGGCCTGATCACCTCACCGTCGCGGGTGGTCGCCGACCGGTGGCAGGGACCCGGTGGCAGGGACCCGGGGGGCGGCCCGGTAGAGTGTGCCCTTCCTTATGAGAGCGACTGCTGAACCGATCGAGGGGAACCTGATCCGCCTGTCGGTGGAGATCGACGAGCCGGAGGTGACCCGAGCCCTGAACGACGTCGTCAAGACCCTCTCCCGACAGGTCCGGGTCCCGGGTTTCCGGCCGGGCAAGGTGCCCCGGCAGGTGCTCGAGGCGAGGATGGGCGGCGCCACCGCACTGCGCGCCGAGGCCCTTCGCGAGTCGCTGCCCGACTTTTACGCCCAGGCGGTGGCCGACGCGGCCGTGGACCCGATCGCCCCGCCGGAGATCGACATCACCTCGGGCGAGGACGCCGGCCCGGTGGCTTTCGACGCCGTGGTGCAGGTGAGGCCCACCGTCGGCATCCCCGGCTACGAGGGGCTGCGGGTGACCGTGCCCGCTCTCGTCGCCACCGACGAGGAGATCGATGCACAGGTCGACCGGCTGCGTGAGAACGAGGGCGAGCTCGTCGAGGTGTCGCGCCCGGCGATCGACGGCGATCACCTCACCATCGACGTGAAGGGAACCGGTCCGGGCGGCGAGGAGGCCATCGCGGTCGACGACCTGCTGTACGAGGTGGGCAGCGGGACCATCGTCCCCGAGCTCGACGAGCAGCTGCGTGGCACGGGGGCGGGGGGGATCCTGGCATTCGCAGCCACCCCTCCCGGCACTGACCGGAGCGTGGCCTTCCGGGTCCTGGTGAAGGACGTCAAGCAGAAGAAGCTGCCGGCGCCCACCGACGAGTGGGCGGCCGAGGCGTCGGAGTTCGCCACCCTGGCGGAGCTGCGCGACGACCTGCGCCGGCGGATCGGGCAGGTGAAGGTGGTGCAGGCGCAGATGGCCCTGCGCGAGAACGCGCTCAACGAGCTCGTCGGCCTGGTGGACGACGAGGAGGTCCCGGGCATCCTGGTGGACGAGGAGCTCAACCAGCGGGTCCACGACCTCGGCCACCGGCTCGAGGAGCAGCGGATCTCCCTGGCCCAGCTGCTGACCGTGACCGGTCGCACCCAGGAGGATCTCCTGGGGGAGCTGCGGCAGGAGGCGTTCCGGGCGGTGAAGGCCGACCTGGCCCTCAGGGCGGTTGCCGACGTCCGGGGGATGGTCGTACAGGACGACGAGCTCGACGCCGAGGTGGCCGCCATGGCGGCCCGGATGGAGGTGGAGCCCTCGGCGCTGCGGGAACAGCTCGACCGCACTCGGAGGACTGTCGCGGTACGCTCGGAGCAGAGGAAAGCCAAGGCGCTGGCATGGCTGCTCGACAACGTGGAGCTCGTCGACGACCAAGGGAACATGGTTTCCCGTGACGATCTCCGGGTCGACCAGGGAGCCGGGCAAGAGGGTCCGGACGAGCTGGCAGAGGCCGAAGCGACGAACGAGGAGACCGAACGATGAGCAGCTCGCCCGGAGACCGCATGGCTGCCCGCAACTACCTGGTGCCCACCGTCGTCGAATCGTCCAACCGGGGGGAGCGGGCCTACGACCTGTACTCGCGCCTCCTGAAGGAGCGGATCATCTTCCTCGGCACGCCGATCGACGACACGGTCGCCAACCTGGTCTGCGCGCAGCTGCTCTTCCTCGAGTCGGAGGAGCCGGACAAGGACATCCACCTCTACATCAACTCCCCGGGCGGGGACATCACCGCGTTGTTCGCCATTTACGACACGATGAAGTTCCTGAAGCCGGACGTCTCCACCTTCTGCTTCGGGCAGGCGGCGTCGGCGGCCGCGGTGCTGCTGGCGGCCGGGGCGCGCGGCAAGCGCTTCGCCCTGCCCCACGCCCGGATCCTGCTCCACCAGCCTTTCGGCGGCGTGGAGGGTCAGGCCAGCGACATCGAGCTGCAGGCCAGGGAGATCCTCCGGATGCGGGACCTGTTGACCGGGATGCTCGCCGAGGACACGGGCCAGCCCGTCGAGAAGATCGCCAAGGACACCGAGCGGGACTTCGTCATGACGGCCGTCGAGGCCGTCGCCTACGGGGTGATCGACGAGGTCATCACCGCACGCGAGACGGCCACGCTCGAGGCCATCGGGGCGGCGTAGGACCGCTCGGACGGGTACCAGGGTCGGCACGAGGACGGAGAGGGAGCACGGTGGCGAAGTTCGGCGAAGGGGGGGACCTGGTGAAGTGCAGCTTCTGCGGCAAGTCGCAGAAGCAGGTGAAGAAGCTCATCGCCGGGCCGGGCGTGTACATCTGCGACGAGTGCATCGACCTGTGCAACGACATCATCGCCGAGGAGCTCACCGAGTCCACCGAGCTGAACTTCGAGGACCTTCCCAAGCCCCGCGAGATCTTCGAATTCCTGAACGACTACGTCGTCGGCCAGGAGTACGCGAAGAAGATCCTGTCGGTGGCCGTCTACAACCACTACAAGCGGGTGCAGGCCGGCCCGCCGGCCGACGACGGGGTGGAGCTCTCCAAGTCCAACATCCTGTTGCTCGGGCCCACCGGCTGTGGCAAGACGCTGCTGGCCCAGACCCTCGCCCGCATGCTCAACGTCCCGTTCGCCATCGCCGACGCCACCGCCCTCACCGAGGCCGGTTACGTGGGCGAGGACGTCGAGAACATCCTGTTGAAGCTCATTCAGGCCGCGGACTACGACGTGAAGCGGGCGGAGACCGGGATCATCTACATCGACGAGATCGACAAGATCGCCCGCAAGAGCGAGAACCCGTCCATCACCCGTGACGTGTCCGGGGAAGGGGTCCAGCAGGCGCTGCTCAAGATCTTGGAGGGGACGACCGCGTCGGTGCCCCCCCAGGGCGGCCGCAAGCACCCCCACCAGGAGTTCATTCAGATCGACACCACGAACATCCTCTTCATCTGCGGCGGGGCGTTCGCCGGTCTCGACAAGATCATCGAGGGCCGCATCGGCCGCAAGGGGATCGGTTTCCGCGCCGAGGTCAAGCGGGCCGAGCGCGACGACACCGAGGTGCTCCGCCACGTGCTCCCCGAAGACCTCATGAAGTTCGGGCTCATCCCCGAGTTCATCGGCCGCCTCCCGGTGGTGAGCGCGGTGAGCCAGCTCTTCAAGGACGCGCTGATCAGGATCCTGGTGGAACCGAAGAACGCGCTGACCCGCCAGTACGAGCGGACGTTCGACCTCGACGGGGTCAAGCTCGAGTTCTCCGAGGACGCGCTCGAGGCGGTGGCCGAGCAGGCCCTGCTCCGAGGCACCGGCGCCCGGGGGCTGCGGGCCATCCTCGAAGAGGTCCTGCTCGACGTCATGTACGACCTGCCGAGCCGGACCGACGTGGGCAAGTGCGTCATCGACCGCGCCGTCGTGCTCGACCGGGTGAACCCGACCCTGGTGCCCCTCGGGGACCCGCCGGCCAAGGCCACCCGCAGCCGCCGCGCCGCATCCTGATCCCCGAGTGGCGTCCCCGCCGTTCGCCTCCCTGAGGGAGGGCCTCGCCTGGCTCGACGCCCACATCGACTTCGAGTCGACCGCCCCGACCCGGCGATCCCTGCCCACGCTGGAGCGGATGACGGAGCTGGCCGCGCTGCTCGGGGACCCCCAGCGCGGCATCCCGACGATCCACGTCACCGGCACCAACGGGAAGGGCTCCACCGCGGCCATGTCGACCGCTCTGCTCGGAGCCGCGGGCCTGTCGGTCGGCACCTACACCAGCCCCAACCTCACGCGGGTGAACGAGCGGATCGCCCGCAACGGGGTCCCCATCGACGACGAGTCGTTCACCGAGGTCCTCGCCGCGCTGGCCCTGCTCGAGCCGATGCTGAGCGAGCGGCCGACCCGCTTCGAGCTCCTGACGGCGGGTGCGCTCCGGTGGTTCGCCGACGTGGCCGTCGACGCCATGGTGGTCGAGGTCGGCATGGGCGGGACGTGGGACTCCACCAACGTGGTGGACGCCGACGTCGCGGTGGTCACCAACGTCAGCTACGACCACACGGAGGTGCTCGGGCCCACGCTCGAGGGGATCGCCGGCGACAAGGCCGGCATCGTGAAACCGGGCAGCCGGGTGGTCATCGGCGTGGGCGAGCCCTCGCTGGTGGAGGTCGTCCGTTCGGTGGCCCTGGCCGCCGGCGCCGGGCAGATCTGGGTGCGTGGCGAGGAGTTCGCGTGCACCGCCAACCGGTTGGCGGTGGGCGGCCGGCTCGTCGACCTCGCCACCCCGGGTGCCACCTACGCCGAGGTGCTGGTCCCGTTGCACGGACCCCACCAGGGGGAGAACGCCGCCTGCGCGCTGGCCGCCGTCGAGGCGTTCTTCGGGGCGCCGCTGACCGAGGAGGTGGTGGGGGAGGGATTCGCCGCGGTCACCGTCCCCGGGCGGCTCGAGGTGGTCGGACGGCGGCCGCTGGCCCTGGTGGACGGCGCCCACAACGTGGCCGGCATGGAGGCCCTCGGCAGGGCCGTGGCCGAGGAGTTCGGGGTGGCCGGTGACGTGGTCGCGGTGGTGGGCATGCTCCGGGGCCGGGACCCCTCCGCCATGCTCGGCGCCCTCGCCCCGGCCGGGGTGCGCACGGTGGTCGCCTGCGCACCCGAGTCGCCGAGGGCGCTGCCGGCCGAGGTGGTGGCCGAAGCGGCCCGGGGACTGGGGCTGGCCGCGACGGTGGCCGGCACGGTCGGCGAGGCGGTCGCCCTCGCCCGTTCCCTGGTGCCCGAGGACGGGCTGCTCCTGGTCGCCGGTTCCCTGTACGTGGTGGCCGACGCCCGCCAGATGCTGCTGAAGGGGGCGTCCCGGGCCTGAGCGGCCGGCTGGGCTGCTGGCCCGGCGGCCTGAGCGGCCGGCTGGGCTGCTACTGTCCCCGACTCGTGGAACGGACCCTGGTCATCGTGAAGCCCGACGGCGTCGAGCGGGGCCTCGTCGGCGAGATCGTCGGGCGGTTGGAGCGCAAGGGGTTGCGGCTGGTGGCCGCCGACCTCCGGCGCATCACCCCCGAGATCGCCGGTCGCCACTACGCCGAGCACGAGGGCAAGCACTTCTTCGGCGATCTCGTGGCCTTCATCACCCGTTCGCCCGCCTTCGTGCTGGTGGTGGAGGGCCCCGAGGGCACCCACAAGGTGGTCCGGACGATGATGGGGGTCACCGATCCCAGGGAGGCGGCTCCGGGAACCATCCGGGGCGACCTGGCCCTGGCCACCACCGAGAACCTGGTCCACGGGTCGGACTCGACCGAGGCCGCCCGGCGGGAGATCGACCTCTTCTTTCCCGGCCTCCCGGCCCCCTCCCCGGGCTGATCGGCAGCCCGCCCTTGTGCGGGCGTTGGTCGTCCCCTAGCCTGAAGCCACCGCCGACGCCGATCAGAGGCCCTGGCGGGCCACCCGGGAGGACCTCGCGTTCGATGGCCGACAACCGACTGAACCTGTTGGGCCGGGACATGGCCGTTGATCTCGGCACCGCGAACACCCTCGTGTACGTCCGCGGCCGGGGGATCGTGCTCAACGAGCCCTCGGTGGTCGCGGTGGACGTCAAGGACGGCCGGCCGCTCGCGGTGGGAGCGGAGGCCAAGCGGATGATCGGCCGGACGCCGAGCAACATCCAGGCGATCCGTCCGCTGAAGGACGGCGTGATCGCCGACTTCGAGATCTGCGAGAAGATGCTGCGGTACTTCATCCACCGGGTGCACCAGAGGCGGTTCGCCAAGCCCCGCATGGTGATCTGCGTCCCCTCGGGCATCACCGGGGTGGAGCAGCGGGCCGTGATGGAGGCCGCCGAGTACGCCGGTGCCCGGAAGGCCTACATCATCGAGGAGCCCATGGCCGCGGCGATCGGCGCCGGCCTGCCGGTGCACGAGCCGACCGGCAACATGGTGGTCGACATCGGCGGCGGGACGACCGAGGTGGCGGTCATCTCCCTCGGGGGCATCGTGTGCAGCCAGTCGGTGCGAATCGGCGGTGACGAGCTCGACGAGGCCATCGTCACCTTCGTGAAGAAGGAGTTCAGCCTGGCGCTGGGCGAGCGCACCGCCGAGGAGATCAAGATCGCCCTGGGTTCGGCCTACCCGCTCGAGGAGGAGCTCCACGCCGAGATCCGCGGCCGTGATCTCGTGACCGGGCTCCCGAAGACGATCGTCATCTCGACCGAGGAGATCCGGCGGGCGATCGAGGAGCCGGTCGCCGCTGTCGTCGACGCGGTGAAGGTCACCCTCGACCGGACGCCCCCCGAGCTGGCGGCCGACATCATGGAGCAGGGCATCGTGCTGACCGGCGGTGGCGCGCTGCTGCACGGGCTCGACGCCCGGCTGCAGCAGGAGACAGGGATGCCGATCGTGGTGGCCCGTGACCCGTTGAACTGTGTCGCCATCGGCAGTGGGCAGTGCCTCGAGGAGTTCGAGGCACTGAAGCGGGTGCTCATCACGTCGTCGTCGCGCTGACGAGGCAACCGGATCTCTCGGGGTGGCCAGGCCACGGCGGTCGCGCCGCACGCTGACCACGGTCGTGGTGCTGGTGCTCGTGTCGTTCACGATCATCACCATCGACCAGACGAACGGGACCCATCACCTCTCGGCCGGGGTGAAGTCCTTGGCGAGCGACGTGTTCTCGCCGCTGCGCAACGGGGTCAACGATCTGCTGCGCCCGGTCGGGGACTTCTTCGCCGGAGCGGTCGACTACGGCTCGCTGCAGACGGAGAACCAGAAGCTGCAGGCGACCATCGGCCGGCTCCGGATGGCCGAGGCCGAGCGGCCGTTCGAGCAGCGCCAGCTCCAGGAGATCCTGGCCCTCCAGCACCTCCCGTTCCTCGGCGCCCAGCCCACCGTCTCCGCCCAGACCACCCAGATCGACGTCTCCAACTTCGACGTCGACATCACCATCGGGAAGGGGCGCTCCGACGGGGTCGGCTACGCCATGCCGGTGGTCGGCGCCGGCGGCCTCGTCGGCCAGGTGGTGCAGGCCAACCACCATTCGTCGATCGTGCAGCTCATCACCGACGGGCAGTCGAAGGTGGGGGTGGTGGTCGGCACCGGCTCCCACGGCGCGACCGCGGTGCTCGACGGTCAGGGTCCCGGCAGTCCGATGACGGCGGTCTTCGTGGCGGCGACCACCGCGCTCCGGAAGGGCGACCGCCTCTACACCAGCGGCCTGCAGGGCGCCCAGTACCCGGCGGGGATCCCGGTCGGCCGGGTCACGGGCACCCGGGTGAGCGCCGGGGGGGCCGAGATCACCGCGCAGGTGAGCCCGCTGGCCGACCTGGGCGCCCTCGCCTACGTCGACGTCGTGCAGTGGGTCCCCGCCTCATGAGCGCGGCCCCCGCCTCGCCGGGGCGCGTCCCCCCGAGCGCGCCGTGAGCCTTCGCGCCGCCCCGCGGGTGGGGTTGGTCATCGCGGTGGTGCTGCTGGCGCAGTCCACCGTCGGGCTCGATCTCCGGATCGCCGGTGTCCACCCCGACCTGGTGTGGCTGCTGCCGATCGCCGCCGGCCTGACCGCCGGGCCCCAGGAGGGCGCCCTCGTCGGCTTCGTCGCCGGCCTGGGCGTCGACCTGTTCCTGCCCACGCCCCTCGGCCTGACCGCGCTGGTGGGCTGCCTGCTGGGCTTCGGCGTGGGCCGGGCCACCGCGGGGTTGAGCACGTCGGGGCCGTGGCTCTCCATCGTGGCCGCGCTCGCGGGAAGCACCGCAGCGGTCATGCTGTACGCCGTGCTGGGTGCCGTGCTCGGACAGGAGCAGATGCTCAGGGTGGACCTCGGGTCGGTGGTCGCCGTGGTGGCGGGGGTCAACGCCCTGCTGGTCCTCCCGACGGTGCGGACGATGCGCCGGGCGCTCGGCTCGGAGCCCACCAGCCGACGCCGGACGCTGGCGTCCGGAGCCCGGTGGTGACCAGGCGGTCCCTTCGCCATCCGATCAGAGGAGACCACCTCTATCCCAAGCCCGCCAAGGGTGGTCCCCGGCGGGCGGGCCGCGGCACGCGGGTGCGCCAGCCGCGCATCCACCAGCGCAAGAACGTCAGCGTGGCCTCCCTGGTCGCCTCGCCCGAGGACCAGCCGTCCCGGCCGTTCCTCCGGCTCAACATCATCGCCATGATCGTGCTCGCCCTGTTCGGGGTGCTGGTCCTGCGGCTGTGGGCGCTGCAGATCATCGACCACAAGAACTACACGGCGGCGGTGAACGCCAACGGGATCCGGACGGTGGTGGTGCCCGCGCCCCGGGGCGACATCGTCGACCGCAACGGCACCGTTCTCGTGAACAACCAGGTTCAAGAGGTCATCGTGCTGTCGCGGGCGTCGGCGGCCCAGCACCCCGACGTCATCGCCCGGGTGGCGGCCCTCATCGGCCAGACCCCCGCCTACGTGCAGGCGCAGCTCGAGAGCGTCCAGTACAGCGTGTACCAACCGGTTCCACTGTTGCAGAACGCGCCGGCGGCCACCGTGCAGTACCTCCAGACCAATCCGGCCGAGTTCCCCGGGGTCTCGGTCGAGCAGATGACCCAGCGCAGCTACCCCCAGGGGGGCACCCTGGCCGCCCACATGCTCGGCTACGTGGGCGACATCACGGGACAGCAGCTCGCCGCCCACCCGAACCAGGGCTACACCCCGGCGAGCCAGATCGGGAAGTCCGGCCTCGAGTCCGAGTACGAGCAGTACCTGCGCGGCGTCGCCGGCAAGCAGGTGCTGGAGGTCAACGCCCAAGGGAACGTGGTCGGCTCCCTCGGCAACACCAACTACCAGCAGGGCGACACCCTGGTGACCAACATCGACGCCAACCTGCAGGCCGTGGCACAGCAGGCCCTGCAGGCCGACATCATGGCCGACCGCCAGACCACCGACCCGCTCAACGGCGGGATCCACCCCCCGGCGACGAGCGGCGCGGTCATCGTCATGAACGTCAACAACGGCCAGGTGCTGGCCATGTCGTCCTATCCCAGCTACGACCTCAACCAGTTCGTCGGGGGGATCAGCCAGGCGAACCTCAACGCAATCAACGCCGCCGGCGCCGAGAACAACAACGCCATCCAGGGGCTGTACCCACCGGGCTCGACCTTCAAGCTCGTCACCGCCACCGCGGCGCTCCAGACGGGCATCTACAGCGCCGGGCAGTACCTGCTCGACACGGGGACCTTCGTCGTCCCCAACTGCACGTCGGGCTGCGCGTTCCACGACGACCAGGGCGTCGCCAACGGGCTGGTCGACATGCCCCTGGCCCTGACCGAGTCCGACGACTACTACTTCTACAACCTGGGCTACCTCTTCTGGCAGAACCGGGCGAAGTACGGCGACCAGGCCATTCAGGACGTCGGCATCCAGTACGGGCTCGACAGCCCCACCGGCATCGACCTGCCGTTCGAGAACGTCGGCTACATCAACAGCCCGACCATCCAGAGGAAGCTCTACCAGCAGGATCCCAAGGGCTTCCCCAACGGCAACATCTGGACGGTGGGCGACAACATCGAGATGGCCTTCGGCCAGAACGCCGAGCTGACCCCGCTGCAGATGGCCACCGCCTACGCCACGTTCGCCAACGGGGGAACCCGCTACCAGCCCCAGGTGGCCGCGGCCGTCGTCGGCCCGAACGGCAGCGTCGTGAAGAGGATCGCCCCCAGGGTCACCGGGCACGTCAGCCTGCCGCCCTCCATCACCGGTCCCCTCCTGCAGGGCTTCGAAGGGGTGGTCGACGACCCGCGCGGGACGGCGTACTCCACCTTTGAGGGCACGGCCCCGGCCTTCGACCTCAACGCCTTCCGGATCGCCGGCAAGACCGGGACCGCACAGGTGACCGGCCACAAGGAGCCCACGGCGTGGTTCGTCGGCTTCGGTCCCGAGCCCAACCCGCAGTACGTGGTGCTGGCGATGGTGGACCAGGGCGGTTACGGGTCGGCGGCGGCCGCACCGGCGGTGAAGTCCATCTTTCAGTACCTGCAGACCAACCCGGTGTCGGCCGGCGTGACCCTGCCGACCGCCAAGTCGCAGCCTTCGACGACCCCGCCGCCGACGGTCCCGCCGGCGGGCACGCCGACCACCACGACCACGGTGCCTCCGGCGACGACCACGACCCGGGCGCCCACGACCACGACCGGGGCGCCCACGACCACGCGGGGGACCTGAGCCGGTCCGGCCGGAGGCCCGGCCCCGCCTCGGTCCACCGCCCTCGCCCACCGCTCGCCCACGCTCGCCCACCGCTCGCCCATGGTGCCGGCTCCCCAAGCCAGCGGGTAACATCCTGGTCCTGGGAGCTGGAGGTACTCGGGTTGACCATTGAGGAGCTATCGGAGCGGATCGGGCGATTGCTCGCCGCACCCAGCCTCCTGGTCAACCGGGCGCGGAAGGGCCGGCTCGTGGAGGGCGATCCGTGTCCTTCCCTGCCGTCCCGCACCCCACGGAGGGAAGACGGAGCCGGCCTGGGGATGGGCGCACCACTACGGATCCCGCGCCGAGCCGGCCACCCGACCCCGGGGGATCCGGCCACCGGACCTGTTGAAGGGGCTCGGAACCGACACTGTGTCGGCCCGGGCCTGTCGAACGAACCAATGGATCGAGCGCGAGTGCACCTGAGGGGAGCCGCCCGCCGGACACGGCGGAACGGACCTGGGGGCTCTCGCAAGGCACGCCGTCGGGCATGCCTCATGAACCGCATAAGGAGGGACCTCCCTCATGTCCGAGCCGGAGAGCGACCGACCCCGATCGGGTCGGGTCGACACGAACGGCCCCCCCGACCGGGATCAGGGCCCATCACGACAAGATCGGGCGGAGGCGGGCGAGCCGGGTAATCCGGTCGGCGCCCGCCCATCGGCGCCCGTCATCGGGTCGGTGACCTCACCGGTCCCGACGGTGCTGCCCGCACCCCCGCCGGGACCACCGACGGCACCGCCGCCACCGGCCCCGCCGGCACCGGTGGCACCGACCCAACCGAGGCCCCGGATCGGCGATACCCGTCCCGGCATCGTGCCTCCGCCGAAGAGCGCCGGGTCCGGCACCGGCGAGGAGCGCGGCCCGGGCACCCGCGACCGCGCCGTGTCCGCGCCGACCGCGCCCCCGGCGGTCGACGGCGGCGCCGAGGGCGGGGCGAAGCGATCCGGGCGGAGCCGGCGGCGCGGCGGGCGCGACCGGCGGGGGAAGAACGTCGGCCGCTACCTGGTGTGCGTCCACGTCCAGCCCCACGTGACCCAGATCGCCATGCTCGAAGGCCGGTCCCTGGTGGAGCACTACGTGTCCCGGGGCGCGGACGAGACCACCCAGATCGACGGGAACATCTACCGGGGGCGGGTGCAGAACGTGCTGCCCGGCATGGAGGCGGCCTTCGTCGACATCGGGATCCCGAAGAACGCCGTGCTCTACCGGGGCGACGTGCAGTACGACGTCGACGACGTGGAGGGCGGGACGCGAAGCGCCCAGCCGCGCATAGAGGAGGTGCTCCGGCCCGGGCAGTTCATCCTCTGCCAGGTGACGAAGAACCCCATCGGGGCCAAGGGTGCCCGGCTCACCCAGGAGGTCTCGCTCGCGGGGCGCTTCGCCGTGCTCGTCCCCAACAGCTCGGCCTTCGGCATCTCCAAGCGGCTGGGCGACAACGAGCGGAAGCGACTGCGCAAGATCATCGACGAGGTGAAGCCCGAAGGGCACGGGCTCATCGTCCGGACCGCCGCCGAGAGCGCCACGGCCGAGGAGCTCGGTCGGGACGTGGCAAGCCTGCTCGGACGGTGGAGCAGCATCGAGCAGGAGGCGAAACGGTTGACGGGTCCCGGGCTCCTCTACCGCGAGCCCGACCTGGCGGTCAGGATCCTGCGCGAGGAGCTCAACAGCGACTACCGCGCGGTGGTGATCGACGACCCGGTCCTCTACCAGCAGGTGCGGGACTACGTGGCCGACGTGAGCCCCGATCTGGTCGAACGGGTGGAGCTCTTCGACACGGCGGTGGAGCCGCTGCCGATCTTTGAGCGCTACCACGTCCACGAGCAGCTCCACAAGGCCCTCGACCGCAAGGTCTGGCTGCCCTCGGGGGGCTCGCTCATCATCGAGCGGACCGAGGCCCTGACCGTCATCGACGTCAACACGGGCAAGAACGTGGGAAAGAGCAACTTGGAGGAGACGGTCTTCCGGAACAACCTCGAGGCCGCCGAGGAAGTGGCCCGGCAGCTGCGCCTGCGAGACATCGGCGGGATCATCGTCATCGACTTCATCGACATGGAGGTCCGCGAGAACCGCGACAAGGTGGCGACCGCGCTGCGCAGCGCCCTGGCCCGGGACAAGACCCGGACCCAGGTCTTCGACATCTCGGAGCTCGGGCTCGTCGAGATGACCCGCAAGCGGATCTCGGAGGGGCTGCTCGAGTCGGTCTCGTCGGTCTGCGAGGTCTGCAACGGCAGGGGGATCGTGCTCGACCGCTCGGTCCTGTAGGCCGCCTCCCGCCGGTCGGTCCCGGCAGGCCCGCGGTTGGGGTAGGCTGCCACCTCCATGTACGCAGTCATCAAGACCGGTGGAAAGCAAGAGCGTGTGGCCGAGGGCCAGCGGGTCCGGGTGGAGCTGCTCGGCGAGCCCGTGGGCACCGAGGTGACCTTCGAGCCGGTCCTGGTGGTGGACGGGCAGACCGTCCTGGCCACGCCCGAGCAGTTGTCGGGCTCGACCGTCGTCGCCCGGGTCGTCGGGGAGGAGCTGGGTCCGAAGATCCGGGCCGCCACCTACAAGTCGAAGACGAACCAGCGGCGTCGTTGGGGCCACCGGCAGCGCTACGACACGGTGGAGATCACCGCCATCTCGCCCGCCGGCTGACGAAGGAGACCCGAGATGTCCAAGACCAAGGGTGGGGGATCGACCAGGAACGGCCGCGACTCCAACGCGCAACGGCTCGGCGTGAAGGTCTTTGACGGGACGGTGATCACGGCCGGTTCCATCATCGTCCGCCAACGGGGGACCCGGTTCCATCCGGGGGTGAACGTCGGGCGGGGCGGCGACGACACCCTCTTCGCCATGACCGACGGCCAGGTGAAGTTCGGCGCCCGCCGGGGCCGCAAGCTCGTCGACGTGCTGCCGCAGGCCTGATCGGATCAGGGGCCGAGCTGCTCCGCCACTCGCCGGATCAGGCGGGCGAGCCGGGGCGAGGCGCCGCTCGCGGCGTCGATCATCTCGGCCACCGACAGCGGGGCGTCGGCCAGGCCCGCTGCCGGGTTGGTGACGACGGCCAGGCCGAGCACCTCGGCCCCCAGGTGGCGGGCGGCGATCGCCTCGGTGGCGATGGACATGCCGACCAGGTCGGCGCCGAGGCCGGCGAGCATCCGGATCTCGGCCGGGGTCTCGAAGTGCGGACCCGGTAGCTGGGCGTACACCCCTTCGGGCACCGACGGCTCGATCTCGCGCACCAGGGCGCGGAGCCTGGGTGACCAGGCGTCGGCCAGGTCGACGAAGGGGCTCCCCGCGGGGTCGTCGGCCGCCACCCCGAGGAGCGGGGACCTGCCCGTCAGGTTGAGGTGGTCGCTCACCGCCACGACCGACCCGACGGTCAGCTCGGGGCGCAGCGAGCCGGCGGCGCAGGTGAGGATGACCGCGTGGCAGCCCCCGGCGATGGCCGTCCGGACCGTGTGGGCCGCCTGGTGCTCGGTGAGGCCCTCGTAAAGGTGGCTCCGCCCGGCGATCAGCAGGACCCGGCTCGACCCGAGGGTGACCGACCAGGCCTCCGTGCGATGCCCGATGCCGGTGAAACGGGGGAACCACGGCAGCGTCGACAGGTCGACCGGCGCAGCATCCGCCCCGAGGAGCGGTGCCGCGGCCGAGAGCCCGGAACCGAGCACCACGACGGTGTCGTGGCGCTCGGACTTCGTCCGCCGCGCCAGCTCGCGGGCGGCCAGGTGGGCCTGCTCGAAGGGATCGGAGCTCGGCGACCCCGTCGCACTGTGTGGCATCGGGCCAATGCTACGGGCCGGGGCGGCCGGAACGGCGGGCCGCCCCGCCCCGCCCCGGTAGGATCGGTCCCGTGGAGGAAGGATTTCACCCCCCGGTGGAGGAGTACCTCGAGACCGTGCACTCCCTCACCGAGGAGGGCACGCCCGTCATTCAGGCCCGCATCGCCGAGCGGCTCGGCCGTTCGGCTCCGTCGGTCTCCGAGATGCTCGACCGGTTGGAGGGCGAGGGCTACGTGCGGCGGGCCGGGAGGGTCGTCGAGCTCACCGACAGCGGCTCGGTCGTGGCCGAAAAGGTGGTCCGGCGGCACCGGTTGGCCGAGCGCCTGCTCGTCGACGTGATCGGGCTCGAGTGGCACAAGGTGCATACCGAAGCCGGCAGGTGGGAGCACGTGATCTCCGACGACGTCGAGGAGCGCCTGGTCCTCCTGCTCGGCGACCCGGCGACCTGCCCGCACGGCAATCCCATCCCCGGCTCGCTCAGGCCGAGCCTTCTCGCCTCCCAGATGCCGCTCACCGAGGCCGAGCCGGGCCAGGACGTCCGTCTCGAGCGGATCAGTGAGGACGTCGAGCTCGACACCTCGTTGCTGAGCTACCTGAGCCAGCACGGCTTCGTGCCGGGGGCGTCGGCCGAGGTCTCGAGCCGGACCCCCGACGGCACGCTGGTGCTCGCCCTCGGCGGGAAGACGGTCGCGTTCGGTCCGGGCCTGGCCAACCGGCTCTACGTCTCCGTGGTCTGACCCGGTGGTCGGCCTCGGGCAGGCGTCGGGGCTCCGTCTGGCCGCCGACGTGGTCCTGACGCTCGACGACGCCGACCGGGTGTACCGCCCGGGTGTGGTCGACGTGGTGGACGGGCGCATCACCTGGGTCGGCCCCCGCGCCGACGCACCCCCGTCGGCGACACCCGAGCTCGGCGTGGGAGGCCTGCTCATGCCCGGGCTGGTGAACACCCACGGCCACACCCCGATGACCCTCCTCCGGGGCTCGGGTGACGGCCTGCCCCTCCACCGGTGGCTTCGCGAGTCGATCTGGCCCCGCGAGGCGCAGCTGACGGACGAGGACGTCTACTGGGGCATGTTGCTCGGGGTGGACGAGCTGCTCCGGAGCGGGGTCACCACCAGCTGCGAGATGTACCTCCACAACCGGGCCCTGGCCGCCGCCGTGCTCGATGCGGGTATCCGCTGCGTCATCACCCCGGGGATCTTCGACCTGCCCGGCGGCGGCCCCGAATCGTCGTGGGAGTCGTTCCTCGACGCAGCCGGTGCCCTTCATGCGGACCTGCACGACGGCGACGGGCTGGTGCAGGTGGGCCTGGGCCCCCACTCCGCCTACGCGATCCCCGCCGAGGGGTTGCGGGCCACCGCGAAGGTCGCCCGGGAGCTGAACGCCCTGGTGCACGTGCACGTGGCCGAGACGGCCGACGAGGGGCGCCGGATCGGCAACTCCCACGGCTGCAGCGCCCCCGAGCTGCTCGCCCGCCTCGGGGTGCTCGACGGCCCGGTGCTGGCTGCGCACTCGGTCTGGCTCGGCCCGGGGGACTTCGACCTGTACGTGGCCCACGACGTCGCCGTGGCCCACTGCCCGCAGAGCAACGGGAAGCTCGGGAGCGGCGTGGCGCGGGTCACCGAGATGCTCGCCCGGGGCATCCGGGTCGGGCTCGGCACCGACGGCCCCGCGTCGAACGACAACCTCGACCTGTGGGAGGAGATGCGGCTGGCCCCCCTGCTGGCACGCGGGGTGGCGGCGAACGCGACCGCGATGACCGCTCGCCAGGCCCTGCGCCTGGCGACCCGTGGCGGGGCGGAGGCGCTCGGTCTCGACACCGGCCGGCTCGAGCCCGGCCGGCCGGCCGACCTCATCCGGCTCGAGCTCGCCGACTCGATGTTCACCCCGGCGCTCAACCTCGAGGAGCTGCTGGCCCACCTGGTGTGGTCGGCGTCGAGCCGCCAGGTGACCGACGTCTGGGTGGCCGGTCGTCGGCTGGTGACCGAGGGACGCTGCACGAGCGTCGACGCGGCGGAGGCCCGCGGTGAGGTGACCCGCCGCGCCCACCGGCTCTTCGAGGCCGCGCTCCGGGGAGGATGATCGGAGCGGAGAGGCGCGCCCCGTAGGATCACGGCCGTGTCCGGCTTCGTCGATGAGGCCCAGCTCCACGCCAAGGGTGGAGACGGGGGCGCCGGCGCCGTGTCCTTCCGGCGGGAGGCCCACGTCGACCGGGGCGGCCCCGACGGCGGGGACGGGGGCCGTGGGGGGGACGTCTGGCTCGAGGCCACGCTCCGCCAGGCCTCCCTGCTCGGCTTCCGCGACCACCCGCACCGGCGGGCCACCGACGGGGCCCACGGCTCCGGCAAGAAGAAGCACGGCTCGCGCGGGCCCGACCTGACGGTCCCGGTCCCGGTGGGCACCGTCGTCCGCGACCGGGAGGGCACGGTCCTCTGTGATCTCACCGGGCCCGGTGACCGCTTCAGGGCGGCCGAGGGCGGGAAGGGTGGGCAGGGGAACGCCCGCTTCCTGAGCAACCGCCGGCGGGCCCCGGCGTTCGCCGAGCAGGGTGAGGCGGGCCAGGAGCGCTGGCTCGATCTGGAGCTGAAGCTCATGGCCGACGTCGCCCTGGTGGGGTTCCCCAACGTGGGCAAGTCGACGCTCATCTCGAGGGTCTCGGCGGCCCGGCCCAAGGTGGCCGACTACCCCTTCACGACCTTGCAACCCCACCTCGGGGTGGTGCGCGTGGGGGGTCGGGCCGGGCGACCCGGACAGGGCGACGAGGTCGAGCTCGTCATCGCCGACGTGCCCGGGCTGGTGGAGGGCGCCGCGGAGGGCAAGGGCCTCGGGCACCGGTTCCTGCGGCACGTCGAGCGGGCCCGGGTGCTGGTGGTGCTGCTCGACCTGGCCCCGGTGGCCGAGCGGTCGCCGGCGGACCAGCTGAGGATCCTGCTGGGCGAGCTCGAGCGCTACCGGCCGGAGCTGCTCCGCCGGCCGCGCCTGGTGATCGGCTCCCGGGCCGACCTGGCCGAGCCGGCCGGTACCGCCGCCGAGCCGGCCGAGCCGGCCGGTCTGCTCCACGTCTCGGGGGTGACCGGGCTCGGGGTGCCCGATCTGCTCCGGCGGCTGGCGCTCCTGGTGAGCGCGGCCCGGGAGGAGGAGGCGGCTGCTCCCTCGGAGGTGGTCGTGCACCGTCCGCTTCCCGAGGGCATCACGGTGCAGCGGCTCGGGCCCGGGGTATGGGAGATCTCCGGGCGGGCGGCGGAGCGGGCGGTCAGCTTCTCGGACCTGACCGACGACGACGCCCTGAACGAGTCGATCCGGCGGCTCCGGCGCCTGGGGGTCGATCGCTCCCTCTCCCGGGCGGGGGCGCACGACGGGGACGAGGTGCGTCTCGGGCCCGTCACGTTCACGTGGTACCGCGACCAGGGCGACGCCGGGCTCGACATGGCGACGGGCGCGGGGGCGACCCGAGGGCGGCCCGGCGGCAGGCGCCGGTCCCGGCGCGACGGGGGGGACGGGACCGAGGGAGGGCCGTGACGACCCAGGTCGTCCCCGGGCGCAGGGGGGGGACGGTGGTCGTGAAGGTCGGATCTTCGTCGGTCACCACGCCCGCGGGTGAGGCGGACCGCCCGTTGATCGACCGGCTCTGTCGCGAGATCGCCTCCGTGCGGGCGGCCGGTCACGACGTCGTCGTGGTGAGCTCGGGGGCGATCGCCGTCGGGTGGTCCGCGCTCGGCCGTCCCGGGCCGCGGCCGAGCGACCCGGCCATCCTGCAGGCGGTGTCGGCGGTCGGCCAGCAGCGGCTCATGGCCGCGTGGCAGGAGGGGCTCACGCCGCACGCGCTCCTGGCCGGCCAGGTCCTGTTGGCCCCCCTCGATTTCGTCGATCGCCGCCAGTACCTCCACGCCCGTCAGACTTTCACGCACCTGCTCGGGCTCGGCGTGGTGCCGGTGGTCAACGAGAACGACGCGGTGGCCGACGAGGAGATCCGCTTCGGGGACAACGACCGCCTCGGAGCCCTGGTCGCCCATCTGGTCCGGGCCGAGACCCTCGTGCTGCTGACCGACGCGCCGGGCCTGTTGACCGGCGACCCCCGGATGGTGGAGGGCGCCTCCCTCATCGAGGAGGTCGTCGAGATCGACCACCGGCTCGAGCTGGTCGCGGGCGGTCCCGGCACGCCGGTGGGCAGCGGCGGGATGTCGTCGAAGCTCGCAGCGGCCAAGATCGCCACCTGGTCGGGGGTCCGGGCAGTGATCGCCGACGCCGCCCGTCCCGGGGTCCTGGCGGCCGCCCTCGCCGGGGAGCCCGGCGCCGGAACGGTCTTCCGGCCCCGGGACCGCCGGTTGCCGGCCCGCAAGCTCTGGATCGCCTTCGCCCGGAGCGCGTCGGGGACGCTGGTCGTCGACGACGGGGCGAGGCGGGCGCTGGTGGAGGAGGGGCGGTCCCTGCTCGCGGCCGGCGTGGTGGCCGTTCGGGGCTCCTTCGTCCCCGACGACGCGGTGGAGATCGAGGGCGTGGACGGGGCGGTCTTCGCCAAGGGCCTGACCCGCGCGCCGTCGGCACTGGCCGGTCAGTGGGTCGGCCGGCGCACCGAGGACCTCCCCGGGGACGTCCCGTCCGAGGTGGTGCACCGTGACGACCTGGTGGTGCTCGCCGGGTCGATCCCGCCCCTGCGGGGCTGAGCCAGGGTCGATCGGGCCCCTGCGGGGAGGGGCGGCGCCGGTCGACCCGGATCGGGTTCGACGGCTCGCGATACGCTGACCCGGTGAAGCCTTCGCATCTCGGGGAGCTGGCGGTACGCGTCCGCGCGGCGTCGCGGGTCGTGGCCCGCTCCTCGTCGGCGGTGCGCGACGACGCCCTGCGGGTCGCCGCGGACCTGCTGTCGGCCGAGGCCGGGGCCGTGCTCGAGGCCAACCGGCGGGACCTGGCCGAGGCGGAGCGGCGCGGCGCCGACGGCACCGCGGTCGACCGGCTGCGTCTCTCCGAGCGGCGGATCGCCGACATGGTGGACGGGCTGCGCGACGTGGCCGGGCTGCCCGATCCCGTGGGGGAGGTCCTCGGTGGCTGGGTCCGGCCGAACGGGCTCCGGGTCCAGCGGGTCCGGGTTCCCCTGGGCGTGGTCGGCGTGATCTACGAGAACCGGCCGAACGTGACCAGCGACGCAGCCGCCCTCTGCCTGAAGGCGGGGAACGCCGCCTTCCTGCGAGGCTCGTCCTCGGCGATCGAGTCGAACCGGGCCGTCGTGTCGGTGCTCCGGCGGGCGGCGAGGAAGGCCGGCCTCCCCGAGGACGCCGTCGCGCTGGTGGAGGACACCGGCCACGAGACGGCGATCGCCTTCATGCGTCTGCGTGGCCTGATCGACTGCCTCGTGCCGCGGGGCGGCCCGGGGCTCATCGACTCGATGATCGAGCACGCCACCGTGCCCTACGTGCTCGACGGAGCCGGCAACTGCCACGTGTACGTCGATGTCGCGGCCGACCTCGACATGGCCACCGAGATCGTCGTGAACGCCAAGACCCAGCGCCCGGGCGTGTGCAACGCGGCCGAGTCCCTGCTCGTCCACCGGTCGATCGCGGCCGCGTTCCTCCCGGTCGTCCGACGCGCCCTCGGGGACGTGGAGCTGTTCGGTGACGACCGGACCCGGAGCGTCCTCCCCGGCGTCGCCGCGGCGACCGAGGACGACTTCGCCCGCGAGTACCTCGGGGCGAAGATGAGCGTCGCCGTGGTGGACGACGTCGGCGCGGCCATCGACCACATCGCGCGGTTCGGGTCAGGGCACTCGGAGGCGATCGTGACGGCGGACCTCGCCACGGCCGACCGTTTCGTGGCCGAGGTGGACGCCGCCGCGGTGCTGGTGAACGCGTCCACCCGCTTCGTCGACGGTGCCGAGCTGGGCCTCGGGGCGGAGGTCGGGATCTCGACGCAGAAGCTGCACGCGAGAGGGCCGATGGGGTTGCGCGAGCTGACCTGTGTGAAATGGGTCGTGAGAGGAGAGGGGCAGGTGCGTAGGTGAGCGGAGCAAAGGTGTCCAACGAGGGCCACGAGGCCGACCGGGGAACCGGGTCGACCGGGGCGGCGTTGGGACTGCCCGACATCGGGCCGCCCCGGTTCGAGTCGATCGCTGCCGTGCGCAGCGGCCTCGCCGACGTGCAGTACCTCGCCGACGAGGGGATCGCCGGGGTCGTGTACCTGGCGGACCGCCTGGCCAAGCCCGTCCTCGTCGAGGGCCCGGCGGGGACGGGCAAGACCCAGCTCGCCAAATCGGTGGCCGACCTGACGGGCAGCCGGCTGATCCGGTTGCAGTGCTACGAGGGGCTCGACGAGTCCAAGGCGCTGTACGAATGGAACTACCGCAAGCAGTTGCTGCGCATTCAGGCGGGCCAGGTCACCGGGACGGGGAACGACCCGGACGGCGCCTCCGGGTCGAGGCCCACGTGGGGCGACATCGAAGAGGACATCTTCTCGGAGGAGTTCCTGCTCACCCGGCCCCTGTTGGAGGCCATCCGGGCCGACGAGCCCGTGGTGCTCCTGGTCGACGAGGTCGACCGGGTGGAGCTCGAGACCGAGGCGCTGCTGCTGGAGATCCTCTCGGAGTACCAGGTGTCGATCCCCGAGCTCGGGACCGTCCGGGCCACCCGGTTGCCCCTGGTGTTCCTGACCTCCAACAACACCCGTGAGCTGTCCGAGGCGCTGAAGCGCCGGTGCCTCTACCTTCACGTCGACTACCCCGACCTCGAGCGCGAGCGCGACATCGTGCGCGCCCGCGTCCCCGGCATCACCGAGGAGCTCGCCGACCAGGTGGCACGGATCGTCCGCTCGTTGCGCACCATCGAGCTGCGCAAGGCACCGTCGGTCTCCGAGACGCTCGACTGGGCCCGAACCCTCGTCGTGCTCGGCGTCGAGTCCATCGACGCCGCCCAGGCCCGGGACACGCTGCACATCCTGCTCAAGTACCAGACCGACATCGAACGGGCGGCCAAGGAACTGCTGTCCGCCGACGGCTGACCGAGGAACGGTCCGAGGTCCATGCTCGACCTGCTGTCAGGTTTCGTCGCCGAGCTGCGCCGCTCGGGACTACCGGTCTCGTTGACCGAGCACCTCGACGCGGCCGAGGCCGTCCACCACATCCCGCTCGAGGACCGTGAGGCCCTCAAGTACGCGCTGGCGGCGACGCTCGTGAAGTCGAGCTCGCACTGGCGGGTCTTCGACATGGCTTTCGAGATCTTCTTCGCGACCCGGATGGGGCCGACGGCCCAGACCGCCGGCGAGGCCGGGATGGCCGAGCCCGAGGAAGGGTCCGACGGTTCGGTGGCGCCCGGCCAGAAGGGCCAGGGAGGCGGCGGAGGGGGAGAGGGGCTGAGCGCGGAGGAGCTGGCCGAGCTCCTCTACCGGGCCCTGCTGATGGGTGACGACGCCCTCGTGTCGGTGGTGGCCCGCCAGGCGGTCAGCCGCTTCGCGGGCATGGAGCCCGGCCGGCCGGTCGGCGGCACCTACTACCTCTACCGGACCCTGCGGAACCTCGATCTCGACGGGGTGTTCGAGCGGCTGGTCGAAGAGGCCAAGGGGTCCGTGCCGAGCGGCACGGACCTCACGCCCTTGGAGGACCGCCTCCTCCGGGACGAGTACCGGGCCCGGATCGAAAAGCTCCGACAGGCGGTCGAGCAGGAGATCCGGCGACGGTTGGTGGAGGACCGGGGGGCCGAGGCCCTGGCCAAGTCGGTGCGCAAGCCCCTGCCCGAGGACGTCGACGTCATGCACGCCACCCGCCAGGAGCTCGATGCCCTGCACCGCGCCCTGCACCCGCTGTCGCGCAAGCTGGCCGTCCGCCTGACCCGCAAGCGCCGTCACGGCCGCCAGGGCCGGCTCGACTTTCGCGCCACCGTCCGGCGCTCGCTCTCCTACGGCGGGGTCCCGGTCGAGCCCCGGTTCCGGCATCCGCGCCCGGCCAAGCCCGAGATCATGGTGATCGCCGACGTGTCGGGATCGGTGGCCTCCTTCGCCCGGTTCACCCTCCATCTCGTGTACGCCATCAGCTCGCAGTTCTCAAAGGTCCGCAGCTTCGTCTTCGTCGACGGGATCGACGAGGTCACCAGGTTCTTCGAAGGGGTGGAGGACCCGACCACCGCCGTCCACCGCATCAACACCGAGGCCGACGTGATCTGGGTGGACGGCCACTCGGACTACGGCCACGCCCTGTCGACGTTTCACGGTCGCTGGGGGGACGAGATCAACCCCCGCACGAGCGTGCTCCTGCTCGGCGACGCCCGCAACAACTACCACGCGTCGGAGTCGTGGGTGCTCGAGGACCTCAAGCGCAAGGCCCGCCACCTCTACTGGCTGAACCCCGAGCCGCGGGACTACTGGGGCTCGGGCGACTCCATCGTCGACGAGTACGCGGTCCATTGCGACGCCGTGGTGGAGTGCCGCACGCTGCGCCAGCTCGAGGAGTTCGTCGGGGAGCTGGCCTGACGGGACCGTCCCAGGGCCCCGGCGGGGCCGCGCCGTCCCAGGGCCCCGGCGGGGCCGCGCCCCCCGACGGCATCAGAACGGTGACGCCGACGGCTCCGGGCGGGACCCGCCTGATCCTGGTGCGCCACGGCGAGGCCGAGTGCAACGTGAACGGGCTGGTGGGGGGAATGCGGGGTTGCACGGGCCTGACGGCCAGGGGAGTGACCCAGGCAAGCGCGCTGCGGGACCGGCTGCTGCGCACCGGCGAGCTGCGAGGGACCCTCACCTTTTACGCCTCGACGTTGCCACGCGCCGTGCAGACGGCCGAGATCGTCGCCCCCGCGCTCGGGCGGGTGGGCGATCGTCCGGTCGGCGACGACCGGCAACGGGACGGCTCGTCGGGCGGCGGCCCCCGCCTGGTGCTCGACGCCGACCTCTGCGAGCTGCGGCCCGGCGACGCCGACGGCCTGAGCTGGGCCCAGTTCGCCGAGCGGTTCGCGGAGCCGGACTGGGACGTCCGGCCCGACCAGCCGATCGCCCCGGGCGGGGAGAGCTGGTCGGGTTTCGTCGACCGGGCCTCCGACGCCCTGCGGCGTGTCGCCGAGGATGCCGCCACCCGTCCTGCCGGCCCCGGGGGGGCGGTCGTGGTGGTCTGCCACGCCGGGGTGATAGAGGCGAGCCTGCTGCGGTTCCTCCCGGTGCACCCGGCCGTGCGCAGGCTGAAGCTGCGGACGGCGCATGCCTCCCTCACCGAATGGCGGGTGGAGGACGGAGCCTGGACCCTCGATCGCTACAACGACGCCACGCCCGTTCCGGACTCGCGGCTCCCGGGGCGGAGCGGGTCCGACGCGCCGGGCCCGGACCGAGACCCTCAGCAGGCGTAGTCGCCGTCGATGGACTGCCCGTTCACGGTGTTCGTGTACTGGGTCAGGACGATCGGCCCGGGAGGAAGGAAGCTGCTCACCCGCTGTGCCTCGATTCGCGCATTGGTGCAACCGTAGGGCCCGCCGTTGCCCGAGTACCACGCGATCCAGAGCGGGACGCCCGGCGAGTAACTCCCGAGGAGCGACTGCCAGTTGTCCGCGCTGAGGTAGATGCCGACGTTGTTGATCCCTTCCCCCTCGAGCCCGTAGATCGCACCCTGCACCACGTCGGCGTTGCCGGAAGCGAACTGCGATCCCGTCTGAAAGGCTCCGCCACTGCTCTCCACGTCGAGCCACCAGGTCACCCCCGTGCTCACCCCTGCGGCCTGGGCGTCGGCGAAAGCATGCTGGGCCTCGCCGTAGCCGAAGTTGCACCCGGCGTTGCCTCCGCAGATGCCGGGTCCGCTCGAGCTCGCGCCCGTCGTGAGGTAGGTGTAGAGGTTGAGCCCCGCTCCCGCCCAGCTCGCCTCCGCGGCGAGGCAGGGGTTCGTATGGCTGTTCGACCAGCCGTCCACCTCCACGACCCCGAAGGTGTGCTGGGAGGGGAGCTGCCCACACTGGTACTTCGAGACGTCGAAGCCGTAGGTTCCGGACTGGAAGGGGACGCCGCCGAACGCGCCGTTGCCCAGCGTCGCCGCCATGCCGACGACGGGAGCGTTGAGGACCTGAGGGGCTGATCCGTAGTACCCGGCATCGCCGAACCCGGAGACCGCGCCGTTGTTGTTGGTGAACCAGTAACCGTTCCCGTCCCGAGTGGCCGCCATGGCCGCCACCGGCCGGCTCATCGGCAGGCCGCCCAACGAGCCGAAGTAGCCGGCGTCACCGAACGCGAACACGCCGCCGTCCGACGCGGTGAACCAGTACCCGCCTCCGTCGGCGGTGGCTGTCATGCCCACGATGGGCTTGTTCAACGGGTGCCCGCCCATCGACCCGTGAAACTGGGCGTCGCCGAAGGCGAAGATCCCCCCGTCGCTGGCCACCAGCCAGTAGCCGTTGCCCGAGGGGGTGGCCGCCATCCCGACGATCGGCTGGTTCAGGTGCCGGCCGCCCATCGACCCGTAAAACGGGGCGTTCCCGAAGGAGAAGATCCCCCCGTCGCTGGCAACCTCCCAGTACCCGCCCCCGGCAGCGCCGGCGATGCCCACGATCGGCTGGTTCAGGTGCTGGCCACCCATCGACCCGTAAAACGGGGCGTCGCCGAAGGCGAAGATCCCACCGTCGCTGGCCACCTCCCAGTAGCCGGCGTCGTCGCGGGTCGCGGCGATGCCCACGATCGGCTGGTTCAGGTGCTGCCCGCCCATCGACCCGTAATAGGTCGCACCCCCGAAGCTGAAGATCCCCCCGTCGCTGGCCACCAGCCAGTACGCGGGCACGGTGGTGGCCGCGCCCGCCGGAGTGGTCGGAGTGGCCAGGGACTCCTCGGCGACGGGCGCGACCAGCCCGAGGGCCACGACACCCAGTGTGGCCAGAGCGGCCCGGCCGATCGACACCGACGCCATCCGGTGCGCGGCGCGGCCGAGTATCGGAAAGTGAGAACGAAGATCCACGCCGCCCAACAGTGTAACGAGGCACCCCTACGTGCCGCGAAGATTTTTCATCGCCCCAGGTGGAGGGGGGGAGAGCGGGCCGGATCCCGCCGGTCACTCCCGAAGCAGCTCGGCCACCCGGAACGCCAGGTCGAGGGACTGGCGGGCGTTCAACCGCGGATCGCACGTGGACGTGTAGCGCAGGCCGAGGTCACCTTCGAAGATCTCCTCGGCCCCGCCGAGGCACTCGGTGACGTCGTCGCCCGTCAGCTCCACGTGCACCCCGCCCGGCCACGTGCCCTCCTCGCGGTGGACGGCGAAGAAGTCCCGCAGCTCGGTGATGATGTCGTCGAAGCGGCGCGTCTTCTGGCCGCGCTCGCTGGTGAAGGTGTTGCCGTGCATCGGGTCGCAGGCCCAGACGACGGGGTGCCCGGTCTCCCGGACGGCCCGGATGAGAGGAGGGAGCCTCTCGACCACCTTGCCCGCCCCGAAGCGGCAGATGAGGGTCAGCCGGCCGGGGACGCGGTCGGGATCGAGACGGGCGCAGAGATCGAGGACCTCGTCGGGTGTCGCGCCGGGCCCGATCTTGGCCCCGAGGGGGTTGTGCACCCCCGAGAGGAACTCGACGTGGGCGCCGTCGGCCTGCCGGGTGCGCTCACCGACCCACAGCATGTGTGCCGACGTGTCGATCCAGTCGCCGGTCAGCGAGTCCCTCCTGGTCAGCGCCTCCTCGTAGTGGAGGATGAGCGCCTCGTGGCTCGTGTAGAACTCAACCTGGTGGAGGACATCCTCGGTCGCCAGATCTATCCCGCAGGCACGCATGAACCGGAGGGCGCGGTCGATCTCGCCGGCGACGCGCTCGTACCGCCGGCCCTCGCCCGACGAGGCCACGAACTCCTGGTTCCACTGGTGGACCTGGCTGAGGTCGGCGAACCCGCCCTTGGTGAACGCCCTCAGGAGGTTGAGGGTGGCCACGGACTGCTGGTAGGCGGACACGAGGCGCTCGGGGTCGGGCCGGCGGGCCCGGGGGTCGAAGGCCTCGTCGTTGACCATGTGCCCCCTGAACACCTCGAGCTCCACGCCGCCCACCCGCTCGGTGGGCGAGGAGCGGGGCTTGGCGAACTGACCGGCGATACGTCCCACCTTGGCCACCGGCACGCCCGAGGCGTAGGTGAGGGCGACCGCCATCTGCAGGACGACCTTGAGCTTGTCCCGGATGCCGTCGGCGGAGAACTCGGAGAAGGACTCCGCGCAGTCACCGGCCTGCAGGAGGAACGCCTTGCCCTCGGCCACCTGGCCGAGCGTGGCGGTCAGGCGCCGGACCTCGCCCGCGAACACCATCGGGGGCAGGGCGGCGAGCCTTGCCTCCGCCCGCTTGAGCGCGTCGTCGTCGGGCCAGACGGGCTGCTGCGCGGCACTCCGCTCCCGCCACGATCCGGGGTGCCACTCGCGCCGCATGCTCCAAGCGTAGGCGCCCGACCACGGGCAGCGTGACCAGGGTGGCGGCGTAGGCTGGCGCCTCGTGCACGCCTCTCCGTTCTCCGGTCCCGGGCACCGGGCACCGCTCCGGTACCTGCTCCGGGCCGTTGCCCGCTGAGCGGCGCGGGCTCGGCCCGACGGCGTCGGCCGCGGGCCGGCAGCGCATCGGCCTGTTCGGTGGGACCTTCGACCCGCCGCACGCCGGTCACCTGGCGGCGGCGCGGACCTGTCGCGAGGCGCTCGCCCTCGACCGGGTCCTCCTGGTGGTGGCCAACCACCCGTGGCAGAAGGTCCCCCGGCGCGCCATCACCCCGGCGGAGGACCGCTTCGAACTGGTGACCTCGGCCGTCGAGGGGGTGCCCGGGGTGGAGGCCAGCAGGATCGAGATCGACCGGGGGGGACCGAGCTACACGATCGACACGGTGGAGGCGCTCACGGAGGAGGAGCGGACCTCCGGCCGGCCGCCACCCCGGCTGTTCCTGATCGTCGGCGGAGACCTGGTGGGGAGCCTCCCCACCTGGAACCGCGTCGACGAGCTCCGGCGCCTGGTGACCCTGGTGATCGTGTCGCGCCCGCACAGCCCCACCCCGACCCGACCGGACGGATGGACGTCGGAATTGGTCGACGGCCACGGCGTGGACGTGTCCAGCTCGGAGGTGCGCACCCTGCTCGGGGAGGGTCGCCCGATCGCCGGGATGGTCCCCGACGCGGTTGAGCGTTGCATTCTCCGGCGAGGTCTGTACGCTGTGCCCAGATGATGGCCTCGAGCGCTGACACCGCCGAGCTCCCGTTGGTGCGGGATCCGAGCGTGCGGGATCCGAGCGTGCGGGATCCGAGCGTGCCGAGTCCTTCGCCGGTTGGCACGGCTCCGGGCTTGGTGTCCGCCCCGGGCCCGGTGCCCGCGGTTCCCATGCGGACGGCGACCCCGCACGCCTCTCCCGCCGTTGCGGTCGTCCCTCCGGCGACGGTGGCACCGGTGGTGGCCGACAAGGTCCCGGTCCGGCCGAGGGCCGAGCGCAGGGTCGAACGGCTCAACGCCGTCCGTGAGCGGAGGTTCTACGCGTTGATCGGCTTGTCGTCTATGGCCGTGGCCTTCGGTGCGACCGTCACCGTCCTGGACGTGTTCCATTGAGGCGCTGCGGGTGACCGGGTCTGCCGGGTTCGACGGATCGGAGCCCGACCAGGTGGACGTTCAGCGGTCGGACCGCGCCACAGGGGGGGTTCCCATCGCCGCCATGGTCGCGGCCGAGGCGGCGGACGCGAAGCTGGGCCAGGACACGGTGGTGCTCGCGATGGACGAGCTGTTCGGGGTGGTGGACGCGTTCGTGATCACGAGCGGGCGCAACGTCCGCCAGATCCGCACCATCGTCGACGAGATAGAGAGCCGAGTGAAGGAGCACGGCGGGCGGGGTCCGTCTGCAGTGGAGGGCCTCTCCGACGGCACCTGGGTTCTCATGGACTACGGCGACTTCGTGGTGCACGTCTTTCTCGAGGAGAAGCGGGACTTCTACGACCTCGAGCACCTCTGGTCGGCGGCTCCCCGCATCGACTGGCGCACCGAGGTGCACGCGGTCCGCTGACCGGGCATCGGTGAGCTCGACCGAGCGCCGCGGTGCCGGGCGTTCCCCTGACGCCGCGCCGCCGGCGACCGCGCCGGCGAGGGTCACCCCCCGGGAGCGGTGGTCGTCGTCGCCGTGGTGGCGCCGGGATAGTCGGCGACCGTGACCGGCCCTGCGGTCGAGCCCCCGTTTCCCTTCGGGACCTCGATCGCAGATCCGTCGATCTCGAAGAGCACGCCGGTGGACGGCTGGGCGTTGTCGATGGTGAAGACGATCTGCTCGACCGCCTGCACCTGGCTGGCGCCGGTCACCCGGCTGAGGGCGTTGCCGAAGTCGACGGTGACGACCTTGTTGACCGGTGCCGACACCGACAGGACGCGGGTGTCACCGGGGATGGAGGTCGTCACCCCGGACTGGGCCTCGAGCGCCGACGGACCGGTGACCAGGGTCTCGAGGATCGAGGTCAGCCCGGCCACCTTCACGTTCAAGAACCGCGGGTACTGGGTCAGGGTCAGGTTGGAGTTGAACAGGTAGATGTAGAAGGGCACGGCGCTCGGGATGATGGACGTGGTGGTCACCGGCGGGTTGGGCGAGACCAGCTGAAAGGGCACCTGGCTCGGCGGGATGCCCTGGGGCGGCCCGGTCGGGACGCCGCAAGCGGCGAGGCCGGCGACCGCGCCCAACGCGGCGGCCAGAGCCACCATCCGGCGGGTCACCGGCCGCCGGGGCCGGCGGGAGAGGAGCGTCACGAGCGTCACGCGAAGTCCTCCTGGCCGTCGCGGGAGGACTCGGTCCCGCCGAGAGGGAGCTGCACGACGAAGCGGGCGCCGCCCCCCTGGGCGGACTCGGCCCACACCGTCCCCCCGTTGAGCCGGACGTGCTCGGCGACCAGGGACAGACCGAGCCCGGTCCCGGTGCCCGTGCCGCGCCGGCCCGATGCCTGGCCCCGGTAGAAGCGGTCGAACACCTTGGACCGCTCGGTCTCGGGCACGCCGGGGCCGCCGTCCTCCACCGCCACCCGGACCGTCTCCCGCCCTTCCGAATCGAGCGGCCCGGGCTCCGTGGTGACCCTGGTGGCGCCACTTCCGTAGAAGGCGGCGTTCTCGAGCAGGTTCGCCATCACCCGTTCGAACCGCCGCTTGTCGACCCGGAGGTGGGCGCTCTCCATGCCGGGATCGACCTCCACCCGAGGCGGCTCGAACCTCGGCAGCGACCGCGTCCCGGCGGCCACCGCCCGCCGCACGAGCTCCCCGACCGCCACCTCCTCCAGCACCACCTCGGCCGATCCGGTGCCCGAGCGTGAGATCTCGAGCAGGTCGGCCACCATCCGCTGGAACCGCCGCAGGTCATCGCCCAGGAGGACCAGTGCCTGGCGGGCCCGGGGGGCGAGCTCCTCCTGGTGGGCCTCGAGCACGGCGAGGGTGGCCGAGAGGGTGGTGAGCGGCGAGCGCAGCTCGTGGCTGACGTCCGAATTGAAGCGTGCCTCCCGCTGGATCCGCTCCTCGAGCTGGTCCACCATCATGTTGAACGAGCTGGTCAAACCTGCGAGGTCCGGGTCCGACGGAGCCGCGGGCAGCCGGGTGTCGAGCTTCCCGCCGGCGATGGCGGTCGCGGCCCGGGAGACGCCGGTGAGCGGTCGCAGCGACCGGCTGCTGGCCGAGCGACCGACGGCGGCCCCGAGGAGGGTGGTCAGCACACCGGCTCCCGCGAGCGCCAGCAGCAGGACCCGGAGGGTGTGCTGGAGGTCGCTGAGGTCGAAGATCTCGTAATACTGGGCGTGGACCGAGGGGATGGGGATGCCGACGGTGATGTACGGCGTGCCGTCCCGCCCGAAGATCTGCGTGGCCGGGTTCCCCGAGACCACCAGCGAGCGCAGTTCGCCCGGGACGGTGCCCACCCCGAGGCCGAGCCCCGAGGGGTAGTCCTGTCCGTTCTGGATGATGAGCGCGCCGGATCCCTGGGCCAGGTCGATCCCGTCGATCACGTCGGAGGGCTTCTGGGCGAGCCCGCCGGGGTTCAGTCCCGTCTGCACGGCCCCCGCGTCGCTCAGCGTCTTCGTCACCGCTGCGCTGACCCGCTCGGCGACCAGGAAGTGCCGGGTGGTGAAGTACGACAGCCCGCCCATGATCAGCGACAGCAACAGGGCGCCCAGCCCGAACATCAGCGTGACCCGTCCCCGCAGGCCGAACCGGGCCCAGAGACGGTCCCGGCTCCGCAGCCGGCGGACGATCGCCGTGCCTCGGCCTGATCGCCGGGGCACCTCAGGGAACCAGCTTGTAGCCCATTCCCCGGACCGTCAGGATATGCCGAGGCAGGGCGGGGTCCGGTTCGACCTTGGTCCGCAGCCGCCGGATGTGCACGTCGACCAGTCGCCCGTCGCCGAAGTAGTCGTAGCCCCACACCCGGTCGAGCAGCTGCTCGCGGCTCAACACCTTGTTCTGGTTGGCGGCCAGCTCGCACAGGAGACGGAATTCGGTGCGGGTGCAGTGGACCTCGGACCCGTCGCGGTTTCGGAGGACTCCCTGCTCGGGGACCAGCTCGAGATTGCCGAAGGCCAGGACCCTGGGCTCCTCGTCGGCGGGACGGGCCCGGCGGAGCAGCGCACGGATCCGGGCGCCGAGCTCCTTGGCGACGAACGGCTTGGTCACGTAGTCGTCGGCGCCGGCCACGAGCCCGGCGACGACGTCATGGGTGTCGGTCCGGGCGGTGACCATGATGATGGGGACGGCGCTGTGCCGGCGCAGTGCCCGGCAGCACTCGAAGCCGTCCATGCCCGGGAGCATCAGGTCGATGAGCACCACCTGGGCGGGCTCGGCCGAGAACCGGTCGAGCGCGTCCTCGCCGCTGGCCGCCTCGTCGACCTCGTAACCCTCGCCCTCGAGGGCGAGGACCATCGAGGACCTGATGCGCTCGTCGTCCTCCACTACCAGGATACGACTGCTCATCCGGCTCCCCGTTGGCCACGTGCTTTCCCCTGATCATGCCATAGGGGGGCCTGCCGTGTGCCCGGAGACCGGGTGGGCGCATGCGCCCGGGCCGGACGGGCCGGGGTTACCGTGGGGCATGTCGGCGACGCCGGGGCCGGGGGACAGCGGGGGGGCGACCCTGGTCGACGGCTGGGCGCAGGAGGGGTTCGGCGGGTGGCTCCGGGGGCGATCGCCGGCGACGGCCAGGGCCTACCGCTCCGACCTGGCGGCGTTTGCCGAGTGGGCGGGCCGGGGCGGGACCACGGGGCCGGACCAGGTGGACCGGTTGCTCCTGCGCCGCTACCTCGCCTATCTGTCGACCCGCCGGTACGCCCGGGCCACCGTGGCCCGAAAGGCCGCGGCGCTGCGGGCCTACTTCGGGTGGTGCCGCCGGAGAGGGCTGGTGGCCGACGACCCGGCCCGCCGTCTCTCGGCGCCCTCGGCCCGCGGGCGGCTCCCGAAGGTGCTCAGCCAACGCGAGCTCGGCCAGCTCCTCGACCCGTCCCCGACCCGGGGGCCCGCCGGCCTACCGCCCCGCCGCCCCGCCGCCGCCCCGCCCGGGCCCGACCGGCAGCGGGCCCGCCGCCTGCGCGACGACGCCGTGCTCGAGCTCCTTTACGCCGCCGGCCTCCGTGTGGCCGAGCTGTGCGGTCTCGACCGTCCGGGAGTCGATCTGGCCGGACGCACCGTGACGGTGACGGGAAAGGGCGACAAGGAGCGGCGAGTGCCCGTCCACGGCCGGTGCGCCGAGGCCCTGGCGACCTGGATCACGGAGGGTCGTGCCGCCTTCGCCACCCAGCTGAGCCCGCGGGCGGCCGTCTTCCTCAACCAGCGGGGGAACCGGCTCGGGCCGCGTGACGTCCGCCGCATCCTCAACGCCCGCTCCCCGGTGCCGACCCACCCGCACGCCTTGCGCCACAGCTTCGCCACCCACCTGCTCGACGGCGGTGCCGACCTGCGGGTGGTGCAGGAGCTGCTGGGCCACGCCAGCCTCCAGACGACGCAGATCTACACCCACGTGAGCAAGGAACGCCTGGTGAAGGTGTACGGCGGTACCCACCCCCGGGCCTGAGGGCGGGGCGGCCCGGGGCGCCGTCCCGTGCGCCCGGTGGCTGCCCGGCCGCGGAGCGACTACTCTCGAAGAGCCCTGCCGTCCGGTAGGGCGGCTCGACGAGAAGCACGCACCCGAGCGCGTTCCACGGTCGCCTCCTCCGCGAGGTGCTGCGCACGGGGTAGGGCAACCGACTGGAAGGAATCACGAGTATGGCCGTCGTCACGATGCGGCAGCTGCTGGGAGCCGGGGTCCATTTCGGCCACCAGACGCGCCGGTGGAACCCGAAGATGCGCCGCTACATCCTGGGCGAGCGCAACGGGATCTACCTGATCGACCTGAAGAAGACCCTCGACGGGATCGACGCGGCCTACGGGTACGTCCGGGACCTCGTCGCCGGCGGGGGCAACCTCCTCTTCGTGGGGACCAAGAAGCAGACGCAAGGTCCGGTGGCCGAGTTCGCCGACGCCTGCGGGATGCCGTACGT
>DATKRB010000045.1:0-77354 GCA_035532415.1 Acidimicrobiales bacterium | reverse complement strand
TACTTGAAGCCCGCCTTGTCGGCGGCCTTGACCACCTCGATCTCGTTCATGAACGCGTGGTGCTCGGCGTCGGGGTCCACCTCCCGCCGGAACTTGGGCGTGTACCCCTGAATGAACAAGCCGAACTCCATGTCGTCCCCCCTCTGCCCGATTGCCCTGTCGGTGCCGTGGCCCTGCTGCGTGCGCACCGACCTCGACCGCCGACGCTACATGACGGGAGTGTCTCGGGGCGACGGTTGCCCGCCCGCCGGGGAGGGCGGAGGGGAATTCGTCGGGGACCTTGACCGCCGGGCTCTTCGTGCTACCGTAACAAAGGGTCAGAGACGGTTCTGTCAGGTTCGGTCGTGACCCGGGTGTGCCAGAGGGGATGCAGCAAGGGGGGGAGTCGATGAAGCAACGCCTACGGGTGGTCGCGGCAGCCGTCGCGTGTTCCGGGCTGCTCGCCGCGGCGGGGACGACGACGGTTGCGGGGGCGAGCACCAAGTACCCTCCGATCCCGAAGGGCCCGATCACGGTGGGGATCTCCACGCCGTTGAGCGGCACCGAGGCCTCGTACGGCGTCTTCACCAAGCTCGGGATCGACTCGGCCCTGGCGGCGTTCGACGCCGCGCACCCGAACGGGATCGACGGGCACCAGGTGAAGATCGATCTGCGCAACGACGCCAGCGACGTGACCCAGGCGGTGCAGGTGGCCAACCAGCTGGTGGCCAACAAGGACGCCGCGGTGATCACCGTGAGCTACAACCCCGCAGCCGCCGCCCAGCAGCTCGCCGTCTTCACCAAGGCGAAGATGCCGGTGGTCGCCGACCTGACCGGCGCCCAGTACGCCAACGCCAAGCTGTACCCCTACCTCTTCAGCCCCAACCCTTCGGTGCAGCAGAGCACCACCTCGGCCGCCCAGTGGATCGGGAAGATGGGCTACAAGAAGGTCGCGATGCTGAACGACGGCATCCCGGCCGACGTGACGGACCAGACCATGATCATCGCGGGCATGAAGAAGGACGCGCCCAAGGCCAAGTTGGTGGCGACCACGACGATCACCGCCGGCTCGGTCGACGACAGCGCGGCCATCACCAAGCTGAAGCAGTCCAACGCCGATCTGCTGGTGGTGAACGCCGGCGAGAGCTACGGTCCGATCTGGCAGGCCATTCAGGCGTCGGGCTGGTCCCCCGCGATCCTGACGTCGGCCGGCGCCTGGTACAACGGCTTCACCGCCATGGGCTCGCTCGAGCCGAAGGCCTACGCGTACTACTGGAACTGCGCCGACACTGCGTCGCAGGCCTTCTCGGCCACCCAGAGCTCCCTGATGGCGTCCTTCGCCAGTGCGACGTCGAACCTGGTGGTGAACTACCTGACCTTCATCGCCACCGACAGCGTCCCCTTGGAGCTGCTCGACTACGCCATCACCAAGCACCACTCGGTCGCCCCGGCCGCCATCCAGAACGCGCTGGAGGGCCTCCACAACCAGACCTTCCTGGGCTTTGAGTACAACTACTCGGCGAAGAACCATTACGGGTTGATCGGACCGTACCGGGCCGCCGTCTGCCACATGGGACCGCCGTACGCCGGCGGGGTCGGCAAGGTGCCGGTGAAGGGTTGACCACCGTCGACGTCGGGTAGCCCGGCTACCTCTTCCGTCCGTCTCACAGACTGGGGGCACCTACCACGACCGAGAACCAGCAGACCGAGAACCAGCAGAACGAGAGCCAGCAGAACGAGGAGTTCGTCGAGCCGACCCGGGACGAGATCCCCGGCATCACCAGACAGCACGTGGCGGCGATGGAGGCGTCGGACGCCGACGAGGTCTGGGTGATGGCGGGGATGCGGCACGTCCTCCTGCGCACGGTCGGGCGGAAGTCCGGCAGGGAGCACAAGGTGGCCCTGCCCTACTGGAGCGACGCGGCCGGCCACCGGGTGGTGGTGGGGTCCTTCGCCGGGGCCCCGCAGCACCCCTCGTGGTACCTCAACCTCACCGATCGCGACGCCAACCCGGAGCTGTTCCTCCTCGACCAGGGCCGCCCGTTCTGGGCCGAGGCCCAGGTGCTCGACGGCACCGAGTACGACGAGACCTGGGCCGCCATCTGTGCCGACCGCCCGTTCTACGCGAACTACCAGACCCGGACCGACCGCAGGCTGCCGCTCGTCCGGCTCGTCGAGACCCGGTCCGCCTGAGCGTGGGCCCGGATCGGGTGGAGATGGCCACGGGCGGCGAGAAGCCCCGGAAGGGCGTGGCGCTGAAGGGCGAGAAGATCCTCGTCGTCGGGGCCACCGGTCAGGTCGCGCTCCCGCTGGCCCGCTCGCTGGCCCGGGACAACGAGGTCTGGGGGATCGCCAGGTTCAGCGATCCCGGGGCCCGCTCGGCGCTCGAGGACGCCGGGGTGCGCTGCGAGGCGGTCGACCTCGTCGCGCCGGACCTGTCCGCGGTGCCGGGTGATTTCACCTACGCGCTGAACTTCGTGATCGCCCGCTCGGGGAACTGGGCCGAGGACCTCGACACCTCGGCGGGGTCGGTGGCCTTCCTGCAGGAGCACTGCCGCGAGGCCAGGGCGTTCCTGCACTGCTCGTCGACGTCGGTGTACGAGCCGGAGATCGGCGCGGTGTACGGCGAGGACCATCCGCTGGGGGACAACCACCGGGTCTGGGCCACCAGCATGCCGTTCATGCAGACGTACAGCATCGGGAAGATCGCGTCGGAGGCGGTGGCCAGGTACGGGGCCCGGCGATGGGACCTCCCGACGATCATCGCCCGCCTTTCGGTGCCCTACGGGGACAACGGGGGATGGCCTGCCGCCCATCTCGAGATGATGGCCGCGGGCATGGAGATCGCCGTGCACCCCGCCCGACCCAACCGCTTCAATCCCATTCACGAGGACGACGTCCTCATGACGCTGCCCGGCCTCCTCGCTGGGGCCACCAGCCCGGCGACGACCGTCAACTGGGGTGGCCGGCCCTCGTCGATCGAGGAATGGTGCGACGAGATCACCGCCGCCACCGGGCTGCGACCGAGCTATGTCGAGACGGACCAGACGATCTCGAGCGTCTGCGTCGACATCGAGCGGATGACCGCACTGACCGGGGAGCCCGAGACGGCGCTGGCCGACGGCATCCGCCGGATGGTGGCGGCTCGCCGCCCCGACCTGCTCCGCCCCGGGGGGGACGGCGAGGTCGCCGGCCCATGACCCTGTTCTGGACCGCCGTGGTGGCCGGCCTGGCGATCGGGTCCATTTACGGGCTGGTCGGGGTCGGCTACACGGTCGCCTTCAACGCCACCCGGGTCTTCAACCTGGCCCAGGGCGACCTGGTCATGTTGGGCGTCATGGGCTCGTACCTGACACTGGTCGTCTGGAAGCTCCCATGGGCGGTCGCCATGGTGGCGGTCCTTGCGTCGGTGGCGGCGGTGAGCGCGGTGGAGGAGAAGGTCGTGGTCCGGCCGTTCCTGAAGAAGAGCGGCGCGGCCAGCTTCGGCTGGTTCATCGCCACCCTGGGTTTCAGCGCCGTGATCGAGGCCGTGGTGGCCATCCTCTTCGGTCACCGCTCCGTCGTGGCGATCCCGAGCCCGTTCGGGCTCCGGGGGGTTCACGTCGGCTCGGTGCTGCTGGGCTACCGGCAGCTGCTGGTCATCGGTACCTTCGCCGCGGTCATCCTCCTCCTCGAGGTCTTTTACGGAAAGACGTGGCTGGGCCAGGCGATGCGGGCCACCGCCGAGGACCGCGAGGCGGCCGGGCTCCGCGGGATCAACCCGGTCTCCATCAGCCGGACGGCGTTCATCATGGCCGGGCTGGCGGGCGCCATCGCCGGTTTCGTCATCGCGCCGATCACCTTCTCGGACCCGACGATCGGCTTGAACTTCACGCTGAAGGGCTTTCTCGCGCTGGCCATCGGCGGCTTCGGCAGCATCCGCGGCGCGGTCGTCGGCGGGCTGACCCTGGGGGTCGGCGAGCAGCTGTTCGACGCCTACGTCAGCTCCAACTACGAGATCCTCGTCGGGCTCGTGCTCGTGCTGGTCGTCCTGGGCCTCCGGCCGGAAGGGCTGTTCCGGTCCACCGTGGCGCGGACGGTCTGAGGACGCGCCGTGCTCCTCTGCCGGACCAGACCGGGGCGCCTGCTGACGATCGCCCTCTGGCTCGCCGTGGGCGTGCTGTTCCCGCTGCTCTGGGGGACCGGCGTCGAGCGCCTCGGCGAGCTCGACTACATCCTCGCCCTGGTGATGATGGGCATCGGCCTGAACATCGTCCTCGGCTATGCCGGCCAGTCCTTCCTCGGACCGAGCGCGCTGTTCGCGGTGGGGGCGTACGCCGCCGCGCTCGCGGCGACGCACTTCACCAGGATGCAGAGCCTGTGGCTCATGTGCCTGGCGTCCGTCGTCGCCGCGGTGGTGCTGGCCGCCCTCATCGCCGCGCTGACGCTGCGGGTCGGCGGCTTCTATCTCGGGATGGTGAGCCTGTTCGTGGCGCTGGCGGTGCCCGTGGTGGCCGGCCAGTGGTCGTACACCGGGGGACAGAGCGGGCTCTCCCTCCTCACCGTCCTGACCTTCGTGCAGAAGCCGAGCGGCTTCGCCCTGTACGTCGTCGGGGTGGGGATCGTGGCGGCCCTCGCCGGGTACTGCTGGGTGATCCGCTACTCGCGGCTGGGGCGGCGGTTCGGCTCCATCATGGCCAGCGAGGACATGGCCCAGTCCCTCGGGGTGTCCCCCTACTGGACGAAGCTCTGGTCGTTCCTTCTGGCGGCCATCCCCATCGGCATCGCCGGCGGCTTCTACGTGTACAGCCAGCAGTTCATCAGCCCCGACAGCGTCTCGGTCCAGACCTCCATTTACGTGATCGCCGGCGTGGTCGTGGGCGGGGCCGGCACGATCCTCGGGCCGATCATCGGGGTGGCGTCGGTCGGCATCGCCATCGAGCTCCTCAACAGCTTCAACCAGTACGAGGGCCTGGTGTACGGCGTGGTGCTGATCATGGTGGCCATCCTGATGCCCACCGGCATCCTGGGCGTCTACCGCGACCTGCTGGCCCGCTTGCGACCGAGCGCCATGGCGCCGCCCCCCATCGTCGACATCCTCGGCTCCGTCGGGATCGCCGAAGCCGAACCCGCCACCCCGGAGGCTCCGGTCGGCCCGGTCCCGCCGGTCCCGGCCGCCCCGCCGACCGGGTCGGGGGACGGCGGGGAGCGGCTGCCGCTGGTCGTGACCGGTGCCCGTCGTCATTTCGGCGGGGTGGTGGCGGTGGACGGCGTCGACCTGGTGGTGGAGCGCGGGCACATCCACGCGCTGGTCGGCCCCAACGGCTCGGGCAAGACCACGCTGCTCAACCTCATCACGGGCTACTACTCGCTCGACGGCGGGACCATCGGCATCGGGAGCAAGCGGCTCGACACCCTGCGGGGGACCGTGCCGGTGGCCCGGCTCGGGGTCGCCCGCACCTTTCAGACCCCGAAGCTGAACCTGTTCGAGACGGTGCTCGGCAACGTGGTCGCCGGCGCCGACCGCACGGCGGCCGGGACGCTGATCGGGTCGCTCCTCCACACACCGCGGGCCCGTGCGGACGACCGCCGGGCCACGGGGACCTCCTTCGCCGTGCTCGACGACGTCGGGATGGTGACCAACGCGTTCGACATGGCGGGGCTGATACCCCACGGGACCCAGCGGCTGCTCGAGATCTCGCGGGCCATCGCCGCCCAGCCGAAGTTCGTGCTGCTCGACGAGCCGGCCGCCGGGCTCTCGCCACACGAGGCCGAGTTCCTGAAGGAGGCGGTGCGGACCATGGCGAGGGCCGGTCTGGGGGTGCTCATCGTCGAGCACAACCTGCCGATCGTGTTCGACGTGGCCGAGGTGGTGACGGTGCTCGACGAGGGGCGGGTCATCGCCCGGGGCACGCCGGAGGAGGTGAGCCGGGACCCCGAGGTGGTCAGGGTCTACATCGGGAGCCGGAGGGCCGGCACCGGCGCGAACGGCAGGCTCGACGAGTCCGGCCGGGTCGCGCTGGCGGGGGACTCGACGTGAGCGGGGCCAGGGGCCTGCACGCCGTCGGGCTCTGCGCCGGCTACGGGCGGGTGCAGGTCGTCACCGGCTTCAGCGTCACCGTGGAACCGGGCGAGATCGTCGCCATGGTCGGTCGCAACGGTGCGGGGAAGAGCACCGCCCTGTCCGCCGTCTGCGGCCTGCGGTACGGGCGGGCAGGCGGGACCGTGCACGTCGACGGCAAGGACGTCACCAGCGTGTCGGCGAACGCCGTCGTGCTGGCCGGTGTCGGCCTGGTTCCCGAGGGACGCCGGATCTTCCGGGACATGACGGTCGTCGAGAACCTCCGCCTCGGGGCCTTCACCCGACGCCGCTCCGGTCGCCGGGAGATCCCGGGCGACATCGATCGGGTCTACCAGCTGTTCCCCGCGCTCTCCCGCTACAGCGCCAAGAGGGCGGGCGAGCTGAGCGGTGGCCAGCAGCAGATGGTCGCCATCGGACAGGCCCTCATGAGCCGGCCGACGTACCTGTTGCTGGACGAGCCGGCCTCGGGGGTCGCCCCGGTTCTGGTGGACGAGATCTACGACACCGTGGCCGCGCTGGTTGCCGCCGAAGGGCTCGGGCTCCTGGTGGTCGACCAGAGCATCGAGCGGGCGCTCGACCGGTCCGACCGGTACTACGTGATGGACAACGGCTCGATCGTGCTGCAGGGCGAGTCCGCCGCCGCGTCGATCAGCCGGATCAACCCGATCCTGATGGGAACCGGTACGCTCGGCGACCAGACGAGCTCGTCCCTCAATTCCCGTACGACCCATTCCGACGCGACGAGCTGAGAGGGGAGCCGACCGACATGGCCGACACCGGCAACTGGGGGCGCTGGGGAGCCGACGACCAGCGCGGGGCGCTGAACCTCGTCGATCCGCCGGTGGTGCTCGAGGCGTTGAGCCGGTGCAGGACCGGCAAGGTGTACAGCCTCGCCATCCCCATCGGCCACTTCGCCACTCCGCAAGTGGCCGATCGCCCGTTGCCCGAGCGGCTGACGTTGTCGGCTCCGGCGGACGCGGCGGTGTACGCGGCCTACGGCGCGGCAGAGGGTGTCGGGGCCAACGAGGACATGATCATGATCCCGAGCCACGCGGGAACCCACATTGACGCGCTGTGCCACGTCTTCAGCGAGGGCACCGTCTACAACGGGCACCCGGCGACCTCGTTCACCCCCAAGCTGGGTGCCTCAAAGTGCGGGATCGACCAGACCGGGAGCTTCGCCGGTCGTGCGGTGCTGCTCGACGTGGCGGCGTGGGCCGGGGAGGGCGCTCTGGAGGACGGGCGGATCGTGACCTCGGCCGATCTCGAGTCGACCCGGAGCGCGCAGGGGACCGAGATGCTGCCCGGCGACATCCTGATCGTCCGCACCGGGTGGCTCGAGGCAGGCCGGAAGCCGGGCGAGCCATCGGGAGGGCAGCCCGGACTGGGTCTCGACGCCGTCGACTTCATCGCCGACAACGACGTCGCCGTGGTCGGGTCGGACAACTCGGCCGTGGAGGCGATCCCCTTCGACCGGAACATCTTCCTCGCGGTGCACATCGAGCTGTTGGTGAAGCTCGGGGTCACCCTGATCGAGCACCTCTGGTTGGCCGAGCTGGCCGGGGACCGTTGCTACGAGTCGCTGCTCGTCGTCGGCGCGCTCCCGGTCACCGGGGCCACGGGAAGCCCGATCAACCCGATCGCCATCGGCTGACCCGTTCGCCGGAGAGGACGCAATGGACCTGTACCGTCAACGCACCCTGCCGCCGCGAGGGGGCTCATGAGCCCGCTCGAGTACGCGCCGGCGCCCCTGCCCGACGAGCTGGCCGCGTGGTACGCCCGGAGCGGGTACCGGTCCACCGTCTCGCTCGGCGCGCTCATGCGGCGGAACCGGCTCGAGCTCGGCTCCCTCACCGCGGTGATCGACGGGGAGGTCTCGCTCACCTGGCGCGAGCTCGTCGACCAGGCCTCGCGTGTCGCCGGGTTCCTTCATGCGAACGGGATCGGACCGGGTGACGTGGTCGTCTGGCAGCTCCCCAATTGGTGGGAGTCGCTGGCGGTCGCCTATGGGATCTGGGCGGCCGGCGCCATCAGCAGCCCCGTCGTCCCCATCTACCGCGAGCACGAGCTGCGCCAGGTGATCGCGGCGGTCCGGCCCCGCTGCGTGGTGGTTCCCGAGTCCTTCCGGGGCGTCGACCACGTCGCCCTGATGTCGGACGCGTGCAAGACGGTCGGGTTCAGCCCCGACGCGCGGGTGGTCCTGCGCGGTTCGGCCACCGGGTGGACGACGTTTGACGACGTCAGCTCGAGCGCGCTCTACCTCGCCGACGACGTCGACGTGAACGCCCCGGCACTGGTCGGGTTCACCTCGGGGACCACGTCCGGGGCCAAGGGGGTCGCCCACAGCTCGGCCAGCTTCATCAGCTCGCCCCTCCGGTCCTCGCGCCAGTCGTGCTTCACCTGGAGGGACCGCTCCTACATGCCTGCGCCGGTGGCTCATGCCACCGGGCTGCTCTCGGCGGTGGCCATCCCCGCGTACACCGGGTCCTCGGTGGTCCTGCGCGACCATTGGGACGCCGAGCTGGCGATCGACGATATCTTGGGGCAGGGGGTCACGTTCTCCTCCGGCGCCGCCATCTTCATGCAGGAGCTGCTGGCCGCCCTGGCGGCGCGGGGCCTCGACCGGCTCGACCTTCCCTCCGGCTACCCCTGTGGCGGCTCGACCATCCCGACGGCGCTGGCGTTGGCCGCCGAAGCCGTGGGCATGCGGCCCTCGCGGTCGTGGGGGATGACCGAGTGCCCCTCGGTGACCGCGAGCGCACCGTTCGACCCCGAGGAGGTCCGTTGCGGGACCGACGGGCGGATCGCTCCGGGGTGCGAGGTGCGGGTGGTCGACAACGACGGCAGGAACCTCGGGCACGACGACATCGGGGAGCTGCTCGTGCGCGGGCCCCAGCGCGCGCTCGGGTACCTCGACCCCGAGCACACCCGGGCCGAGTTCGACGGCGAGGGGTGGTTCCGCACCGGCGATCTCGGGTTCCTCACCGGCGAGGGCGTGCTGACCATGACCGGGCGGTCCAAGGAGATCATCAACCGCGGTGGGGAGAAGATCTCCGGCCGCGAGATCGAGGATCTGCTCGTGCAGCATCCCGGCGTGGTCGAGGCGGCCGTGGTGCCCGCTCCCCACCCCCGCCTGGGCGAGCAGCCGGCCGCTTTCATCCTGACCCGGGGAGAGGCTCCGAGCGACGAGGACCTGTCCGATTTCCTGCGGGGGACCGGACTGGCGCCACAGAAGATCCCCGGCGTCTGGCGTCGGGTGGACGAGCTGCCCCGGACGGCCTCGGGCAAGGTGAAGAAGTACGTCCTGCAACAGGAGCTGGCCGACCGGTCCTGAGCAGGCGAAGACGGCCGGCCGCAATTCATGAGGGCGCGGCAATCCCTCGGGGCACCTGTCAATGCGCGCTGGTCGGACGACGCTGAAGTGGCGGTGATCCAGCGTGGCGATATGCGTCGCGCCCAGCCGCTCGGCAACAGCGACCACCGACGCGTCCACGACGCCGAGGGGGAGGTCGGCGTAGGTGCCGATGAGATCAACGACCCGCGCCCAATCATCACCTCGAAGATTGCGGCCCCGTATCGACGACGATCACCCGACGGGCCGACGGAGCTCGCTCTTCAGAATCTCCTCATGGCGTTCGGAGAGGTCGCTTCGTCCCGAATGGACAGACCCCACCCACGATGGCATCGGACGAGTCCGGGGCGCCGCCTGCGCGTGCAGCTGCAGCACTTCGGCGGCCACGTCTTCGGCCGACGTGCCCCGTTCGGCAGCCTCGGTGGCCAGGCGCTGGGCGATCTCGTCGGGGACCACCACCCGTAGCTCGGTCATGACCACAATGCTACCCGGGGGCTGGCGGATCAGCCGTCCAGCGCGCCCGATGGAATCGTAAGGTGGCGAGCGTTCAGCTGCTCGGCGGCGAGCCGGCCACTGGTCGGAGCACATGGATGTCCGCGCCAGCGCTGTCGTTGCCAGCGGGCCCCCGGCTCCCCGACGACGAAGTACTTCGCCTCGCCTTCGAAGCCACTGGATTCCTCGACGACGCCGAACGGGCCACCGTCCACGCCGTGCTCGGAGGGACCGAGCTGGCCGGCGTCACGCTGTGAGCGAAGGGGCCACCGGGCCGGGCTCGTGGTCGCCTCGCGGGCCCCTCCGTCCCGGGCGAGCGGTCCGCGGCGACGACGGTCAGCATCCTCGCGGCCTCCCTGCGCCGCGGGAGCATCCCGAAGGAAAGACGAGGATCCAGAGCCTGCGCGTCCTGCTCGGCTGCACCCCGTCGGACGCGGTCACGTCGACGGAGTAGCCGAACCACCTCGGGGTCGTCGGGGTCCCACTGATGGTTGCCGTGCCGTCGTGGTCGTCGGCGAACGTCATGCCCGGGGGGAGGTCCCCCCTGATCGACAGGGCGGGCACCGGCGATCCCGAAGTGGTCACCGTCAGGTTGCAGGGTCGCCCGGCCAGGCAGAAGGCGACGGGTGGGGAGGTGATCTCGAGCGGGTGGGGTATCCGGACCGTCACCGGCAGCGCCATGGCGGCCGGGGGCCCCACCCCGTTCGACGCCGTGAACGTCAGGGTGTGGACACCGGCAGCCTGCGCCGACGGTGCTCCCGACAGGATGCCCGTCCCGCCGCCGCCGTCGGTGAAGGTCACGCCGGGGATCGCTCCGGACTCGGTCACCGAGGGGTCCGGATAGCCGGTCGCGTGCACGTCGAACGCCCCGCTCTCGCCCACGTACAGGTCGGCCTGCCCCCCGGCGACGAACGCAGGAGCCTGGTCGACCGTGAGGGTGAACGTCTGCGAGGCCGACGGCCCGACCCCGTTGGAAGCGCTGATGAGGACGGGGTAGACGCCACCCTCCGCGGCGGCCGGGGTGCCGGACAGGACGCCGGTGCCGTCATGGTGGTCGGTGAAGGACACCCCCGCCGGCAGGGGCCCCGACTCGCGCAGGGCCGGAGCGGGTAGCCCGGTGCCGTGCACGACGAAGGTCCCGTCCCGGCCGACGGCGAACGTCGCCGAGGTTCCCGACGTCAGGGCGGCCGGAAGGTCGACGGCCCCCGACGCCGAGGTCGGGACGGACGTCGACGTGGTGGTCGACGTGGTCGTCGTGGTCGTCGGGACGGACGTCGACGTGGACGGCGACGTGGTCGTCGACGTGGTCGTCGACGTGGTCGGGACGGACGTCGACGTGGTCGTCGACGTGGTCGGGACGGTCGTCGACGTGGTCGTCGACGTGGTCGGCGACACGGACGTCGACACGGACGTCGACACAGACAGCGACACGGACGGCGACACGGACGGCGACGTGGTCGGCGACGTGGTCGTCGACGTGGTCGTCGACGTGGTCGTCGACGTGGTGGGCGACGTGGTCGGCGGGGCCGGGCGGCCCGCGGTGGTCGACGTGCCCGAACGGGTGGTGCTTCCCGTCGTGTTGCCAGGAGGACCCGGGGTGACCGCGGCGCCCGGCGAAACCGGTGAGACCGGCACCGCGTCGCGCCCTGCCAGGTGACCGCCCCCCGACGGCGCCGTCCCGCCCGGAGGTAGCGATGCGGCCAGGGCGTTCAGGGCCGAGGTGCCCGCGACGGCGGCGGGGGCCGGCCCGCCACCGAGGGGCGCCGCCAGGGGCACTGCCAGGGGCACCGAGGCTGCCACGGCGGCGAGGGTCGTCATGGTGGCCGACACGAAGCCCAGGGTCGCCCCCATGGGGAGCGCGCTCAGGGGTCCGATCACCATCGGACGCATCGCCGCCTGCACGAACCGCAGCGGCAGTCGGACCATCAGGTGGGCCTGTCGTCGGACGAAGGCAGGCCGGCGGACCCTCTGGGCCATCAGGCGGGCCTCTGGCGGGTCGGCGGTCCCTTGGGCCGGTGCGCGCCTCCTCCTGTGGGATGGAGGCGGTGGCCCCTTCGGCCACCTGGGCCCCCGCCCGGCCGATCGGTGCCGCCTGGTGTGCTGCCCCCTCGGGCCGTGGCTCCACCGGCCCGAAGGGCGATGCGGGCGACCGAGGGCGAACCCGTGCCGAGCCAGCAGGAGGGCGGCGAGACCGACCGGCGCCACGCCGTAGGCGGACCTGACCGTGTCGTTGACCTCGCGGGCGTCGGCGAGGCGCGCCTGGCACTCCACGCAGACGCTGGTGTGGCGGTCCACCATCGAGATCACCCGGACGCTGGCTCGTCCTGCCAGATAGATCCCGAGCTTGTCGTTGCACGTCCGGCACGCCGGCGGCGCCGCCTCGCTGATGGGTGGAGCGACGTAGCGGTGCCGGAGCGACTCGCGCGCACGGTGCACGAGCTGGTGCAGCGCGTTGGCGGTGATCCCGAAGGTGGCGGCGACCTCGTTCGGCGGGACTCCCTCCACGTCGACCAGCAGGATGGCCTCGCGCTGGCGGTCGTCGAGCCTCCTGAACGCAGCGAGGGCCCGCCGGCCCTCCTCGGATCGCACGAACCGGCCTTCGGGAGTCTCGAGGGAGACGGTCTCGGCATTGGTGATCTCGTCGATCCGGTCGACGGTGACCGCCACCGGGGCCTGGCGTCGCGCGGCTTGCAGCACCTCGTTGCGGACGCACGCGGCGAGGTACGAGGGGAACCGGGCCGGGTCGTTGAGGTTCCCGAGGCCGCGAAAAGCGGATGCGAACCCGTCCACCGTCGCCTCTTCGGCGGCCTGGTGGCTCCGGGTCACCGAGCGGGCGACGCCCCAGGCGAACCGCCGGTACCGGTCGAAGAGCTCCGTGTAGGCACGCTGGTCGCCTGCCCCGGCGGCAGCCACGCACTCCTCCACCGTGGCCGTCGGCCACCCGGATCCAGAGATCGTCATGGGTTTCGGTCTTCCCCCCGACATGGGAACAACCGGCCTCGCCCGCCGCGAGACCCATGACACGGTACCTCCCGGTCGCCGCCTCCCCAAAATTCCCGGTGTGGCCTACAGCGGCGGCAGGGGGACGAAGGACCCGTCGGCCGCCACGAGCGCCCCCACCCGCCAGAGCGCGCAGGTCAGCCGGAGGGGTTCCCGCGACGACGACCACCGGCGGAGGAGGGCGTCGACGTCGTTCAGGATCCCGGTCTGGTCGTCGTCGGGGGCATAGGAGAAGCTGCTCTCGACGAGCTCGTCGGGCAGGATCTCGCGGGCCGCCGCCGTCCCCGGGTCGGTGGTCCACCCCCGCCCTCCCCGTAGGAGCAGGTAGAACTCGTTCTCGTACCGGAAGACGGTCTGCATGTGCGCGCCGTGTACGTCGCAGTAGAGATCCGGGTCGCCGGGCCGCGCCACGGGGGGCAACGCCCGCCTCTCCGCCATGCCGCCCTCTTCTCCCCAGGCCCGCAAGGTGTGACCCCTGTCCATCGTTCGAACCTCCCCAGCTCCCCCGGGGTCTCCCCGGCGCTCTGTCATCGGGATGCACGAGCCCGGCGCCCCTTACGGCCATCCGGCAACTTTTCTTCGCTCGGGCCGTCCCGGCGGCAGGGCGTGCATCGGATGCGCCCCGACCCTCGGACCGAGGCGGCCGACGACCCGAGCAGACCCACGAATCCGGGCTTGCAGCGTAAGCGACGGCCCTCGCCCGCATCTCCTTTGGGTGAGGACGTTGCCCGGTCGAAGCGGTGCCCGGTGGCACGGGTGCTGGGGCGCGAGGAGGTAGGCACAGTGGGGGCGCAGCTCAGGCACCGTGGTCCGGCCGACGAGGGGGGATCCTCACCCCGCCGCTCGATGTCCCGTGCCGTGCGAGCGCTCGGCGAGCAGCGCGGATCCCGTGCGCCCGCTTCGGTCGACCTCGGTGAGATGGACTTCGTGCTCGTCGTGAAGGGTGCCGGGGGGGAGTACGCATCCCGCCCGGTGCGCCGGACCGGGACGTCGAGCGGGTCCCACCTCGAGCAGGTCCCCCGCGTCGGTCCGTGGGCGGCTCACGCGGCCTGCCGGAACCAGACGGACCTGTTCTTCCCGATCCGAGGGCAGCGTCCCCAGGCAGCGATCGCCCTGTGCGAGACGTGCCCGTCGCTCGAGCCGTGCCGCGCCTACGGCCTGAGCAATCCCGCGCAGCTGGGCGTCCTCGGCGCACTGACCGTCGAGGAGCGCCGGCGCGTCAGGGCGGAACTGAGGGCGGCGACCAGAGCCACCCGGGGAACCGAGGAGCACCTTCTCTTCGCGGTGCTCGAGGAGCTCGCCCGCTATCCGGTCCTGACCTGGGGCGAGATCGCCCGGGGGACCGATTGCGACGCGGTGGCCCAGCTGGCGTTCGAGCTCGGTGCGCACTGGCGGCCACTCCCCCCGGGTCGGTGGGACTTCGACGTCGACCAGCGCTCCGATGGTGGCGTCCTGCGGGCCAGGCTCCGGCAACGGGACCTCTCGATCCTCTCGCGGGTCACGCCGGCGGGCGACGACCCCGACGACGACCCCGACGACGACCCCGACGACCGGGGCAGGCCCGGCAGGCACGATCCGGATCCGGGCCGCGCCGGCCGATCGGGGTCGCGGCGCACCGAGCTGAGCGCAGCCACGGGCTGAGCGCGGCGCGCTGGCGCGGACTGCCTGCCACCTGCCACGATGCGGTGTGCCGATCCCCACGCGCCTCCTCATGGGTCCCGGGCCGTCCAACCCTTATCCCGAGGTGACGGCCGCGCTGGTCCGGCCGGTGCTCGGTCATCTCGACCCGGCATTCCTCGAGGTGCTCGACGAGACGATGGAGCGGCTGCGGACGGTCTTTCGGACCGACAACGCCCTGACGCTCCCCTTGAGCGGGACCGGGTCCGCGGGCATGGAGGCGTCGTTCGTCAACTTCCTCAACCCCGGCGACCCTGTCGTCGTCGGGGTGAACGGCTTGTTCGGCGAGCGGATGTGCGAAGTGGCGTGGCGGCTGGGTGCCGAGGTGACGAAGGTGGAGGCTCCCTGGGGCCAGCCGCTCGACCCCGAGGAGATCCTGGCCGCACACCCGGCGCCCGCGATGATCGCCGTGGTGCACGCCGAGACCTCCACCGGGGTCCGGAACGACATCGCCCCCCTCGGCGCGGGGAAAGGGGATGCGTTGCTGGTGGTGGACACCGTGACGTCGCTCGGCGGCATACCCGTCGACATCGACGAGTGGCAGGTGGACGTCGCGTACAGCGGTACGCAGAAATGCCTCGGCGTGCCTCCGGGGCTGTCGCCGATCACGGTGTCGACCCGGGCGCGGGCGAACCTGGTGGACAAGCCCTCGAGCTGGTACCTCGATCTCGCCCTTCTCTCCCAGTACGTCCAGTCGGGCTCGGGCAGCGGCCGCGTCTATCACCACACGGCGCCGGTGACCATGATCGGGGCGTTGCATGCGGGGCTCGGGGCGCTCTTGGAGGAGGGACTCGAGGCCGCGTGGGCCCGGCACGACGAGTGCGGTTGGCTGCTGAGGCAGGGGCTCGAGGACCTGGGCCTGCGCCTCTTCGCGGCCGAGGACCACCGCCTGCCCCAGCTGACCACCGTCGAGGTGCCCGAGGACCTGCCCCCGGGTCTCGACGAGTCCGCTTGCCGCCGCCTGTTGCTCGATCGCTACGACATCGAGATCGGCGGCGGCGCCGGTCAGCTAGCCGGCAAGGTGTGGCGGATCGGTTGCATGGGCCACTCTGCCCGGCCGGGGAACGTGGTGGCGCTCCTCGGATCCCTCGCGGAGGTTCTCGAGCGATGACGGCCAGCCGGGTCCACCCCTCGCCGCTCCAGCTCACCGGGCGTCGCGTCGTGCTGCGAACCCTGAACGACGCCGACTACCCCGAGTGGTTCGAAGTCCGCTCCCGGTGCCGGGACTGGCTCATCCCCTGGGAGCCCCGGCCCAAGGGAGCGCCGCTCCCTGCCGAGGACCGGAGCAGCTTTGGGGCGCGCTGCGCCATCCGCGAGCGCGAGCGCCAGCTGGGGGCCGGCTACGGGTTCGGGATCTTCACCGACCGCTTCGCCGGTGAGATCACGCTCTCGTCGATCCAGCGGGGGCCCTTTCAGACCGCGTCGATCGGCTACTGGGTCGATCAGATGATGGCCGGTCAGGGCCTGGTTCCCGAGGCTGTCGTGGTCACCTTGCACTTCGCGTTCGAGGCGCTCTCCCTCCACCGGGTGGAGATCTCCATCATCCCGCGCAACCGGGCGAGCCGCCGGGTGGTGGAGAAGCTCGACATCAGGATGGAGGGTGTGGCGGAGCGCTTTCTCGAGATCGACGGCAAGTGGGAGGACCACTGCCGTTACGCCATCACCTCCGAGGAGTGGGACGTGCGCCGGGCCGAGCTGCTGGGGGCCTGGCTCCGGCGGGCCTGAACGGTCCCGGCCGGAGCCTGAGCACCCCGGCACAAGTTCGAACCATGTTGACGGGGTCTTCCGTAAGGTCGCGTCCCGACAAACCCGGACCCGTGCGGGCGGGCCGTCGGGAGCGAGCAGGGAGCGATGTCGATGAAGGTAGGCGAGCCGGCCACGCCGGCGGCGTCGGTCGATGGGGACGCGTTGCGGAGGGCGGCCTCGGTCCTCTCCGAAGTCCTGGCCGAGGTCCCGGGCCCGATGGTCACGATCGAGAGCCGGTGCGAAGCCCTCCGTATCGGCGCGCGGCCGCCCCGGGGGCGCGGCCCGGGGGCCGCGCTGATGCTGTCGGGTGTCACCTCGGGGCCGCTCCCGCCCACGGTGGTGCCCTGGGGGCCCCTGGTCAGGGCGTCGCGCTCGGGGAGCAGCTTCGGGCTGCGCCTCTCCCCGGGAGAGCTGGCGGTGGAGCGGGAGGGGTCGACTTCGGCCGTCCTCGAAGCCCGGAGCACGTCCGATGCCCCCGATCTGGTCGAGTCCCGGCTCAGCCGCTACCGGACGACGGCCACGATGCGGGCCGAGCACGCGTGCCTGCTGGCCCGGGTCATCGGGGAGGGCCGTGGCGACCCGATCGACGGCGTGGCGGTCTCGCCGGGTGGCTGGGCCGGGACCAGCGACGGCGAGCGGCTCGTCGTGGTGCCGCTGGAGGAGTGGTACCACGGGCGCCAGGTCGTCGTCCCGGGCCGGCTCTTCCGGGCCGTGCTCGCCTTCTGTCCGGACGACGTGACGATCGACGTGAACCGGCGGCCGGACGATCCCCGGCTGGTCCGCCTGGTGGCCTTCGCCGGCCGGGACATGCTGGCGATCGAGGACGAGGTCCTCGCGTCCCGGTTCCCCGACCTCCGGGAGGTCATGACGGTGCCCCGGCGGCCGATCGTCGAGGTGGCCGACGCTGCCGAGCTCCGCGCCGCTATGGCCCGGGTCGCGCCCTGCGACAGCGTGCTGCTCCGCCGGAACGGGCAGCTGGCCGAGGTGGTCGGGTACGGCGCGGCCGGCGATGCACCTTCGTCGCCCTTTGCCGGAAGCGTGGCGGAGCCGGTCCACCTCCGGGCCACGCGGCTGCTCGACCTGCTCGACGGGTGCGAGGGCTCGCTCGTGTTGTCCTGTGACGACCAGGACCACGAACCCCTGTGCCTGTCGGCGGAGGACGGCACGCTGCGCGGCCTGGTACCGCTGCCCAGGGTCGGCTGAGCAGGGTCGGCTGAGCAGGTCGGCTGAGAGGGCGGCGGGGTGGCCCGCTACCGGAGCGGGTCGGCGGCCGTGTCGTGCTCGTAGGTGTACGCGCCCGGACCCCTTCCGGCTCCCCGCCGGAGGTTGAGCGCCCGCACGAAGCTCCCGACGGCTCCGGCGCTCGTGTAGTTGTACTCGAAGCCGGTCTGCTTCAGGCGGCGGTTGTCCACCCCGCGCCCGTACCGCAGGAGGCTCTCCATCTCGGGCGGGAAGTCGAACACCCCGAGCCGGAGGAGGAGGGCCATCGCCAGCGCAGGCTTCCACGGGGGGAGGCGGAGCAGCCGGGAACCACACAGGCGGACCACCTCGCTCCACGGGAGCAGGCCGTCGCCGGCGACGTTGAACACTCCCGAGATCCGCTCACGGGTCGCGTGCTGCAGGGAACGGATGACGTCGTCCTCCTCGACGAACTGCAGGAGCGGGTCGAACCCGAAGATGGCCGGGCAGGACCGGTGCGAGAGGTTCTTGCTGATCGGGGTCACGATGTCGGTGCCGAGCACGTTGGCGAACCGGAGCACGGCCACCGTGGTCGACGGGTTGTCCTCGGCGAAGTCCCGGACGAGCGACTCGGCCTCGATCAGGGAGGCCTCCAACGCCGAGCCGGGAGGGTGCTCCCTGGCCGTGTCCTCGCCGAAGACGTTCGGGTCCTTCGCGCTCGCTCCGTACACGAGGGTGGACGACTTCATGACGACGTGGCGGACAGGGGAGTCCCGGGCCCCGGCGGCGGCCAGGAGGTTCATGGTGCCGATCACGTTGACGTCGTGCAGCTTGCGGCCGGGTCCCCGCGTCGAGTCCATCACCAGGAACGTGTGCACGACGGTGTCGACCTGGGTCGCCCGCACGATCCGGCTCAAGATGGTGTGCTCCTGGTCGGTGCGGACGAACTCGGCGCGTTGCAGCGGGACCACGGGGTCCTTCGTCCCGAGCCCGATGATCACCTGCAGGTCCGGATCGGACTCGAGCGCCTGAACCATCCGGCCACCCCAGAACGTGTCCACACCGGTGACGAGCACGCGTCGGGTCACCCGACGACCCGCTCAACCGAACCAGACGCTGCGCCGCTCGCGCAGCATGTCGTAAATCGTGGTCTGGAGCCGGACGCGGATCCGCTCGGACTCCTCCATCAGCCTGCTCCTCGGGTACCGGTCCTGGCCACCCGGGGCGTCGAAGGTGACCGGGTCGAGCACTCGCAGCCTGAACTTCGACGGAAAGGGCAGCACGGCCCCGAGCGGACCGAGCAGGAGCATGTTCGCGGTCACGGGGAAATAGGGGAGCCCCAGCACCCTGGCCAGGGCAGGGAGCCGGGTCAGGACCGGCATCGTCTCCTCGGCTCCGATCACGGCGATCGGGACCACGGGGACCCCCGCCCGCATGGCGATCTCGACGAACCCACCGCGGCCGAACCGCCTCAGCTGGTAGCGATCGGTGTACGACTTCGACGGACCCTTGGTCCCCTCGGGGAACACGAGCACCAGCCGGCGTTGCTCGTGCAGGAGCCGGTACCCGTTGTCCTGCCGGGCCGGTACCCCTCCGAACCGGGACCAGAGGGTTCCGACCACCGGGATCGTCCGGAAGAAAGAGTCGGCCATGCCGTACACGGGTCGTCCCAGCTCCTTCTCGATCCCGTGCATGATGACCGGGGCATCGGACGGGATCGCCCCGGCGTGGTTCGACACGAGCAGCGCGGGGCCGTCGACCGGGATCTTCCGAAGACCCTCCCACTCCGCCCGGAACCACCAGGAGTACACCGGCTCGTAAAGGGTGCGGGCGAGCGAGCGCATCCGCTCGGAGCGTCCCCACTCGTCGACGTCGGAAAGCCGCTCGTCGGCGATGGGATCGGGTCCGGGACCGCCACCGGGCCCCGGGGACCGCAGGGGAACGACTCCCGGGGGATGGTGCGCCCCGGCCGCGGGCTCCCTGCTCGTCACCACGGGATCATCGTACCGAGCGGGGCTCGGTGGAGCCCCGCTCGGCATCGCTCCCCGGCAGGCCCGAGGGCGTCAGGGGGCCGGGGACATGCCGACGCCAGCCGGGCCGACGCCAGCCGGGGCGACGCCAGCCGGGGCGGGCTCCACCATCCGGAGCGGTGCCCGTGCCCGGAGGCTCGCGAACGAGACGGAGACCTGGCGCACCGAGCCGGGGTCGTCGGCGCGGGCCGTCCTCAGGCGGCGGGCGACCTGCTCGAGCTCGCCCCGGCTCCCCAACGGGAAGAGGACCGTCGCCCCGCCGTCGGGATCCGCCAGGACCGGGAGCGACGGGCCCGCCGCGCCGGCGGCCAGGCGCACGGCGGTGGGGGACCCGGGCGCCGAGGGCCGCACCGCCAGGGCGGGGACCGGCGCCGGAGGCCGCCGCCTCGCCCACCCGCCGAGGATGTCGCGGGCCATGACGAAGGAGTCGGCGATCGGACGGATACGGGTTCCCCCGACGTGGCGCCACCGGACCGGCACTTCTTCGATCCGGAGCCCCAGCTGGCGGGCGGCGAACAGCAGCTCGACGTCGAACGCGAACCCCTCGACGACGGTGCAGTGGAAGAGCAGGCGCGCGGCAGGCGCGCGGAACCCCTTGAACCCGCACTGCGTATCGCCGATGTCGAGCGGGGTCAGCGCGTTGACCAGCCGGTTGAAGGCCCGGCCCATCGCCCGCCGGTGAGCGCTGCCACCCGTCGCCCGGGCGCCGGGGAGGGTGCGCGAGCCGATCGCCACGTCGGCATCACCGAGCGCCGCGACCAGGAGCGGGAACTGGTCGGGATCGATCGCCATGTCGGCATCGCCGAAGGCGATCAACACGCCGGTGGCCTCGGCCACGCCGCGGCGGATGGCCGATCCCTTCCCACGGTTCCGGTCCTGCCGGAGCACCCGCACGTGCGGGAGGTGCGCCAGCAGCTCCCGGGCGCGTGCCTCCGTACCGTCGGTGCTCCCGTCGTCGACAACCAGGATCTCGGTGCTCGAGGGGTCGATCGACCCCTCGGCGATCGCCTCGTTGAGCCGACCCATCCCGTCGGCGAGCCGCCCCGCCTCGTTGTACGCCGGGACGACGATGCTGAGCTCGATCGTGCCCGCCATTTCCTCGCCAGCCTCCCGCTCCCCGGGGGCGGAGTCAAGGCGCCCCCGAAGGCCAGGAGCCGAAAGCCCTTACCGGTCCCTCACGGGCGCGCCGCGCCGGTGACCACGCCGAGCCCGAGGTCCGAGGCGTAGGACACGAAGACGCCGGTGTGCGGCGCCTGGATCACGGTATTGCTCCCGTAGGGGCCGGATCCGACGTACATCACGACGTGTCCAGGCGGAGAGCCTTCGGTGAAGACGAGGTCACCGGGCTGGAGGCTGGTCAGCGGGACGCGGTGCAGGGAGGCCCATTGCGTCTCGCTGGTGCGGGGGATGACGACCCCCGCCTGGGCCCAGGACCACCAGGTGAGACCCGAGCAGTCGAAGCCCACCCCCGGGGTGGTGCCGCCCCATATGTAAGGGACGCCCAACTGCGATTCCGCCGCGCTCACGGCCGCCATGCCGGCGCTCGAGCCGGTCGCGCTGCCGCCGACGACGACGCCCGCGGACGCCGCCGCCTGTGCCGCCGCCTGGTTCGCGGCGGCATTGTCGCCACCTCCCACGGCTCCTGCCACCGCCGCCGCGTTCGCCGCCGCGTTCGCCGCCGCGTTCGCCGCCGCCGCGCTCTTCGCCGCGGCAGCGGCCGCCGCCGCCTGCTGCGCCTGGGCCGTCGCGAACTGCACGACCTCCTGCGCCAGGGTCCCCTTGGCCTGCAGGAGGGTTGCCTGTGCCACCTTGGTCTGGTTCGCGTTGGCGGCCGACAGCGACTGAGCCAGCGTCGCCGTCGCCGTCGCCTGCTGCGCCTGCGCCTGCTGTTGCGACTCCTGCGCGACCAGCCTCGCCTGATCCGATTCGACCGCCTGTGCCGCCGCGGCGATATTGCCGACAACCGTGTCCTCGTACTGCTGCCGGGCATCGGACTTGGTCGCCGGCGAGGTGAAGAGAGAGGTGAAGTGGGTGTCCGGCGTGGCGTAGATGTAGGCGTTCACGGCGTCGCGTGCCAGTTCCGCCTTGTCGGCAGCCAGGACGGACCGGGTCGTGGCGATGGACGCCTGCGTCCCTGCCAGGGCGGCCTGCGTGCTCTGGAGCTGTTGCAGGGCGGCGTCGTACTTCTGTGCGAGCACGTCACCCTGTCCCTGCTGTTGGGCGATGCTCGCCTCGAGCTGCTGAACCTGTTGCTGCACGGAGCTGATCTGTGACTGGGAAGGGACGGCCGACGCGCCGGTCGGGGATGCTCCGGCGGGCGCCTGGAGCCCCGAACCGAGCACGACGAGTACCGCCGCCGCGCTGCTGAACGCAGCGAACCGCGCAAGAACCCGCCGATCCCGACACTCCAACCCAGCCACTGAGGGAAAGCGTAGCCTTTCGATCTTCGGATTCAAAAGGTGGATCGGGCGGAGTACCCCCAGGTTGGGGAACTACCTACCTGTCGCGATGTCACGGCGCGACCGTCGCGTCGATGTCACGGCGCGACCGTCGCGTCGACGTCACGGCGCGACCGTCGCGATATCACGGCGCGACCGTCGCGTCGATGAGGTGGTCTGCGGCCTCGCGCAGGCTCGAGGCGACGACGTCGGGACGGAACCCCTGTTCGCTCCAGTCCCGTCCCCGACGCAGCCACACGGTCCGGAGGCCGGCCGCCCGGCCCCCGGCGATGTCGGCCATAGGCGTGTCGCCGATCATCCACACCGCGCCGCGCTCGTCGTCGCTCCCGGTGCACCGGCGGACGGCTTCGTCGAATATCCGTCGATCGGGCTTCTCCATCCCGAGTTCGTCGGAGATGCAGCACCCGTCGACGAAGGGTGCCAATCCGGCGCGCCGGATCTTCTCGCGCTGGGTCGCCGGCCCGTTGGTCACGATACCGATCCGCCACCCGGCGCCTCGTAACCTCTCGAGTGCGGCGAGCACCGCGGGGTCCGGCTCGAAGAACCCGAAGTACTCGGCACGGTACTCGGCGATCAGCTCGGTGACCGGATCCTCGAGCCCGAGGTGCCGGCGCGCGCTGCTGAACAGTTCGTGGCGAGTGGCGAAGCCGTCGCCGTCGGCCGCGCAGAGCCAGGCCACCACGTCGCCGTCCATCCCGCGGCGAGAGGCGAAGGAACCTGCCCACCGCCGGAAGGCGGCTTGGCGATCGACGAGGGTGTTGTCGAGATCGAAGAGGGCGAGCCGGAGCATCGCCTGCGATTGTCGCAGAGTGCGGGCGGGAGGATTGACCTCGCCCCGGCGGCCTCCTTAGGGTGCCAGGCGTGGACGGTGAGGTCGCAGTGGCCGGCGGTCGGGTCAGAGGCCACCGCGGCGAAGGGCTGTGGACCTTTTTGGGCATCCCCTATGCAAGGCCACCCGAGGGACCGTTCCGCTGGCGCGCGCCGCAACCGCCCGAACCGTGGTCCGGGGTGCGGGTTGCGTCCGAGCTCGGCCCCATCGCCCCCCAGACCCCGGCGGTCCCCGGCTTCTCCCTGCCCGGCGATCCGGAGGAGCAGAGCGAGGACTGCCTGAGCCTCAACGTGTGGACGCCCGACCTCGACCAGCCCGGGGGGCTCGGGCGGCCGGTGATGGTCTGGTTGCACGGCGGTGGGTTCACGGGGGGAACCGGCGGGAGCCTCCTCTACCGGGGTGGCAAGCTGGCCCGCCGCGGTGACGTGGTGGTGGTCACCATCAATTACCGGTTGGGGGCCCTCGGGTTCCTGTGCCACCCGGTCCTCACCGGCGGTGCCGCGGCGACGACCGGGAACTGGGGCCTGCTCGACCAGGTGGCGGCTCTGCGCTGGGTGCGCGACCACATCGCCGACTTCGGCGGGGACCCGCGCAACGTCACGATCTTCGGCGAGTCCGCCGGCGGCATGAGCGCGTCCGCCCTCCTGGCGGCTCCTTCGGCGCTCGGCCTCTTCCATCGGGCGATCATCGAGAGCGGTCCGCCGTACGCGCACACGCGGGTCAACGCCGCCCGGATCGGTGAGGACCTGGTGGAGGTCCTCGGGATCCGGTCTCCGACCCGCGAGCGCCTCGAGTCGGTGCCGGCGCGCGAGCTGGTGGCCGCCACGGGGATCCTGCAGGGCCGGCAGTCACGGCCCGGACACCTTCCCCTGCCGTTCCTGCCCGTGGTCGACGGGGTCTTCCTGCCGAGGCCGCCCTACGAGTCGGTGGCCGAAGGTCGGGGATCCCCCGTCCCCCTGCTGATCGGGACCAACCGGGACGAGCTCACCCTCTTCACCCTCAACACCCCCGGCATGGCCGAGCTCGACGAGGAGCGGCTGGGGGAATGGACGAGCCTCGCCGCCCCCGGGGCTCCCCCGACGGCGGTCATCGAGGCGTACCGCAACGTCAGGGCGTCGCGCGGCGAGCCGGTCACGCCTCGCGAGCTCTGGATCGCCATCGGCTCGGACCTGGTGTTCCGCTGGCCTTCCCTGCGGTTGGCCGCCGCTCACCGGGAACGGCAGCCGGCCACCTTCGTCTACCTCTTCACCTGGGAGGCCCCCGTCCTCGGCGGCGTTCTCGGGGCGAGCCACGCCCTCGAGATCCCCTTCGTGTTCGGGGGGCTCGGGCACCCGGCCGTTGCCGCGCTCAGCGGAGGTGGCCCCGATGCCGAGGCGCTGTCGGACCGGATGCTCGACGCGTGGGCGGCCTTTGCCCGCACCGGCGATCCCTCGCATCCCGGTATCGGCACCTGGCGGTCCTGGGACCGGCATCGCCGCTCCACCATGGTGTTCGGGCCCGGAGGGCGGTTGGTGGACGGACCACGCGACGAGGAGCTCGCGGTCTGGGCGGAATCCGTGCCACTGATCCGCCCGACCTGACGAGTCGTCCGCGTCGGTGTGCCGCGGTCCGCGTCGGCGCGTCGGTGTGCCGCGGTGCCTCAGGCTGTTCGGGGAACTGCTTCTTCTGCTTCCGCTGCCGGCGCTTGGGGTTCGGCGGCCGGGCTGCCCGGTTGCGGCTTGGCACTGAGCAACTTCGACAGGGACAGGGCCCCCAGCGCTGCCCCGACCACCACCACCACCCGGACCAGCGGGGCCGGTAGGGAGGGCCCCAGCCTGAAACGCCCCGGGCCGGCCGCCGCCAGCGAAGCCGCAGCGGCAAGGTTGGTCAAGGGAAGCTCGTATCCCCCTTTGGCTGCCAGAGCACCGTTGGCACGGTGGGTGGTGGAGGCGACCGACATGGCGCCGATGATGGCGACCGGTCCGAGCGGGTCCGCGATGCCGGCGGCGGTGAGGATTCCCCCTCCCAGCTCCGTCGCCCCGGCGAGGATTGCCATCTGCCTGCCCGGGGTGAGCCCCAGGTGCTCGAAACCCTGGGCGACCCTGTCGAGGCCCGGTCCTCCGAAGGACCCGAAGAGCTTCTGGGCGCCGTGGACGGCGAGATAACCCCCCAGGACGAGCCGGGTGCCCAGCAGTGCTGCGTTGCGCATGTCGATCTCCTCTTACCTGCTCGAAATCTCCACGGGGACTAACAAAAGATTAGCAACTAGCGGGGGGTATGCTCGCGAGGTGGCACGACCCGGGCACACCGAGGCCAGCTGCAGCGGCCTCACGTCCGTGTTCGCCCTGCTGGGCAAGCGGTGGAGCGGCCTGATCGTCGGGACGCTGATGGACGGCCCGGCCCGCTTCTCGGAGATGGTGCGGCAGGTCCCCGGAGTGAGCGAACGCATGCTGTCGGAGCGGTTGACCGAGTTGGCCGCGGCCAATCTGATCGAGCGGGTCGTCGACGTCGGCCCGCCGGTCAGCGTCTGGTACCGCCTCACGCCCCGCGGCGAAGCACTCCGCCCGGCGTTGCACGCACTCGAGCAGTGGGCCGACGAGCATCTGCCCACCGGTGAGGAGCCGGACCGGAACGACCGGGCTGCCACGACGGGCGTTCGTGCCGCACGGGTGCGCTCGCGCCCGAACGTGGGGCCCCGCCCGCATGACGACAAGGTGGGTCGCTCCACATAGGCGGCATGGCTCCGGCCGCAGGGGGACGTAGCCCAACAGGCAGAGGCAAGGCGCTTAAACCGCCTCCAGTGAGGGTTCGAATCCCTCCGTCCCCACCACACCGCTGACATGCGCTTTTGTGGCGGTGACGGTGTCATGGCGCGAACACCGTCGAGAGGTCGTAACGATCCTACTTGTGGTAGGATTGTAATGTGCCCGCCTCAGCCAGGAAGAGAACATCGACGCCAGAGCCTTCAGCAGCCGACTCGGCAGATGCGCCGATCGGCGAGATACGGATCGAAGCTGGCCCGGCCCTCAGCCCAGGGACTCGGCTCCGGGTACGTGGGTTGAACGTGCTCGCACAGGCTGGCGCCCAAGAGAAGGAGAAGGTCTCTCTGACGCTGGACAAGCCACTTGTGGACGAGATCCGTGCGCAGTTCGGAGGTCGGGCACTCTCGACGTCGATCAACGAGTTGCTCTATGCCGCGTTGGCTCAAAAGCACTTGGGCGAGCTTGTGGACGAGATGGAGCGGGAAGCGGGAACGCCGTCCCCGGAAGCCTACGACCGGGTTCTCGCGCAGTGGTTCGCCGAGGACTGAAGAGCGTTCCTCCTGCACCGTGGCCGTCGGTGGTGCTCGACAGCGAAGGGCTGTGGGCCATCGCAAGGAACGACAGCGAGGACGCGAGGGCGGTCCTCGCCTCGTCCCGAGAAGCCGGCGTTCCCGTCTTGGTGCCGGCGGTAGTGCTCGCGGAGACGCTCTTCGGTGACAACCGGGACGCCCGAGCGAACCAGGCGCTCAAGAAGCTGCAAGTCGTGCCGGTCTCCGAGTCGGTCGCGCGGGTGGCTGCGGAACTGAAGCGATTAGCCGACATGAGTGGCGTGGCAGGGACGGTCGACGCCCTCGTCGTGGCAATATCAGCCGCCGCTGGCGGAGGCGTCGTCCTCACCGCCGACGCCGACGACATCGGCAAGTTGGCAGGCGCGGTCTCGGACGTCCGTATCCGGCCGGTACGCGTCTGAGTGACCGACCTGACGAGGGTCACCGGTCACCATCGCCAGAGGCGAAGGGCGGTGTTCGGCGATGCCAGACGGAGCGATCCGCCGTCAAGAGTGGCCATTACCTGGTCGTTTGTAGATCCAGGGGTGTTCGTACAATGACACCCCAAGACCACCACATCGTCGACCAGCATGTTCGCCAGCGCAAAGGTGCCATGGCGCGAAACCCAGCCGCGCTACGCGAAGCCCGTTCTCAGCAGTCGACAGCGGAGCGAAGCGCGGTGCACGCCTCCACCAGTCGGGTGGATTCCAGCACGCAGATGCGGTTTACGAGATAGCCCTTTGGCACGACACGCAGATTGTCGAAACTTGCGGCGCACTCTGTGGGCATCCCGTCGTCGGGCCCGAGCGAAACCTCCGTCGGGATGTTCCTCACAGTACGGGTCACGGGGGCCGCAAGTACGCCGTTGAGGACTGGGATCGCCGCTGACCTGGTCATGACCAGGAAGGGGCGCCGCCCCAGGTCCTCGATCTCGCCCCACCACACTTCCCCGCGACGAGGTTCGCTCACCAGGGTTCCTCGGCGATGGCGTCTCGGAGCGAAGCGATGGCGGCGTCATGCTCGGCTGACGTGGGCGGAGTGCGGCGGTAGCCTGCGACGATGGCTCGGTCGGTCTGCTGGCGGCGCGCGAGCGCCGTGATGGCCTCGACGCCAGCGCGTACTGCCGCTGCCCGGCTCTCGTAGATCCCACTTGCGACGAGCGCGTCGAGCTCGTCCAGAAGCGCCTCGGGGAGCCGGACGGCGATCTGTTCGGTGGCCACCTGTCTAGCATACCAGTATGGGATGGAGTATGGTATGCGCCAAGAGTTCCCACAGCGCGCCTGCCGGTCGCCTGCGCCTCGGCGAATCACCGTGTTCGGCGGTGAGAGACGGACTGGCAAGCCGTTGAACTGGGCAAATGGTTTCGCATAATGACACCTCAAGACCACCAAAAGGTCTTCACGATCAGACCTCACCCAGGTGCACGTTTGGTTCTATCAGGGGGCTGAGCGCCCCTCGATGTGCCTGTGACAGGTGGACGGACGTCTTGGAGTACTCAGCGCCTCGGGGTACGGGTATGACCCCGCACCGGAGTTCCGTCCCTGCGGGTGTACGGCCGCACGAAACCGGCCTGATGCCGATCCGAGGCTTTCAGGTCCGGCGCGAGGTCGACCTCAGCTGCCTCGCCGAAGATCTCGTTGCTTGGCATCAGTAGCCGGACACCGTCCTCGGCCACCTCGAAGGCATTGGTCGGCGCCATCTGATCTCTCGCTCCGTCGAGGTCGGAGAAGTCGATGCGAGCGGTCCAGTCGTTGGCGAACCGGAGAGCCTTTATGAGTACCGAGGGGTCCTCCTGTCGTGAGAGTCGCCGTAGTGCCCCGAGATAGTCGTCGCGGAACACGGTGGGGATGATGGTGCGCATCTGTCCTACCGCCTGAAGCTCGGCGTTCATCATGATCCTGGCGACCCGGCCGTTGCCGTCATCGAATGGGTGGACCTCGGACACCACGAACATGGCCAGGACGGACCGCTCCCAGGCGGTGTCGAGGTCGACGAGACGCTGGTAGCCCTCGGTGAGCGTTCCCTCCACCAGCGCCGGGTCGACGAAGAGCGTTCCGCCCGCCTGGTTGGCCAGCTCCTTCAACTCGCCAGGCCGTTTGTCGGGACGGCCGGCCATCACGACCGCGTGCCGGGAACGGAGGAGGTCGATGAGCTCCTGCGCGCTGGCGGGGACCCGCGACATCTCGTCGGGGTTGCTCACGACTCGGAAGGTCCCGATGATGTCGTGGGCGTCTTCGGACCGTCCGCGAGGGATGCGATCCTCGTAGACGATGCCGATGGCCTCGTCGAGGGTGAACTCGGTTCCCTCGATGTAGTTCGAGAAGTATGCCTCGTAAAACGGCAGGAGGGCATTCGACGACCGCGCGCTGTGCGCCTGGGGTGACGAGGAGCGGAGCGCTGCCGCCAGGAGGTCGAACCGCTCGGTTCTCATCGGGTCGTAGGGCTTCAGATACCGGCGGGCGTGCAGGCTGGGTGGGAGGTTCGGGGCATGCCTCGTGCCAAGCGCCGCGCCGATGAGGATGTCTACCGTATCGAAGGCTTCATCGGTTACGCCGAGCGTCGGAGCCAGCGACCGGGCCCGGTTTCTCAGCCGGTCGAGCTTCTCCTCGCCGTCCAACCGGCAGATCTGGCCGATCCACTCGCAGAGCTCGTTCCTGGTCAGACGACGTGGGATCGAACCCCGTCGGGCCCTCGAGGGCATGGCGTTCTCCGCCAGCCCTCTGGCCTGCGAGGCGAGGTGCAGGCCCGTGGGTAGAGCGATGTCGTCGGGCTGGGGTGGGGCGCCCCGGCGCGCCGTGATCCGAAGGCCGGGGAGGTCGATCTCTCTGTCTCGCCGGTCATGGGCGAGGTAGAGGACGCCGTCGACGGGGCCGGAGCGGGGTGCGGAGCGGTCGGTGATGGTGGCATCCGGGAAGAGATGCCCGGTGATATCGAGCCAGCGGCGCCGGACGACTTCTTCGGGCGAGCGCGTTTTGTCGGCCGTGTAGACGCCCGTGGCAAGCTGTACCAGGTCGCCACGTCGGACCATCCCGGCGATGGTCGACCGGGGCGTCTCGTCGCTGAAGAACAGATCGTTATTCACGAATCGGCACTCCCAGATCGAACAAATCTGTAGTTATACTATCATAGGTCGAACGCATTCGTAAATAATGCGGGGGAACGCTGGTCGTCGGGCCTGGGCTACCTGTCACCGGGCCCGAGCCGTTGGACGGTTCTTGGCGCCGGCCGGAAGGCGTGGTGGATGTCGACGAGAGCTGCTTCCGGTGATCCGTCGTCGCGGACCATCAGGACTTGGACAGGTTCCGTGTCGGCGGGGCCAGCGTCCCCAGGAGAAAGGCCGGCAACCCGAGTACTTCTGCCGCTCGCCGATATCCAAACATGCCCTTGCCGAAGCGGTCTTCGATGAGCTTTTCAAACAGGGCTGGAGCCTCAGGATGTACCTTGACCGGCTCACTCTTGCGCCACCCGCGGGCCGAGAGCTGTTTGAAAAGCGAGGTCGTGCGGGCTGGGTCGATAAGCCCCAGCTGACTGCAGCGCATGATGAGGGCTTGGATCGACACTCCCCAGGTGGCCTTCAGCTGAGCAAAGTCTCGAAGGGTGATGTCGGCGGAGACGAATTCCTCGGCCCGGCCACGTGGGACCAGGAAAGCCCCAGCGAACCGGTTGGCTTCGTCCTCGGGGTCGGGCACGAATCGTCTACGAGTGTGGAGCACGAGGTGCCCGAGCTCATGCGCGAGGGTGAAGCGCTGCCGGTCGCCGCTGCCGCCTTCGAAGTAGCCGATGACGGCGGGATCGGGCGCTCCAGGCCAGCACGACGCACCGAAGTGTCCTACCGTTTCCGACTCGTCATCGGTCTCCGCGAAGGCAAGCGGTGCGACGACGATCCCTCCCCGCTCCAAGCTGCGCGTCACGTGGCGCACGGGTCCCGACACGTCGAGGGCCAGATTCTCCCGAGCCTGCATGGCCAACGATTCGATGGCGTCGCCCGTGAGGTCTTCGCCGCTTGCCATCGGCAAGCTCGGGGGGATGTAGCGTCCCCGGTCTCGGAGAAGCTGCCAGACGACCCGATACGTCTCGGCAATCAGCTGTTCGGCCCGATGTACCTCGCTGCTCAACGCCGTGGCCTTTCGCCGGAACCGGAGCGTGAGCGGCGGCAGGTCGGCAGGAACGGCCTCGAAGTACGCGCGCGGGAAGCCGGTCGCCGAGGCGACCTGCTCGAGGAAGGCGGTGGTCGCCTTTCTGCGGCCGGACTCGATCTGGGAAATCTGCGCCTGAGTTACGCCGAGCGACGCGGCGAGGCCGGCCTGCGAGGTCCCGACGAGCAGGCGGACTGCCCGAATCCGCTCTCCAGCGTAGATAGGCGCGTCACTCCTAGCCGGCATCTCCTCCACCGCCCTGCTCGTCCTCGTCTGCTTCGAAGGGGAGGAAGCCCTGCTCGAGGTCTTCGGTCGGGATGAACTCGAGACTCTCCAAGGTGTCGACACCTCTTGGCAGGACGAAATCGATGTCGAGCTTGGCGTTGGCTCTCCACTTCCACGTGCCGATCGGCCGCACGACACGGATGGACACCTCACCGGTCTTCTGATCGATCGCCCAGAGGCCCAGCAACCTGCTGCCCCTGATGCCGAGCAAGTTGTCGTGGATGTTCGTGTAGTACGCCTGCCGAGCCGGGTTCGGACCGGGAGGGGGTACCTCTTGACCCACCGGACGCAGCAGCCGAAGCTCCAGTACCTCGTTGTGCAGGAGCACCTGCAGATTCGGCTTTGGCTTCGCCACCTTCCAAGCACCCATACCGCCCTCCTCGCTGGCGGCAAGAAGGAGCCGTCGGTTGTGCGCACGAGCGAGGTGGTGGGTGGCGGGTTGGTACTCCGTCCCCGTCATGTCGAACTCGACGAAGTGCTGCTGAGCGAGTTCGAGCGCCCGGTCGAGGGATGCGTAGAGGCCTGTGACCAGGGGACTCATCACCTCGATCAGGACGTCCTTGTCGGCTGGATCGGACACGGCTGTTATAATATAACGGCAAAATACACAGGTCAAGGACCGCTGCTGCCCGCCCGGGAGAGCCCTGTCATTGCACCGTCATCGATCGCCGTCTCCTGACCGCGGGACGGCGTTGGACGCCGCCACGCGCATGGGTCCGGCGTCGACAATCGCTCTGACCTGGTCCTTTGCCGTCGCTGGGTGTTCGTACACTGCCACCCCAAGACCACCAGGTGTCATTAGTGCGAAACCGATCCAAGGTCGGAAGTCACAGGGGCCGCCTACCGTTGGTTCGATGCCGGCGCCACCTCGGATCACGGGTCGCGAAGTCGTGCGAGCGCTCGGGAAGTTGGGCTGGGTGAACGTGGTTCAGACCCTGGCTGCTTCACGCATGGACGGACGATCGAGGAGTGCCAGGAGCGAGCCGTGGAGGCCATCGAGGTTCACATCGCCGGGTTGCAGGCCGACGGCGGCAGTAGCTCCGGCTCGCTCAAACCGCCGCGTACCGCTCGCAAACGGCCTCACGGAGCCCTCGCATGATCGCATGGAGCGCCCGGCGCTGGGCCGAGATCACATGTTCGAGCTCGCTGAAGCGGATGGACGTCCGTTGAAGGTCGGACTCGTCGGCGACGACCAGGTCTGTCGGGTCGGCGACGTCGAGGATGGTCGCGACCACCGACGACAGCTCCTTCGACTCCGTGTCCGGAGCGAACGGTCCCTCAAGGCGACCAAGGCCGTTCGGTGGTGACGGCCTGGCCATGATCGCCGCCAGCCTGCCGACCATCTCCTCCGAGGTCGTCTCCCTGCCGGCGGACCGAGCTTCGAGGATCGCTTGGACGATGTCGAGCCGGCCCTGCACGACGCGGCGGATGAAGGAGACGATGGCTTCGGTCTCTCGGCAGTCGTTCCGCATGACCTGGATCTGTTCGAGCGGCCGTTCGCTCAGCCCCGCCAGGTAACCGCGGGCCAGCAGCGGGTCGAGCAGCGTGTCCACCCAGGCGAGCTCTGCGACGATGTCTCCGAAGCGTCGCCTTCCCTGTTCGTGCCTCACGCCGGTGTGTACGGGGAACATCTCATCCACTTTCACGATTGAATGATCGGCAGATCCGGGCCGCGCTTTAGGGGAATCGCGGACCGGACCGGACCGTCTTCCCCGGATTTCCCCTCCGTACCGCGTAAGCGGAGGGGGGTAGGCGTCATCTTGTCCTCCGACGGCGGGTCCACGTCGCGCTGGGAGGACGGGGAACATGCGGGCACCAGAGGCAGTTACTTCACGAGAGGCAGCTGCTTCTGCGGTCTGGCGCGGCACCGAGGAGTCCGCTGCCGGGGAGGGGGGGCTCGAAGCGCCCGGTGTGGTACCTCACGGAGCTCCCGGGGGGGGAGCTGGAGGCGACACGCAGTCGACGCGCCTGTGGCATGAGTACCGGCGGACCCGGGATCGCGAGAGCCGCGATCGGCTCATCCTCCTGTACTCCCCGTTGGTCAAGTTCGTCGCCGGACGTGTCGCGGTGGGACTTCCCCATCACGTCGACGTCGAGGACCTGGTCAGCTACGGCATCATCGCCCTGATCGACGCCATCGAGCGCTTCGACCCGGACAGGCACGTCAAGTTCCAGACGTATGCGATCTACCGAATCCGCGGCGGGATCATCGACGAGATGCGGGCCATCGATTGGGTACCGCGCTCGGTCCGGGCCAAAGCGCGAGCGGTCGAGCAGGCCTACGCCGACCTGCATGCCAAGCTCAGGCGTGCTCCGACCGACGCGGAGGTTGCCGAGGACCTGGGCACGGACGAGCTGGGCCTGCACGCGATGGTCCACGAGATCTCGCGCATCGGCGTGACAGCGTTCGACGAGTTGGACTTCGTCGGCAACGACGCGCTGGTGCGCGCCGCGCTGGGCGACACGATGTTCGGCTCGGCCGCCGGGCCCGGCACTCGGATCGAGGAGGGGGAGGACCGGCAACTGCTGGTCGAGGCGATAAGGCAACTCGGGGAGCGCCAACGGAAGGTCCTGGTGCTCTACTACTTCGAAGAGCTGACGCTGGCGGAGATCGGGAAGATCCTCGGCGTGTCGGAGAGCCGGATCTGCCAGATCCGCACGCAGGCGGTGCTGCAGCTCCGAGGCTGGTTGCAGGCCGGACGGAGGTCACCGGCCGATCAAGGGTGGTCGTGAACCGGCGCCCGTAGTGGCGCCGGCGCCTGATCGGCCTCAAGCACCGCCGCCGCCCGGCCGATGAATTGGCATCGGCCTCCCTGGGTCAGCACCCCGGGGCGCCCGATAGTCGTCCATGGTTGGCACGGATGCGTAACCAGGCAGGCACGGATGCGATGATTCCTCTCACCAGGCTCAACGGCGACCCGATCGCCATCAATCCGGACCGCATCGAGCGGGCCGACGTCACTCCCGATGTCGTGCTGACGATGACGGACGGCTCCAAGTACGTCATCGGCGAGACCGTCGACGAGCTGATCGACCGCATCCGCCTGTTTCGTGCCTCGATCCTCGCTCTGTCCCACCGGCTGGTGCTCGACGATACCGACGACGGGGTGAGCAACCTTCGCCTGGTGCGGGGGGGCACCACGGGCACGGTGGTCGACCGGCCCGAGCAGGCCATTCAGGCGGACTCGGACGCGTGAGGCGGCAGGTCCGATGAAGAACCGGTTCACACTCGTCGCCATCCTGGGAGCGCTGGGCGCCATCTTCGTGTCGATGGTCATGGACGGCAGCAATCCGATGGTGCTGCTCAAGCCGGCACCCATGATGCTGGTCTTCGGCGGGACGTTCGCTGCCTCGGTGGCCGGGTTCCTCCGGGCCGACGTGAAGAACTTCAAGTCGGTGTTCACGAAGGCCATCGGTGGCGTGCCCGACACCCTCGACGAGGATATCTCCCGCCTGGTCAGGCTGGCGGAGGTGGCCCGGCGGGAGGGGCTGCTCGCTCTGGAGAAGGCCGCGGCGGACGTGGAGGACCCGTTCTTGCGCCGCGGCGTCGAGATGATCGTGGACGGCAACGACCCCGAGGAGATCCGGGACATCCTCGAAGGTGAGATCCAAGCCCTGCACGACCGCCACAAGGTCGGCGCCAAGTTCTTCACCGACATGGGCGGCTTCGCCCCCACCCTCGGCATCATCGGCACCGTGGTCGGGCTGGTGCACGTGCTGGCCAACCTGAGCAACCCGGGCACGTTGGGTCCGGCCATCGCGTCGGCGTTCACCGCCACGCTGTGGGGTGTGATGTCGGCCAACATCGTGTGGCTCCCGATCGCCAACAAGCTCAAGCGGGCCAGCCAGCTCGAGATGCAGGGCCGGCGCATGATCCTCGACGGCATCCTCGCCATCCAGGCCGGCAACAGCCCTCGCCTGGTCCAAGCGAAATTGCAGGCCTACCTCCCGCCGAGTGACCGGCGGGAGGTCCGGCAACCGGAGGCGGCCTGATGGCCCGGCGCACCCATCACGAGGAGGCCGAGGAGCACGACGCCGGGATGGAGCGCTGGCTGCTGACGTACGCAGACATGATCACCCTGCTGCTCGCCCTGTTCATCGTGCTGTTCGCGCTGAGCACGATCAGCACGAAGAAGTTTGAGGTCCTGGCGGTGAGCCTGAAGAGCGCCTTCTCGGGTCGTGGCACGGTCACGAAGAACGACACCGGGCTCCTCCAGCACAACAGCCTGGTGGACCGCCCCGGCAACGTGTCCGGCATCCACCAGGTGGCGTCCGCACCGGGCTTGCCCACCCACGGGTCGACGTCGCCACCGACCACCGCCATGCCGCCGGCTCCGCCCGGCTCCCAGTCGCTCGCCGCCATTCAGGACCAGCTGAACGCCGCGATGGCCGGCCAGGGCCTGAGCTCCGACGTGCAGATCAGCCGGGCGGCGCCCACCCCCACCACCCAAGAGCTGGTCGTGCAGATCCTGAGTGACACGGTGTTTTACGCGGTGGACTCGGCCGACCTGGGGCCGGTGGGGGACCGCGTGGTGGACGCCATCGCCACCGTTCTGCGCACCGATACCAACAACGCCGCCGTGCAGGGCTACACCGACGACCAGCCGATCAGCGGCGGCCCCTACGCCACCAACTGGGAGCTGTCCGCCGAGCGGGCCGTGCACGTGGTGGTCCGGCTCACCCACGTCGACGGCATCGACCCGAACCGGCTGGCCGCCGTCGGCTATGGCCACACCCGCCCCCTCGTCCCCAACGACACGCCGGCGCACCAGGCACAGAACCGACGCGTCGACGTGGTCGTCCTCGCACCCGGAGAGAGCCAACCCTGATGACTGCCACCATGAGTCCCGAGCAGGCCGACGGCGTGAAGGAGCCGGAGAAGGAGAAGAAGGGAGGGCCGAAGAAGTTGCTCCTCGTCGTCGTCGCCCTGGTGGTGGGCGCGGCGGCCTACGTGATGGTGCTGAAGCCGATGCTCTTCCCGCCCCATTACAAGCCAGGCCAACCCGTGCCCGCGGGGCAGATCGTCAGCCTCCCCACCAATACCATCAACACCTCGGACGGGCACGTCCTGCAAGTGACGGTGGCCATGCAGCTCACCGCCCCGGCATCGCCCGCCGCCATCGCCAAGGACGACCCGAAATTCCTGAACGCCGAGCTGACCATCTTCGGCGCGCTGAGCTATGCGGACCTCCTCAACCCGGCCGGCCGGACCGCCGCCCGGGCCGCCTTGCTGCACTCGTTCCAGCAGATCGCCGGGATCAGCGAAGGGGCGCAGCAGATCAGCTCCCTGTACTTCACCGGCTTCATCGTGCAGTAGACGCCGGGAGACTCTCGTCGGAAGTCCTGAAAGAGGGGCTTCACATCCGGTCCGCGCCTGCCGATACACGCGCATATGGGCTTCGACAAGCTGTCCACGCTGCTATGGCGCGAGCGTGACGTGCTCGACCTGCTGGGGTTCAAGCTGGCCGAGGAGTACCTCGTCCTGGCCGCCGGTCACCATGCCTGGCTGGCCAGGGCCACCGCGGAGGTGGAGCAGGCGGTCGGGCTCCTGGCCGATGCCGACCACCTGCGGGAACGGGCCGTGGCCGAGCTCGTCGTCGAGCTCGGCCTCGATGCCACGCCCACCCTGGCCGAATTGGCCGATCTGGCCGCGGCGCCGGAACCGTGGCGGGAGCTCCTGGCCGGCCACCGCCAGGCCATGCTCGACCATCTCGCCCATATCGAACGGGTGTCGGCAGCCAATCGGGAGATCCTGGCCCGCCGGATGACGGCCACGGCCGACGCCCTTGCCTACCTGGGTGCGCAGCCTGGGTCGTCCTACGGTCCCGACGGCAACCCCCCGACCCTGCGGGCCAACGCCCGCCTCGTGAACGCCACGGCCTGATCGTGAGGTACCCGAATGGGTGACATGGGATTGGGCATCGCCGGATCAGGCCTGCAAGCAGCCCGGGCGGCCATGGATGCCGTCGCCCAGAACCTGGCCAACGTCGACACCCCCGGGTATGCCGCCGAGCAGGCCCAGATCACGGCCGCCCCGTCCGGTGACCAGCTCGGCATCGGCAGCGGCGCCTACGTGAACGGGGTGGCCCAGGCCTCCGACGCCGTGCTAAGTGCCGACAACCTCGCTGCCACGGCGTCCTCGGCCGGCACATCGGCTCTCCAGCAGACCCTCAGCACCGTGCAGGCCGTCTTCCCCGAGCCGGGAACCAACGGCCTGTCGTCGCAGCTCTCGACCTTCTGGTCGTCGTGGGACGCCATCGCCACCAACCCGTCCCAGGTCGCGCCCCGGACCGAGGTGGTCAACCAGGCGCAGGACCTGGTCTCCACCCTCAACCAGGCCTCGGCCCAGCTCACCCAGACGTCGGCCAACACGAACACCCAGATGGCATCGACCGTCTCGCAGGTCAACGCCCTGCTCGGCCAGGTGGCGTCCCTCAACCAGTCCATCGTGTCGTCGATCGCCTCGGGCGCCCAGCCGAACTCGATGATCGACCAGCGCAACAATCTGGTGAACCAGCTCGGGCAGGACGTGGGGATCACCGCACGGGCCCAGGCCAACGGCGCCCTCGACCTCTACATCGGGGGGTTCACCATGGTGCAGGGGAACACCGCCGACTCGCTCGCGGTCAGCACGGGCGGCACGCCGCTCACCACGTCGCTGGTGTCGAACGCGGCCGGCGCCGCGGTGCCGGTGACCGGGGGAACGCTGGCCGGGCTGCTGACCGCGGTCAACGTCAACATCCCCGCCTACCGGAGCCAGCTCGACGCCGTGGCCGTCGACCTGGCCGGCACCGTGAACACTCAGCTCGGGAACGGTTACGACGCCGTGGGGAACACCGACGTGGCGGCAGGGGCCGGGGTGGGGCCCCATAATTCGGCGCCGCTGTTCACCATCGGGCCGGGGACCGCCGGAGCCGCGGCCACCATCGCCGTCAACGCCGCGGTGGTGGCCGATCCGCAGTTGCTGGCCGCGGCAAGCTCGGCGACCAACGGCGCCAACGACGGCTCCAACGCCCAGGCCATGGCCGAGCTGGGCACGTCGGCGACCGGCCCCGACCAGGCGTACCGGACGTTCATCACCAACCTCGGGTCCGACGTGCAGACCGTCACCAGCCAGAGCCAGGCCCAGCAGTCGCTCAGCCAGTCGCTCGGGGCCTCGCTGCAATCGGTGATCGGGGTGAACACCGATCAGCAGACGGTCGACATGCTCCAGTACCAGCAGGCCTACCAGGCCTCGGCCAAGGTCGTCTCCACCGTCGACACGATGGTCCAGTCCTTGTTGGCGGCAGTGTGAGCTGCACCGGCCCCGGTACGATGGAAGGGGTGCACAGATGACCGATCTCATGAGCGGGGTTTCCCTCCCGGCCATCGAGCTGGTCCCGTCGGTGATGGGCCAGCAGGCCGTCACCAATCTGACCACCGACCAGACCTCCATCGCCCGGCTCGAGGAGCAGCTGTCGACGGGCAACCAGGTCAACCAACCCTCCGACAACCCGGCCCAGGCGTCGAACATCATGCAGATCAACGCGGCGCTGACCCGGGCCGACACCTATGCCCAGAACGCCAGCGACGGGCTGGGGTGGTTGTCGACGGCGGATTCCACCATGAACGAGATCATCAGCACCCTCCAGCAGGTACGCCAGACGGTGCTGTCGATCAGCGTGGCCTCACTGACCAGCACCCCCGGGGCCATGCAGGCGCTTGCCGACCAGGTGAACAGCGCTCAGCAATCCCTGCTCAACCTGTCCAACACCACCTACGCGGGGCAGGCCGTCTTTGCCGGCACCGGCAACGTGACCACGGCGTTCAACCCCGACGGGACGTACGCGGGTGGCGGGAACGCCCCGACCCGGACGGTGGCGCCCGGCACGTCGATGGCCATTGCCGTCACCGGCGACAAGGTCTTCGGCACCGGGACGACCGGGCTGCTCAGCACGGTGCCGGGCAGCCTCGGCGTGCTGGCCCAGATCTCGCAGGACATCTCCACCGGCAGCCAGGCGTCGCTGGCCAACGCCGCGGGCCCCGACCTGAAGAACCTCGACAGCGCCATCGCCACGGTGGAGGACCAGGCAGCCCAGCTCGGCGCCCAGTACCAGCAGATGTCCACCATGCAGCAGCAGGTGACCTCGAGCCAGGCGGCACTCGACGGGGAGCTCTCCGGCATTCAGAGCGTCAACCTGCCCCAGGCCATCACCAACCTGCAGACCCAACAGAGCGCCTACCAGACCGCCCTGTGGGCGACGTCCCAGCTCATCCAGCCATCGCTGGTGCAGTTCCTCGGATGAGCAACCTTCCTCCAGACCCGGCGAGCGAAGCGAGCGACCCCAGATGAGCCAACTCCGTGTCAACCCGGCGACCACCGACCGCGACGGCCCGGGATTGCTCGACGGCCCAGCCGGGGCGGGAGGCACCACCGCCTCCGAGGTGGCGGTGACCTTCGCCAGCGGGCTTCCCGGCTTCGAGGATCTGCGGCGGTTCGTCATCGAGCCGCTGGGCCCTCACCTGGCGCCGTTCTGCCGGCTCCGCTCCCTCGATCGTCCCGGCGTCGAGTTCATCGTGGTCCCGCCCGGGCTGCTCTTCCCCGACTACGAGGTGGAGATCGACGAGGACGCGGCGGCCCGCCTCGATCTCGCTGCCGACGACGCGGTGGTCCTCACCGTCGTCACGCTGGCGCAAGGGGGTCGGACCCCGACGGCGAACCTGCTCGGGCCCATCGTGGTGAACCGCCGGACCCGCGCCGCGGCGCAGCTGGTCCAGCACGGCTCGGGCTACGAGGTGGCCGTGCCGCTGGTGTCGGCCTCCGCCTGACCAGTGGCTGCCTGAGCGGCGTGTTCTCCGGGACGGCTCGAACGCCGGCTGCGCTCGTCGCCGTCACCGAACAGTCCCCCCAGTGTGGCGGCGGCGGCGGCCAGGACCTCGGGGGTGGGCGACGCGGCCGACACGTTGGCTTCCTGTATCGACTCGTAGATCTCCTGGCGGTGCACCTCGACGTCGCGGGGGGCCTCGATGCCGATCCTGACGTGGTCACCATGGACCTCGAGGATGGTGACCACGATGGTGTCACCGATCCGGATGCTCTCGTGGGACCGGCGGCTCAAGACCAGCACGGGCCGCCTCCTCCCGGCGTCGCTCTCTTGGCCGAGTATAGGAGCGAGAAGCGCAGGGGCCGGGGTATCCCGGGCATCGGGTCAGAACCTCGAGCCGGTCAGGAGGTCACGCCGCCCTGACCGGGCGGGCCGGTGTGACCGGACCGCCCGCCGACGACGGGCTGGTTCTGGCCCGCCGTCGCATCCGGGTGGTCGGGGCTCTCACCCTGGGCACCTGCGCGCGTGAGCGGTGCGTCCGCGGTACCGGCCTGCGCCCGCCCGGCCCGATCGGACTGCATCCCCTGCACGCGCTGGGCGGCAGCGCCGGCGTAGCGGTCGACCACGTTGGTGATGATGCCGCCGGCTACCCAGCACACCACCAGCGCGCCGAGGAAGCGCACCAGCGCCGTCGTGGTTTGCACGCTCCCGTTCATGACGTCGGGGAGCATCGGGGAACAGACCAGTACCGCAGCACCGAGCACCCACTCCGGTCGACGGACACCCATGACGGATCAGCGCCGGGGCACCAGGTCGTCCGCGCCGGCTCCTCGGGCCTGTCCGAGGACGAGCCGGCCGATCAGCAAGGCGGCCCACAGCGCGGGGGTGGCCTGCCGGCCGTCGAGCGAGGCCACCGGGATGCCCAGCCCGAGGATCTGCGCCGGGCTGGCGGTGGCGGCCATGTCGGTGAGGGCGAGGGCAGCGAGGCCGCCGATCGCCTCGGCCCAGGCGGCGACGTCCTCGACCTTCTGGGTGGCCGAGGCCACACCCCACACCGCAGTGGGCATGAGGGTATCGAGGAGGCGTGGTGCCCAGGGGTCCGGAGCGGCCGAGACGGGGGCGTCCATGGCCATCACGGTCGGGGTGCGGGACCGCCGGCGACGAGCCGTGAGCTCCGCGGCGTCCTCGACGCAGCGGAGCAGGAGACGGGGGTCGACCCGGCGCCGGGGCCGGCGGTCCGCCGCCACCAGTACCTGCGCCGGGTCGAGCCCGACCTCCACGGCCAACCGCCCGGCGAGGGCGCGGGCTCGCTCGAGCTCGCCGGTCACCACCAGGAGCCGGCCGGCGCCGTCGGGGAGCGGCGGCGCCTTGGGGAGCCGGGTCAGCGCTCGGGTCAGCACCAGATGGAGGGATGCCTCTGCGTCGTCGGTGGCGACCAGGGTGTCGAGGCACCCGAGGACAGCGGGCCGGGGGAGCAGCGCCTCCGGCATGCCGACGGCGGCCAGCGCTCGACCGACGGGTCCGCTCTGCCCGTCGCCGGCGGCAGGGGCGACCGGAGGGCGACGACCGCTCGTCACGCGGGTGCCCTGGGTGTCGCCACCGAGCGCCGCGTCGGGCGGCTCCGCACTGGCCGTCGACGACGCCACTTCGGCAAAGGCCTCGGCGCCGTGAGGCCGAGGCGAGGTCACAGTCTCGGCGCCGTGAGGCCGAGGCGAGGTCACAGTCTCCCGCTCCGGCGCGGCCACCACGTTCGAGCCGGCCTCGAGCACGGTGCTGCGGGCGATCCCCGCCAGTACCGAGGCGAACGACGAGCGTCCCGTGGAGGCGGCGCCGGTGGCGGTCGAGCCCGTCGTCCTTCCGGCGATGGCCGTCTCGACGGAGGCGCCGACCGTCGAGGTCCCGCGAGCGGCCGTGGTGCCGGCGCTCGTCGCGGTGGTCCTCGGTACCGCCGGGGAGCGCTGGTGGGAGAGCTCGACGACGTCCTCTGTGTCGTCGGCCAGCCTCGCCCACGACGGAGGGGCATCGGTGGCGGCAGGCTTCGTGGCGGCCGCGGCCGCGCTTTGTGCGGGCGACGCAACCGCCGGCGGGAGCTCGGCCCGTCCTTCCCGACGGCCGGCGTCGTCGATCTCGACCGTCACCTCGAAGTGCTCCCGGGCGAAGAAGCCGGCGATGCCGCCCCGGCGGACCCGGTCGGCCGCCACGACTTTGCCTCCGGGGCCGGCCTCGGCCAGGGCCTGCTCGAGGACCACCTCGAGGTCGGGTCCGTCAAACTGCAGCGATCGCGTCGGCAAGGTGCACCGTCCCTATTCGTTCGAGCTGTACGTGAGGTCCGACTTCGTTCACGGCCAGGACCCCCAGGCGGGGAACGGGGCCGCGCAGCAGCCGTTGGGCAGCGCTCCGGAGCCGTGACGAGCAGAGGAGCACGGGCCGGCGGCCGTGCTCCTCTGCCTGCTCGGCCAGCACCTTCACCTGCTCGGCCAGGCTCTCGGCACGGGCCGGCTCGACGGCGAGGACGGTCCCGTGGTCGCTCGGGCTCACCGAGTCCACCAGGACCCGTTCGTCCACCGCGTCGATGGTGATGACGGCGAGGGTGCCGTCCGATGCGTAGAGCGCGGTGATCGCCGGGCCCAGGGCGACGCGAGCGGCCTCGAGCAGAGCCTCGGGATCCTTGGAGGTCCGGGCCCGCTCGCTGACCGCCTCGGTGATACGGGCCAGGTCCCGTATGGGAACGCCTTCGTCGAGCAGGTCGCACAGCACCCTCTGGAGCTCACCCGGGCCGACCTGGGCCGCGGCCATCTCCTCCATCACCACCGGCTCGCGTTCCTTCACCAGGTCGAGCAGCGTGCGCAGCTGCTGGGCGGAGAGCAGGCGCCCGGCATTGTCGGCGACGACCTCGCCGAGGTGGGTGGTGATGACCGACGACCGGCCGACCACCGTCGCCCCGGCGATGATCGCCTGCTGGCGGAGCTCGGCCGGGACCCACCGGGCGGCCAGGCCGAACACGGGCTCGACGGTGGCCTCACCCGGAAGGCCGGCGAGGCCGTCCCCGATGGCCAGCAGGCGGCCGGGTGGGGCCTGTCCCCGCCCCATCTCCACCCCGTGGAGCCGGATGACGTAGGTGCCCGGGCCGAGGTCGAGATTGTCGCGGGTCCGTACCGGGGGAACGATGAGCCCAAGGTCGCCGGCGATCTTGCGCCGGAGCCCCTTCACCCGTTCGAGCAGGTCGCCGCCCTTGGCCGCGTCGACCAGGTCGATGAGGTCGAGGGACAGCTCGAGCTCGAGAGCGTCCACTCGGATCTCCCCGGCCAGCGCTTGGGGCGAGTCGACCTCGAGGGCAATGGGCACCTCCTCGGCCGGCGTCTCGACCGTGGCCGCATTGCGGATCCGGACGGACACGAAGTAGAGCAGCCCGCCGACCACTAGGAAGGCGATGTGCGGCAACCCGGGGACGAAGGCGAGCAGGAGGATGACCACGCCGGCCACCTGCACGGCCCGGTGCTGCCGCTTGACCTGGCTGACCACGTCGGAGCCGAAGTCTTCCTCGGTGGCCGCCCGGGTGACCACCAGGCCGGTGGAGATGGACAGCAGGAGGGCGGGGATCTGCGAGACGAGGCCGTCGCCCACGCTCAGCAGGCTGTAGGTGTGGACCGCCGCGCTGGCCGACAGGTGCTGCTGGGCCATGCCCACCGCGAAGCCGCCGAGCAGGTTGATGGCGGTGATGACCACGGCAGCGATGGCATCTCCCCGCACGAACTTGGAGGCCCCGTCCATCGCCCCGTAGAAGTCGGCCTCGTTGGCGATCTCCCTGCGCCGCTGCTTGGCCTCGGTCTCGGTGATGGCCCCCGAATTGAGATCGGCGTCGATGGCCATCTGCTTGCCCGGCATGGCATCGAGGGTGAAGCGGGCCGCCACCTCGGCCACCCGGCCTGCTCCCGAGGTGACCACCACGAACTGGATCACGATGAGGATGAGGAAGACCACCAGGCCGACCACCAGGGAACCGCCGACCACGAAACTGCCGAACGAGTGGATGACGGTGCCGGCGGAGCCGTGGAGGAGGATCAGGCGGGTGGCGCTGACGTTCAGGGCCAACCGGAACATGGTGGCCACCAGCAGGAGAGACGGGAAGACCGAGAAGTCCAGCGGCTTCTGCACGTGCATGCTCATCAGCAGCACGATCACCGCCCCGGCGATGTTCATGCTGATGAGGATGTCGAGGATGAACGACGGCATCGGGACGATCAGCATGACCACGATGGCCACCACCCCGGCAGGGATGCCGATCATGCCGATGCGGTTGCGCTTCATCACACCTCGCGAGCTGGTCCGACCGTTGCGGCAGTGGTCCGGCCGGTCCGTGGCCGTGGGGTGTGAGCGCCGTCCCGTGGTGCTCGTGTGTCCTATCGGCAGCGCCGGGGGAGACCTTTAGGCCGTGCCGGCGCGGACAGAGGGCCCGCCCGGGTCGCCCAGGTGGCGAAGGCAGGCCCCCACGTCGGCGATGGCCCAGGCGGTGTCCGCCGCCACCGGCCCCGTCCCGGCCGGGTAGCCGCCGGCCAGCCGGACCAGCAACGCCCCCAGGCTGGTGACCAGGGGAGCGACGTCGCCCGGGGAGCGCAGGGCGAACGACCGCATGTCGTGCGGGGCCGGGAGGGCCCGTCGCAGCTCGGAGGTGGTCCGGGAAGGCTCGGGCTCCCCGGACAAGGCGCCGAGGCGCAGGCCGGCTTCCTCCACCGCCTGGGCCACCGCCGCCGCCTGGTCTCCCATGGCCGGAAGCGACTCGCCCGCCCGGGTGACGAAGCTGGCCAGCGCCGCGGCCTGCTGGGACGGTTCGGACAGGAAGCCGAACGCCGGGGCCTCATCCGACATGCGGAGCCACTCGAGCACCGCCACCCCCACCTCGTGGGAGAGGTTCTCGCCGTGCAGGCGGAACACCGATAGCGGCTCGGTCAGGTAGACGGCCGGGCCCTGGCACAGCAGGCGCAGCCACAGCACCACGTCCACCACCCGTGTGTAGGGATTCCGGCCGAGCGTGAACATCTGCTCGGGTGACCCTGCCAGCGAGCGGCGGAAGAGGACCGTGGTGGGTTCGCCCAGGCAGTTGATGGCCCGGGTGAGGAGGAGGTTGCCGAAGTCCCGGCCGTCCAAGACGGCGTCGACCGAGGTGACCGGCACGGTGCTGACACTGTCGGGGAGCAGGCTGCCGGCCTGGTCGACGCGCTGGCGCCGCGAGGTGGCCAGGACCACCTCGGGATGGTCGATCATCGGGCGGGCCAGCCGCTCCACGGCGTCGGCCCGCAGCCAGTCGTCGTCCATGAGGAACTTGATCAGGTCGCCGCCGGCCATCTCCACGCTGCGGGCGAAGTTCTCCGTCATGGTGAGATCGGCATCGTTGCGGACGTAGCGGACCCGATCGTCGTTGCCGGCCAGCTCGGCGACCACGTCGGGGGTGCCGTCGGTCGAGCAGTTGTCGACGACCACGATCTCGATGTCGTGGTACGTCTGGGCGAGCGCCGACGCCAGCGACTGCCGCAGGTAGCCGGCGCGGTTGCGGGTCGGGATGATCACGCTGACCAGCGGTGGCACGGACCGCGCCTTTAGCCGGCGGCGGCGGGCCGAGGCCGGCCGGCCGCGGCCATGGCGAGGCCGCCGGCGAGGCCGATGAAGCTCCGACCCAGGGCGAGCGAGGCCCGGCGGCAGACCATGCCGTGACCGAGGGGGCGGACGGCCGGGCGTCGCAGGTCGGCGCTGTGCACCGGCCGGGCCAGCGTGGTGTCGTGGCCGAGCGCACCCAACACGGCCCGGGAGAACTCGAGGCGGCTCACCCGGTCGGGCCCGCAGACGTGAAACACACCGGTCCGCCGTGCGGCGGCCAGGTGGACGACGGCATCGGCCAGATCCGGCGAGAACGTCGGGTTCCCCACCTCGTCCGCCGGAGCGTCGAACGGCACCCCGGCGGCCCCGGCCGCGGCCAGACGCGACAGCGATCCGACGGGGGGACGCAACGACTCCCACCCGTAGACGACGGTGGTCCGCACCACCAGGTGGGAGCGCCGGCTGCGGACCGCCGCTTCTCCGGCCAGCTTCGTCCGCCCGTACTCGTTGACGGGGCGGGGGGTGTCGGTCTCGCGGTAGGGGCCGGCGGTCCCGTCGAACACGTAGTCGGTCGACAGGTACACCATCAAGGTGTCCTCGCTCACCGCTTCCATCACCACCTCGGGCGCGGTGACGTTGAGCTGCCGGGCCCAGCCGGGGTCCGATTCGCACCGATCGACGGCGGTGGCGCCGGCGCAGTAGACGACGACGCCGGGCGACAGGGCCCGGATGCACCGGGTGACCTCGGCGAGGTCGGCGAGGTCCACCTGCACGCTGGGGCCGGCCATCGGGCACCGGGCCATGGCGGTGGCGCGGTGCCCCAGGTCGCCGAGCCGGCGCCAGACGTCGGCGCCCACCAGACCGCTGGCGCCCACCACGAGCCAGTCGCGCTCAGCCATGGCGGAGCGACCAGTCGTATTTGAGGTCGTTGTCGAACGGGTCGAGTCGCTCGATCTCCCCGGGGTCGTGGGGATGGGTGGCGCAGTTGGCGACGACGGCGGGTCCGCCGCCCGTGCCCTTGAACCCGTTCCAGACGCCCGGGGGGATGTGGGCCAGCGCGTAGTTCCCGGTTCCGAGGAAGAGCTCCTGAATGCACCCGAGCGTCGGCGAGCCGGCCCGGGCGTCGACCACCACGAGCTTGATGGTGCCCTCGACGACGGCATAGTTGAGGGCCATGACCCGGTGGCGGTGCCAGCCTTTCACCACGCCGGGGTGGACGACCGAGAAGTAGATCTCCCCGAACTGCTCGAATTCGGGGTCGTCGGGCCGCAGCATGCGCATCACGCGCCCGCGCTCGTCGGCGATCTGCGCCAGTGGCCTGACCGTCACCCCCTCCACCGCCGTCGGGAGGGGATCGGCAGGCGTCACGAGCGGTGCCGATCGAGGAAACCGGTGACGGTCTCGACCATGTGGTCGAGGCGGTCGGCCGTCATGCCGGGGTACACGCCGACCCAGAACGACGACCGCATGATCGTGTCGGTGGCGTCGAGATCGCCGGTGACGCGGTACCCCGACCCGGTGGAGCGCATCTCGTCGAAGCAGGGGTGGCGAAGGAGGTTGCCCGCGAACAGCGCCCGGGTCTGGATCTTGGCCTGCTCGAGCTCGGCGACCAGATCGGCCCGCGTGAACGGCGCCTCCGGCAGCACCCCGATGAGGAAGCCGAACCAGCTGGGGTCGGCGCCCCGGGTCGCCTCCGGGAGGCGCAACATGTCGGCGTAGGGGGCCAGGTGCCGGTACAAGTAGCGGAAATTGTCGCGCCGGGCCTGCCCGAAGGCCTCCAATTTCGAGACCTGGGCGACCCCCACGGCGGCTTGCAGATCGGTCATCTTCAGGTTGTATCCGAAGCGGGCGTAAACGTATTTGTGGTCGTACCCGAACGGCAGGTCCCCGTGGCACCCGGAGAACCGCTCACCGCACGTGTTGTCCCGTCCCGGCTTGCACCAGCACCCGCGACCCCAGTCGCGCACCGAACGGATGATCGTGTCGAGCAGGTCGTCGGAGGTGTAGACGGCTCCGCCCTCGCCGGTCGTCATGTGGTGGGCCGGGTAGAAGCTGCTGGTGGCGATGTCTCCGAAGCCCCCGGTCAACCGGGTGACCGGGCGGCCGTGGCCCGTGCTCGTGTAGCGCGATCCGAGCGCGTCGCAGTTGTCCTCCACCAGCCACAAGCCGTGACGGCGGCAACAAGCCAGCACCTCGTCGATGTCGAAGGGGTTGCCGAGGGTGTGGGCCAGCATGACGGCACGGGTGCGGCTGCTCACGGCGTCCTCGAGCTTCTCCGGGTCGATGTTGGCGGTGGCCACGTGAAGGTCGACGAACACCGGCACCGCCCCGACCTGCACGATGGGGGCCACGGTGGTGGGGAAGCCTCCGGCCACCGTGATGACCTCGTCGCCCGGGCCCAGGCGGCGCTCGCCGAGCTCCCTGGCGGTCAGGGCGGAGAGGGCGACGAGGTTGGCCGACGAGCCGGAGTTCACCAGGGCAGTGTGGCCGACGCCCAGGAAGCGGCAGAGGGCCTGCTCGAGCCCATGGGCGTAGGGGCCCTCGGTCAACCAGAAGTCCAAGGCGGCCGACACCAGGTTGGTGACCTCGTCGGAGTCGTAGACGCGACCGGCGTAGTCGACGCGTGTCCGGCCGGCCACGAACGGCTTCTTCCCGGCGGTCGCCTCGCTGTAGCGGTGTGTCAGGCGGAGGATCTGCCTCCGGAGCTCCGCCGGGGTGGCGGGCTCCGCCGACTCCCGGCCCGCTTCGCCGTCCTCGACCGGCAGGTGGCGCCGGGGAAGGGGGATGACGGTCACCGGCTCGCCCCCTGCGGTTGCTGCCGGGTCTGGAAGCCGGCCATCTCCCGGAGGCTGTAGTCCAGCGCGTCGAAGCCGGTGGTGTGCCATGCGTTCCAGTACCAGCGGGCCGCCAGGCGAGCTGCTCCCTGCGCCGTCGACGCCGGGCGCCAGGACAGCATCCGGCGGGCCCGCGAGCTGTCGAGCAGCAGAACACCGGTCTCGGCGTCGCCCGAAGGCACCACCTCCGGAGACGGCAGCGGCTCTCCTTCGAGGGTGCTCCACTCGTCGCCCAGGGCATCGACCAGGGCGCGCACGGTCAGGGCCTCGCCCGGGTCAGAGCCGAGGTTCCACGGCCCGGTCCCCCTCGCGGGGTCCTGAAGGAGTCGATCGGCCAGCAACAGGTACCCGGCCACGCAGTCGCAGACGTGCTGCCAGGGGCGTACCGCGTCGGGACGGCGCAGCTGCAGTGGCCGGCGAGCGGCGGCGGCGGAGGCGAAGTCGGGGACGATCCGGCCCACCGTGGCGTCGCCCCCGCCGATGATGTTCCCGGCCCGGGTCGTCGCCAGGGCCGGGCCGGTCGGGTACGACCGGGCATACGCCCTGACCACCAGCTCGGCAGCCCCCTTGCTGGCGCTGTAGGGGTCGTCGCCCCCGAGCCGGTCCCCTTCGGGATGGGGCTTGTCGGCGGGGGAATAGCACTTGTCGCTGGTGGCCACCAGGCAGGCCGACGCCGTGGGGCTCCGGCGCGCCGCATCGAGCACGTGGGCCGTGCCCATGACGTTGGTGGCGAAGGTGCCCACCGGGTCCCGGTACGACTCGGGCACGGTGGCGAGGGCGGCCAGGTGGAAGACCAGCTCGGGGCGGTGCCGGCGGACCGCGTCGTCGACCGTGGCCAGGTCCCGGATGTCTCCCTCCACGGATGCCGCCAGCAACTGCCGCAGCCCGGCCCGCTCGTAGAGGCCGCCGGTCATCGCCGGTCCGGCCAGGCCGGTGACCTCGGCTCCGATCTGGGAGAGTGCGAGCACCAGCCACGACCCGACGAACCCGGTATGGCCGGTGACCAGAACTCGGCGGCCGGCGAGGCCGGCGCCCGGCACGGTCACCAGACCCTCCACGGCGGGTCGCCCCCGTCCCACAGGTCCTGCAGGCGCAGCTTGTCACGCATGGTGTCCATGGGCTGCCAGAAGCCTTCGTGGCGGTACGACGCCAGCTGCCCCCGGGCAGTGATGTCTTCGAGGGGCTCGCGCTCCCAGATGGTGGCGTCCCCGCCGATCTCGTCGGTGACGTCGGGGTGGCAGACGAAGAAGCCGCCGTTGACCCAACCCCCCCCGTCCTCGGGCTTCTCACGGAATTCCTCCACGCGGGGACCGTCGAGGAGGAGCGCCCCGAAGCGGGCCGGGGGGCGGACGGCGGTCACGGTGGCGAGCGCCTGCTGGGCCAGGTGGAACGCGATCAGGCCGCGGATGTCGACGTCGGAGACAGCGTCGCCGTAGGTGAGGCAGAAGGGCTCGTCCTCGTCGAGGTAATTGCGCACCCGCTTGATGCGCCCGCCGGTGTTGGAGTCGAGCCCCGTGTCGACGAGGGTGACCGTCCACGGCTCGGCGTTGCACCGGTGGGCGGTGATGTCTCCGGTCTTCATGTCGACCGTGATGTCGCTCTGGTGCAGGAAGTAGTTGGCGAAGTACTCCTTCATGACGTAGCCCTTGTAGCCGCAGCAGACGATGAAATCCGTGAGGCCGTGCGACGCGTACATCTTCATGATGTGCCAGAGGATGGGGCGGTCACCGATCTCCACCATCGGCTTCGGTCTGACGTCGGTTTCCTCCACCAGCCGGGTCCCGCGTCCTCCGGCGAGGATGACGACCTTCACGGCGCATGCTCGCTCGGCGGCGGGGTCATGGTCTGGCTATCGGCCCGGTCCCGGTCGATCTTGAGCCGAGGCTCGTCGTGCATGCGTGAAGGCTCGATCTATCGGCTGCTCGTCGACGACGGTGACCAGCACTTTCCCTCCGACCAGCGTTCCGTGAGACGTTCCCTGTTCGACCTCGCGCTCACGAAGCGTTCGGGTCCGGATATCGATTCGTGGTGGATCACACAACTTGCAGGCTCGTAGTACACCGACCAGCCGCACTTGGCCGCAGCGAGGCAGAGATCGACGTCCTCGTTGCCGTTGTAGTAGAGCTCGTCAAAACCGCCGAGATCTTCGAAGAGGTGGCGCCGCACTGCCATGCACGCGCCGGTCACGGCCGGAAGCACCTCTCCCGTCAGGGCAGGGGGGTACGTGCCCGGTTGCCGACGGAAACGATGATGTCCGTCGAACAGGCCGTCCGGTGATCTCCCGGTGACGACCCCCGCGTGCTGCAGGGTACCGTCGGGGTAGAGAAGCCGGCAACCGACGATGCCGACATCGGGGTGCTGGTCGAGGACCGTCATCAGGGGTGGCAACCAGCCGGGGAGGACCTCGGTGTCGTTGTTCAGGAAGACGAGCCTGTCGGTTCGCGCCAGGGATGCCCCCTGGTTGCAGGCTCGGGCAAATCCGAGGTTCTCGCCGTTCCGGTGAACGATCAGCGACCGGTCTTCGGGAGCCGATGTCAGCGATGCCGTGGCATCCGTCGAGCCGTTGTCGATGAGGATCACCTCGTAGGTGCCCGGCGGTGTATGGGCTTGGATCGAAGCGAGACAGCGCGTCGTGTACTCCGCCTGGTTCCAACAGGGGATGATGATGCTGACCTTTGTCACGGTGCCGGGTTCGGAACCCGGTGGGCTCATGAGCTGGGGGCAGATTGCCGTAATTTCGGCAGCGATCTGGCATCGCTCGTCCGGGGAAGCGACGGCATAGGCGACGGGGAAGGCGGAGGCCAGGCGGTCGTCGCCGAACACCTGGTACCCGGCGCCCGCCGCTCGGGCGCGATCGACCGGTGAGCGCGCCTGGTCCGTGGCGATGGCGACCAGCGGGCAGGCCACGCCGAGACCGCGAGCTCGGAGGCATGACGACCACACCAGGGCCCGTTCGATGGAAAGGGACGCGGCCACGGTTGCAGCCGTGGCCAGGACCGCGAGCACGGTGCCTTCCCCGTGCTGTTCGGTGTGCGCCTCGGCGTGCTGTTCGGCGTGTGCGACGCATGCCCCGAGCACCTGGTCGGCGGTCTCGGGGATGAGCTGGAGGATCTGCGCCATGAAGAGCTGGTGGTTGACGGGGGGGATGGCGGCGGCCAGATCGGTGAGCGGCCGGCCGGCCTGCTGAAGGTACTCGACGACGGTGCCCAGGTGCGCGTCGAGCACCCCCTTGTCCGACATGGCCGCCAGCAAGGCATCGGCGGCCTCGCCGTGACGACCGAGCACGGCGAGCGACTCGGAACGCTGCTGGGCGAACATGCTCTCGTCGTACTCGAACCCGTCGTCGTCGAATTGCGGGCCGACGATCGTGTCGAGGAGCTCGAGGGCTCGTACGTGATCGCCCGTCTGGCGCCGGATGTTCGTCTCGAGCAGGGTCACGAGGACCTGCCGGTCGCTGACCTGTCGCAGCTCGTCGAGCGCGTCGAGCGCGTCCTCGGGGCGACCGAGGGCGACGAGTGCTTCGACGACCGTGCGCAGGGCCAGCCGGCGGGTGATCGGGTTCTGCGTCTCGGCTGCGCCCCGGCGGCAGGTCTGCAGGGCCTCCTCGGGACGTCCGGCCGTCATGTAGGAGCGGCCAAGGCTGGTCAGCGAGAAGCCGCGCTCCCAGCCATCGGCCCGCTCGACCTCCGCCTCGGCCACGCGGAGGTTGCGCTCGGCCTTCGATCGTTGTGCCATGGCCTGGCTCGTGTAGCCGGTGTGGTGGATACGGGCCCGCTCGAGGGCCATGGTGGCCACCGGCCGATGGTCGTCCCGGCCGGCCACCTGCTCGTGGAGCCGTCCGGTCCACTCGCATCGTGACCGGCGGAACAGCCGGCAGGCGGAGTGGACGAACATCGCTCCGACACCGGACCCGGTCACGTTCTCGATGGGCACGCTGTACCCGTCGACCTCGGGCCCGGTGCGGACCAACTGTTGGCGGAGGGCGGCCACGTCGTCGCAGACGAGCATCTCGTCGGCGTCCAGCCAGGCGACCCACTCACCGTGGCACGATGCGAGGGCGACGTTGCGAGCTCGTGAGAAGTCGTCGTCCCAGTAGCCCTCTACGACGGCCGCCCCCGCCCGGCGGGCCAGATCGACTGTGCTGTCCGTGGAGCCGGTGTCGTACACGACGACCTCGTCGGCGAACCCCTCCAGCGAGGCCAGGCAACGCGGGAGGTTGGCCTCTTCGTCCTTCACGATCAGGCACGCCGACACCAGAGGGAACTCTCGCTTGCTGCCAGCCCCGAACTTCTCTTCGAAGCGGGCCCGGTTGCGCTCCTGCTGGTCGAACCAATCGACCTCGTTGGCGTCAAAGGTCCGGTGACCGGCGTGATGGACGAAGGACTCGTGGGCGATGAGCAGGTTCCATCCGGCGTCGATCAGGCGTCGGCACAGGTCGTCGTCCTCAAACCCGCCCACCTCGTAGCCCTCGTCGAAGCCCCCGGCGGTCTCGAACGCCGTGCGCCGGACCGCGAGGCAGAAACCGACGAGGCGGTCGGTCGGCGTGACCTCGCCCCGGTGACCGTCGGCCCACTGGCGCGCGAACGCCCGTATGGCGCTCCGGTCATCGGCCGCATACGCGGCACCCTCGGCCACCTGGGGTCCCGACACGAAGTTCGACCGTGGTCCGGTGGCCGCGACCCCGGGGACGTCAAACGGCTCCACCAGGGGATCGAGCCAGCGTCTGGTGAGCACGGTGTCGTTGTTGAGGAAGACCACGACGTCGTTGCGGGCCTCGGCAGCGCCTTGGTTGCAGCCGGCGGCGAACCCACGGTTCTCCTCGTTGTGCACCACTTCCAACCACGAGAAGAGCCTGAGCCGTGAGGCGGTGGCGTCGGTCGAGCCGTTGTCCACCACGATCACCTGGTCGTGCAGGCCGAGGGTTGGGCGGAGGGACTCGAGGCAGGCTTGGGTCTCCTTCCAGGCGTTCCACGCGAGGATGACGATCGAGACCGGCAGGCGCCTGGACATGGTAGTGGTATCGGCAGGACGGCGTACGGAGTTGAACCGGTGCACGGAGAGCGCGCCCGGGAGAGCAACGGAAACACGACAATCCGAACCCGGGCTTCAGGATCCGCCTCCGCCGGACGATAAGGAGAACGGTGCCCTTCCCGGCGGCCACGAAGGAGCAAGTTGCTTCTGGGGCCGGCAGGGAGGACCGCCAGTACCACGTCAGCGTGCCCCACGGACGGGGCCTCAACCCACGGAGGAACGGATGTCTTCCCTTGTAGTCAACACCAACATCTCGGCGATCGACGCCTTCAACAACCTGAACGCCACCGACCAGGCCATGTCGACGGCGATCTCGCAGTTGTCGTCGGGTCTGCAGATCCAGACCGCCGCCGACAATCCCGCTGCGTACGTCGTCTCGCAGGACCTCCTGTCCCAGTCGAACGGCTACCAGCAGGCGATCTCCAACGCGCAGAACGGCGTCTCGATGATCCAGACGGCAAGTGGCGCGCTGAACCAGATCTCGTCGATCCTGCAGACGATGGACTCCCTGGCCATCAACTCGGCGAACGGGGCGACCAACAGCGCCCAGTCGCTGAGCGCCAACCAGCAGGAGTTCGTGGCACTGCAGAACCAGATCGACCAGATCGCCAACACCACGTCGTTCGGCACCAGCCAGCTCCTGAACGGCGACTTCTCCGGGCAGGTTCTGCAGGTCGGCGCCTTCGACAACACCAACCAGCAGCTGGTGGTCACCATCAGTGCCGCCACCACTGGTGCACTGGGTGTCTCGACGGTATCGGTGTCGGTGGGTTCGGCGGCATCGGCGGCTGCGGCCATCTCGGCCGTGCAGGCCGCCATCAACACGGTGGCATCGGTCGAGGCTAACGTCGGCGCCACCCAGAACCAGCTGAACGTGGTCGTGGCCAACCTGACCGTAGGCCAGCAGAACCTGCAGTCGGCCTACTCGGGCCTGGTCGACGTCAACTTCGCCCAGGCGACCACCAAGTTCAGCACCGACCAGATCCTGATGCAATCAGGGGTGTCGATGCTGTCCCAGGCGCAACAGCAGCCGTCCCTCGTCCTGAAGCTCCTCCAGTAGGCAGGCAGTCGGGACGCAGCGTACGCAACGCCGTCGAGGGGGTCCGGGTGACGCGATCGTCACGACCGGACCTCCTCGGCGGCGGGCCACGCGTCACCGGTCAGGAACGGCAAGGAGCATCACGACCACATGACAATTTTCCCATCGAGCGCGAGCAGCACGCCACCCATCATCGACAACGGGCTCATCTCGGGGCTCAACACCCAGGCCCTCATTCAGGCGATGATGCAGAGCTACCAGCAGCCCATCACGAACCTCCAGAACGAGCAGTCCACCCTCAACACCCAGGCCGGCGACTACCAGGCGATCAACAAGGACCTGCTGGCCTTTCAGACTGCGGCCCAGGCCCTCGCCACCCCGAGCGGCTGGGGGGCCCGCCTGGCCACCTCCTCGGACCCGGCCGCGGTCACCGCGACCGCCGCCTCGGGGACGCCCTCGGGGTCGGTGTCCTTCGGCGTGCTCTCGCTGGCGCAAGCCGACTCGCTCGTCTCCGCCGGATCGGTGTCGTCCACCGCGGACGTGGTCGACTCGAGCCCGGGGTTCCTGCTGGCCCAGGGCGGCGCCCGGTACGGCCTGGCCACCTTGGCTGCCGGGTCGGGGCTCGCCCTCGGCTCGCACTCGGTCGCCGTCAGCCAGGCCTCGGCCGCCGCGGCGACCACCGGCACCACCGACCTGCAGAGCCAGACCGGGGGCATCACCGTCGGATCGAGCAACGACACCGTGAACGTCACCGTCAACGGCACCGCCTACGCCCTCACCCTCGGGGCGAGCCCCGGTGGTGGGTACTCGGGGTCGGGACTGCTGTCCGCCGTGCAGAGCGCGATCAGCGCGGCGGGGGCCGCCGGGGTGCTGCAGGCCGGCTACGGTCCCACCGGCGACCTGATGTTGGCCACCGTCGACCAGGGGAGCACCCAGAGCCTGCAGGTGACGGGGGGAACCGCCCTCCCCACCCTGGGGCTGGCCGCCATGTCGAGCGCCTCGACCGGCGTCGCCGGGGTGATCACCGTGGACGGGACGGCCAACACCCTGAGCACGGTCACCCCCGGTGCCACGGTCGCCCTGACCTCGGGCACGGGCGGCACGGTGAACGCCACCCTCGACGGGTCGAGCACCCAGGCCACGGTGGACAGCTCACTGCTGTCGACCGGATCGTTGACCGCGTCCAACGTGTCGACCGGCAACGGGTCGCTCGCCGACCTGGTGAGCAACGTCAACGCGGCCGGCACCGGCATCATCGCCTCGGCGGTTCAGACCAGCAGCGGCGCGTACATCCTCCAACTCTCCTCGTCGGCCACCGGCACTGCGGCCGACCTGTCCGTCGACACCGGTGCGTTCTCCTCGTCGTCCCTGGGGGCGATGCAGACGGCAACAGCCGGCAGCGACGCACGGATCCAGGTGGGGGGGTCGGGGGGCTACACGCTGACCTCGGGGAACGACACGTTCGCCGGCCTCCTGCCCGGCCTGTCGGTGTCGGTGGGCTCCACCACCACGACCCCGGTCACGGTCACCGTGGCGCCCGACGCCACCGCCACCGCCACCTCGGTGCAGGGCCTGGTGGACGCGGCCAACGCTGTTCTCTCCGACATCCAGAAGTACGCCGGCTACAACCAGGCGACCAAGCAGGCCGGCCCGTTGATGGGCTCCTCGGTGCTGCAGAACCTCACCAACCAGATCCTCGGCGTCTTCGCCGCCACCTCGGGAACGTCCACCCTGGGCAATGGGGAGAACGTCGGGGTCGCCTTGGACAACGGGCAGATCGTGTTCAACCAGTCGACCTTCGAGACGGCGTTCAGCGCCAACCCCACCCAGGTGGCGGACATGTTCACCCGGGGGGGGACCTTCGCGCCGTCGTCGCCGTCGTACGCCGGCGACGTCTCCCTCTCCTACGCGTCCAACACGACGCAGGCCGGGTCGTACAACGTGACGGTCAGCCACTCCGCCACGCAGGCCACCGACCTCGGGTCGGTGCTGAGCCCCGGCTCGGTGTCCGCCGCGGAGACCCTCACCATCGGATCGGGTGGCCAGAGCGTGAACTACGCCACCACGGTCGGGGAGAGCCTCTCCTCGGTGGCGGCCGGCATCAACGCCGCGCTGGCCGGCGCGGGAATCTCACTGTCGGCCCAAGTGGTCGGCAGCGGCCAGCAGCTCCAGCTCACCTCGTCCGCCTACGGGAGCGCGGCAGGCTTCACCGTCACGTCCACCAGCACCGGACCGGGGACCACCGGGCTGGCCGGGCCGACGGCAGGGACCCCGGCGTCGTTCGCCGGCACCGACGTGGCCGGCACCATCAACGGGCTGACCGCCACCGGCATCGGCCAGTTCCTCAGCGCCCCGGCATCGGATCCGACCCTCGGGGGCCTGTCGCTCGAGGTGACCGCCACGGGGATCACGTCCTCCACCAGTCTCGGGACCCTCACCTACCAGCCCGGCATCGCCCAGGCGATCGCCGGCCTGGCCAACACGATGACCGACCCGGTCACCGGGGCCATCACGACGACGGCAAAGGGCCTCACCACCCAGTCGACCAGTCTCGACAGCCAGATCTCCTTCGAGCAGCTGCTGGCCAGCCAGGAGCAGAAATCCCTCCAGCAGGAGTTCTCCAACCTCGAGGTCACCCTGGGGACGCTGAAGAACCAGAGCTCGGCGCTGTCGAGCGCCCTGTCCCAACTGTCCTGACCCGGCCGTACACGATGGACCCCCGGCAGGCACCCGACGCGCACCACGCGCACCACGCGGAAGAATGGAGTCGACGTTGCCGGCATCGATCGTCCAAGCCGAAGCGCTGAGGCAGCGCTACCTGAACGAGGCGGTCGTGACCGCCTCACCGGCGACCCGCCTCATCATGCTGTACGACCAGATGCTTCTCGACTTCCGGGTGGCCGACGACGGGTTCGAGCGGGGTGACCTGAAAGCGGTCAACGACAGCCTGTGCAATGCGCAGGAGATCCTGCTGGTCCTCCGGGGGACGCTGCGGACCGACCTCTGGGGCGGGGCCGAGGAGCTGGCTTCGCTCTACCTCTACCTCCACCAGCAGCTCGTCGAGGCCAACCTGCACAAGGACCGCGATCAGGCTCGCCGGGCGGGCGAGCTCGTGGGGGACCTGGCCGGTGCGTGGCACCAGGCCGCAGAGATCGAGGCCGAGCAGCACTCGCCCGAGCCGATGATCGGCAGGGGAGCCGGGTGATGAGCGTGCCCCGCGAGCCCTCCCGTGACGGGTGGGAGCGCGAGCTGGCCGACATGGCTGCCCACCTGGTTGCGCAGGGGGCCGCGTTTGCCGCCGGTCACCGAGCCACCGAGCCACCGGTGCGCCGGCTCGGTCGCACCGAGGACCTCGGGCCGCTGCCCGAGCGGCTCCGCCCCCGGGCCGAAGCTCTCCTCGTCGCCACCCGTGCACTCGAAGGCGCAGTGTCGGAGGCCCGAGCCTCGCTGGTCGTCGCCATCCGCCAGGCCGAACGTTCCGGCCGCCGGGCGGCGGCCTACGTCGACGCCAGCGCCTGATCGCCCTCAATCGGGCTTGCGGGCCACCACGGCGAGGTGGGCCTCGATCGAGCACTGGCCCTCGACGTGCTCGCGGGCGAACGTCTCGAGGCACGTGTCGACCTCCTCGGGCCCGAGGATCCCTGCCTCCACCAACTCGTCGCGCACGCCGGTCAGGCGCTGGAGGGAGAAGGCCCGAGCAGGGTCGGCCGGTGTCGACGGTCCGTGGACGGCCTGGGGGAGCACCACCACCGACACCACGGTGAACCCCGCTTGCTCGAGCAGGGTCGACAGCTTGCGGCCGACGAAGCGATCACCGCCCTTGGCCGCCTGCAGCTCGGCAAATGCGTGCTGCAGGCGGCGGAAGGCGTCCGAGGGCTCGGGGTAGGCGATCGAGAGCCCGTCGTCGGCGTCGATCAGGCACACGCCGCCACCCGGACGGACCACCCGGAAGAGCTCGTCGGCCACCCGGGCCGGATCGGCGAGGTGTTGGAAGAGCAGGCGGGCGGTGGCCAGGTCGAACCGGTCGGACTCGGTCGGCAGATCGTAGGCATCGCCACGGGCGAAGGTGACGCTGCTGCCGGGTTGGAACCACCCCGTGGCCCGGATCGTCGCGGCCAGCGACTCGGCGACGGCGAGGTTGGCGGGGTCGGCGTCAAGGCCGAGCACGTCGGAGCGGACCATGCCGGCCAGCTCGAGGGGGGTGGGTCCGAAGCCCGTCCCCACGTCGAGGACCTGGGCGCCCTCCTGCACGCCGAGCGCACCGAACAGGGCGCGCCGCGACGGCCCGGTGGCCAGGGTCTGCACCAGCAGCCAGCGCTCGGGCATCTCGGCGTGAGCGTTGAGGTAGCCGAGGTAGGCGGCATCGACGGTGTCCCAGGCAAGCGACGCAACCGGGGGGGCGGGTGGCACGACAGGCAGTCCTCTGTGTGGGATCGAGCGGGGATCGAGCCCAGCGGGGTGGACGGGGCCCGGCGGCGAGGGCGATCGTAGCGCGCGCCGACCCGGGGCATACCGGTCTGCCCCGGCGGCTGGGCGTTAAAGGTTCATGTCCGCCGCTCCGATACGTACGGTGCGGGCAGGGAATGCCAGCGGAGCAGCCCAGGACGGGCACGAGCAGTGAGGCGGACCGAAGCGAGACGGTCTGCTCTCACCAAAGTGACGCCCGAGAGGTGGCAACCGTGTCCGATGGCATCGTGGGGGTTCTGCAGTTTGCCGTCGACAGCCTTTCGCTCCAGCAGCAGACGACGGCCAACAACATCGCCAACGACCAGACCCCGGGGTACACCGCCCAAGAGGTGAGCTTCGAGCAGAGCCTGCAACAGGCCATCAGCTCGCCCACCGGCGGGCCGGCGACGGCCACGGTCACCAGCTCCCCGGCCGTGCCCGGCAGCAACGGCAACAACGTCGACCTGCCCACCGAGATGACCCAGGCCACGCAGGAGACGATGCAGTACCAGACCATGGTCGAGCTCCTGAACGCCCAGTTCCGGCTGGTGCAAGGCGCGGCAGGAGGGAGCTTTCAGTGAGCCTGTTCGGAGCCATGCCCATCGCCAATTCCGGGATCGACGTCTCCCAGACGTGGATCGACGCCGTGGCCGGCAACATCGCCAACGCCAACGACGCCGTCTCCACCAGCCAGAGCGCCTACGAGACCCAGTACGTGGTGGCGCAGCCGGTGGCGTCTACCCAGCCCGGCGGGGCCGGCCAGGGCGTGGTGGCCTCCCAGGTGCTCCTGGGCGGTGCCGCCGGCCAGCTTGCCTACGACCCCGGCAACCCGCTCGCCGACGCCCAGGGCATGGTCCGGTACCCCGCCGTCGACCTGGGCCAGCAGATGGTCGACCTGGTGATGGCCCAGACCGGCTACCAGGCCAACGTGGCCGTGGTCAACCAGGCCAAGGCCGCCTACCAGTCGGCACTGACCCTCGGGAGCTGACCACCGTGCCCATCCCCCCGATCCCCCCCACGCCACCGTCCCCCCCCACGCCTCCCGCCGCGGGGGTGGCCACGACCGGTGCGTCCACCGCGACGGCGGGTGCGTCGTCAGGCGGTTTCTCCAACGCCATCCTCAACGCCGTCGACCAGCTGCAGAGCGTGCAGAACAGCGCCAGCAACAGCGCCGCCGCCGCCGCCGGCGGCCAGGGGAACGTCGGTGACGCGATGATCGCCGCCAGCCAGGCATCGCTCGACACGCAGGTGACCCAGGCCTTGGTGACCAAGGCGCTGGCCGCCTTCAACCAGATCATGGGGATGAGCTTCTGATGGCCCTGGTCGCCGCTTCCGACATCGACCGGTGGAAGGTCGGGGCCCGGCGCTTCGCCGACGGCTTCACCCCGGGCCAGAAGGTGGTCACCGTGGTCACCGTGGTGGCCGCGGTTGTCGGCGCTCTCTTCTTCATGAGCGTGGCCGGCACCCCCAGCTACGGCCCGCTGTTCACCAACCTCCAGCCGGCCGATGCCGCCGCCATCACCGCCAAGCTCACCTCGGACAAGGTTCCGTACCAGCTCCAGAACGGGGGGAGCACCATCCTCGTCCCCCAGAACGCGATCGACCAGGAGCGCATCAACATGGCTTCGGCCGGCCTTCCCGCATCGAGCACCAACGTGGGGCTGGGGATCCTCGACAAGGAGGGGATCACCACCTCCCAGATGACCCAGCAGGCCGACTACCTGCGGGCGCTCCAAGGCGAGCTGCAACAGACCATCGGGGCCATCCACGGGGTGTCAGGGGTGCAGGTCAACCTGGCCATGCCGGCCAACAACACCTTTGCTCTCTCCAATTCCTCACCCACCGGTGCCTCCGTGCTGGTCGACACCGCTCCCGGCCAGTCGCTCTCGGGCGGTGAGGTTCAGGCCATCGTCCACCTGGTCGCCTCCAGCGTCCCCGGCCTGAACGCGTCGGACGTGACGGTGGCCGATTCCAACGGCGACCTGCTGGCCGGTCCGGGGGTCAACGCCTCGTCGGGCAACGACAGCAACGCCACGACTGCCTTCGATGCCTCGCAAGAGGCCAAGATCGCTTCCTACCTGCTGAGCGTGCTCGGTCCGAACCACGCCGACATCCAGGTGAACGCCGTGCTCAACTTCGACAAGGTGTCGACCACCACCAACGGGTTTCAGCTCGGACCCACCAACACCCCGATCACCGTGCCGACCCAGACCCAGACCAGCAGCCAGACGGCCGCCGGCGGAGCGACCGGGGGCGGGGTGCTGGGCAGCACCACCGCGCCGACGGGCACCGCGGGAACCGGATCGGGCAATTACAACAACTCGTCGTCGTCCACCAACTACGCGACGGGGACGGTGACCCAGACCGACCAGAAGGCGCCCGGGACCGCACAGAGCCAGTCGATCGCCGTGCTGGTCGACGCGAAGAGCCTGCCGAAGGGGATGAGCATGGCCACGCTCCGGCAGGGCGTCGCCGCCGCCGCAGGGCTGAACAAGGCCCGGGGTGACACCCTGGCGATGAGCGCCGCCCCGTTCTCGACCGCCACCCAGCAGGCGGCCAGCAAGGCCGCTGCGCTCACCGCCGCCGCCCAATCGAAGCAGAAGCTGTCATCGATGATCCGTGCCGGCGTGGTGGCGCTCGCCATCCTCGTCGTGCTCTTCCTGCTGTGGCGCTCGGCGAAGAAGAGCCGGGTGCACCGTCGTACCCCGGTGGCCGTGCTTCCGGCCCTCGCCCAGCCGGTCGAGATGGCGTCCGTCATCGATGCGACCACCCAGATGCCGGCGGTGCAACCGGGTCGTCCGGCCGGGAGCGATCTGAGCAGGGAGGTGAGCTCCTTCATCGACTCGCAGCCCGACGAGGTCGCCGCCCTGCTGCGGGCGTGGACCAAGGAGCGGGGCGGGCAGGGCGACCCGCTCGGCGCCGGGCGGGGCGTGGGCGGGCGATGACAACGACCACCCTCACCGGGCCCCAGAAGGCGGCCACCGTGCTGGCCCAATTGGGCGTTCAGCGGGCAGCCCAGGTCCTGAAGTCGATGAGCGAGAGCGAGGTCGTGATGCTCATGACCGAGATGGCTCGGCTCCCCCAGCTCGACGCCGATGTGGTGGTCGCCGTGGTGGGGGAGTTGGTGGACGGGGTGTCCGGAATGGTCGCCGTGTCGCAGGGCGGGGTCGGCGCGGCCCGCACGCTGCTGCGCGAGCGTCTCGGTGCCGCCCGGGCCGAAGAGGTCATCGACCAGTTCGTGAGCAGTGGGGATGGCAGCCCCCTGCTCTTCCTCCATCGGATCGAATCGGTGCAGGTGGCGGCGTTCCTGTCCGAGGAGCATCCCCAGACCATCGCCGTGGTGCTCGTCCACCTTCCCTCCGACCATGCCGCCGAGGTGCTGGGCCAGATGGACGGAGATCTCCGGGTCGACGTGGCCGAGCGCATCGCCACCATGGGCCGGATCACCCCCGAGGTCGTCCTCGACATCGCCACCGTGCTCGAGCGGAAGTTCGCCACCCTGCTGCAGGCGGGGGCCCAGGGCCGGTTGGCCGCCGGTGGGATTGCCTCGCTGGTCGGCATCCTGACCAACGCCGACCGGGCGTCGGAGAAGCAGATCCTCGCCGAGCTCGAGGCCATCGCCCCGGACGTGGCCGAGAAGGTCCGAAACCAGCTCTTCGTCTTTGACGACGTGGTGGCCCTTGACGACCGCACGCTGCAGCTGCTCCTTCGCAACGTGGCTCCGAAGGAGCTGGCCGTGGCCCTGAAGGGAGTCGACGGGACGGTGCGCGAGAAGTTCCTGCACAACCTGTCCGAACGTGCTGCGCAGGACCTGGTGGAGGAGATAGAGCTCCTCGGCCCGACCCGGCTCTCCGCCGTCGAGGCGGCTCAGATGCAGCTGGTCAAGACCGTGCGTGAGATGGAGGAGGCGGGCGAGATCGTGCTGCTGAGGAGAGACGATGACCTTGTCGTCTGATCCGGCCCGACCCTCGTCCACCCGGGGTTTGAGGCGAGTGCTGCGCGGGGAGGCCGTCGAGCATGCCCACCTTGCCGTTCTTCACGTGGACCGCTCCGAGGCGGTCGTCCCCGCCGGAAGCCGGCCGTCCGTCGCCGACCAGCTCGACACCGTCCGCCGGAAGGGCTTCGACGAGGGGTTCCGGGCGGGCATGGAAGCTGCTCGCAGCAGCGCCGAGGCGGCCAAGGCCGAGGCCGTGCGCCGGGGTGCGGAAGCCTTGTGCCAGGCCGCCTCGGCCATGGCAGCCGGACGGGCCAATGCCATCGCCGTGGCCCAGCAGGACGCCACCAGTCTGGCCATCGAGCTCACCCGCACCCTGGTCGACCACGAGCTGTCGGTGTCCGACGACGAGGTGTCGGCCACCGTGCGTCGAGCGCTGCAGCTCGCCTCGCCCGGCGAGGACCTGGTGGTCCGGCTCCATCCCGACGCGCTCGTCGACGCCGAGGTGCTCCGACCCCTGGTGCCCGATTGTCGGGTGACCGTGGTCGGCGATGCCGGAGTGGAGCGGGGTGGCTGCGTGGTGGACGCGGGACCGTGCCGGATCGACGCGCAGATCGAGCCGGCGCTCGAGCGAGTCCGCTCGGTCCTGGCCTCACAGCGGCCCCAGGAGAACGCCGGCGCGCCGGAGCCCGGCGGTCACCGGGGCGTCGATCCCGAGGAAGCCTCCCGAGTCGCCGCCGACGGAGGTGCCCGGCGATGATCTGGCCCGGGGAGCTCCTGGCTGCCGCTCGTCGGGCCACCGAGCCGCGCCGCACCGGCCGGGTCAGCCGGCTGGTCGGGTTGCGGCTCGAGGTGGAGGGCATCGACGCCGCGGTCGGGGATGCCGTCCGGGTCTGGCGCGACGGAGGGGTGCTCGACGCCGAGGTGGTGGCGGTGCAGGGGGACAGCCTGGCGTGCATGCCGCTCGGGGAGCTGAAGGGCGTCCGCTACGGCGACCCGGTCGAGGCCGTCGGACGCCCGTTCACCGTCGAGGTGGGTGAGTCCTTGCTCGGCCGGGTCCTCGACGGCCTGGGCCGGCCCATCGACGACGGCCCCGAGTTGGTGGGGACCGAGTTGGTGGCCATCGACGGGAGTGCTCCCCATCCGCTCCGGCGCGAGATGATCGATCGGCAGCTCGCCCTCGGGGTACGGGCCATCGACACCCTCACCCCGTGCGGGCAGGGTCAGCGGCTGGGGATCTTCGCCGGGTCGGGGGTGGGCAAGTCGAGCCTGCTCTCGATGATCACCCGGGGCACCGACGCCCCGGTGGTGGTCCTGGCCCTGGTCGGAGAGCGCGGTCGCGAGGTGAACGAGTTCATTCGTCACGATCTCGGCCCCGAGGGCCTGGCCCGCTCGGTCGTCGTGGTGGCGACCTCGGACGCGCCGGCCCTGGTCCGCATCCGGGCCGCCTTCACCGCCACCCGGATCGCCGAATGGTTCCGTGACCGGGGGACCCACGTGGTGCTGATGATGGACAGCCTGACCCGGTTCGCCATGGCCCAGCGCGAGGTCGGCCTGTCGGCCGGCGAGCCGCCGGTCACGCGCGGCTACCCACCTTCCGTGTTCTCCCTCCTGCCCAAGCTGCTCGAGCGGGCAGGCGCCTCCGACCGGGGCAGCATCACCGGTCTGTACACGGTGCTGGTCGACGGGGACGACATGAACGAGCCCATCGCCGATGCCGTCCGCGCCATCCTCGACGGCCACATCGTGCTGTCACGGCGCCTGGCCACCGCCGGGCACTTCCCCAGTATCGAGGTGCTCGACTCGGTGTCCCGGGTGGAGCCGTCCATCACCACTCCGGATCAGCGCCGGATGGCCCGTGATCTCCGCAGGTTGCTCGCCGCGGCGCGCGACTCCAAGGACCTCATCGAGATCGGGGCCTACGTCGCCGGGACGAACCCCACCGTCGACCGTGCGATAGGTCTCGCCGACTTCATGGAGGCGTTCCTGTGCCAGGACGTCCGCGACGTCCAGCCCGCCGAACGCTCGTGGTCGCTGCTCGCCGCGCTCGTCGGGACCGCACCTGTCGAGGTGGTGGCATGAGCTCCCGACGGTTCCGCTTGGCCACCGTGCTCCGGGTGCGCCGCGCCCAAGAGGAGTCGGCGAGGGCCGAGCTCCTCCTCGGCAATCTCCGCATGCGGGACAACGATGCCCGCCGCGAACGATCCGCACTCCGCTACCGGACGGTGCCGGTGTCGACGGGGACGATCCCGGCAGCGGTCTTCCGTCGGGAGCAGGCGACTGCCGACCTGGCTGCCGCCACGTTGCGGGCCGCCGAGGATCGCCTGTCGCAGTCCCGGGCCGAGGTGGCGGGCTTGACCCGATCGTGGGCCGACGCCGCCCAGCGGGTGGAGGCGCTCGAACGTCTGGCCCGCCGGCGTCTCGGCGAGGTGATGGCCGGCGAGGCAAGGGCCGAGTCGGCCGCCGTCGACGACCTCGTAACCGCCCGGTGGATCGCCGCCGGGGACCGAGGCGGGCCGAACCGGGCGGTCGGACGATGACAACAGTTCCCTCCACCCTGGACGCGGCTGCCCCACCCATCGTGCAACGCGTCGCCGCGGCGCAGTCTGCGGTGCAGGCCCTCGGCCCCGAGCTGGCGTCCGATGCCGCTTCGGGAAATTTCGCCGGCATGCTCTCGGCCATCCAGAGCGCCATCGGCCAGCTGAACGGCCAAGCGGCGGCGGACGCCGCCGCGACGACATCCACCACCTCGAGCGTCCAGCTCGGCTCGCTCTCCGGGTCGACCGGGTCGACCGGGTCGACCGGGGGTGCCGGGGTCGGTGCCTCCGCCACCTCGGCGACGGGTGGCGCGGTCACCGGCACGTCGCTGGTCGCCGACGCCGTCCAGTACCTCGGTGTGCCGTACCAGTGGGGTGGGACCAGCCCGTCCACCGGATTCGACTGCTCTGGGCTGGTGCAGCACGTGTACGGCGACCTCGGGATCTCGCTGCCACGGACGAGCCAGGAGCAGGCCACGATGGGCCAGCCGGTCGCCGACCTCGCCGCCGCCCAGCCGGGGGATCTGCTCTTCTTCGAGCCCGGGCCGTCGGGACCGGGCCACGTGGGCATCTACATCGGCAACGGCAAGATGGTCGACAGTCCCCACACGGGCACGACCGTGCAGGTCGAGACGGTCTCGACCGCTCCGTCTGCCATCCGCCGGATCGTCGCGACGACCCCGGCGGGCTCGGGGGCCGGATCGGCCTCGCCGGCGAGCCCCGTGGGCGTCCCGTCGTCGCTGGCCCCGCTCTTCCTCTCGGCGGGGGCGACCTACGGGGTCTCGCCGCAGCTGCTCGCCGCGGTGGCCAAGGTGGAGTCGGGGTTCGATCCGTCGGCGACCAGCTCGGCCGGGGCCGAGGGGCTGATGCAGATCATGCCGGGGACGGCCAAGGGCCTGGGGGTCGACCCCTACGACCCGGCACAGGCCGTCGACGGCGCCGCACGGATCCTCGCCGGCAACCTTCAGACTTTCGGCTCGGTGCCCCTGGCGCTGGCCGCCTACAACGCGGGGGCGGGTGCCGTCGAGCAGTACGGGGGAATCCCGCCGTACCCCGAGACCCAGGCGTACGTCACCAAGATCATGGGATTGCTGGGAGGGACGGGGTCGTGACCACCATCGTCAGCCCTGCTGCCGCCGACCTCCCGGTCGCGCCGGTCCCGGCTGCTGCTCCTCCCGCCCAAGGAACAGGTACCGCGCCGCTGGACGGGTCGAGCTTCCCCGACGTCCTCGGCACAGCCACCGGGACGTCATCGGCCGCCGCGGCCGGCGGCGGCGGCGGCGGCGGCGAGCAGCTCGACGGGACCGCTCGGAGTGGGAGCAAGGCGGGGCGGAGGAGCAAGCCAGGGCACGTGAGCAGCTCGGCGAAAGCGCCGGCCCAATCGTCGTCCGGCTCGGCCGGAGCGCCCGATCCTCATCCCCCGGCATCGGGGGCGACGCCGACACCTGCGGCCGTCGTCGGCTCGGTGGTCCCCAGTCCCGGGATCCAAGGGTCGGGACCGGCGTCCGACAGCGCCCGACCCTCCGGAGGGGCCGGCCCGGTGAGCCCTGTCGGCTCGATCTCGTCCACGAAGGCGCAGTCCCCGAGCGGTCACCCCGGCACCGGAAGGGGTGCCCCGAGCCCGCAAGGCGCGGAGGGATCAGAGCCCGGTGGCCCATCCCCGTCGGGTGCCGCGGCGTCGGGGGTTGGCGCACGAGGGCCGGCAGGTCCCGCGCCGGGAAGCGGCGCACCGGGAGACGGCGCGCAGGGAAATCCCGCGCAGAGGAGCGAAACGAATTCGAGCCGGATCGTGCAAACCCCGCCGCAGACCACCCCGCCGCAGACCACCCCGCGGCCGACCACCCCGCCGCCGACCACACCGCCACCGAGCACCCCGCCGCCGAGCACCCCGCCGCCGAGCGTGGTGGGCCCGCCGGTCGCCTCCGGCGCCATGGTGACCGTTCTTCCGCCGCCGGTCCCGACGCCGGCGAGCGGCGTGGCGGGCCCCGGCGTGCCGACCGGCCCGGTGGCCACCGCCCCGGGGGCGAGCGTCTCGGACCAGCTGGTGACGGTGTTGACGCCGTTGCGAACCGGGGCCGGTGCCCACCTGGTGACGCTCGGGCTTCAGCCGGAGGGATTGGGCAGCGTGCAGGCCACCGTGTCGGTGAGCTCCCAGCAGATGGTGGTGTCCCTGTGGGCCGACTCGGCCACCGGTCACGCCGCTCTGGCCGGTTCGCTGCCGCAACTCCACAGCCAGCTGACCGCGGACGCGAGCCATCGAGTCGTCGTGGAGCTGGCTGCCCTCGGGTCGGCACGGCCCGACGCCGGGGGCGGCGACCCACGCGGCGATGGGCGCCCCGACGGCCGGCGCCTGTTGAGGACGTCGGCGATCGGTGCCGTCGACCACGCTCCGTCGCTGCTCGTGGGAGCCGCGGCCGTCCCCGGTCTCGGAACGATCGACCTCCACCTCTGACCCGATGACAAGCCCTGATCCCCGTCCGGCCCGTCCGGCCCGTCCTAGGAGCAACCACCCGTGACCTTCGTCAATCCCGTCGGGTCGTCAACGTCGGCCGGCACCACCGGTGCATCGGCGTCGTCGAGCACCAATCCGCTCCAGAGCCTGACCGATCCCAACACTTTCCTGAACCTGCTGGTGGCCCAGCTCAAGTACCAGGATCCCCTCAATCCCACCTCGGGCACCCAGTTCCTGTCGCAGACGGCGCAGCTCACCGAGGTGGAGACCATGTCGAGCCTGGCCAACCAGGTGACCCAGGAGCTCTCCTCCCAGCAGACGCTCACCTCGACCAGCATGATCGGCAAGCAGATCACCGCCACCCTGGCCGACGGGACCACGGTGTCGGGCCAGGTGCTGGGGGTGTCCCTCGACCCCACCAACGGGCCCACGCTCAATGTCAACGGCTCGTCCGTGCCGCTCGGTGCGGTCACGGCGGTCGGCACCGCCTGACCGGCTCCGGCACCGCTGCCGGCTGAGCCGCAGATCACATCGACAGACCTTTTCCACACGACGCACCCACCCAGGAGGAACCCCATGGACCGATCACTACTCGCCGCCGTGTCCGGCATCGACGCCAACCAGACCTACCTCGACACCATCGGCAACAACATCGCCAACGTCAACACCGTCGGCTACAAGCAGCAGAGCATCGACTTCGTCGACCTGCTCTCCGAGCAGATCGCCGGGGCATCGGCACCGCCCGCCACGGCCAACGCCGGCGCCGGGATCAACGCCGTCGCCGTGGGCTCGGGGGTCCGGGTGGGCGCCGTGTCCAACGACCTCTCGGAGGGGTCGCTGCAGCAGACCAATCAGCCGAACGACGTGGCCATCAACGGCAACGGGTTCCTGATCGCCCAGCAGGGCGGGCAGCAGATCTTCACCCGGGCCGGCCAGCTGACGCCGGACGCCAACGGCAACCTGGCCACCCCGACCGGGGGATTGATCGAGGGCTGGCAGGCGGTCAACGGCGCGGTCAATTCGAGCGCCCCGATCGGGGCGGTCACCATTCCCGCCGGGCAGGTCATTCCCGCCAACGCCACGACAGAGATCACCATGGGCGGCAACCTGCCTGCCTGGAGCGGCTCGGGGACAGCCACACCGGTCAGCACCACGATCCACTCCTACGACGCCCTTGGCACGACCATCCCGGTGACCCTCACCTACACCCCGGTCACCGGAACCGCCGACCAGTGGAGCGTCCAAGGGACTGCCACGCTGCCCGGGGGCACCACCCAGAACCTGTGGAGCACCGCGACGCCGCCCACCGTCACCTTCGACCCGACGACCGGTCAGGTCAGCGGGATCACCACCAACGGCGTCACCCCCGTGCCGGCCAACGCCAACGGCTCCTTCTCGCTGCCGGTGGCCACCATGCCTGCCGGCTACACCTTCCCGCCCGGGGACGTCTGGAACATCGACTTCCCCCCGTCGGGGACGGCCGCTTCGTTCACCCAGTTCGCCGGGCAGTCCACGGCCGGGGCGGTGAGCCAGGACGGCGCCGCCGCCGGCACGCTCACCTCGTACTCGATCAATGCGAGCGGGATGGTCGTCGGGTCCTTCTCCAACGGGCAGACCGAGAACATCGCCCAGTTGGCCCTGGCCACCTTCTCCAACCCCGGCGGGCTCGAGACCATCGGCAACCTCGACTACGTCACCACCCCCAACTCCGGTCAGGCTTCGGTGGGCACACCCGGCACCGGCGGTCGGGGGTCGCTCATCGGCGGCTCGCTCGAGTCCTCCAACGTCAACCTGGCCACCCAGCTCACCAACCTGGTGATCGCCCAGGAGGCCTACCAGGCGAACACGAAGGTCGTGCAGACGGACTCCACCGTCGCCCAGACCCTCGTGCAGATGGCGTGACCGTGGTGGAGGGCGTGATGGCCGGCCCGCCTGATGCTCGTCCCGACGAGCTGCCCGGGACGGCCGCCGGCGAGCACCGGCTCGCGGCCCGCGTGTACGACTTCCGTCTCCCCGAGACACTCGACCGTACCCGGATAAGGGGACTGCGCGTCCTTTACGAGGTCCTGGCCCACCGCTCGAGCGGTACCCTGGCAACCCGGTTGCGCGTCCCGGTCAACCTGGCGCTGGGTGAGCTCGAGCAGCACAGCTGGGGCGAGTTGTCGGGCACCCTGCCCGAACCCACCTGCCTGTTCGCCGCGACGCTGCCACCGCTGTCCGGTCGGGTGGTGCTCCACATTCCCCTCCCCCTGGCGCTGGTGATCGTCGATCTCCGCATGGGTGGCAACGGCAAGGGCCGCTACCCCGAGCGGGCCCTCACCGAGATCGAGCAGCGGCTGGTGGCCGGAGTGGCGGACGATGTGCTGTCGGAGCTCCCCGCGGTGTTCGCACCGCTGGCCACGCTCCAGGTGGGAGCGTCCGTACAGGTGGCGAGCGTGCAGTTCCTCCCCCCCGTGCGCCCCACGGAGATGTACCTCCTCGTACCGCTGACTCTCGGGCTCGACGAGGAGACGACGTTTCCGTTCGAGCTGTGCTTCCCGTTCAGCGTCCTCCACCCGCTGGCCGACGCGCTCGCCACACAGGGCGGGGAGGACGACCAGCCGTCCGCCGGCGACAGCCAGGTGGTCATGCACCGCCTGCTCGGCACCCCGGTCGACATGCGTGTCCGCTTCCCGTCGACCACGTTGACCCCGGCCGACTTCCTCCACCTGGCGGTGGGCGACGTCATCGGCCTCTCCTACGACAACGGGTCGCCTCTGTCCCTCGTCGTGGGCAACCAGCACCATCTCGATGTACTTCCGACGACCAACGGCAAGCGGCTCGCCTGTGTCGTCATCGATCCCGAGGAGAAGCGAGCATGACCGATACCTCCACGTCCGTGGGTACTGCCGGGGAGGCCACGTCCGAGCGGAGTGCCGGAACCGCGTCCGCCGGCCCGGGCTCGGCCCGTTCGCTCGACCTCCTCCACGGGGTCGAGATGACCGTGACCGTCGAGCTCGGCCGAACCAAGATGCTGCTGCGCGACCTCCTCGCCCTACAGGTGGGCAGCATCGTCGAGCTCGACCGGGCGGCCGGCGGCCCGGTCGACGTGCTGATCAACGACACGCTGCTCGCCCGGGGCGAAGTGGTGGTGATCGACGATGAGTTCGGGGTGCGCATCCTCGACATCGTGTCCTCCGACGACCACCCGTCCCGGCACTGAGACCACCGTGCATCCCCATCTCCTGCCGCTGGCGGCCACCGGTACGGCCGTCGCCGGTGCCCACGTCTCGATGGTGAGCTTCCTCGGCCGCCTCGTCGTCTCCCTGCTCGTCGTGCTCGGTGTCCTGTGGGCCCTGGCCCAGCTGGTCCGCCGGCGTGGTCTCCCCGGTGGGCTGCGCCAGAACGGCGCACGGGCCGCACGGGCGGGCCGCACGGGCTGGGCTGGGCGCACGGGCTGGGCGGGCTCCCGGACCCGGAGCCGTCAACGGACCATCGAGGTGATCACCCGCCAGCCCCTGGGCAAAGGGCAGGCGCTCCTCGCCGTCCGGGTGGACGGGACGACCATGCTGCTGGGGGTCACCTCCCAGAGCATCTCCCGGCTGTGTGAGCTCGACGCCGAGTCGCCCGATGCCGACGGTGTCCCGGCGGAGGCCTCGGGCGACGAAACCACCGAGGAGCGGACGACCTTCCGCGGTCGGTCGTTCGGGGGAGGCCGGTCGAGCCGGGTCGAGCAATTGCGTGAGCTGACAGTGCGGCGATGACCCACGCCCTGCTGGCCGCCGGGTCCTCCGTGCAGGTCAACCTCGGGAACAGCCTGGCCAAGCCGTCGGAGAGCATCCTCATCATCCTGGCCGTCGCCGTGCTCGCCGTGGCCCCCGCGGGGCTCATCATGCTCACCGGGTTCACCCGCATCGTGGTCGTGCTCTCGCTGACCCGGAACGCCCTGGGCCTCCAGACGATCCCGCCCAACCAGGTCATTGCCGGCCTGGCCCTGTTCCTCAGCCTGTTCATCATGCAACCGACGCTGTCGCAGATGAACCAACAGGCGCTCCAGCCCTACCTGCACGGGAAGATCACCAGCACCGTGGCGTACCGTCGGGCCGAGGTCCCGCTCGAGTCGTGGATGTTGAAGCAGACCGACGGCCAGGAGCTCAGCCTGATGACCCAGGCCGCCCACGAGCACCCGGCCAAGCCTCGGGACGTGCCGCTCGCGTCCCTGATCCCGGCCTTCGTGCTGTCCCAGCTGAAGTCCGCCTTCATCATCGGCTTCGTGATCTTCATCCCCTTCATGATCATCGACCTGGTGGTGTCGGCCACCCTGATGTCCATGGGCATCATGATGCTGCCCCCCACCCTCGTCTCCCTGCCCTTCAAGATCCTCCTGTTCGTGATGATCGACGGGTGGACCCTGGTCACCCACTCGCTGCTGATGAGTTTCCGATGACCCAGACCAGGGTCATCCACATGGCAGTGGAGGCGATGCTGGTCACGCTCAAGCTGGCCGGCCCGATCCTGGTGGCGAGCCTGGTCGTCGGGCTCGTCATCTCGCTCTTTCAGTCGGTCACGCAGATACAGGAGTTCACCCTGACCTTCGTACCCAAGCTGGCCGCGGTGGCGGTGGTCATCCTGGTGGCGGGCCACTGGATGCTGGGCGAGCTGACGGGTTACACCGACAGCCTCTTCCTTCAGATCCCGCACCTCCTGGGCGGATGAGCGGGGCTCCGGGGTGGTCATCGACATCAGCGCCCCCTGGGTGGTGGGCTTCCTGCTGGCCCTGGTCCGGGCCCTGGCGTGGTTGCTGATCGTCCCACCCTTCGGCAGGCGCAACGTCATCCCGCCCATCGCCACGGTGGGCATCGCCCTCAGCCTGGCCGTTGCCGTGGCACCGCACGTGGCGGGCGCCAACGCTCCCCTCACCACGCCGTCGCTCATAGGAGCGGTGGCCATCCAGGTGCTCACCGGTGCTGCCCTGGGGTTCATCGTCCAACTGCTCGTCAGCGCGGTGACCGCCGCCGGCGCGATGATCGACCTGTTCGGCGGCCTGGTCCTTCCCCCATCGGTCGACCCGCTGTCGAGCGACCAGACGCCGGCGTTCGGCCAGCTCTACGAGCAGGTGGCCGTGGTGCTGCTCTTCGCCGGCAACGGTGAGCTGCTGATCGTCGACGGCTTCCTCCGGTCTTTCGGCGCGGTGGGCTTGTCGCTCTCGTCACTGGGGAACGTCGGCCACGTCGTCTCCTCCGGCCTGGCCACGTTCTTCACCGCCGCGTTGGAGATCGCGGCGCCGGTGGTGATCGTGCTCTTCGCCGCCCAGGTGGTCCTGGGCATGCTGTCGAAGGCCGTCCCGCAGATGAACGTGTACTGGCTGGGCTTCCCGTTCCAGATCCTGCTCACCTTCCTCCTGCTCGGCGCGAGCGTCACCGTGCTTCCCGCCTACGTCAATACGCTGGTGACCAACGCGCTGCACGACGGCGCCCTCCTGCTCGGCGCGAGGTAGGGGACCATGGCCGCCGCCGATCGCCGCGAAAAGACCGAGAAGCCCACCGCCAAGCGGAGGAAGGACGCCCGGAAGAAGGGCCAGGTCGCCCGGTCCGCCGAGATCGGGGGCTGGCTGTCGCTGCTGATCGCCACCAGCGCCATGCCGGCGGTGTTCGGGGCGGCCGAGCACCGCTTGCTCACGCTGCAGACCGAGGTGGACGCCGTCATGTCGGCGCCCACCGTCCCGTCCGCGCTCCGCGTTCTCGGCGCCGGGCTGGCCGACGCCATGATCATCGCGCTGCCCATCGCCGCGGTGATGGCGCTCCTCGGTGTCGCCGCGTCGGTGGCCCAGGTCGGGTTCACGCTGAGCGCCAAGGGGATCACGCCCCAGTTCTCCAAGCTGAACCCGATCAACGGCCTGAAGAAGCTCGTCTCGCCCCGGGGTCTGTGGGAGCTGGTGAAGTCGATAATCAAACTGGCGGTCATCGCCTTGTTCGCCGTGCGTGACATCCTCTCGCTGTGGCACACCCTGGTGGGTGCCCAGCCGGTGGCCATGGGCCCGCTGATCGATGACGCAGGGAGGACCATTCTCGCCTTCGTGCGCACCTTGGCGGTCATCGGGTTCCTGCTCGGTCTGGCCGACTACGTATTTCAGCGTCAGCGGATGCGCAAGGACCTGATGATGACCAAGCACGAGGTGAAGGAGGAGTCCCGCCAGCAGGAGGGCGACCCCCGGCTGAAGGGCGCCATCCGACGCCGCCAGCGGGCCATGAGCCGCCTGCGCATGATGGCCGAGGTGGCGCGGGCCGATGTGGTGATCACCAACCCGACGCACTACGCGGTAGCCATTCGCTACGAGCGCACCAACTCGGCCGCTCCCAAGGTGGTGGCCAAGGGGGCCGATGACGTCGCCACTCGCATCCGGGCCATGGCCACCGAGCACGGGGTGCCCATCATGGAGGACCCGCCCCTGGCCCGTGCCGTGTACGGCGCGTGCGACGTCGACGACGAGATCCCGGCGGCCCTCTACATGGCCATCGCTCGCCTGCTGGCCTTCGTTTACGCCCTGCCGCCGTCTCTTCGCAGTGCGCGCCCGGTACACCGCCGTCCGGTCAGTGCCCTGGTGGGGTGAGCGGGACGCTCCATCGACGTTCGCGATCGCAACTGAGGCCGCCCTCCTCGTGGCCGGGTATCAACAGTCGGGGTCAGATCAGGCGCTCGGGCGGCGGCGAGGGGGGGTCCGTTCGCCACGTCGGTCGGGCGAGTCCTGAGCACCCAGATGGTGAGTGATGACTTTGGGCCCTATCGACGCCGGGACCGATCGGAGACGATGACGAAAGGGGCGCTCGGCGCACCCTGCGCCGAAGCGGCCCGGCCACCTCACGAAGATGAGGGAGGATCGCATGGCGACCATGAAGCAGGGCGTCGCCGCCTCCGTCATGGCGCCCACCGTACCGGCGGCTCGGATCATCGACGGGGTCAAGGTCTACGGCAAGGGCGAGACGGCAGTGCGGGCCCTCGATGGCATCACCGCCGAGTTCGCCGACGGCCAGTTCACGGCGATCATGGGCCCCTCGGGGTCGGGCAAGTCGACGTTGCTGCACTGTCTGGCCGGGCTCGACCACCTCACCGGCGGTCAGATCCTGCTGGGCGACGTCGACCTGGGATCGCTCAAGGACAAGGCCATGACGGTCCTGCGGCGCGAGCGCATTGGCTTCGTCTTCCAAGCGTTCAACCTGGTACCCACCCTTACCGCCGGGGAGAACATCGTGCTCCCGCTCACACTCGGGGGCCGCCGGCCCGACCGGGCGTGGGTCGACGATCTCGCCCGGGCCCTGGGCATCAGCGACCGTCTGGCCCATCTCCCCTCCGAGCTGTCGGGTGGCCAGCAACAGCGGGTGGCGACCGCCCGGGCATTGGTCACCCGGCCAGACCTGCTCTTCGCCGATGAGCCCACCGGCAACCTCGACTCCAAGTCGGCCACCGAGCTCCTCGCCCAGATCCGCGGGGCGGTCGACCAATACGGACAGACCGTGGTGATGGTCACCCACGACGCCCGGGCCGCCAGTTACGCCGACCGGGTCCTGTTCCTGGCCGACGGCCGCGTCGTGCGCGAGCTGGTCGACCCCGTCCCCGACACCGTCCTCGACACCATCCGCGACCTGGGTGACTGACCGTGTGGCGCATCACTCTGAAGGGAGTGGCCGGTCACAAGCTGCGTTACGCCCTGACCGCGCTGGCCATCCTGCTCGGCGTCTCCTTCATGGCCGGCACCCTGGTCCTTACCGACACCATGAGCCGCAGCTTCGATGGGCTCTACAACGACATCTATCACTCGACCGACGCAGTGGTACGAGGCAAGCAGGCGTTCAACCCGGGCACGAGCTACACCAACCAACGCGAGCGCATCGATGGCGCCTTGGCCACCACGATCGACAAGGTTCCCGGCGTGAAGGCCGTCAGTGTCGGCATCGTGGGCTATGCCCAGCTGATCGGGCGCAACGGCAAAGCCATTGGCAACCCGTCCAACGGGCCACCCACCCTCGGCCAAGCCTGGAGCGACGTGGCCGCGCTCAATCCGCTGCACTTGTTGCCCGGCGGTCACCCGCCGCGCTCGAGCGACCAGGTCGTGATCGACGAGCACTCGGCCGACGTCGGCCACTTCACCGTCGGGGACCGGGTCGTCATCCTGAGCCAGCTGCCCCCGGCCACCTACGTCATCACCGGCATCGCCACCTGGGGCGGTGCGGCGAGCCCTCTCGGTGCGAGCATCGCCGCCTTTGAGCCGGCCACTGCGGCCAAAGTGCTCGGCGAGCCCGGCAAGGTGGACCAGTTCAACGTCGAGGCCATTTCCGGCGTCAGCCAGCAGCAGCTCGTTGATCGCCTGCAACGGGTCATCCACGACCCCAAGATCGAGGTCGTCACCGGCCAGGCGGTGACCGTAGAGGGGCAGAACGCCGTCCACCAGGCCCTCGGCTTCTTCAACACGTTCCTGCTGGTGTTCGCGTTGATCGCCCTGTTCGTCGGGTCGTTCCTGATCTTCAACACCTTCTCGATCATCGTCGCCCAACGCCTCCGGGAGCTGGCCCTGCTGCGTGCCGTCGGTGCCAGCCGGGCTCAGGTCACCGGATCGGTCGTCGGCGAATCGGCCATCATCGGTGTCGTCGCCTCCGCCGCCGGGCTGGTCGCCGGAGTGGGACTGGCCGCCGGGCTGAAGGCCGGCCTGAACGCGCTCGGCATCGACATACCCGCTACCGGCCTGGTCGTTACTGCCAGGACCGTGACGCTCGCGCTCGTGGTGGGGACCGCCATCACTGTGGCGTCGGCGGTGCTGCCCGCCCGCAGGGCGGCGCGGGTCCCACCGGTGGTGGCCATGCAGGAGCTCGTCACCGAGCCACGCACCCAATCCACCGCGCGCCTGGCCACCGGGCTGGTAGTCACGGGGTTGGGCACCACCCTCCTCCTGACCGGCTTGTTCACCCATGTCGGCAACCGCGTGGCCTTCGTCGGTGGCGGCGCGGCGATCGTCTTCCTGGGCATCGCGGTGCTCGGCCCGCTCGTCGCGCGACCGGTCAGCCGGCTCCTGGCCGCCCCCCTCGCCTGGCGACGGACCACAGGTCGGCTCGCCGGGCAGAACGCCATGCGCAACCCGGCTCGCACCTCGGCCACCGCGGCGGCTCTCATGATCGGCGTCGCCCTCGTCTCCCTCATGACCATCATCGCCTCGTCGACCAAGGCCTCGGTCAATGACATCATCGACTCGGCCATGAGAGCCGACTTCGTGATCAGTAGCGGCACGGTGCCGGGGGGCAACAACGGCTTCAGCCCGACGTTGGTGCAGAAGCTCGACCGACTGCCGCAGGTGGCAGCGGCCACCGGCATCCGCAATGGCGTCGTCCGGATCGACGGTGCCACGAAGACGATCCTGGCCGCGGACCCCGCTCATGTGAACGACCTGTTCGACATCGGTGTTGTCCGCGGACATATCGCTTCGATGACCGCCGACGGCATCGCCGTGTCCACCCAGGTGGCCGGCGACCGCCATCTCGGAGTCGGTAGCCCCGTGCAGGTCACCTTCCCCACGACTGGCCGCCAGACCTTCAGAGTGCAGGCCGTCTACACGGCCCGCACTCTGGCGGGAGACTACGTCCTCCCACTGGCCGCGGCAGAAGGCAACTTCCCCCAACAGCTCGACTACCAGGTGTACGTGAAGCTCGCTCCCGGGGTGTCCTCGAGCGCCGGCCGCGATGCCGTGAACGCCGTGCTCGCCGCTTACCCGACGGCCACCTTGCTGGACCAGGCCCAGTACAAGGAGCAGCAGGCGGCGCAGATAGACCGGCTGCTCAATCTGGTGTACGGATTGCTGGCCCTGGCTGTCATCATCGCGCTCATCGGCATCGCCAACACCCTTGCGTTGTCCATTTACGAGCGGACCAGGGAGCTGGGACTACTGCGCGCCGTCGGGATGACGAGAGGTCAACTTCGCTCGACTGTTCGGTACGAGTCGGTGATCATCTCGATGCTCGGAGCGGTCGAGGGTTTGACCGTCGGGGTGCTATTCGGCTGGGCCATGGTCGCCGCCCTCGGTTCGCAGGGCGTCACCCACTTGGTCGTGCCCGTCCCCCAACTGGTGCTGGTCGCCGCGCTGGCAGGACTGGCTGGCGTCGTGGCAGCGGTGGCGCCGGGTCGGCGGGCCGCTCGCCTTGACGTGTTG
>DATKRB010000044.1:0-24847 GCA_035532415.1 Acidimicrobiales bacterium | reverse complement strand
CACCCCCCACTTGCCGCGCAGGGCGGCGAGGAGGCCGTAAAGGGCGAACGTCATGGCCAGGGCGTCCTCGGGATGCCCCCAGAGTGCGACCACCGGCCAGACGAGAACCGCCTCCACCACGCAGAGGACGAGCCGCCGGATAGCGGTGACCCCGAGATGCTCGGCCAGGGCGTCGAGCGGGAACAGGACGGTTGCGCCGATGAGCAGCTCGACGGGTCCCAGCACCAGCCACGCCGTGGGATGGGTCAGGAAGAAGGGGAGGCTCTCGGACAGGCCGAGGTGCCCGGTGAGGACGGCCACGGGTGCGAGGACCACCGTGATGAGCGGAAGGGTGACCAGGCCCGTCAGGGGCGAGTAGACGTCGCCGATGTCGCCCCATCCCACGTAGTGGGCGGCCCGGTAGGTCCCCCAGATGTCACCCGGCATGACCCAGCGCGAGCCGTGCTGGACCACGACGCCCCACAGCAGCGAATAGGCCATGCCGACCGCCACCACCACGAGAGCAGCGATGCCCGGCCACCTTCTCCTGACGAGCGCGCTCGACAGGATCGGGCCCGCGCCGAGGGCCGCGGGCCCGGCGTCGTTCAGCTGCCCGAGGGTGCCGGCTTGGACGGTGGTCACGATGGTCTCCGGGTGCGTTCGTTCAGGTTGCTCGGATGGAGTGGACCGCGCGAGGAGGGGTCCCACCGAAGTGAGACCCCTCCTCCGCTAGTCCTGCCCAAGCTTCTGGGCAAGGTGTTGCTACTCGCCGTTCGGCTGTGCTACGCGGTCTCACCTGCAGGGTAGGACGTGGTCCACCTGGCCCCCGCCGGGATCGTTGTCACGTTGCACACAGCAGTGGTGTACTTCCACGCGGTGTACGTGGTCCCCGCCGCTGTGGGAGCGTTCGTGATGGCGGTGCCGCTGCCGAGCGCGGTTCCGTCCGAGTCGCTCACGGCCCAGCACGTCCCGCCGTTGGCGGGCGAGTAATCCACCATGACCATCTGACCGCCACCACCGGTGCCGCTGTTGGTCGTGCCGATGGAGATGGTGCTCCCGGCAGTCTGGGGGACAGCCCCGGCGACGAAGGTGAGCGACGGCTCCTGGGTGCTCAGCACCGCGATCATGCTCGCCCCTTGCAGGTACGAGCTGTTCGTCGCGTACGTCGACTTCGCCGAGATCAGGGCGTTGGACAGGTTGGACTGCGCGGCCCGGTCCTGGGCACCGCCCTTCACACCGAGGAAGGTGGGAATGGCGATGGCCAACAGGATGGCCATGATGAGCAGGACGACCATCAGCTCGATGAGGGTGAAACCAGCCTCGGCACCCTCCTGCTCGTCTGCACTGGCCCGCTTGGCCAGTGCATCACGCGCAATGCGCAGGAGCCTGGCGCTCTTTGTGGTTTCCATCTGACTGTGTCCGCCTTTCGGAATCATTTGGGTATGTGTCAATGGATACGAGCTGGTGACTCGTGAGCGAATGGTAACCCGAGCCAATCCGGATGTCTCCATCAAATACCCAAGTCAGGGGCGAAAAAGGCATCTCTAACCTTGCAGCAACCTTCCCGCCCCCCGGCCGCCACTCACACCGGTAATTGTCGATTTTTCATTCAGCATCCACTACGCTATTTGCAGGCGGCGGCCGGTGAAATGGAACCCATTAACACCAAGGCGCGCGCGATACCCGGGAGGGAGCGCAGAATGACGACGCAGAACCCACACGGTTCTCATCCGGACAACGACACGGCGGACCTCGTCCGCTCCGTTGCACTGTCCTCGGCAAGGCTGTGGGAGGAGGTGCTCGAGCGACTCGTCCGCGTCGAGCGGTCCCAGGTCGAGCTGACCCAGACCCTCTCGAGGCTCCAGGCGGCCCTCCCGAGCGCCACGAGCACCACCAGCGCACCCGGGCTGTCCGGACCGTCGGCACGGACGCTCGGTCTCCCGGCAGCGCCTCCCCCTTCGCCCCCCCCGCCGGTGGGGGCAGCCGTCGGCGCGATCGAGGTCGACGGGGTAGAGGTCGGCAACTATCAGGCCAACGGGGGAAGCCGGGCGCTGTCGGCGCTGGGCGCCGCAGGTCCCGACGCCGTGGCCTCCACACCGGGGCCACAGGACACCGAAGGGTCACAACTCGGGGAGCCCGTCTTGGCGACACCGTCCGAGCCGGTCTCCGATGACCTCGGGACCGACATCCTTGCGCCGCCACCTCCTCCTCCCGGGTTCGCCAGTGGAGGCGACGTGCCCCCTCCACCGCCGCCCCCCGGTTTCAGCGCCGGGACGGAGCCGGAGATCGCGGGCGGCGAGTTCCTCGCCCAGGGTCCGAGCGAGCTGCCCGAGCCGCAGCGGGGACGGAGGTTCGGGCTCCGACGCAAGGCCCGGAAGGACTCGGCTCCCGTCGACCAGACCACGCAGGTGCCGGTCGACTCGATACTGGCCGCTGCCGGAGAAGGAGCGCAGCCGGAGAAGACTTCGGCGGCTGCCTCTCTCGCCGGCACCGCCGGCGCGGGCGGGACAGCCACCCTCGAAGAGGTCTCGGTGCCGCAGGCGCCGGCTCCGGCTCCGGCTCCGGCTCCGGGATCGGCCTCGGTCGAGACCGACACGGGAACGGGCGCGGCCGAGCCGCTCGGGCTCCACGCCCTCTCGATGACCGCTCCTCCGGAACCGTGGGGCATTCAACCGGAGCCGACGAACGAGGGAGGAGCACCGTCCCCGACGAGCCCGGCGGCATGGGCTCCGGCCCCACCTCCCCCCGAACCGGCATGGGCTGCGGCCCCACCTCCCCCCGATCCGGCATGGGCTGCGGCCCCACCTCCCCCCGATCCGGCATGGGCTGCGGCCCCACCGCCGCCCGATCCGGCATGGGCTGCGGCCCCACCGCCGCCCGATCCGGCATGGGCTGCGGCCGCCGCTCCCCAGCCCCCGCCCCCGCCGGTCGTCACGGTGGTGCCCTCTGCTCCGGCGGCCCCGGCGGTGCCGGCCGCGCCCGCCGGGTTCTCCCTCGAGGATCTTCAGGGTGAGGGGGCCATCGGGGCGTCCCCGTCGGCGCCTCCGCCGTCACCGATCGCTCCCTCGCGCCCTGTCGAGCCGGTGGCCCCGGCGGTGCCGGCCGCGCCCGCCGGGTTCTCCCTCGAGGATCTTCAGGGTGAGGGGGCCATCGGGGCGTCCCCGTCGGCGCCTCCTCCTCCGCCTCCTCCGCCTCCGGGCTTCAGCGCACCCTCCGGCGGCGCCGAGAGCCTCGGTCTCGACCCGGCACCGGACCGTGACGAGCGTCAGATGCCGCCCGCTGGGTGGGAGAGCATCACACCGCCACCGCCACCGCCCCCGCCCCCGCCGCCGATGCCGGAAGGCGGGTCGCAGGCCCCCCCGCTCGGGTTCGAACCGACCGAGGTCACCGGCCGGCCCACCGCGCCGCCTCCGCCCGCAGGGTTCTCCGCAGCGGACTTCAGCGGCCACGATGCCATCGGTGGAAGCGCCGAGCCTCCGCCCGCTCCCTCGCCGGCGACGCTCATGGGGGGTCAGGTGCCCGAGCCTCCGATCACTCCCGACTTCTTCGCCCGCTCCGGGCGCAAGCGTCACTGAGCCCCCACCGGCCCGCCGCCCTGCGAGCGGTGGGCCGGTGGGACGCTCCGCTGTGGGGAGGGTCGGCTACTCGCTCTCTGCCCTGCGCCAGGGCCCCGAACGACCGCCGGACTTCTCCCACAGGGCGACGTGCTGGATCGACATCGTCCGGTCGGCCGACTTGCACATGTCGTAGACGGTGAGCGCGGCCACGGTGCACGCAGTCATCGCCTCCATCTCCACCCCGGTACGGTCCATGCTCTCCACCTGGGCCTCCACCTCGACGAAGTCGTCCCCGATGGAGAAATTGACGGCTACCGAACCGACCAGCACCGGATGGCACATGGGGATCAGCTCGGCAGTGCGCTTGGAGGCCTGAATTCCCGCGATCCGGGCCGCCGCCAGGACGTCGCCCTTGGTGATGGCGTTGTTGGCCACCTTGGTGGTCGTCTCCGGCAGCATCGTCACCCGGCAGCGGGCGAGCGCCCGGCGATGGGTCGGTTCTCGAGGCGTGACGTCCACCATCCGGGCACTGCCGAGCGGGTCGAGGTGGGCGAGGCTTCGATCGGACACACCTCGATTGTACGACTCATCCACCCCCCCGGCCTGACCGGCGGGGTGGATGGGCTAGAATTAGCAGTCGACCTCCCCGAGTGCCAGTGTGGCGGGGGGGTCGAGGTCGGAGGGCGATCGTCCCTGCGAACGGAAGGGAGGTCAGTCGGAGAATGCCGACTTATGAGTACCTGTGCACTGCATGCGGGCACGATCTCGAGGCAGTGCAGTCGTTCTCCGACGATCCGTTGGTGACCTGCCCCGAATGCGGCGGGGTCCTGCGCAAGGTCTTCGGCTCGGTGGGGATCGTCCTGAAGGGGAGCGGCTTCTACAAGACCGACAACCGCCGCTCCGGCAAGTCCGGCGACTCGGGATCCCCGTCGGGATCCCCGTCGGAGTCCTCGGCGAAGTCCACGAGCTCGAACGGGTCGAGCTCCAACGGTTCCGGCTCCGGTGGCTCCACTTCCGAGAAGTCCGGGTCCTCGGCCAAGTCGGAGGCCGCCGGCAAGTCCGAGTCCTCGGGCAACAGCGCCTCCTCGGTGTCGTCCGGCTCGTCGAAGGGTGACTCGTCCTGAGCGTCGTTCACGGGGGAACGGGATCGACGAACGGGGCCGGCACCGAGGAGGAGGCTATTCCCCGCTGAGCTGCATGTCGGCCACCGCGAGGGTCTGACCGGCGGCGATCCCGGGCAGCCACTCCACGTCGGAACCGATGTGGACGATGGACTGCAGCATCCGTTGGAGGCTCGAGGCCACGGTGACCTCGCGGACCGGTTCGTCCAGCGCTCCGCCCCGGATCATGAGCCCCTCCACTCCCACCGAGAAGTCCCCGCTCACCGGGTTGACCCCGGAGTGGACGCCGGTGACCGTCTGCACGAAGAGCCCTTCGCCGACGGCGGCGAGGACCTCGGGCTGGGTCAACGTGCCGGGGTGGAGCAGGAGGGCCCGGCAACCCGGGGACGGGGTTCCCGCGAATCCGCCGCGGACCGCCGATCCGGTGGAGCTCGTCCCGGCCCGGCGTCCGGACACCGTGTCGTAAAGGAAGCCCCGGAGCACTCCGTTCTCCACCAGGACGTTCCGGCGGCACGCCAGGCCCTCCCCGTCGTAGGTGGCGGCGGTGAGCGCCCTGGCGTCGGTCGGATCGTCCACCAGCACCACCGAAGGGACGGCGACGGGCTCCCCCACCCGGTCGGCGAAGAAGGACCGGCCCTTCACCACCGCCTCCCCCGAAAGGGCCGAGGAGATGACCGACAGCAGGGTCGACACCACCCGGGGGTCGAACACCACGGTGAGCCGGGCCGAGGGGACCTTCCTCGCTCCCAGCATCCGGATGGCGCGGTCCACCGCGTCCGACCCGGCCCGCTCCGGGTCGAGCTTGCCCGGCGAACGGGCCACGCTGAACCCGCCGCCCGTCTGGGTGTCCGGACCGTCGCCGGCGATGGCGGACACGGACAGGAACGCGGCCGTGCGACGGGTGTGGGCCCGGATACCCGTGGTGGAGGCCAGTGCGACCTCCACCTGTTCGTCCCCGTAGTCGGCCGAGGAGACCTGCCGGATACGCGGGTCGGCGTTCCGGACCCGGCGCTCGAGGTCGACCGCCAGCTCGACCTTTCGATCGGTCGGTGTCTCGAGCAGCTCCGCGTCCCACAGGTCGAGTGCTGCCGCCTCGACGCCGTCGGGTCGGGCCAGGGCCACCTCGGGGTCAGGCGTCGCGTAGCGGGCATTGTCGCGGGCATCCTCCAACGCCACTCGCACGACGTCCTCGTCGAGCGAGCCCGCCCAGGCGAAGCCGAGGCGCCCGCCACCGCCCCCGGCCAGCAGCACCCGGATGCCCACCCCGGACGAGGTCGCCGACGAGAGCGACTCCACCGCGCCGTCGAACGCCCGGACCTCGGTGTCCTGGCCACGAGCGACGTACACCTCCATCTCCTCGCCCGACCGGGCCTGGCCGACCAGTGAGGCGGCCAATGTCTCGAGCTCGGTCATCATCGGCACGCTTCGCTCACGCCGTCCGACACTGCCCACGGGCAACGCCCCGAAGCAAACGGTTCGCCCGCCGGCGACTTGCTCACGCCGCCGTTCCGCCGATGGTGACCCCGGTTATCCGGAGCGTCGGCTGGCCGCATCCGACGGGCACGCTCTGGCCGTCCTTGCCGCAGGTGCCGGGGGTCATGTCGAAGTCGGAGGCCACCACATCGATCCGGCGAAGGACCTCGGGGCCGTTGCCGATCAGGTTGGCGTCGCGCAGGGGCTCGGTGATCCGGCCGTCCTCGATGAGGTACGCCTCCGTCGTACCGAAGACGAAGTCGCCGGTGGCCGTGTTGACCTGGCCGCCTCCGAGCTTCGCCACGTACACCCCGCCCGGCGTCTGGGCGACCACCTCTTCGGGGTCCTCCTCGCCCGCCAGGAGGTAGGTGTTGGTCATGCGCACCATCGGGAGATGTTGATAGCTCTGCCGCCGGCCGTTACCCGACGACGACCGGCCCTCCTTCCGGGCTCGGAGCCAATCCCACATGTACTCGGTCAGGATCCCGTTCTCGATGAGGACGTTGCGCGCCGCGGGACGGCCCTCGTCATCGACCGCGAAGTTCCCCCACTCCCCGCTGACGGTGCCGTCGTCGACCAGGGTGACCAGGGGACTGGCCACCAGCTCCCCCACCTTGCCGGTGTAGACCGACGAGTCCTTGGCGATGTGGTCCGCCTCCAACCCGTGACCGCACGCCTCGTGGAAGAGGATCCCCCCGCTCCCCCCGGCGAGCACCACCGGCACCTCCCCTGACGGGGCGGGGCGGGCGCTCAGCTTGGACAGGGCTCGGCGGGCCGCCGTCCGGGCGATCTCGTCGACGTCGACCCGGTCGAACAGCTCGAAGCCCTCCGTCCGGGCGACGCTCTCGTGCCCGGTCTGCATGCCGGTGTCGCCCGTGGCCACGCAGACCACGCTGAACCGGGTGCGCACCTGATCGTCCTCGGCCAGCAGCCCTTCGGAGTTGGCCACCAGAAACCGCCGCCGGCTGTCGCCGTAGCCGGCCTGCACCTGGCTGACCGATCCCCCCGCCGCCCGGGCCGCATCGTCGGCGCGCGCCAGCAGCTCGAGCTTGGTCGCCTTGTCGATCCCGCTCGGCAACGACGTGGCGCGGGCGGTCGCCGGTCGGCGCTGCGCCAGCGCCACGGTGCGGGTTCCCCCGCCGCCTCCACGCGCCACGGCGGCGGCGGCGCCGGCGGCGGCCAGCAGCCCGGCCTCGGACAGGTCCGCGGTGTGGGCGAACCCCGTCGTCTCACCCACGATCACCCGTATCCCCGCGCCCCGCTCGCGGCCCGAGGAGAGCTCCTCCACCCGGCGGTCGTCGAGGGCGGCGCCGGTGGTCTGCCGGTCCTCGGCGAAGACCTCGGCGGCGTCCCCGCCCCGCGCCAGGGCGGCCTCGAGCACGTGTTGCAGCACCGTCGGCTCGATCAGGGGACCGTCGCTCATCGGCGATAGCGTAATCGGCGTGCCACCGCTGCCGTCCGACCAGGCCAGCTCGCTCGACCGCGGGCTCCGGCCCGGACTGTCGGGCAGCGCGGAGCTCGACGTCGGCGACGCCGACACCGCCGTGTCCCTGCGCTCGGGCGACGTGCCGATGCTCGCGACACCGAGGCTGATCGCCCTGTGCGAGGAGGCCAGCTTCCGGGCGCTCGACGGGCACGTCGGGCGGGACCGCACCAGCGTCGCCACCCGGGTCCGCTTCGACCACCGGGCGCCCGTGGCGGTGGGCGCGCGGGTCGTCGCCGAGGCCACCCTCGTCCGCGTGGAGGGACGGCGGTTGACCTTCACCCTGTCGGCGTCGCTGCGCTCGGGCTCCTATCCCGACGTCATCGGCGCCGGCCGGCTCACCCGGGTCCTGGTCGACCGATCCGCCTTTCTCGCCAAGGCGGCTCGGGCATCGGTCCCGCTCGCCGTCCCGCCGTCTCCGGCGCCCTGAGTCGCCCCGCCGCCGCGGCGGAGCGCTCCACGCAGGCCGCCGGCTCCGACCGGCCCCGGCCCGGCGGGAACCCGGGACGTCAGGACCGGGACGAGACGGAAGGGGGAGCGAGCGTGAAGGCCTCCACCCTCCCTCCCCGACTAGCGTGGCCGTGCATGCTGTCGTGGCGCCCGATCGACCCATGATCCTCCCCAGCATCGAGACCCCGGCCGACATCCGATCACTCGGCGCCGAGCAGCTGGTGGAGCTCGCCGCCGAGATCAGGGCCTTCATCGTCGAGTCGGTCACGGTCACCGGCGGTCACCTCGGGTCAAACCTCGGGGTGGTCGAGCTCACCCTGGCGGTCCACCGCGTGTTCGACTCGCCCCGCGACGCCATCCTGTGGGACACCGGGCACCAGGCCTACGTGCACAAGCTGCTGACCGGGCGCCGGTACGGGTTCCGCCACCTGAAGCAGGAGGGCGGGATGTCGGGGTACCCGAACCGGGCGGAGTCCGAGCACGACTGGATCGAGAACAGCCACGCTTCCACCGTCCTCTCCTACGCCCACGGCCTGGCCAGCGCGTTCGAGCTGCGCGGCGAGGCGGTGGGCCACGGCGGCGACCGGCAGGTGGTGGCCGTGGTGGGCGACGGTGCGCTCACCGGCGGGATGGCCTACGAAGCCCTCAACAACCTCGGGCACTCGGGCCGCCGGGTGGTGGTGGTCCTCAACGACAACGGGCGCTCCTACGCGCCGACGGTCTCCCATCTCTCCCACAGCCTGACCAGCCTCCGGCTGAACCCCACCTACGTGCAGACCCGCGAGCGGATCCGCAACCTCCTGCGGGAGATCCCGGCCGTCGGCGACCTGGCATACACCAGCCTGCACGGGATCACCAGCGCGGTGCGCGAGGTGGTCTCGCCGCACACCTTCTTCGAGGCGCTGGGGGTGCGCTACGCGGGGCCGATCGACGGGCACGACGTGGTCCAGATGGAGCAGGCCTTCGCCCACGCCGCGGAGTGGGACGGTCCCATCGTCGTGCACGTGCTCACCCAGAAGGGCCGCGGGTACGCGCCGGCGGAGGAGGACGACGTGCAGCGCCTCCACGACGTGAAGGCGGTCCGTTCCCCTTCCGGCGACAACGTCGTCGGGACCTCGGCCGGCCGGGCACTCGGGGCGCCCACCGGATCCGACACCGGTGGGCGGGAGGTGGCACCGCTGCGACGGGGGGAGCCGGCCGACGCGGCAATGATCCAGCCGACCACCTACGGCGACGCCTTCACCCGGGCGTTGCTGCGAGCCGCCGAGGAGCGGCCCGAGGTGGTGGCGCTCACCGCCGCGATGCCCGGTCCGACCGGCCTCCTCTCGTTCGAAGCCCGTTACCCGGACCGGTTCTTCGACGTCGGCATCGCCGAGCAGCACGAGATGACCGCCGCCGCCGGGATGGCCATGGGGGGCCTCCGCCCGGTGGTCGCCGTCTACTCCACGTTCTTCTCCCGGGCGTTCGACCAGGCCAACCTCGACGTCGGGCTGCACGGCCTCCCGGTCACGGTGGTGCTCGACCGGGCGGGGATCACCGGCGACGACGGCCCCAGCCACCACGGTCTGCTCGACCTGGCGCTGATGCTGACGATCCCCGGGATGACGATCTTCGCCCCGTCGTCCGCCGAGGACCTCGAGGTCATGGTCCACGACGCGCTCGAGCTCCCGGGTCCGTCTTCCATCCGGTTCCCGAAGACGCCCGCTCGCCACGTCGCCCCCGACCAGGTGGGCGAGGGGCTGCACTCCCGGTGCGTCCGGAGGGGTTCCGGCTCGGTCTGCCTGCTCGGCGTGGGCAAGCTCGTCGCCGCCTGCGAAGCGGCCGCCGACGAGCTGGCGGAGGACGGCGTGGAGGCGACGGTCTGGGACGTCCGGGTGGTCAGCCCGCCCGACCCCGAGCTGCTGCTCGACGCCGCCGGCCATGGCCTGGTGGTCACCGCCGAGGACGGCGTGCGGTTCGGCGGGGCCGGGATGTTCCTGGCGGACGAGGTCGCCCGGGTGGCCGGAGCGCGAGCGTTGGCCGTCCCCTCGGTGCGGGTGCTCGGGGTGCCCCGCTCCTATCTGGCCCAGGGCAGGGCCGACGACATCCTCGCCCGGCTCGGGCTCGACGGGCCCGGCATCGCCGCCTCGGTCCGGACCGCCCTCTCCGGTGGGGGTGGATCAGGCCGTCCCGAGGCGGCCCCGATCTCCGGCACCGTCTCCCCCTCCGTCGGGCAGGGCGCCCAAGCGGACGGCTCGACCCCCTAGGCCTTCACCTCTGGCTTCCCCTCGGACCTGTTCGCACCGTTGGCCCGGACGAAGTCGTTCACCGCGTAGTAGGCGTCGATCGACTCGCCGGCGTCGCCCCAGAACCCCTCGAGGACGTCGTAGGCCATGCAACCCTCCGACACGTAGTGGTTGTTGACGTCGGTGATCTCGAGCTCGCCCCGGCCCGACGGCTCGAGCGTCTTGATGATCTCGAAGACGCGGGCGTCGTAGCAGTAGATCCCGGTGACCCCGAAACTCGACGGCGGCTCCTCGGGCTTCTCGACGATCCGCTGGACCTTCCCCGACTCGTCGAGCTCGGGAACGCCGAGATGCCGGAGATGCTCGGGCTCGCCCACCTCGGTGAGCAGGATGCGGGCCCCGGTCGGATCGGCCCTGAACGCCTCCACCATCGGCCGGATCGAGCGCTCCACCACGTTGTCGGCCAGCATCACCAGCGCCGGCTCCCCGTCGGCGAAGCGCTCGGCCAGACCCAGCGCCTCGGCGATGCCCCCGGGCTTGTCCTGGTAGCCGTAGGAGAGCCGGTCGATGCCGAACTCGTGGCCGTTCCCGAGCAGGCGGAGGAACTCCCCGGCGTGGGTACCTCCCGTCACCAGCATCAACTCGGTGATCCCGGCGTTCACGATGGCCTCGATCGACCACTGCACCATCGGCCGGTCGTAAATGGGGAGCAGGTGCTTGTTGGTGATCCGGGTGAGGGGATGGAGCCGTGACCCCGTCCCTCCGGCCAGTAGGACGCCCTTCATCCGGCCCACCCTAGGACGTGAACCGAGGCGACCGGGAACGGCCTCTCGCGACGGACCCCGGGATCGTGACCCGACGACTTGGCCGCGTCGCCTCCCGGGCGCGACAGTTGTACCGTCGCGGAGGAAGGGGTGAGGCGTCGTGGCCGAGCAGAAGGTTCAGATGACCGAGGCCGAGTGGCGGGCCCGCCTCTCGCCCGCCCAGTACGAGGTCCTGCGCCACAGCGCCACCGAGCCCGCCTGGTCCGGGGAGTACCTACATGTCGGTTCCGACGGGGTCTTCCGCTGCGCAGGCTGCGGAGCCGAGCTCTTCCGGACCGACGACAAGTTCGACTCGGGATCGGGATGGCCCAGCTTCGACCGTGCCCTCCACGAGGGCACGGTCGAAGAGCACGAGGACCGCACCTTGGGCATGGTCCGCACCGAGATCACCTGCGCAGGCTGCGGGGGGCACCTCGGGCATCTGTTCCCCGACGGGCCGACCGAGACCGGGCTGAGGTTCTGCGTCAACTCGTTGGCCCTCACGTTCGAGCCCGGCGACGAGGAGAAGGGTTCCGCCGGAGCCTGAGAGCCGCTGCGCGGAGGGTCTCAGCCGCTCTCGGGCTGTGCTCCCCCGAGTCGCCCCTCCATCAGCTCGAAGGCGCGGGCGGCGCCGAGCGCCTCGAGCGGGCGGCCGAGGTGGGTCAGCACGCTCTCCGCGAGGGCCAGGGTGGCGCACACCTCGAAGACCTCCTCCTTGGCGAAGTCGACCCGGGACGCGAAGCGAACCCGCTCGGCCCGGCCGGCCGGAGGGGTCATCCCCCCACCGCCGCTTCGGCCACGGGCGCGTCCCCGTCCGGCCCGTCGTCGTCCGGCCCGTCGGCGGGCACCGGGTCCCGCCGCTCGGTGCGCTGGACGTCGGCGGTGGCGAAGAGCAGGCTCGGCCCGATCTCGTCGGCCACGATCTCCACCTTCGACCGCCGCTCCCCCTCCTCGGTCTCCCAGGTGCGCTGCTCGATCCGCCCCGTGACCATCACCCGCATCCCCTTGGTGAGGGTCATGGCGACGTGCTCGGCCAGATCGCGCCAGCACACCACGTCGAAGAACGAGGTGGCCTCCTCCCACTCCCTGGTCGTGCGGTCCTGCCAGCGCCGGTTGACGGCGACCCCGATCAGGGCGTTGGCCTGGCCCTCACGGGTGTACCGGATCTCGGGATCGCGGGTCAGGTTGCCGGTGATGGTCGTGCTGTTGCTCACGGGAAGGCTCCTCGCTGTCGTCGCACCGGGTGATCGGCGGCCGGCTCGATCGGCCGGCGGCGACAGTGTGCAGGATGGTCCTTGCCGGCTACCTTGCCGGCTACCTTGCCGGCGATCAGGACGGTGAGCGGATCAGACGTCGAGGAAGCGGCGGATGGCCACGACCGAACCGGCCGAACCGATCAGGACACCGACGACGACGACGACGGCCGCGGTGCCGAACACCTCCCAGCCCGACATCCGCATGATGGTGAAGAGCGCCTGGGGGTGGTCCGGGTTCCCGAAGTGGTCGAAAACGAGATGGAGGACGTACACGGCGCCGGCCGCGACCGCGGAGCCGGCCAGGCCTTGGATGAGCCCCTCGAACATGAACGGTATCCGGATGAACCAGTTGGTGGCGCCGACCAGCTTCATCACCGACACCTCGCGCCGCCGGGCGAAGATGGCCATCCGGATCGTGTTGAGGATCAGGACGCTGGCCGAGATCAGGAGCACGAGTGCCACGATGAGGAAGACCCACTGCAGGACGTTGATGACCTCCTCCTCGGTGTGGATCTGCTGCAGCGGGGCGGTGACCGCCTTCACCCCCGGTTGACCGCTGAAACGGGCGATGACCTGGGTGGCGTCGGCTGGCAGCGTCGGGGTGCACCAGTAGGAGGTGGGCATGTCGGCCACCGACAACGACTGCAGGAGGTCGGGCGCGATCAGCTGCTTGGCCTCGGCGTAATTCTGCTCCTGGTTCTTGTAGGAGCAGGGCTGCCGGACGTAGGGGAGCTGCTTGAGCTGCGTGCCGACCGCGCTGATCTCGCTGCCCGAGGCCTTCGCCTGCAGCCACACGGTCACCTGGGTTCCGCGCTGCCAATGTGCCTCGGCCTTGGCCGCGCCCTGCTTGAGCAGCAACGCCGCCCCGACGAGCGAGAGCGACACGGCGACGGTCAGGACCGCCGCAATGGTCATCAGCCGGTTGCGCCAGAGGTTGGAACCGGTCTCGCGGACGACGTAGTCGACCGAGATCGGCATCAGGCGATCCCCCCCGGAGCTCCTTCGGCGACCGGCACCTGCCCGGTATTGCCGTCGATCCCGTACACGCCCCGCACCTGGTCACGGACCAGGACCCCGTTGTTGAGCTCGATGACCCGGCGGCGCATCCAGTTGACCAGGACCTCGTCGTGCGTGGCCACCACCACGGTCGTCCCGGTCCGGTTGATCCGATCGAGCAGCTGCATGATGCCCTGGCTGGTCGACGGGTCGAGGTTGCCGGTCGGCTCATCGGCCAGCAGGATGAGCGGGCGGTTCACGAACGCCCTGGCGATGGCCACCCGCTGCTGCTCCCCGCCGGAGAGCTCCCCGGGGAGATTGTCCCGCTTCTTGGCCAGGCCGACGAGATCGAGCACCTGGGGCACCTGCGTGGCGACCACGTGCTTCGGTCGCCCGATGACCTCCAGCGCGAAGGCCACGTTCTGGTAGACCGACTTGTTCGGCAGCAGCCGGAAGTCCTGAAAGACACAGCCGATGTTGCGCCGCAGGTAGGGGACCCGCCACTTGGGGAGGTGGACGATGTCGCGCCCGGCCTCCCAGATCTGGCCCCGATCGGGGAGCTCCTCGCGCAGGAGCAGGCGGATGAACGTGGTCTTGCCGGACCCCGAGGTACCGACGAGGAAGACGAATTCCCCCTTGTCGATCTCGGCGGACACGTCTCGAAGGGCGACGGTGCTGCCCTTGTAGGTCTTCGTGACGTTCTCGAAGCGGATCATTCGGTGAAGGTTGCTCCCGTCGTCGGGCGGCGGTTGACGCGCTCCGGAACACGTTCCGGTAGCCAAGGGGACCCGTCGAGCCTAACCCAGCGCCCGCGGAGATCCGCGTTGCCCGTATAACCCCCGGTCAGGATGCCGGCTCGCCCCCCGCACCCCGCTGGCGGCGCAGCTCGGCCTCCATGAAGGCATCGAGGTCGCCGTCGAGGACAGCCTCCACGTTTCCCGTCTCCATCTCCGTGCGCAGGTCCTTCACCAGCTGGTAGGGGGCCATGACATAGGAGCGGATCTGGCTGCCCCAGGCGTTGTCCGACCGGTCCCCGCTCAACGACTCCAGCTCGGCCCGCCGTTCCTCCCGCTTGCGCTCGGCCAGCTTGGCCCCCAGGATCTGCAGGGCCTTCGCCTTGTTCTGGTGCTGGCTCCGTTCGTTCTGCACGGCGACCACCACCCCGGTGGGCAGGTGGGTCAGCCGGACCGCCGAGTCGGTCTTGTTCACGTGCTGGCCACCTGCGCCCGAGGACCGGTACGTGTCGATGCGCAGGTCCTTCTCGTCGATGTCGATCACCTCGGAGACGTCGCTCAGGAACGGGACGACGTCAAGGGAGGCGAAGCTGGTCTGGCGCCGACGCTGGGCGTCGAACGGCGACATGCGCACGAGCCGGTGGACGCCGCGCTCGGCCGCGAGCAGCCCGTAGGCGAACCGTCCCCGGACGATGAAGGTCGCCGACAACAGGCCGGCCTCCTGCCCGGGGGTGGCCTCGTCCACCTCCACGGTGAAGCCGCGGCGCTCCGCCCACCGCTGGTACATCCGCAGGAGCATCTCGGCCCAGTCCTGCGCGTCGGTCCCCCCCGCGCCGGCGTGGACCTCGGCAACCGCGTCCCGGTCGTCGTACTCGCCGGAGAAGAGGGACTGCAGCTCGAGCTGGCCCAGCCGGCGGCCGAGCCCGTCGACCACCTCGCGGAGCTCGCCGGCGAGGCCCGGGTCCGGGCTCCCGCCGGCCGCCGCCTCGTCGACCAGCTCACGGAGCACGGCGGCGTCCTCCAGGTCCGAACGGAGGTCCGTGAGCCGGCCGACGTCGTCGTTCAACCGGCCGAGCTCCGTCGTGACCGCCCGGCCCCTCTCCGGATCGTCCCAGAGGTCCGGGCGACCGGCGTCGCTCTCCAACTCGTCCCGGCGCTTCTGGAGCTCGCGCAGGTGCAGGTAGCCCTCGGCATCGCTCAGGCGGGTGCGCAGCGCCTCGAGCTCCACCGCGAAATCCCTGGGCTCGGTGCCGCCCGGCGCCTCAGGCGGCGCCATGGCAGAACTTGTACTTCTTGCCGCTCCCGCACCAGCAGGGGTCGTTGCGGCCGACCTTCTGCTCCGCCGCCTTCACCACCGGCACCATGGGCGCCGCCTCGCCCGCCGCCGACGCCACTCCGGCGGGCTGCCCGCGCGACCCGTTGCCGCCACCGGCTCGACCGCCGGGCTCGCCGAACCCGCCCGGGCCTGCGGGTGCGTCGAGCCCCGTGGCGAGGCCCGCCGGGGTGACCCTGTCGACCATCCCCCCGGCATTGGCCAGGAGCGCCGCGTCGAGGATGCCGTGGTCGGCCACCGGATCGTCGGCCGCCTCGTACACGGCGTGCGCCAGGTCGGGCTCGGGCGCGGGTTCCACCAGGGCCTCCACGTGCAGCACGTAGCGCAGGTAGTCGTCGTCGATCCCGTCCATCAACTGGCCGAACATCTCGAAGCCGTCGCGTTGCCAGGCGACCAGGGGATCCTGCTGGCCCATGGCCCGCAGGTTGATGCCCTCGCGCAGGTAGTCCATCTCGGCCAGGTGGTCGCGCCACCGCTGGTCGATGATCTGGAGCATCACGTCGCGCTCGATCTGGCGCGCCGTGTCGACGCCGCCGGGCATCGACTCGGAGTGCTGCTCGTAGTACTCGAGGGCCTCGGTCACCAGGCTCTCGATCAGCTGCTCCACCGTGATCGCCTCCGCCAGGTCGTCGAGGGAGAACTGCGTCGGGTAGTACTGGCCCACCTCGGCGATCAGGCGGGCGAGGTCCCAGTCCTCGGGGAATTCACTGGGGCAGGTCGAGCGGACCACGCCGCCGAGGGTCGAGACGAGCAGCTCACTGGTGTGCTCCTGAAGGTCCTCACCGTCGATCACCTGCAGGCGGCGCGCGTACACCACCTTGCGCTGCTCGTTCATGACCTCGTCGTACTTGAGCACTTCCTTGCGGATCTCGGAGTTGCGGCCCTCGACGGTGTTCTGGGCCCGCTCGATCGCCTTGGTGACCATCTTCGCCTCGATGGGAACGTCCTCGGGCAGGGCCCTCCCCATCACCCAGCTCATCGCTCCGGTGGCGAAGAGCCGCATGAGCTCGTCCTCCAGGCTGAGGTAGAAGCGGCTCTCGCCCGGATCGCCCTGCCGACCGGACCGGCCCCGCAGCTGGTTGTCGATCCGCCTGCTCTCGTGCCGCTCGCTGCCCAGCACGTACAGGCCTCCGAGCTCCCTGACGCGGGCACCCTCCGTCTCGCAACGCCGCTGGATCTCCTGGCTCGTTCGCTCGAGGTCGGCGGCTCCCTCGCCGGTGCCCGGGTCGGATCCGAGGCTCGCCACCTCGTGCCGGGCCAACAGCTCGGCGTTCCCGCCCAGGATGATGTCGACCCCTCGGCCGGCCATGTTGGTGGCCACCGTCACCGCTCCCAACCGGCCTGCCTGGGCGACCACCTCGGCCTCCCTGAAGTGCTGCTTGGCATTCAGGACCTGGTGGCGGATCCCCCGCTTGTCGAGCAGTCGAGAGAGGAGCTCGGACTTGGCGACCGACGCCGTCCCGACGAGCACCGGCTGGCCGGCCTGCTGGCGGTCCTCGATGTCGTCGGCGACCGCATTGAACTTCGCCTCCTCGGTCTTGAACACGAGGTCGGGCTCGTCGGTGCGCACGAGGGGCCGGTTGGTCGGGATGGGCACGACCGGCAGGTCGTAGGTGCCGGCGAACTCACCGGCCTCGGTCTCGGCCGTCCCGGTCATCCCGCTCAGCTTCTCGTACAGTCGGAAGTAGTTCTGCAACGTGACGGTGGCCCAGGTGTGGTTCTCCTCTTTGATCCGCACCCGCTCCTTGGCCTCGACCGCCTGGTGCAGGCCGTCGGACCACCGGCGGCCATCGAGGGTGCGGCCGGTGAACTCGTCGACGATCTTCACCTCGCCCTGGTCCACCAGGTAGTCCTTGTCGCGGCGGTAGAGCTCCTTGGCCCGGAGGGCCTGGCTGAGCTGGTGGACGTAGTTGGTGGCCACCGCGTCGTACAGGTTGTCGACCCCGACGGCCCGCTCGACCTTCTCGATCCCCGCCTCGAGCGGGACGACGATGCGCTTCTCCTCGTCCACCTCGTAATCGGAGTCACGGCTCAGCGTGCGCACGATGCTTGCGAACTGGTAGTAGAGCTTGGCCGCCTCGTCCGCGGGGCCCGAGATGATGAGCGGGGTCCGCGCCTCGTCGATCAGGATGGAGTCGACCTCGTCGACGATGGCGAAGGCGTGGCCTCGCTGCGCCATCGTGTCGCGCGACCTCGCCATGTTGTCGCGCAGGTAGTCGAAGCCGAACTCGGTGTTCGTGCCGTAGGTCAGGTCGGCTGCGTAGGCCGCCTGTTTGGCTTCGGGATCGTCGATGTCGGGGCCCACACGGCCGACGGTCAGGCCGAGCCACCGGTGGAGACGGCCCATCCACTCGGCATCACGGGTGGCCAGGTAGTCGTTGACCGTCACCACGTGCACCCCGCGGCCGCCGAGCGCGTTGAGGTACACCGGCAGCGTCGAGACGAGCGTCTTGCCCTCACCGGTCTTCATCTCGGCGATCCAGCCGAAGTGCAGGGCCATGCCGCCCATGAGCTGCACGTCGAAATGCCGCTGGCCGAGGACCCGCCAGGCCCCTTCGCGCACGACGGCGAAGGCCTCGATGAGCAGGTCGTCGAGAGACTCGCCCTGGTCGAGGCGCTCGCGGAACGCGACGGTCTTGTGCTGGAGCTCGCCGTCGGTGAGCCCCTCCATCTCGGGCTCGAGCTCGTTGACCATCGGGACGAGATCGGCCAGGCGACGGACCTTCTTGCCCTCGCCTGCCCGGAGGACGCGGGTGAAGACGCTCATCAGGCTCCGATCCTACCGGTCGCCGGGATGACGGCCCTACCGGTCGCCGGGATGACGGGGCACCGCCGCCCGGGACGGCGACGCTGCCGGGACCCGGACGGACGGCCGGGCGATGCCGGGACGGAAGACCGGGCTGCGTGCGGCTGACCTGGTCTTTGACCCCACACTCGCCTGCTGCGGGGCTGGCGGCCCGACGCCGGCGGCCTGACGGCCCTGCGGCGCCGTTCACGGCACGCATCCCCCCGTCGCCACCCGCCCCCGAGAGCCGGGGACCGAGCGGGCAGGGCTTACTTCTAAATCGCACCATGCTCAGCAACCACGAGTTGCCTTACGTGGGTCGTTTTGCCTGCGACTGGCCTCGACTTGCAACCACAGACCCGCACGCAGCCCGGCTCCCAGTGTATTGCGTCGTCATCGGGCGACCGGGCCGGCGCCGCGGGCGCCCGCCCGGAGGCGCCGCCCTCAGCGTCGCCCGCCACCCTTCACGGCGACGGCTGCGAGCGAGACGGCAAGACGGAGACCGAGCAGCAGGGCGGCGAGCGGCAGCGCCAGACGGCGCCAACCCTCGGTGGAGCGCCGGGCGAACCGCAGGGCGGAGCGGTGGTGGGCGACGAGCATCCGGTAGGGGTGCCGGCGGGTGGACATCCCCTGTGCATGGGTCACGACGGCGGCCGGCTGGTAGCCGACCCCCCAGCCGGCGCGATGGGCCCGCCAGCACAGGTCCATGTCCTCGGCGAACATGAAGTAGGCCTCGTCGAACCCACCGAGCTCCTCGAGCGCCGACCGCCGGGCCAGGAAGCAGGCCCCGGACACCCAGTCCGCCGGCGCCAGGCCGTCCCCGGCGAGACCGTCCCCGGCGAGACCGGCCCCGGCCAGACCGGCCCGCCGGTACCGGCGCGTGAACCGGTTGTCCGGGTGGACGAGCCCGACAACGGCGTGGCCGGCGGCGTCCACCATCGAGGGGAACTGCCGGACCGAGGGGTACGGGACCCCTTCCGGCGTGAGGACCCGCGGGCCGACGATCGCCCAGGACGGCTGCTCGTCGAGGGCACGGACCAGGTTGCCCACCGCGCCCCGGTGGAGGTGCAGGTCGGGATTGCAGATCAGCACGTAGGCGGTGTCGCCGGTTGCGGCCACCCCCCGGTTGGCGCCGGCCCCGTAACCCAGGTTGCGGCCGCTGGCCACCACCGGGACGGCCATCCCGGCGGCGTCGAGGGCCCGCCGGGCACCCGAGGAATCACCGTTCTCCACCACGACCACCTGGTCCACCCCGTCGGCCAGGAGCGAGGCCACGCATTCGGCCAGGACCGGGCCGGCGGCATAGTCGACGACGACACCGGCCACGGTGGCTCGGGGGCTCACGGGGCGGACCGGCTCCCCTGCAGCACCCGCACCAGCCGGTCGAGCCCGTCCTGCCAGTCCGGCAGCGACGGGTACCCGCCGAGTCGCAGCGCCGCGTTGTCGAGGACCGAATTGGCCGGCCGCGGGGCGGGTCGCGGCGGGTGGAGGTCGGCCGTGGCGATGGGCTCGACCCGACCCGGGTCGTGGCCCGCGGCGTCCACCACCGCCCGGACGAAGCCGAACCAGGTGGTCGCACCGGCGTTCGTCACGTGAAAGAGGCCCGGCACCCGATCGGTGGCCAGCGTGACGATGGCCGCCGCGAGGTCGGCGCTGAACGTGGGCGAACCGTGTTGGTCGTCGACGAACCTGAGGGGGCCGTCGCCCGCTGCCAGCCGGAGCGCCGTCTTGACCATGTTGGCCCCCCGGGCGCCGCATACCCAGGACGTCCGCACGATGGTGGCGCCGTCCGGACATTCGAGCTCGCCGCCGAGCTTGCTCCGCCCGTACACCGAGCGGGGGTTGGGACGGTCCCATTCGACGTAGGGCCGGTGAGCGGTGCCGTCGAACACGTAATCGGTGGACAGGTACACGAGGTGCGCCCCGTGGCGCGTGGCCGCCTCGGCCACGTTGCGGGTCCCGAGGGCGTTCACCCGGAAGGCCCGGTCGGGGTCGCGCTCGCAGTCGTCCACCGCGGTGAACGCGGCCGAATGGACGATGACGTGGGGACGGAGCGCGCCCACTGCCTCCAGCACCGCGGCGCGGTTCTCCACCGGGAGGCTCCCGTGGTCCGTGGCCACCGGCTCCACACCGCTCGGCCCGGGACCCTCGGGTCCCCGGAGCGCCCGCCGCCGGCCGCCGGGGGGGACACCGCCGGCCAGGGCCACCGCGACGTCGTGGCCGACCTGGCCAGCGCCGCCGGTCACCAGGACCCGCATCGCGCTAGGCCGTTCGGGCCCAGGCGGCCTCTGCCACAGGGGCGCGGTCGCGCAGCGGCTCCCACCACTCGCGGTGCCCGGCGTACCACTCGACCGTCCGGGCCAGGCCGTCGGCGAAGGGCACCTCGGGCCGCCAGCCCAGCTCGCCGGTGATCTTGGACGAATCGAGGAGGTAGCGGCGATCGTGCCCGGGACGGTCCGGGACGATCTCCTTGAGGGAGGACGGCTTGCCCAGCACCTGCAGCACCAGGTCGGCGATCTCCTCGATGCTGGCCTCCACGCCGCTCCCGACGTGGTAGGTCTCGCCCAGGCGGCCGCGCTCGAGCACCGCCTCCACCGCCGTGCAGTGGTCCCGCACGTGGATCCACTCGCGGCGGTTCTGGGTGGAGGCGTACAGCGGCAGCGGCTGATCGTCGAGCGCGCGGGTGGTGAAGAGCGGGATCACCTTTTCGGGGAATTGGTACGGCCCGTAGTTGTTGGAGCAATTGGTGATGGTCACCGGGAGCCCGAAGGTCTCCCAGTAGGCGCGCACCGCGTGGTCGGCGCCGGCCTTCGAGGCGTTGTACGGGGTCCGGGGGCGGTAGGGGCTGTCCTCGCCGAACGTCTCGTCGGTGTCGAGCGCCAGGTCGCCGTACACCTCGCAGGTGGAGATGTGGTGGAACCGGCCCACCCCTTGCCGCCTCGCCGCCTCGAGCATGGTCTGGGTCCCGAGGACGTTGGTCCTGAAGAAGAGCCCCGGATCCAGCACCGCCAGGCTGTTGTGGGACTCGGCGGCGAAGTGCACCACCGTGTCGATCCCCTCCTCTTCGATGGTGCGCTCGGCCTGCGCCAGGTCGCAGACGTCGCCCTGCACGAAGGTGACACCGTCCTCGACGTCGGCCAGGTTGGGGCGGTTGCCGGCGTAGGTGAGCACGTCGTAGGGCACCACATGGTCACCGGGATGGCGCCCCACCCAGTACCGCACGAAGTTGGAGCCGATGAACCCGGCACCGCCGGTCACGAGGAGCCGCATAGTCGGGCGATCCTAGTTGAGGGGCTCGCGGGGTCCCGTCCCAGGCGGCCGCACGAGCACGACGTCGCCGGCCGCGACCTCGCGGACCCCGCCGGCCGTCTCCACCTGCAGATGACCCGAATCGGTGATGCCGGTGGCGGTCCCCTCGATCGTCTCGGTGGCGACCTGCACCCGGACCCGCTGACCGAGGGTCACGCACCGCTCCACCAGCTCGGCGAGCAGCCGCTCCCTTCGCTGCTCGTCCTGCAGGTCGGGCAGGCGCCGGCCCAGGGCCGCCAGCAACTCGCCCAGCAGCTCGGAGCGGTCGACCGATCGCCCGGTCAGCTCGCGCAGCGAGGTGCCTTCGGCCTCCGGCGGGCCCGGCCACTCGACGTTCAGACCGATCCCGACGACCATCGCCACCGAACCGGGAGATCCTCCGGCCGCCCCGGGGTCCGCTTCGGCGAGGACCCCGGCGAGCTTGCGACCGCCCACCACCAGGTCGTTGGGCCACTTGAGTCCCGGCACCACCCCGGCGACGGTGCCGCAGGCGTCGGCGGCGGCGAGCGCCACGACCACCGGGCACAGGTGCAGGTCCACCGGCGGGAGAACCGGGCGCAGGAGCACCGAGGCCAGGAGGGACGAACCCGGCGGAGCCTCCCAGGACCGGCCGAGGCGGCCCCGCCCGGCCGTCTGGTACTCCGCGACGGCCACGACGCCCTCGGGGGCTCCGGAACGGGCCTCCTCCAGCAGGTAGCGGTTGGTCGAATCGAGGGAGGCGAAATGCCGGACCTCCCAGAAAACCTCTCCCGACATGGCAGACACCATACGGGTCGTGCAAGTGTGATGGGACGGAGTGAGGTCGTCATGCCCTGCGGGTGCTCGACCAATCGACCCCGGCCCCCGAGGGGGGAGGGGTCGGCGCCACACCGCCATAGTCGAGTCGAAAGGCGAACCGTGCTCAAGAAGGTCCTCATCGCCAACCGGGGGGAGATCGCGGTCCGGATCATCCGGACCTGTAGGGAGATGGGCGTCCAGACGGTGGCCGTCTACTCCGAGCTCGACCGTGAAGCGCTCCACGTGCGCCTGGCCGACGAGGCCTACGCGCTGGGCGGCGAGACGGCGGCCGAGAGCTATCTCAACACCGAGGCCATCCTGTCGGCCATCGACAAGAGCGGCGCCGACGCCGTGCACCCCGGGTACGGCTTCTTCTCCGAGAACACCGATTTCGCCCGGGCCATCACCGGGAAGGGCGTGACCTTCATCGGGCCGCCGCCCGAAGCCATCGAGGTGATGGGCGACAAGATCAGCTCCCGGATCGCCGCCGAAGCGGCCGGTGTGGCCGGTGTGCCGGGGCGCTCGGAGCCGCTCGTCTCCCCCGACGAGGTGGTCGCCTTCGGCGACGAGTTCGGCTGGCCGGTGGCCATAAAGGCCGCCTACGGCGGAGGCGGCCGGGGCATGCGCGTGGTGACCGAGGCCGGGCAGGCGGCCGAGGCCATGGAGGCGGCCAGGCGCGAGGCGCAGGCCTACTTCGGCCGGCCGGAGATCTACCCCGAGCGGTACCTCGAGTGGCCGCGCCACATCGAGATGCAGGTGCTGGCCGACTCCCACGGCAACACGGTCTGGCTGGGCGAGCGCGACTGCTCGTGCCAGCGGCGGCACCAGAAACTGGTGGAGGAGAGCCCGGCCGCCGACTTCCCCGACGGCATCCGCCAGGCGATGGGGGAGGCCGCCGTCAGGGTGGCCAAGGCCTGCGGCTACGTCAACGCCGGCACGGTGGAGTTCCTCTACCAGGACGGCGAGTTCTTCTTCCTCGAGATGAACACCAGGCTGCAGGTGGAGCACCCGGTCACCGAGCTGGTCACCGGGTTGGACCTGGTGGCCTGGCAGCTGCGCGTGGCGGCCGGCGAGCGCCTGACCTTCGGGCAGGAGGACGTCCGCCGGTTCGGTCACGCCATCGAGGTGCGGATCAACGCCGAGGATCCCTCGGGTGGGCGGTTCTCCCCCTCCCCGGGCACGATCACCGAGTTCCACCAGCCGGCGGGGCCGGGGGTGCGCCTCGACGCCGGTTACGAGTCGGGCGACACCGTGAGCCAGTTTTACGACAACCTCATGGCCAAGCTGGTGGTGTGGGCCGAAGACCGGGAGTCGGCCAGGCGACGGATGCTGCGGGCGCTCGGGGAGATCCGGATCAGGGGCGTGGCCACCACCATCCCCGCCCACGTGGCGATCCTCTCGCACCCCGACTTCGCCCGGGCGGCGCACTCGACCAAGTGGGTGGAGAACACGCTCGACCTGACGGCGCTGACCGTCGAGCCGCAGAGCGAGGCCGGCGGCGGCGTGGACGCCGGCGGTGAGCCCAGGGTGCAGCGGGACGTGACCGCCGAGGTCGACGGTCGCCGCTACGAGGTGAAGCTCTGGGTACCCGACGTCGGGCCCGCCTTCGTCGCCGGGGCGGCCGGCGGGGTCGGGACCGCCAGGCGCCGCGGCTCGCGGGCCGTGGCCTCGGGCGGCGGGTCGGGCTCGGTGACCGTCCCCATGCAGGGAACCATCGTGCGGGTCCTCGTGAGCGTCGGCGACACCGTGGAGGTCGGGCAGGGGATCTGCGTGCTCGAGGCGATGAAGATGGAGAACGCCGTCAACGCCGAGAAGGCCGGAGTGGTGAAAGAGGTCCGGGTCGCCGCCGGCGACTCGGTCGGTGGCGGCGACGTCGTCGCGGTGATCGAATAGGGGAATCGTGAAGGTCGACCCGGGCGCGGCGCAGGAGAACGGGCGCCGGCGGCGCGGGCGGGCCGATGCTCCGAAACAGGCCGCCCGCAGGATCCTCGACGGGCGGCTCGAGGAGCTGGTGACCCTCAGCCATACGATCCACGCCCACCCCGAGACCTGCTTCGAGGAGTCGTCCTCCGCCCGATGGACCGCCGAGGCCCTGGCCCGCGGCGGGTTCTCCGTCGCCGAAGGCATCTGCGACCTCCCCACCGCGTTCGAGGCGCGGGCCGGATCGGGTCCGCTGGTCGTGGCGATCTGCGCGGAGTACGACGCCCTGCCAGGGGTGGGCCACGCCTGCGGGCACAACATCATCGCGGCGAGCGCGGTCGGTGCGGGTCTGGCCCTGGCCGAGATCGCCGACGACATCGGGCTCACCGTTCTCGTGGTGGGCACCCCGGCCGAGGAGGGAGGGGGCGGCAAGATCCTCCTGCTCGAACGCGGCGCGTTCGACGGCGTGCACGCCGCCATGATGGTCCACCCGTGGCCCGACGATCGCCTGACGGCCGCCTGCCTGGCCGTCTCGCATTTTGACGTCCACTTCCACGGCAAGGAAGCGCACGCTTCCGCCGCGCCGTGGGAGGGGATCAACGCCGCCGACGCGATGACCGTCGCCCAGGTCTCGATCGGCCTCCTG
>DATKRB010000043.1:0-2602 GCA_035532415.1 Acidimicrobiales bacterium | reverse complement strand
GCGTACCGCCACGTGCCACAATGGTCGGGCCATGACCCGATCCCCCCGCAACCCGCTGGTACGCATCGCATAGAGCGCGACCCATCCCGCCGCGCTCCCTTCGACCTCCCAGCCGGGAGGTCGTTGCAATTCCGGGGCGGTTGCCGCAGCCGCCGGCCCGGGCCGCACGACACAGGCCGCACGACACAGGGCCGCACAGAGACGACCGACGACGAACAGGACCAGGAAAGCAGAGCCGACCATGCGACTGACCGGAGCACAGGCCCTCATCAAGAGCCTCGAGATGCAGCACGTCGAGGTGATGTTCGGGCTCCCGGGCGGAGCGATCCTGCCCGTGTACGACCCCATCCTCGACTCCTCCATCCGCCACATCCTGGTCCGCCACGAGCAGGGCGCGGGGCACATGGCCGAGGGCTACGCCATGGTCACCGGAAGGCCGGGAGTGGCCATGGTGACGAGTGGTCCGGGTGCCACGAACATCGTGACGCCGCTGTCCAACGCCTACATGGACTCGACGCCGCTGGTCGTCGTGTCGGGCCAGGTGGCCACGGCCTCCATCGGGACCGACGCGTTTCAGGAGTGCGACATCACCGGGGTCACCATGGGGATCACCAAGCACAACTGGCTGGTGAAGGACGCCGACGAGATCCCTCGAGTGGTTGCGGCCGCCTTTCACGTCGCCACGACCGGGCGGCCCGGACCGGTGCTCATCGACCTCCCCAAGGACATCGCCAACGCGACCATGGAGTGGTACTGGCCCGAGTCCACCGACGACCTCGACCTCCCCGGGTACCACCCGCGCACGGACGGCGACCCCGAGCTGGTTCGCCGGGCGGCGGACCTGGTGCTCTCGGCCGAGCGCCCGGTCATTTACGCCGGGGGCGGGATCCTGAAGGCCCGGGCGGCGGGAGCCCTGCGGGAGCTGGCGGAACGGACGGGCATCCCGGTGGTCACCACGCTGATGGCCCGCGGGGCGTTCCCCGACTCGCACCCGCTCTGCCTGGGAATGCCCGGGATGCACGGGAACTACACGGCGGTGACCGCCATGCAGCGCTCGGACCTGCTGATCGCCCTCGGCTCGCGGTTCGACGACCGGGTCACCGGCAAGGTGGACGCGTTCGCTCCCGGGGCCCGGGTCATCCACGTCGACATCGACCCGGCCGAGCTCGGCAAGGTGCGGACACCGGACGTGGGCATCGCCGGGGACTGCCGCCTGGTCGTTCAGGAGCTCCTGGGCGCGCTGGACTCGTTGGGCCTGCGCGGTGAGCGTCGGGCCGGGGCAACGGTGGAGGGGCTTCCGGGCGAGGCGGGGACGCCGGCCGCCTCCCGCCCGGACCTCTCCCCGTGGTGGGACCAGCTCCACCAGTGGCAGGAGCGCTTCCCGCTCTACTACGACCGGGAAGCGGACGGCCCGATCAAGCCCGAGCTGGTCGTGGAGACGATGCGCGACCTCTCGCCCGAGGACACCGTGGTGGTCGCCGGAGTGGGCCAGCACCAGATGTGGGCGTCCCAGTGGTGGCGCTTCGACCACCCCTATACGTGGGTCAACTCCGGCGGGGCCGGGACCATGGGATTCGCGGTGCCCGCCGCGATCGGGGCGAAGGTGGGCCGGCCGGAGCGGACCGTGTGGGCGATAGACGGGGACGGGTGCTTTCAGATGACGGCACAGGAGCTGGTGACCGCCAGCGCCGAGCGGATCCCCGTGAAGATCGCCATCCTCAACAACGCCTACCTCGGCATGGTCCGCCAGTGGCAGGAGATGTTTTACGAGGAGCGCTATTCGGAGGTGTACCTCTCGCCGGACCTGCCGGACTACGTGAAATGGGCCGAGGCGATGGGCTGCGTGGGCATCCGGGCGGAGTCGCCCGAGGAGGTGGCTCCGGCCATCGACAAGGCGAACGCCATCGACGACCGCCCCGTGGTGATCGACTTCCGGACCGACGCCTTCGAGAAGGTCTTCCCCATGGTTCCCTCAGGAGCGTCCAACGACGCCATCGCCGTCCACCCGGACCAGCAGGACCGGCCCCGATGAGCGCGGCCGAGGTGACCGCCCTGCGGACGGCGGGGGGCGGGGAGGGTCGACCCCGCCACCACATCCTGTCCGTCGTCGTGGAGAACAAGGCGGGTGTCCTCGCCCGGGTGGCGGGCCTGTTCAGCCGACGGGGTTTCAACATCTACTCCCTGGCAGTGGCCCCGACCGACGACGACGAGCGCTTCAGCCGGATCACGATCGTCGTCGACGTCGAGTCGGCACCGCTCGAGCAGGTGGTGCAGCAGCTCGACAAGCTGATCAACGTGGTCTCGATCTCCCACCTCGCGCCGGCCGACGCCGTCGAGCGGGAGCTGCTTCTCGCCACCGTCGGGGCAGGGCCGACGGAGCGGTCCCAGGTGATCCAGCTGGTCGGTGTGTTCGGGGGGGAGGTGGTCAACGTGGGGACCGACCGCCTCATCGTGATGCTGGCGGGCCGCCCCGAGAAGATCGACGACTTCGAGAGCCTGCTCGAGACCTACGACGTGATAGGGCTCCAGCGGACCGGGCGTGTCGCCCTGCCTAAGCTGGAGGGCCGACCCGAACCGCCCCGAGCCGGCGCCGGTCCGACCG
>DATKRB010000042.1:0-39080 GCA_035532415.1 Acidimicrobiales bacterium | reverse complement strand
CTCGGAACGCAGGTGACAAGATGGCCCCGATGGACGTGCCGGGTGTGCTCGATCAGAAGGCCGTCGTCGACGCGGCGTGCCGTCTCGCCGAGCGGGTGGGGGCGAAGACCCTCACCATGCGGATGCTGGCCGACGAGCTCGGCGTCTCCGCCATGGCCGCCTATCGCCATGTGCCCAGCAAGAAGGCCCTGCTGATCCTGATCGCCGATTCGGTGATGTCGCGGGTGGAGGTTCCCCCCCCGGGTGCGGGAACCTGGGACATGCGGCTCGAGCTGCTGGAGCGGGCTGCGTTCGCGGAGCTGGCCAAGCTGGCCGATCTCTGGGATCTCGTGCCCTTCGACACCGTGTACCCGAACCGGGAGCGGCTGGTGAACGCGGTCGTCGGCATCCTCCTCGAGGCGGGGTTCGACCAGAAGACCGCCGCGCTCGCCCACGAGACGTTCTTCGGGTACGTGGTCGGGCAGCAGAAGATGGGGGGCCTGCTGACGTCGTCGCATCTGCGGCGTGGTCACCGCCCTCAACGCCCGGAGAGCGGCTCGTTGCATCTCGGCGACGTCGAGGTCGGAGGTCGGGAGGAGTGGATCAGCGTGGAGGAGTACTTCGACTTCGGTCTCCGGGTGCTGCTCAACGGCCTCCGCCAGGAGCTGGGGCGCACCGAGCAGCGCGGACGCGAGGCTCGCGCCGCGGCGGCCCGCCCCGTGCGCCCGGGCCTTGAAGCGCCGACCTGAATGTGTAGGATGTAAGCATCGACTTTGAGACTGGGGGGATCCAGTGACGACGGCTGCCACGGATTTGCGTTACATCGACTCGGACGGGCACATACTCGAGCCGCCCACCGCACTTCCGGAGTTCGCACCCTCGAGGTACCGGGATCGGATCTGGCACGTCGAGACCGACGCCGATGGCAGCGAGTGGACGGTGTACGACGGCCGGCGGACCCCGGCCAACGGGCTTGCGGGCACCGCCGGGTTCCCCGACGACAAGGTCGACCGGGTTCGCAACGGGGAGATCCAGTACACCGAGACGCGACCGTCGGGTTGGACCGCGGACCTCCGTCTCGCCGACCTCGACACCGACGGGATCGAGCTGTCGGTGCTCTATCCGACTTTCATGCTCGGGCTGCAGAGCGTGAAGGACGTCGACTTCGGTGTCGCTCAGGCGAGGGCGTACAACGATTGGTGCTCGGACCACCTGATCGCAGGCAAGGGACGCCTGTTCGGTGCGGGCGCGCTTCCACCGATGCACGATCCCGGGGACGTGCAGGGTGTGGCGGACGAGCTGCGCCGGGTGGCGACGCTGCCGGGCATGGTGTCGGTCTTCATGCGACCCAACCCGGCTGTGGAGTGGCGGCAGTTCGACGACCCGGTGTACGACCCGATCTGGGCGGCGTCGCAGGAGACAGGTCTGCCCATCGCCTTCCACCCTTTCCTCGCCCCCGACCTGCCGGGAGCATGCGAGGGGTTGAAGCTGGCCCGGCCCCGCGAGGCCGATGGCCGGACCTACGTCTCGCTCGAGGAGATGGAGCGTCAGAAGGCCGAAGCCGGGACGTCCTTCATCCCGAACATCTACTTCACCCAGGCCATCGCCAATCCGGCCGACGTGATGAGCTCGATCTGCTACATCACGGCCGGGGGAGTGTGCGAGCGCTTCCCCGGGGCGAAGTTCATCTTCCTCGAGGCGAACGGCGGGTGGTTGGTCCCGTGGCTCGAGCGGCTCGACCACCACTCCCGCAAGTTCTCGTGGGACGTCCCGTGGCTCGAGATGCTGCCCTCGGAGTACTTCAAGCGGCAGTGCTGGATCAGCTTCGACCCGGACGAGAGCATGCTCGAGGTGACGGCGAACTCGCCGCTCTGTGGCGCCGACCGCATCATCTGGGCCTCGGACTACCCCCATCCGGACGCGAAGTTCCCGGGCGTGACCGAAGAGCTCACCGAGGCGCTCGAAGGCCTGAGCTTCGAGCAGAAGCGGGCCATCACCAGCGAGAGTGCCATCGCCCTTTACGGGATCGGCTGACCGGCTCGCGCACGACGGCCCGGTCGTTCGATCGAGCCGGGAGGGGCAACGCCGACGCTCACGGACGTAAGCTCGGCGCGTGAACCGCATCGTTGTCGTCACCGGTAGCTCAAGAGGGATCGGGCTTGCCACCGCTCTGGCGTTCGCGCGCGCCGGGGATACCGTGGTGGCGACGGTTCGGGACCCCACGTCGGCGGACGAGCTGCTCTCGGCCATCGCGGGGACGGGTGGCGACGCTCCAATTGAGGTCGTCGGGCTCGACGTCACCGACGACGACGCGGTGACAGCGGTCATCGGAGACGTCATGGCCCGGCACGGCAGGATCGATGTGCTCGTCAACAACGCGGGGGCACCGTTCTCCGCCACGCTCGAGGAGACGCCGATCTCCGAGCTCCGCCGTTCGATGGAGGTGAACTTCTTCGGGGTCGCCAAGACCACCAAGGCCGTGCTGCCGGCGATGCGGGAGGCGGGCCGGGGACGGCTCATCGCGGTCACGAGCCTCGGTGGGGTCGTCGGTCAGCCGTTCAACGACGCGTACTGCGCCGCGAAGTTCGCGGTCGAGGGCCTTTACGAGTCCCTGTACCCGGTGGCGGCGAATTTCGGGGTGCACGTCTCGATCGTCGAGCCGGGTCCCGTCGACACGCGGTTCGACGACAAGGCGATGCCGGTGGACCCGGTGGCCGCTGCTCCATTTGCCGTCATCAAGCGCAACCGCGACGCGGTGATGGAGAGTGGGGCCTCGCGCCGGCAACCGCCCGAGGAGGTCGGTGAGATCATCGTGGGAATCGCCGACGAGGAGAATCCCGTCCTTCGATACCAGACCGGCAAGCTCGTCTCGAGGATCGCCTCCATGAAGATCGCGGACATGACCGGCGAGCGGATCACGGCGCTCACGGCGTCGTGGCTGAAAAGCCCGCAGGAGGCTCGCGGCGAGTAGCCCTCGGGCCCGGGTCGTTCCGGTGCCTCAGTGCCTCAGTGCCTCAGTGCCTCAGTGCCTCCGGGTCGCTACACGGGCCTGGCGAGCATCTCCTGGGCGAGCACCGCCAGGAGGCGGCCGCTCCGGTCATAGATCGAGCCGTGGTACATCTCCCTGGCACCCCGCGTCTTCGAGGCCGTCAGGTCCAGCAGCATCCAGTCGTCGGCCCTGGGTGCCTGATGGAACCAGACCGCGTGGTCGAGGGTGGCTCCGCCTCGCGGGATGTCTCGCTCGATCGAGTTCCAGAACCCGTTCCCCATGTCGGAGACGTACGCGAGCACGCAGATCTGGAGCACCGGATCGGTGGGGAGGCTTTCCTTGGCCCGGACCCAGAGCCGCGTCGGATAGGGCCAGCGTGATGCGCCTGCCGGTGCCGGTGCCGGCACCGGGACGATGGCCATGTCGAACAGGGGCTGGTTCTCCGATCGGTGATCGGCGGGGACCGTCTCGGGGCCGGGTATGTCGGCAGGCATCCCGGGTTGGAGCTCGGCACCGGGCTCCTCCCGGTGAAAGGAGGCGGAGAGCGTCAGGATCTCCTCGCCGTCCTGTACGGCGACCACGTGGCGGACCGAGAACGACCGTCCGTCCCGATCCCGCTCCACCCTGAGGAGAATCGGTTTCCCGGGCGTTCCGGGCCGGAGGAAGTAGCCGTGGCAGGAGTGGGCCATCCGATCCTCCGCGACGGTCATGGCGGCGGCGCGCAGGGCCTGCCCGAAGACCTGGCCGCCGAAGAGCCGCTCCGAGGCGGTTGCCTCGTTCACCGCCCAGTAGAAGTCGCGGTCGATCCTCTGCAGGTCGAGCAGCTCGACGAGGCTTCGGGCCGAATTCGTGCTCATCGGGCGCCGAGGATGCGGTCGGCCGACCGCATCGGCAGGTGCTCGGACATGACCAGGCAACCTATCGGGTCCCGGTCCGATCGCGACCCGGGACCATCCGACGGTGGACTTCATCGGGAATTTCCCGTACGATCGGATCGTCCTCATCGAGACCGGCGTTCCCGCCGGTCCGGTCTGGCAGACACTGAACCCCGGGGGGGGACATGCGCAAGGCGCTGTTCGGAAGGTGTGCTCTGGGTGCGGCCATCTCGCTCACAGGCTCGGTGTGCCTCGGCGCTGCCGGGGGGAGCGCGGCGTCGGCCTCCTCGAGCCCGATCACCATCGGCTTCATAAGCGACATCACCGGGGTGGCAGCCTCGACCTTCCAAGACTCCCCGGGCGGGGCACAGGCCCGGATCGCCCTGCAGAACGCCCAGGGCGGGGTCGACGGCCACAAGATCAAGCTCGTCGTCGAGGACGACCAGTCGAGCCCGTCGACGAACCAGACCGTGTCCGAGGATCTCGTCCAGAACAAGGGCGCCTTCGGTGTCATCGATTACTCGGCCTTCACCTTCGGGGGGTACAAGTACCTTCAGCAGCAAGGCATTCCGGTGACCGGCGGGGGTTTCGACGGACCCGAATGGAACGCGCAGCCAAACGTCAACATGTTCGACACCGCCCCGCCTCTCGACGGGTTGATCGACGGCAGCTACTACGCGGCCGACCCCACGAAGATCTACAAGAGCCTGGGTATCCACAAGGTCGCCGGCTTGGCGTACGGCATCTCCCAGTCCTCGCAGCAGTCGATCAAGTCGATCTTCTCCGTCCTGCCGAGCTCCAAATGCTACGAGAACCTCTCCGTGCCCTTCGGCGGGGTGGACTTCACCGCCGACGTGCTCCAGGTGAAGCAGGCGGGATGCGACACCGTCATCGGCTCCTTCGTCGACGCGTCCGACATCGCCCTCTCGCAGGCGGTGAAGAACGCCGGTATCAAGGCCAAGCAGATCTACTTCACCGGCTATGACCAGAACGTGCTGGGAAGCCCCAACGCCCGTGCCGCTGCCGACGGTGACTACTTCACGGCGGCCATCAACTTCACGACGCCGAACACCGCCACCCAAGACATGCTGAAGGCGCTGAAGAAGTACGACCCGAGCTACAAGGGCGGGATCCCCGACTACGGGCTGTACGGCGCGTACCTCTCGGCCGACCTGATGATCAAGGGCTTGGAGCTGGCGGGCAAGAACCCGACCCGTTCCGCCTTCATCACCAACCTGCGCAAGGTGAAGAGCTACAACGCCGGAGGCATCCTGCCGGGGACCACGCTGTTCACCGGCTTCGGGACCGCAGGGATCGTTCCCAAGACCTTGTGCGGGTACTACATGCAGCTGAAGGGGACGCAGTTCCACGTGGTCACCGGCAAAGCGATCTGCGGCAAGGCCGTCCCCGTCGCGCCGTCCTGAGCCGTCGGCGGCCCGATTCAGCCGCCGGCGGCCCGGCGTGACGGCACCACCGTCGCCGCCGGCGCGCCGAGGGCCACCAGGACCTTGCCGGGAACGGTCCCGTGCCGACCGTTCTCTTGTGTGCGAGAGCCCGGCGACCTGCCCCGACCCGGCCCCGAGCGAGAGCCCGGCCCCGAGGTGGAGGTGGGAGTGCTGGGCCCCCTTCTGGTGCGGGGAGCTGCTCGACCGTTCGCCCGGGCTTCGAGCCGGGAGCTCGTCGTCTACCTGGCCACGCATCCCGAGGGAGCGAGCACCGACAGCTGGGCGACGGCCCTGTGGCCCGACCGGGTCGTGGCTGCCGCCACCCTGCATTCGACGGCGTCGGCCTCGCGCCGTGCCCTCGGGCGGTCCCGGCTCGGGCACGATCATCTTCCGAGACGCCACGGGAGGCTCCGGCTGGAGCCGACGGTGACGACCGACTGGGCGCGCCTCGTGGCGCTCGCGGCCTCCGACGACCCGGGATCGTGGTCGCGGGCTCTCGGGCTGGTGCGCGGCCGGCCTTTCGAGGGGCTCCGGAGCCCCGATTGGGCGGTCCTCGAGGGGATCGCCGCCGAGGTGGAGGAGACGATCCTCTCGCTCGCCATCCGCGTGGCGGACTCCCGCCTCCAGGCCGGTGACGGGCAAGGTGCGGCCCGGGCGGCCCGGCGCGCGCTGTTGGTCAGCCCCTACGACGAGCGGCTGTACCGCCGCCTGCTCCTCGCCGCCGACGCGCAGGGGAACCCGGCCGGGGTCGAGTCGGCGATGGCCCGGCTGGTCCGCCTGCTGGCCGGGGACCGGCCCGATGGCCCGGCCGGGCCCGATCGGACGGCCGAGCTCGTCCATCCCGAGACGGTCGAGCTCTACCGGTCCTTGTCCCGCCGTGGCACGAGGGGGTCCCTCGTCAGGCTGTAGGGTTTGCACCCTCCATGGCACGAGACTCCACGGGCAGATGGGTGCAGCGAGCCGGTGCCACCGGCGGCGGCAGGACGTACCGAGGGCAGGTGCCTGTCAACTGGTACGCGGGGCTGATCCTCATCGTCGTGCTCGGGCTGGTGTCGGTGGCGTTCGCCAGGTACGAGTACCGCAATCCGTCGACGTCCACCGCCGTGCAGCCCGCTGTGGGCACGACGTGGTACGCCGGCATCGACTTCAGCCTGTGCGGGGCGTCTCGGTCCTCCCTGCCGGCCAACACCTCCACCACCGGCATCTCCACCTCCGGGAACGGGGTGATGGTCATCGCGCCGACCAAGGCGAGCCAGGCCGGGAAGAACGCCACCTTGGGCCGGTTCGTGTCCGGCTACAAGGGACTGAAGTTGACGGCCGGCTCCGTCCAGTACCCGGGCGGGAAGCTCCTCACCAACGGTGACCGGTGCGCCGCCGGGACTCCCGACGCCGGGAAGAAGGGGGTCGTGATCGTGTACCGGTGGCCCAACGTGGTGGCGAAGAAGGGGATCCTGGTCACCGGTGATCCGCTGTCCCTCAGGCTCGGCCAGAGCTCGCTGGTGGGTGTGGCCTTCGCCCCCCAGGGCACCAAGATCCCCAAGTCGGCGAGCGTCGAGGTGGCCGTCCTGCAGGCCTCGTCGGCCGCCTCGTCGACGTCCACCACGACCACCCCGGCTGGGACCACCACGACCACCACCGGTCCGTCTTCAACCACGTCGACGACCAAGTAGTGAGAGCCGTCGTCCTGGTCGGCGGCGAGGGGACCCGTCTTCGGCCGCTCACCCTGACCACACCCAAGCAGATGCTGCCCATCGTCGGGGTGGCCATGATCGAGCGGGTCCTCGGCCAGCTGGCCGGGCACGGGATCGACGAGGCGGTGCTGTCGCTCGGGTACCTGCCCGACGCCTTCACCGATGCGTATCCCGACGGCGTGGCGGCGGGGGTCGCGCTCTCCTACGCGGTGGAGCCGGAGCCCCTCGACACCGCGGGCGCCATCCGGTTCGCCGCCGAGCACGCGGGGATGGACGAGACCTTCGTCGTGGTGAACGGCGACGTGCTCACCGACCTCAACCTGAGCGCGCTGGTGCAGTACCACCGCGACAGGGGGGCCGAGGGGACGATCGCCCTGCACCCGGTGGCCGATCCCTCGGCGTTCGGGGTCGTCCCGACCGATGCCGACGGCCGGGTCGTCGCCTTCGTCGAGAAGCCCCGGCGCGAAGAGGCGCCGACCAACCTCATCAACGCCGGTACGTACGTGCTCGAGCCCTCGGTGCTGGCCAGGGTGCCGTTCGGGCGCCGGGTCTCCATCGAGCGCGAGACCTTCCCCGCGATGGTCGAGGACGGCCGGCTCTACGCGATGGCCGACGACTCGTACTGGCTCGATGCCGGAACGCTCTCGGCATACCTGCAGGCCCATCGGGACCTCCTGCAGGGCCGGCGAGGCGGTGTGCCCTGCCCGCGGGCCCGTTCGGTCGCCGAAGGGGTATGGGTGAGCGGCTCGGCGGACCTGGCGGGAACGGTGAAGGGAGCGACCTGGGTGGGCGACGGCGTGTCGATCGCCGAAGGCGCGACGGTGGAGGCCTCGTCGCTCGGTGCCGGTTGCATCGTCGAAGCCCGGGCCACGGTCACCGGCTCCGTCCTTCTGCCCGGAGCCCGGGTCGCCTCGGACGCCTCGGTGTCGGGTTCGGTGCTGGGCCCCGGTTCGACCGTCGGGGAACGGTGCGACCTCCGCCCACTGTCGGTGCTGGGCGCCGGGGTCGTGGTGCCCTCGGGCACAATGTTGGACGGGAAGCGTGTGCCCGAATAGGCGGGCGCGACGGAGGAGTCGTACCGGATGACCCGCGGATGAGGACCATGGTGACCGGGGGGGCGGGGTTCATCGGCTCGACCCTCGTCGACCGGCTCCTGGCCGAAGGTCACCAGGTGGACGTGGTCGACGATCTCTCCACGGGCTCGCTCTCCAACCTCGCCGAAGCCCGCGCCGAGGCCGGGCGGGCCCTGACCATCCACCACCTCGACATCACGCTGCCCGAGGTGGTGGACCTGATGGCCCGCCGGCGCCCCGAGGTGGTGTTCCATCTCGCCGCGCAAGCCGACGTGGGCGTGTCGCACGCGAGGCCGGCCTTTGACGCCGGGGTGAACATCATCGGGTCGATCAACGTGCTCGAGGGCGCGCTGGCCGCCGGTTCGGAGCGGATCGTCTTCGCTGCGAGCGGCGACACGCTGTACGGCGAGCCCGCTCCTTCCGAGCTCCCCGTACGCGAGTCGCAGGCTCATCACCCGCTTTCTCCGTACGCCGTCTCGAAGAAGGCCGTCCTCGACTACCTCGTCGCCTACCGGGAGCTCCACGCGCTCGAGTTCGTCGCCCTCGCTCTGACGAACGTGTACGGACCGCGGCAGGGCGCAGGTGGCGATTCCGGCGTGGTCTCGGTCTTCGCCAACCGGCTGGTGGCCGGCGAGCCGGTCACCATCTTCGGCACCGGGAAGCAGACCCGTGACTTCGTGTACGTCGACGACGTGGCCGACGCGTTCGTCCGGGCGGCTTCGCGCGGCGGCGGGCTGGTGTGCAACGTCGGGACCGGGCGGGAGGTCGCCATCGACGAGCTCTACCGGGTGATGGCGGCCGAGACGGGCGTGACCACCGAACCCCGTCTCGCCCCGGCTCGCCCGGGCGAGGTCATGCGCATCTGCCTCAACGTGGAGCGAGCGGCCATTCAGCTGGGATGGCGGTCGTGGACGACGCTCGACGAGGGGGTGCGGGCCGTGCTCGAGCACGCGAGCCGTCTTCGTGACCGGCCCGAGCGCCCCGCGGCGCCACCGGTGCGTTAGCGGAACAGGTCCTCGCCGGGGGGGCGGACGATCTCCTCGGCCACCGACGAGTCCCGGAGCCACGACGACGGCACCCCGCGCACGATCGCCACCGGGATCCCCCGGTCCTTTCCCATGACCAGCTCGGCCGCGGCGGCGATCTCGTCGGCCACACAGACCTCGGTGGCCACCAGCTCGCGGCCCCCGGCGTCGACCGTCCCCCGCAGGTCGATCACCGCGGCGACCCCTGCGCAGCCGATGGCCACGTCGGTGACCCCCCGGCGCCAGGTCCGCCCGAAGGTGTCGGACACGACGACCCCGACGCTGACGCCCAGCCGCCGGTGCAGACCCGAGCGGATCCGCCGGGCCGACCGATCGGGGTCGACGGGGAGCAGCGCCGCCGTTCCCTCCCCGACGTTGGAGAGATCGACCCCCGAGTTGGCGCAGACGAACCCGTGGGCCGTCTCGGTGATGAGGAGGTCGCCGCGACGCCGTACGACGCGGACCGCCTCGCTCTCCACCAGGCGGACCTTCGCAGCGAGGTCGTCGGGATCGATGGGCACCACCCGGCCCTCCGCCTTGGACACGATCTTCTGGGTGACGACCAGCACGTCGCCGTCGCGCAGCTGCAGCCCGTCGGGGACCGCGGGCCGGAGCACCGCCACCAAGGTGTCGCACAGGTCGTCCCCGGGCCCGATCTCGCCGAGACCCCTCACCGGGAGGAGGGAGATGCTCTCGCTCGTCGGCCCGGTCATCCGGTGGACCCGATGCCGGTGGACCCGATGCCGGTGGAGCTGGTCAAGGAGCCGATCGATTCGAAGAGACCCTGGTGTCGAGCACGGCAAGGGCCAGAGCGGCGGAGCGGTCCGGGTCGGACATCACGGTGGGTGCGACCGCGCACCGGAGCCCCTCGGCCTCCACCGCACCGGCCAGATGGGCGTCGGCGTCGTCGACCACCAACGTGCCGACCCAGTCGGCGTACAGCCGGGCCACCCCGACCACCGAGGACTCGTGGCCGAGCTCGGTGAGCAGGCGATCTGCCGGTCCTTTCAGTGCCGATCCGGCGATGATGGGCGACACGGCCACCACGTCGTCCCGGCGGGCGACCAGGGCCTCGCGCACGCCTGGCACCGCCAGGAGCGGGCCGATCGACACCAGCGGGTTGGAGGGGCAGACGACCACGGTGCCCGCTGCCCCGATCGCCTCGAGCACCCCCGGGGCGGGTCGGGCCTCCCCGGCCCCCTCGAACCGGACGGACCGGACCGGGACCTCGTGGCGAAGCCGGACGAAGTACTGCTGAAATGCCACCTCGGGATCGCCGTCGACGGCCAGGGTGAGCCGGGTGCGGACCGGCTCGTCGGACATCGGGAGGAGCCGGACCCCGACCCCCCGCCGCTCGGCCAGCTCCGCGGTGACCTGGCTCAGGGAGGCTCCCTCGGACAGTCGCTGCGTGCGGTGGAGATGGGTCGCCAGGTCGCGGTCGCCCAGCCGGAACCAGGCCTCCCCCCCCAATTGCTCGAGCTCGGTCATCGTGGTGAAGGTCTCGCCCGCGACCCCCCACCCCGTCTCGCGGTTGTCCCGCCCGGCGAGGGTGTAGGTGATCGTGTCGATGTCCGGGGAGATGTGCAGCCCGTGCAGGACCAGGTCGTCGCCCGTGTTCACCACCGCGGTGACCTCTGAGGGGTCGACGACCTGCACGATCCCGGCCAGCAGGCGAGCCGCGCCGACTCCTCCAGCCATGGCCGTGATCATGGGGGTCAGCCTACGCGGGCGCTGCCGGTACGCTCTCGCTCGCCATGCAGGCTCTCCGCGCCGTTCAGAACTGGCCAGTCGGCGCCGCCGCCGCGGTGGTGCTCGAGGGCCCGGCCCCGCAGGCCGGAGCGATCGGGGGCCCCGCACCCGGCAGCGGTGATGGGGTGCGGATCGTGGCGACCGTCGGGGACGAGACGCGCGTGCTCCCCTGGGCGTCGATCACGAAGTTGTGCACGGCGCTGGCCGTGCTGGTGGCGACCGAGGAAGGCTCGGCGGCGCTCGACGACCCGGCCGGCCCCGCCGGGTCGACCGTGGCCCACCTGCTGGCGCACGCGTCGGGGCTCGGGCCGGACCGCGGGCCGCCGCTCATGCCTCCCGGGCGCAGGCGGATCTACTCCAACTACGGCTACGAGCTCCTGGGCGAGCACGTGGGCGCCCGGTCGGGCATCCCCTTCGCCGACTACCTCACCGAGGCCGTGCTCGAGCCGCTCGTCATGGACGGGGCGCGATGGGGCGCGAGCCGCTCGCCCGCGTCGGGGCTGACCGGGTCGGTCCGGGATCTCGCTGCGCTCGGCCGTGAGCTGATGAGCCCGACGCTGGTGTCGCCCGAGACCCTCGCCCGGGCCACCGCGGTCGCCTACCCCGGGCTCGACGGCGTCGTGCCCGGGTTCGGGCTCCAGCGGCCGTGTGACTGGGGGCTCGGGCCCGAGGTCCGTGGGTCCAAGCGACCGCACTGGACCGGGGCGCGGAACGACCCGCGGACGTTCGGCCACTTCGGGCGGGCCGGTGGGTTCCTCTGGGTCGACCCGGCCGCCGGGGTGGCGCTGGGCGCCCTCAGCGATCGCGCCTTCGGTCCCTGGGCGGCCGATGCGTGGCCCGCGCTGGCCGACGGCGTGCTGGCCGAGCTCGGCGGCGGGTAGCGCGGTGGCCGTGAGCCGCAGGCGGTGTGCAAGGCTCGACGGGTGCCGTCCGAGCCGGTGACCGGCGCCGACACCGGAGGTCGAGAGAACCCACCGATCCCCCCTGGGGGTACCGGTGCGCGGGGCGCCCCCGGGCTCTCCCAGCGGCCCCTCCGCGTCGGCGTGGACGCCACGCCGCTGCTCGGCAAGCCGACGGGTGTCGGGGTGTTCTGCGCCGGCGTCCTCTCGGGGCTGGCGGAGCGGGGCGATCTGGAGGTCTCGGCGTACGCGGTCAGCTGGCGCCGGCGCCGGGGGATGGAGGAGCACCTCCCCCCCGGGGTGAGCGCCCGGCAGCGGGCCATGCCGGCCCGACCGCTTCACGGGGCCTGGCGCCGGCTCGACCTCCCGCCGATCGAGTGGTTCGTCGGTCCCGTCGACGTCGTGCACGGCACGAACTTCGTCGTGCCGCCGACCCGCCGCGCCGCGGCGGTGGTCACGGTGCACGACCTCACCCCTCTGCGGTTCCCCGAGCTCTGCGACGCCGCCACCCTGGCCTTCCCCGACCTGGTGCGGCGGGCCCTGCGCCGCGGTGCCTGGGTGCACACGCACTCGGCGTTCGTGGCCGCCGAGGTCGTGGACGCGTTCGGAGCGGATCCCGAACGGGTCCGGGCCGTCGCCCCCGGCGCGCCGGTCCTCCCGCCGACCCCCCCGGCCCGGCCGGGCCCCGACGGGCCGTCGGCCGCGACGCTCCTGCCCGAGGGGACCCTGCGGTACGTCCTCGCCGTCGGGACGGCCGAGCCCCGAAAGGACCTCCCCGGACTCGTCAGGGCGTTCGACGACGTGGCTGCCGATCGTCCCGATCTCGCGCTGGTGCTGGCGGGCCCCGACGGCTGGGGGAGCGACGCGCTCGAGCGCGCCATCGGGGCCTCGCCCTTCCGCTCGCGGATCACGCGGGCCGGTTGGGTGGACGCGGGCACGCTCGGGACCCTCCTCGCAGGAGCGGCCGTGCTGGCCTATCCCTCCGTGTACGAGGGTTTCGGGCTGCCCCCCCTGCAGGCCATGAGCGCCGGGGTACCGGTGGTGGCGTCGAGGGGAGGGGCGATCCCCGAGGCGCTGGGGGACGCCGCCATGCTGGTGGAGGTGGGAGACCGGGCCGCCCTGGCCGGCGCCCTGGCCGAGGTCCTCGACTCCGGGCACCTGCGCGCCGACCTCGTGCGCCGGGGGACCGAGCGGGTGGCGCGCTACACCTGGGCCCGCTGTGCCGACGGCCTGAGCGCGTTGTACCGGGTCGCGGCGGCCGAGGCCGGCCCGGGCCGGCGGGCGGCCCGGGCGGTGCGATGACCCCGGTCACGGACGGCGACACGGACGGCGACACGGACGGCGACACGGACGGCGACACGGACGGCGACACGGACGGCGAGGGCGCGAGCGGGACCGACGGCGACACGGACGGCGACACGGACGGCGAGGGCGCGAGGGGGACCGGCGCGCCGCCCCGGGTCCTGCTCGCGGTCGAGCAGCTCCGGCGTGGTGTGCCCGGCGGGATCGGCACGTACGCCAGGGGCCTGCTGGGCGGCCTGGCCGAGGCGGCGGCGGACCGGGCAAGAAGGGGGCCGATCGTCGAGATCGGCCTCCTGGCGAGCAGGGCTCCCGGGGACCACGGCCGCCATCGGGCGGCGCGCCGCGCCGACGGGGGTGCCGCAACGGTCGGCGCGGCGGGGGGCCCGGTCGACCCGCTGGAGGGGTTCGGGTGGCCGGTGCACGCGTCGCGCCTCCCGGGCCGGCTGCTCACCCGGGCCTGGGACCACGGGCTCGGGGCGCCCCCCACGGGTTACGACGTGGTCCACGCGGTGTCGCTGGCCGCACCGCCGGTGCGGGGCCGACAGGGTCTCGCCCGCCCGGCCCTGGTGGTCACCGTGCACGACCTGGCCTGGCGCCGGCATCCCGAGACCGGCACCCCGCGGGGGAGGCGGTGGCACGAGGCGTCGCTCGGGCGGGCGTTGCGGCACGCGGACGCCCTGGTGGTCCCGTCCCGATCGGTGGCCGACGATCTGGTGGAGGCGGGAGCGGACCCGGGTGCGGTCACGGTGATCGACGAGGGCGCGGACCACCTCGGCGAGGCGGACCGGCGTGGGGCGGAGGCCCTTCTCCGCGACCACGGCGTCGCGGGTGGGTTCCTGCTCACGGTGGGCACGCTCGAGCCGCGCAAGAACCTGGCGCGGCTCGTCGCCGCGTACTCGAGCGCCCGGGCCGCCCTGCCCGGGCGCTTGTCGCTGGTGGTGGTCGGTCCGGTGGGTTGGGGGGAGGCCGGCAGCGGGCGCATCGACGGGAGCGGCGGGTCGTGGGGCGAACTGCTCTCGGCCGAGGGGGTGGTCCCCGTCGGCGCGGTGCCCGACGGGGTGCTCGCCGGTCTGTACGCGTCGGCCCGGGCCTTCGTGTACGTCCCGTTGTCGGAGGGCTTCGGGCTCCCTCCGCTGGAGGCGATGCGCTTCGGGTTGCCGGTGCTGGCGAGCACGGGCGTGCCGAGCGTCGTGCCGGCTCCGGGGAGCGAGCCCACCGCCCTGCTGGTGGACCCGCTCGACGTGGGAGCGATCGCCGGGTCCCTGGTGAGAGTGGCCACGGACCCCGTGACGCGCGCCGCGCTGGCGGCGGCGGGCGAGGCCGACGCGCGCCGGCGGACCTGGCGGCTGGCTGCGGACCGGCACGCCCGGCTCTGGGAGTCCCTGGCGGGACGGTCGTCGTGAACGGCACCACCGACGGCGCCGGGCTGACCGACGCCGGCCAGACCGACGGCACCGGGCCGGCGTTGCGGGTGACCCTGGACGTGAGCGCGGTACCGGCCAACCCCGCGGGAGCCGGTCGCTATGTGATCGAGCTGGCGCGAGCGCTCGGACAGCGCGACGACGTCGACCTGGTGCTGGTCGGACGGCGCGGCGACGCGGAGCGGTGGGGCTCCGCCGCCGCCGCCCGGACGGGCCCGGGCGACCTCGGGGCGGGAACCATGACCGCCCCCGCCCGCCGCCCGCTCCGCCTGGCATGGGAGCAGGTCCGGCTCCCCGGGCTGCTCGACGACCTCGGGCCGGCGGTGCATCACAGCCCCCATTACACGATGCCCGAGCGGGCGCGGGTGCCGGTGGTGGTGACCATCCACGATCTGACGTTCTTCGACCATCCCGAATGGCACGAGCGCTCCAAGGCGGTCCTGTTCCGCAGGGCGATCCGGGTGGCCTGCCGCCGGGCCGCGGCGATCGTGTGCGTGTCGGCGACGACGGCGGTCCGGCTCCGCGAGGTCTGCGAGGTCGGGGTGCCGGTGGTGGTCGCTCCGCACGGGGTCGACCATCTGCGCTTCCGGCCCGACGACCCGCAGCCCGGTTCCGACGAGGCGGCCCTGCACGCGCTCGGCGTCGACCCCTCCCGGCCCCTCGTCGTCTTCGTCGGCACCCTCGAGCCCCGCAAGGGCGCTGCCGGGCTGGTCGAGGCCTTCGACGCCGTGGCCGGCCGTCACGCAGACGCCCAGCTGGTGCTGGCCGGGCAGCCGGGGTGGGGCCCCGACGACGTCGGCCGGGCCGTCGGCACGGCCAGGCACCGGGACCGGGTGGTCCTCACCGGGTACGTCCCCGACGCCGCCGTGCCGGCGCTGCTCCGGCGGGCGGCGGTCGTGGCCTATCCGGCCCTGCAGGAGGGGTACGGCCTGCCGGCGCTCGAAGCGCTGGCCTGCGGTGCGCCACTCGTGACCACCTCCGGCACGGCCATGGAGGAGATGGCCGGCGGCGCGGCCCTGCTCGTGCCACCCGGCGACGCCCTCGCCCTCGCCGACGCCCTCGACGCCGTGCTTGGCCGCTCGGGTGGCGCCGCCCTCGCCGAGGACCGCCGGCGTTCGGGCCTCGCGGTGGCCGCGGCGCGGACGTGGGAGCAGAGCGCGTTGCACCACGTGGAGGCCTATCGCCTGGCGGTCGACGCCCGGCTCCGGCCCTGACGTGCCCGCCGGTAGGGTGCAGCCGTGCGAGCGCTGATCACCGGGGGGCGGGGTTTCGTGGGCACCTGGCTCGCCGAGACCCTTCGGGGCCGGGGGGACGAGGTGGTGGTCGCCGACGACGAGGCCGACGTGGCCGACGGTGGGGCGATCGGCCCGGTCGTGGCCGCGGCGGCGCCCGAGGCGATCTACCACCTGGCCGCGCTGTCCCACGTCGGCGAGAGCTGGACCTCGCCGTCGATGGTGCTGCGGGTCAACGTGCTCGGCACCGCCGAGGTGCTGGCCGCGGCGCGGGCGCTCGGGTCCGACCCGGTCGTGCTCGTCGTCAGCTCGTCCGAGGTGTACGGCTCGGTGCGACCCGACCAGCTGCCCCTCGGCGAGGACACGCCGGTGGCGCCGGTCACGCCGTACGCGGCGAGCAAGGCGGCGGCCGAGCAGGTGGCCCTGCAGGCCTGGCGCGGGTACGGCCAGCGGGTCGTGGTGGTCCGCCCCTTCAACCACATCGGGCCCGGGCAGGCCCCGACGTTCGCCGTGTCGGCGCTGGCCCGCCGGATCGTGCAGGCGCGGCGCGACGGGGCGACGACGTTGACCGTGGGCACCCTGACCACCAGGCGCGACTTCACCGACGTGCGCGACGTGGTGAAGGCCTACCGGCTCCTGGTCGAACAGGCCCGGCCCGGGCACGTGTACAACGTCTGCTCGGGGCACGACACGGCGATCTCCGAGATCGTCGGCCGGCTGTTGGAGCTCAGCGGAGCCGAGCTCACGCTCGAGCCGGACCCCTCCCTCGTCCGCCCGGTGGACGTGCCGGTCCTGCGCGGGAACCACGCCCTCCTGCAGGAAGCCACGGGTTGGAAGCCCGAGATCCCGCTCGACGAGACGCTCGGCGACGTGCTCGCCTACTGGGAGACCGAGCTGGGCAAGGGGGGCTGAGGCCTGCTCCGGCCGGCCACGCGGCCGGCTGAGGCCGGCTCGGCCGGCTACGGGGCGGCGAGCAGCTCCCTGACCCTGATCCGGACCTGGTGGGCGCCGGTGTGTGCCAGCTTCGCCACGTCGCGCACCGGTGCCGGCAGCAGTGCCTCGATCGGCTCCAACGACGACTCCACGCGGCGCATGGCGCCCAGTACGAGCTCGTCGAGCTCCTCGGCGTGGCGTGCCACCTCGGCCCGTACCTCGCCGAGCCGGGCCTCGAGCCCCTCGGGGAGCCGCTTCTGCATGGCGAGCCCCTCGGGGAGCCGCTTCTGTATGGCGAGCCGCTGCACCTGCGCCTTCTGCATCCCGAGCACGCCCAGCCCGACGGCGACGTAGGTGGCGTCCTTCGCCGCACCGGTGAGGCCCTTGGCGAGCTCGTTGAGGTTCAGGTCACGGGGTTGAGGCATCCCATCGGCTCCTGTCTGACGGCATCGGGTGTTGAAAACTAGTGTATTCATAAAGATAAACAATTGCAAGCACCCGGTCGCCACCTGCGGGCGCTCGGGTGCGAGGCGAGCCGGTAGCCTCGTCACCCTGATGGACGCCCGAGCGCCGGCCGTGGTGGCCGTTGTGGTCACCCGGGACCCGGGACCATGGTTTGAGGAGACGTTGTCGTCCCTGGCGGACCAGCACTACGAGGAGCTGTCGGTCCTCGTCCTGGTGGTCGGCGGGGGGGAGGACCCGACGGGGCGGGTCGGCAAGGTCCTGCCCGAAGCCTTCGTGCGCCGCCTCCCCGACGGGGTCGGTTTCGGCGCGGCCGCCAACGAGGTCCTCGCGATGGTGGAGGGGGCTTCGTATTTCCTCTTGTGCCATGACGACTGCGCCCTCGATCCCGACGCCCTCCACGTCATGGTGGAGGAGTCCTACCGGTCGAACGCCGGGATCGTCTCGCCCAAGGTGGTCCGGTGGGACGATCCGCGCGTCCTGCTCCACGTCGGCATGAACGCCGACAAGACGGGAGCGGTGGTGGACCGGGTGCAGGCGGGCGAGGTGGACCACGGCCAGCACGACGCCGTGCGAGACGTGTTCGTCGCCCCGTCGGGATGCGTGCTCGTCCGCGCCGACCTGTTCGCCGAGCTCGGCGGGTTCGACGCGGGCATGGTGGCCATGGCCGAGGACCTCGACCTGAGCTGGCGCGCCCAGGTCGCCGGTGCCCGGGTCGTGGTCGCTCCCGACGCCCGGGTCCGTTCCCTGCAGGGTTCGGGCGGCGAGCTCCGGCTGGGTCCCTGCCCCGAAGCGGGATCGGTCCCCCCGACCCTGCAGGCGCTGCAACGGCGGCACGAGCTGCGCGCGGTGCTCAAGTGCTACGGGTGGTTCCACCTCCTGCGAGTCCTGCCCCAGGCGATCGTGCTCGCCGGCGCCGAGGTGCTCGCCGCCCTGGTCGTCGGCGATCGGGCGAGGGCCCGAGCCGTCGCCGGAGCCTGGCGCTGGAACCTCGCGCGGACCCGCGAGCTGCGCGGGTTGCGCGCGGAGCTGCGCCGCCACCGCACCCTTCCGGACTCCGAGGTACGCCGGCTTCAGGTGCACGGGAGTGCCCGCCTGACGACGTACCTGTCGCGCCTGACCCACCAGGGGTTCGAGGTCGCCCACGGACGGACCCCGGCGGTGCTCGAGGGCGCCACCCGCACCGACCCGGGGGCAGCGGGGGCGGGGGAGGTTACAGGGGAGCCGGTGCTCACCGGCAGCGTCGGGGGCGCGTTTTCGGAGGACGCCGACTTCGACGAGCTCGACGACCTGGGACGCCGCTCGGGCACCGACCGCTTCGGGCGCCGCCGTCGCCGGCGGGTGCTCGCGAGCCGGCGCTCCCGGACGGTGGCGTGGCTCGCGGTCGCCCTGGTGCTGGTCTTCGGCACGCGGAACCTCCTGGCGGCGCACTTTCCGCTCATCGGCCAGTTCCTCCCGCTCGAGAGCTGGTCGAGCACGTGGCACCATTTCGTGGCGGGCTGGCAGCCGGCGGGCGTGGGGTCCACCGCACCGTCCACCCCGGCGTTCGCCGTGCTGGGAGCCGTCGGGACCGTGCTCTTCGGCGCCATGGGCCTGGTGCAGAAGGTGCTGGTGCTCGGTTGCATCCCGCTCGGCGGCTGGGGCGTCGCCCGCCTGCTCCGCGACATGGCCTCGCCGCGGGCCCGGTTGGTCGCCGTGGTCTGCTATCTCGGGCTCCCGCTTCCCTACGACGACCTCGCCCGGGGGCGCTGGGACGGCCTGGTGGCCTATGCCGCCGTGCCGTTCGTGCTGAGCAGGCTCGCCCGCTCCACCGGGCTCCCGCCCTTCGGCGGCGCGCGGGCCGCCCAGGTGGCAGGGGGGTGGCGGGCAACGTTGCCCGGGCAGACGGTGACCCTCGGGGTGGTGGTGGCCCTGGCGATGTCCTTCGCGCCGGCGATGGCCGTCGTCGTGCCGCTCTGCGCGGTCGCCCTGGTGCTCGGGTCCCTCGTCGTGGGGGAGTGGCGCGGGTCCCTGCGGGCGCTCGGAACCGGACTGGGCGCCACGGCCATGGCCCTGCTGCTGTGCGGGCCGTGGGTCGTCGGCACCCTGGCCGGTGGCAACGCGTTGTCCGTGTTCGGGTTGGCCGCGACGCCCTCCACCTCACCGGGATGGGGCCAGCTGCTGCGGTTCGACGTCGGACCCGTGGGGGGCTCGCCCCTCAGCTGGCTCCTGGTGGCGACCGCCCTCCTCCCGCTGTTCATCGCCCGGAGGTGGCGGCTCGCCTGGGCCGGTCGGCTCTGGGCCGTGGCCTGTGCCGGCTGGGTCCTCGCCGAGGCGGTGAGCCGGGGGTGGACCGGCTCCTTCGCCCCGTCGATCGACGTGCTGCTGGCTCCGGCGGCCGTGGCGGTGGCGGCCGGTATCGGACTGGGGGTCGCCGCTTTTGAGACCGACCTGTCCGGCTACCGGTTCGGCTGGCGCCAGGTGCTCACCGGTCTGGGGGTCCTGGCCCTGGTGGTCGGCGTCGTCCCCGTGGTCGCCCAGTCGTTTCAGGGGCGCTGGGGTCTACCGGGCTCCGGGTACGCCGGGCCGCTCGCCTTCACGGCGCAGGGCAGCTCGCACGGAGCGTTCCGGGTGCTTTGGCTGGGGGACTCCCGGGCGCTGCCCATCGGCGGATGGTCGGTACAGCCGGGGCTCGCGTACGCCACCTCCGAGGGCGGCACACCCGACGCCGGGCTGGCGTGGGCGCCCGCCGGCCCGGGTCCCGCCGACCAGCTGGCGGGGTCGGTCTCGCTGGCCATGAGCGGTCGGACGACCGAGCTCGGGCACCTCCTGGCGACAGCCGGCGTGCGCTACGTGGTCGTGGCCAGCTCCTTGGCACCGTCGATCGCCGGTCAGGCGCCCACCACGGCCTTCCCGCCGCCGAATGCGCTGCTGCCGGCGCTGCTGGGGCAGCGCGACCTGCGCGAGGTCCCGGGAAGCGAGGGCTTCAGCGTCTTCGCGAACGCCGCCCCGATCGTGCCCGTGCGCGCCGTCCGGGCGGGCGGCCCCGTCTCGGCCCGCCTGCCCGCCGGCGCCGCGGACCTGAGCGGATGGCGGACCGCACTGCCGGGCCCGCCCGGCTCGCGCTCCTACCAGGGCCCGATCGGGAAGGGGACCGTGGTCTCCTCCTACGCGCCGGCGGGATCCTGGGAGCTCTCGGTCGGAACGAGGACGGCCGACCGCTCGCCGGCCTTCGGCTGGGCTGCCCAGTTCAGCTCGCCGGAGGCGGGCCGTGGCCGGCTGTGGTTCGCCGGGAGCGTCTGGCTGCCGCTCGGCCTGCTCGCCCAGGTGCTCCTGTGGGCGGTGGTGGCGGCAGCGATCGCCGGCCGGCGGCGGTGGCTCGACTGGTGGTGGGCACCGGCGACTGCGCTGGCCGCCCGGCGGCGGTCCTGGCGGCCGCCCCGGCGGCGGGCGCGGCGGCGGGCGCGGCGGCGGGGAGGTGGGGCGTGAGCGCGCAGGGCCCGACCCCGGGCGCCGTGCCCCCGGGCGCCGTGCCGGGCGCCGTGCCCCCGAGCGCCGTGCCCCCGGGCGCCGTGCCCCCGGGCGCCGTGCCGGGCGCTCCGCGCCTCCGCCGGTGGGCCGTCCTCGGAGTGGTCCTCGCCGTGCTGGTGGGGTTCGGCGTGGTCGATCGGGGCGTCGCCCGGCCCCCCGAGGCACCGGCACCGGCCGTCGCCGCCTCCGTCGCCGCCCCGGTCGGCTCGCAGTCCTCGACGTGGTACTGCGCCGGGGGGTCCGGCACCGCCGGGGGGATGGCCCAGGCCACGTTGCTCGTGACGAACACGGGCCCCGATCCGGTGACCGGTGAGGTCGGCGTGGTCAACGACGCCGGCGCCACGGCTTCGTCGGTGCTCCGCGTGCCGGCCCGCTCGGAGGTGACGGTGAGCCCGTCCGCGGTGGAGCAGGGGACCTGGCTGGCCGCCACCGTCCGCCTCGGCGGCGGGGGGGTGGTCGTGAGCCAGGTCGGTCAGGGGCCGGCCGGATGGTCCCAGTCCGCCTGCGCCAGCACCGCCCTGCCCGACTGGTACTTCGCGTCGGGCTCCACCGCCCAGGGCTCCACGCTCGTCCTCGACCTGTACAACCCGATGGCCACCCCGGCGGTCGTCGACACCACCTTCGTCACGGCGCGCGGCCCGGTGCAGCCCCAGCCGGACGAGGGGGTCGTGGTGGAACCCGGCCAGCTGGTGGCGATCGACGTGGGGACGTACGTGCAGGACGAGCAGCATGTGTCGACCATCGTGTCGGCGCGTTCGGGCCAGGTCGTCGCCGAGCAGCTTCAGACGCTGTCGCTCAACGGGCAGCAGGGGCTCTCGCTGCGGCTGGGCGCAGCCGCCCCCCGCACCGCGTGGAGCCTGCCGCGCACCGTCGACCCCGCGGGGGTGGCGACCGAGCTCAGCGTGCTCAACCCCGGGACCCAGGCGGAGACGGTCACCGTCTCGGTGCGCCTGGCCTCGGCCGGCGCGAACCTCGCGGCGAGGGTGGCGCCCTTCGTCGTGAGGGTGCCACCCGAGTCGACGTGGCATCTGCGGACCGACTCGGCGAGCCGCATCCCCCCGTCGACCGACTTCGCCCTGTCGGTGCGGTCCACCGGGGGCTCCGGCGTGGTGGTGGACCGGACGGTCACCGTGCCGCCGGCCGGCGCGTCGCCCCGATGGGGGGTCACCCCGGCGATCGGACGGGCGGGCGCGGGAAGGGCGGGCGCGTACCGGTGGGTCCTTCCCGCCCCCGGGGCGGCGGTGGCCGGCGCCGTTCCCTCGGCCCTGGCCGTGCAGAACCTCACCCGGTCCGCCGTGACGGTGCGGGTGAGGGCCCTGGTGGGCGGACAGGTGAAGAACCTCGGGTCGGCGGGCACGTTCCGGCTGGGCCCGCGCGCCTTCGCCGTGATCGGGCAACCGGTCCTGGCAGGGGTCTCCGGCACCGACCCCCTGATGGTGGAGTCGAACGGATCGCTCGCGGTCGTCGAAGAGCTCTCGCCTGCGGGGGCCCCGGGAGTGGTCGCCGTCGCCGGGGTGCCGCTCGGCTGAGGTTCGCCCGACTGAGGTCCGCCCGGCCGAGGTTCGCCCGGCCGATGCCTGCCGGCCGGGCCCGGCCGGCGCTACTGGTCGGTGGGTGCCCTGCCGGTCGACGGGCCCGGCGGTGCGGGCGGGCTCTTGGGATCACGACCCTGCCAGGGCGGCGGCGGCCAGGCGCCGGGCGCTGCTGGGCGGTCGGGCCACTGGGGCGGCGGCCAGGCCGGGGCTCCGGGCGGCGGGGAGGGAGGGGCCGAGGCGGGCATGGCGGGTGATCCCACCGGAGCGCCGTGCCCGACGGAGCCCTCCGCGCCGCCGGTCGGTGCGGCACCGTTGCCCGAACGGTCGGACCCTTCCTTGCCGTTCCCGTTGAACACCGGCACGGCCTTGGCCCCCGCTTCGTGCACCGGGCTCCCGAAGGCCTCGTCGACCAGCCGGCCGACCTCGCTGCCATCGACGATCTCCAGCTCCAGTAGGGAATGGGCGACGGCGTCGAGCCCGCCCCGGTGGCGGGTGAGCACCTCGATCGCCCGCTCCTCCTCCGTCCGGAGGATGCGCTCGACCTCGTCGTCGATCACCCGGCTCGTGTCCTCCGAGTAGTCGCGGGTGTGCATGAGGTCCTCGCCCAGGAAGACCTGGCCCTGCGATCCCCAGGCCATCGGTCCGATCTCCTCGCTCATCCCCCATTCGCGGACCATCTTGCGGGCGAGCTCGGTGTTGCCGACGAGGTCGTTGGCCGCACCGGTCGAGAGGTCGCCGTACACGAGGAGCTCGGCGACCCGGCCACCCATCCGCACGCACAGCGAGTCCTCGATGTAGTTGCGGGGGTGGATGTGGCGCTCCTCCATCGGGAGCTGCTGGGTGACCCCGAGCGCCAGGCCGGTGGGCAGGATCGTGACCTTGTGTACCGGGTCGGCGTGCTCGAGCACGTAGGCCAGCACGGCGTGGCCGCCCTCGTGGTAGGCCACGCGCTCCTTCTCCGCGGGGGAGAGGACGAGGCTCTCCCGCCGCTGGCCCATGAGGACCCGGTCGCGCGCGGCCTCGAAGTCGGCCATGTCGATCGTGGCGCTGCCGCGCCGCACGGCATGAAGGGCGGACTCGTTGACCAGGTTCGCCAGGTCGGCGCCGCTCATCCCCGGAGTCCCCCTGGCGACCAGCTCGAGGTCGACGTCGGGGCCGACCCTCTTGCCCTTGCAGTGCACCCGCAGGATCGGGAGCCGCTCGTCGAGGTCGGGGAGCGGGACCACGATCTGGCGGTCGAAGCGGCCCGGGCGCAGGAGCGCCGGGTCGAGGATGTCGGGCCGGTTGGTGGCGGCGATGATGACGACGCCCTCGGTCGGGTCGAAGCCGTCCATCTCGTTGAGCATCTGGTTGAGGGTCTGCTCGCGCTCGTCGTGACCACCCCCCAGGCCCGCCCCCCGCTTCCGGCCGATGGAGTCGATCTCGTCGACGAAGATGATGGACGGAGCCTGCTTGCGGGCGGTCTGAAAGAGGTCCCGCACCCGGCTGGCCCCGACCCCGACGAACATCTCCATGAAGTCCGATCCGCTGACCGAGAGGAACGGCACCCCCGCCTCGCCGGCCACCGCCCTGGCGAGCAGGGTCTTGCCGGTGCCCGGCGGGCCGACCAGCAGGACTCCCTTGGGGATCTTCGCCCCGATCTCCTTGAACCGGGCGGGGGTCTTGAGGAAGTCGACGACCTCGCTGATCTCCTGCTTCACCCCGCCGTAGCCGGCGACGTCCTCGAACGTGGTCGACGGCCGGTCGGCGCTGAAGAGCCGGGCCTTGGACCGCCCGATCGACATGATGCCCGACATCTGACCCCTCGTCTGGCGCCCGAGGAACCAGAGCAGCAGCACGAACCCCCCGATGAGGAAGACGTACGGGAGCAGGGCGGCGAGGGTGAAGCTCGGGGGGTTGGCGGCATCGACCTGCACGCCGTGGCTGCGCATCTGGGCCACGTCGGCGGAGAGGGGCGGATTGAGGCCGGTGGTCGTGTACTGCGTCCCGTTCTTCAGCTTGCCGGTGATGACCCCGTCGCTGTTGTTGATGGTGGCCGTCGACACCTGGCCGTTCTTCACGTCGCCCATGAAGGCCGAGTAGCTGATGGACTTCGCCGAGGGATGGCTGAGCAGGGAGGGGATGACGAACAGGGCGAGCACGCCGACGATGAGGACGCTCCAGATCCAGCGCCAGCTCTGGTCGCCCCCCGCGGGCGCGCCGCCGGGGGCGCCGTTGCCGGGCGCGCCCGGACGGGGCGACGGTCGCTCTGGCCGTTGGGGACTCACCCGCCCATGCTATTCGCCCCCTGTGGAAGGCGGAGACCGCCCGGAGCGACCCGGCACCGACCGGGCTGCCGACCCGGCACCGACCGGAGGCGCCCGGAGGCGCCCGGAGCCGTCCGGAGGCCGGCGGTATCGTTTCGCCGATGGCGCCGCCCGAGCATCAGGAGCCGTCCCGCCGGCGCCGGCCGTGGGTGCCCGGGCCGCCGACGGGGGTTGTGCCCGACGTCGCCCCCGTGGCCCGTGACGGCTCGGGAAGCGGCCCGACGACCGCCCCGGCCGGGACCGTGAGGTTCCCCGGCGACCCCGGTGCGCCACCTCTGAGCAGGGGCGACGCGGGGGTCTGGTTCGTCCTCGCCTTCACCGGGTTCGTGGCGGGCCAGGTGGTGGCCCTGCTCCTGGTGGACGTGGCCGCCTCCATCGCCGGCAAGGGGGCCCAGCTGTCCCAGATCGCCAAGCTGGCGGCCCCCCCGGAGTGGTACGTCGTCTCGAGCCTGGTGGGGCTGTGGACCGGCTTCGGTCTGTCGTCATGGCTGGCCAGCCGGGTTCGCGGGACCGGCGCCACGGTGGCCGACCTCGGGATCCGCTTCCGCTGGATCGACCTGGCCGGGATCGGCGTCGGCCTGGGGGGCCAGATCCTCGTCGCGCTGATGTACGCCCCGTTCATCAACCACCTCCACAATTTTTCGGCACCCACCCAGAAGCTGACGGGGTCGGCCCACGGGTGGGGGTTCTTCGTCATCGCCGTCTTCACGGTGGTCGGTGCGCCCTTCTTCGAGGAGCTCTTCTTCCGCGGGCTGCTCCTGCGCGCGCTGGTGCGGCTGTTCGGTCCGCTCGGGGTCTCGAGCCGGGCGGCCCGCAACGCGGGCCTGGCCGGCGCCGTGGTCCTCGACGGCCTGCTGTTCGGCCTCGCCCACGGGGAGCTCGTGCAGCTGGCCGGGCTGGCCGTGTTCGGGGGGATACTCGCCGTCGTGTCGCTGCGCACCGGCCGGCAGGGCATGAACGTCGTCGCGCACGCCACCTTCAACCTGTTCGCCATCCTCGCCATCCTCAACAGCCGGGGCGGTGTGCTGCACTGACCTGCATGGGCGACACCCTCCGATGAGCAACCCGGCCCTGCCGGCCCCCACCACCGGGCCGCGCCATGCCCGGCGGGCCCCCTATCCCGAGGCACCGAGGCGCCAGGGCACCGTTCGGTTGGTCCCGGCGATCGCCACGGCCGTCGCGGTGATCGGGGTCATCGCCGTCACCCTTTGGCAGCTGCACCTCCCTCTGCTGTTTCAGAACTCCACGACGACCGGCGGGGACACCGGTGCCCACGTGATGATGCCGAGGTACCTCGAGTCGCTGATCGCCCACGGGCACCTCACCGGCTGGAGCCCGCAGTGGTACGACGGCTACCCGATCTACACCTTCTACTTCGTCCTCCCCGACCTCTTCGCCGCGGTCGTCGGGAAGCTGATCGCCTACAACATCGCCTTCAAGTGGGCCACGGTGCTCGGTTCGGTGGCCCTGCCGGTCGCCCTCTGGGCCTGCGCCCGCCTCTTCCGCCTGCGGCGACCGGTGCCGGGCATGCTCGCCGTCGCGGCCCTGCCTCTGCTCTTCGACTACACCTACACGATCTACGGGGGGAACCTGTTCTCCACCTTGGCCGGGGAGTACGCGTTCTCCCTCAGCCTGGCCCTGGCGATGCTCTTCCTCGGGCTCTTCGCCCTGGCGCTGCGCACCGGGCGCCATCGGGGCTGGGCGGCCATCGTCCTGACCGCCTGCATCCTCTCGCACATCATCCCCGCGATGTTCGCCCTCGCAGGGGCGCTCGTCCTCACCGTGTTCGAGCTGTTGCCGCGGCGCGTCGCCGTCGACGACGACCGCCCGTGGGGGGGGCTCCCCGGTGGGGCCGGACCGGTCTGGCTCGGCCGGCGGCGGGCGATCTGGGTGGCCGTCTCGACCGTGACGGTCGGCCTGTTGCTGTCGGGCTGGTGGCTGGTGCCCTTCGGGATCGAGAACAAGTACGCCAATTCCATGAACTACCAGAACCTGCGCGACTTCGGTTCGCTGCTGTTCCCCGAGGCCGACGCCTGGGCCCTCGCGCTGGCCGGGTTCGCCGTCGTGCTCGCCGTCGTGCTCCGCAGCCGGTTCGGGCTCTTGTTCTCCGTGCTGGGCCTGGCATCGGCGCTGACCCTGATCTTCGATCCCCAGGGAAGCCTCTACAACACCCGTTTCCTGCCGTTGTGGTTCGTGTGCGTGTACGTGATGGCGGGGTGGGGTTTCGCGGTCATCGTGGTGTCGGCCGCCCGCTGGTGGCGGCACGAGCCGCTCGGCTGGCGACGCACCCCGCCGGTCGCGCTCGAACCGCTCCCCCCCGAGCCCCCGCCCCCGCCGCTCCCGGCCTTCACGCTCGTCCCGATGACCGCGGCGGATGCGTGGTTCGGCGCGTCCGGTGCCACACGCGCCGTCGCCGGGCCCGCCGGCCCGCCTGCGCCTGCGTCTGGCGCACCCGCGGCCGGCCCGCCTCCGGGTGGCCCCGCCGCGGCCGACCGGCGCCGGCGGTGGGGCCCCGCCGCCGTGTCCGGTCCGATCGTCGCCCTCGCCGCGGCCTGCCTGGTCGTCGTTCCGCCCTTCTTCGTGCCCGCCAACCTGTTGCCGGTGCAGGTCGGCGCGAACCTCGTCTCCAACTGGGCCCAGTACAACTACAGCGGCTACGAGGGGAAGGCGTCCTACCCCGAGTACCGGTCGGTGATGACCACCATGGCCGGGGTGGGCGCCCGGCACGGGTGCGGGCGGGCCATGTGGGAGTACAACTCGGACCTCAACCGCTTCGGCACGCCCGAGTCCCTGATGCTGCTCCCGTACTTCACCAACGGCTGCATCGACTCGATGGAGGGGCTGCTCTTCGAGTCGTCGGCCACGACGCCCTATCACTTCATCAACCAGGCGGAGCTGTCGGTGGCGCCCTCCATGCCGATGCGCGGCCTGCCGTACGGACCGGTCGACGTGCCGCTCGGGATCCAACACCTCCAGCTGCTCGGCGTGCGCTACTTCATGGCCTTCAGCCCACAGATCCAACAGGCGGCCCTGGCGAGCCCGTCGCTCGAGCTGGTGGCCTCCACCGGCCCGTGGAAGGCGCAATACGGCACGGAGGCACTCGACACCACCTGGGACGTCTTCCTCGTGAAGGATGCTCCGCTGGTCGCGCCGCTGCAGAACCTCCCGGCGGTCCTGCGCAACGTCGGCCCACAGCAGTCGAGCTGGCTCGCGCCGTCGTTGGCCTGGTACGACGATCCGGCGGACTTCGACGTGGAGCTGGCCCAGAGCGGGCCGGCCGGCTGGCCCCGGGTCCTCGCGGGCGAGCACCCGCCGAAGGTGGCCGTCGCGGGCACCGTGGTGTCGGGCATCCACCAGACCGATCAGTCGATCAGCTTCCACGTCAGCCGGACCGGCACCCCGGTGCTGGTGAAGGTCTCCTACTTCCCGAACTGGCGGGCGACGGGGGCGACCGGGCCCTTCAGGGTGACGCCCAACCTGATGGTGGTGGTTCCGACCAGCCACCGGGTGACCCTCGTGTACGGCTCGAGCCCGGCCAACCGGCTGGGCCTGCTGGCGACCGTGCTCGGCGCGCTCGGGCTCGTCGCCCTGGCCGCCGGCCTGGCGCTGCGCAGGAGCCGTTCGGATCAGCTCGGATAGGCTGACCCGGGATGGGCGATCCGGCACAGGTGTTCAAGGCCTACGACATCCGCGGCACCGTGCCGGATCAGCTCGATGCCCCCATGTGCCGCTCCATCGGCGCCGCGGTGGCCCGCTTCACCAAGGCCTCCCGCCTCCTCGTCGCCCGCGACATGCGGCCCTCGGGGGTGGAGCTGAGCGGGGCGTTCGCCGAGGGCGCGCGGGCCGAAGGCACCGCGGTGACCGACCTCGGCATGGCGTCCACCGACTTCTTGTACTTCGCCTCGGGTCACCTCAACGCCCCGGGCGCCATGTTCACCGCCTCGCACAACCCGGCCGGGTACAACGGCATAAAGCTCTGCCTGGCCGGTGCCCGCCCGATCGGGCGCGACACCGGGCTGGCGGAGATACAGGAGACCACCGCCGAGCTGATGGACCGGCCTCCGGCCCCGGGGCCCCTGGCCCCGCTCGACCACCTCGACCTCCTGAGCGAGTGGGCGGCGCACGTCCGGTCGTTCGTCGACGCCGCCACGCTGCGACCGCTGAAGGTCGTGGCCGACACGGCCAACGGGATGGGGGGCCTCGTGGTGCCCCGGGTGATGGAGGGCCTGCCGTTCGACGTGGAGATCCTCTTCGCCGAGCTGGACGGCACCTTCCCGAACCACCCCGCCGATCCCATCCAACCCGAGAACCTCCGGGACCTGAAGGCCGCCGTCGTCCGGAGCGGGGCCGACGTCGGGCTGGCGTTCGACGGCGACGCCGACCGCGTGTTCCTCGTCGACGAGCGGGCCGAGCCGGTGTCGGGATCGCTGACGACCGCGCTGGTCGCCGCGTCGATGCTGCGCAAGCACCCGGGATCGACCGTGCTCTACAACCTCATCTGCTCGCACGTGGTGCCCGAGGTCATCGCCGAGAACGGCGGCGTGGGCATCCGGACCCGCGTCGGGCACTCCTTCATCAAAGAGGTGATGGCCGAGACCGGAGCCGTCTTCGGCGGCGAGCACTCGGGGCACTACTACTTCCGCGACAATTTCCGGGCCGACTCGGGCATCATCACCGCGCTGGTGGTGCTGGAGCTGATGAGCGCCACCGGTCGACCGCTCTCGGAGCTGTTGGAGCCGTACCGGCGCTATGCGGACTCGGGCGAGATCAACACCGAGGTGGCCGATCCGGCCCGGACCGTCGAGGCGGTGGCGGAGCGCGAGGCGGCGGAAGGCAACCCGGTCGACCGCCTTGACGGCCTCACCGTCGACCACGGCGACTGGTGGTACAACCTGCGCCCGTCCAACACCGAGCCCCTCCTCCGGTTGAACGTCGAGGCCAGGACCGAGGGAGAGTGCCGGCGCCACGTGGCGGAGGTGGTCGACCTGGTGACCGCGTCGGCTTCGGCGCCCGGCTGAGCGGCGGGACCGACCGGCGAGCCGCCGAAAGGACGAGATGACCATGCCACTGGACGCCCTGCTGCTCGAGGTGCTCGCCTGCCCCGTCGACAAGGGGCCCCTGCTGTGGTTTGAGGACGCGGGGATCCTCTACAACCCCCGGCTGCGCCGGAGCTATCCGGTGCGCGACGGCGTGCCGGTCATGCTGGTCGAGGAGGGCTCCGACGTCGACGAGACCGAGCATGACCGGCTGATGCGACGGGCCGGAGAGGGTGGGGTCCCCGAGACGGGCCGTCCCGCGGGGTGACGCTGCCCGCAACGCCCGACACGCTCGGGATGTGGGAGGCGACCGCTCGCCTTCCCGAGCAGGTGGCAGCTGCAGCGCTGGCCGGCCGAGCCGTCCCGCTGGCCGTGGAGCAGCCGGTCTCCAACGTCGTGGCGCTGGGGGTGGGCGGCGACGGGCTCGCCGGCGACGTGCTGGCCGCGGTGGCCGGCGGGGTCATGGCGGTGCCGCTCGTGGTGGTGAAGTCGGCCGAGCTGCCCGCGTTCGTCGGCCCGGACTCGCTGGTGTTCGCGGTGTCGTGCAGCGGGGAGACCGAGTCGACCCTGGCCGCCGCCGACCGGGCGTGGGCGGCGGGCGCGCAGGTGGTCGCGGTATCGGGTCCCGGTCGGCTGGCCCGGTTGGCCGAGCGGGAGGGGTCACCGGTCGTCCCGGTCCCGGCGGACGTCCCCCAGGCGCGGGCCGGCCTCGGCGCCCTGGCGGTGCCGGCGCTCGTCGTGCTCGAGCGGCTCGGCCTGCTCCCCGAGGTCGGCACGGGCATCGACGCGGCCGTCGACCAGCTGGCCCGCCGGCGGGACGAGCTGGTCGGCCCCGACAACGTGGCACTCGACGTCGCCCGCCGGATCGGGCGGACGTTCCCGCTCGTGCACGGTTCGCCCGGCCTCACCGGGGTGGCCGCGCAGCGATGGAAGACCCAGGTCAACGAGAACGCCAAGTCCCCGGCGTTCTGGTCCGTCCATCCCGATCTCTGCCACAACGAGGTGGCCGGTTGGGGTCAGTCGGGCGACGTCACCCGCCAGCTCCTCACCCTGGTGGAGCTGCGTCACGGCGCGGAGGACCCGGCGATCGCCCGCCGGTTCGAGCTGGCGGGCGAGGCGCTGGCGGAGGTCGTCGCCGACGTCGTGGCCGTCTGGGCTCAGGGCGAGGGGGAGCTGGCCCGCTTCTTCGACCTCGTGCTCGTGGGCGACTTCGTCTCGCTCCACCTCGCCGCCCGCGAGGGCGTCGACCCGGGTCCGGTGCCCGCGGTGGCCGAGATAGAGCGGCTCGTCTCCGGCTGAAGGCCCGTCAGGCCAGCCGCTCGACGACCATTGCCATGCCCTGACCGCCCCCGACGCACATGGTCTCGAGCCCGAAGGTCTGGTCGCCGTCCTCCAGCCCGTTCAGGAGGGTGGTCATGATCCGGGCTCCCGTCTGGCCGAACGGGTGCCCCAGCGCGATCGCCCCGCCGTGCACGTTGAGCTTGTCCCAGCCGATCCCGAGGTGCCGGGCCGAGGGGATGACCTGCGCGGCGAAGGCTTCGTTGATCTCCACCAGGTCGATGTCGCCGATGCCCATCCCGACCCGCCGCAGTGCCCGGAGGGAGGCCTCCACCGGGCCCAGACCCATGATCTCGGGGTCGAGGGCGCTCACCGCGCTCGACAGGATCCGGGCGAGCGGGGTGATGCCGAGCTCGCGGGCTCTGGTATCGCTCATCACGACGACGGCGGCCGCGCCGTCGTTGAGTGGGCAGGCGTTGCCGGCCGTGACCGTGCCGCCCTCGCGGAACACCGGTCTCAGCTGGGCCAGGCCCTCCATCGTGGTGTTCGGTCGGGGCCCGTCGTCGGTGGTGACCACGGTGCCGTCGGGCAGCGCGACGGGGATGATCTCGCGCTCGAAGAACCCGTCCGCCTGCGACCGGACGGCCCGGGTCTGGGAGAGCAGCGCGAACTCGTCCATCTCGACCCTGCTCACCTTTTCGATCTCGGCCACGTTCTCGGCGGTCTGGCCCATGGCGACGTACACGTCGGGCAGCCCGACCGGGGGGGTCCACGGAGCGGTGACGGCCGGCGCCCGCGCCGCGGTCCGTTCCTCGGCCTCGGCGAAGGCCGGGTTGTGCGGACCGACGTCGGAGGCGCCGTTCCCGTAGCGGCTCACGGTCTCCACCCCCGCCGCCAGGAAGACGTCGCCCTCGCCGGCCCGGATGGCGTGCGCGGCCATACGGATGGTCTGAAGGGAGGAGGAGCAGTAGCGGTTGACCGTCACGCCCGGGGCCCGGTCGAGCCCGGCCAGGAGCGCCGCCACCCTGGCCAGGTTGTGCCCCGCCTCGCCGGCCGGTGAGGCGGTCCCGACCATCACGTCCTCCACCTCGGCCGGGTCGAGCTGGGGGACCTTGGCCAGGACCGACTTCAGCACGAGCGCCACCAGGTCGTCGGGTCGGCACCCGATCAACGAACCTTTGAAGGCGCGACCGATGGGGGTCCTTCCGGTGGCGACGATCACGGCGTCGGGCATGGGTGGCATCTCCTCCGGTGGGCCGCGGGTTCGGGCGGCCCGAGGTTACCGCCGCCCGGCGGGCCTTCGGCACGGCTCCGCAACAGTGCGGGCCTTCGGCACGGCTCCTCCGTGTGGGAGATCGCCGGGCTGCTTGACTGACCAGCTTCAATACGGAATACTCCCGTATCTCATACGGTTATCCTATGGGAGTAAAGGGGAGGCAACCCAGATGCCCGAGATTGTCAAGGTCACGACCAACCTACCCAAGGACATGATCGACCAGCTTCGTGAGGATGCAGCCGAGAGACACGACAACCTGACCCAGGGACTCAAGGCGGCCATCTCGACCAAGCTGTTCTTGGACAACGAAGTCCGCAACGGGGCCAAGATCTTCGTGCAGGAGCCTGACGGCCGGATGGTGCAGCTGAAGCTGCCGTGACGGAACCGGGTGGAGCTCGTCGCTGGATCCGAAGCCTGATGGGATCCGACGGGGAGCCATCAGGGCCACTGGAGGATCTTGGAACTACGGTCGAACCGGCTGGCCAGTTGACCCCGGCACAGACTGCCGCAGCACTCCAGCCCGTACCGGACATCCAGAAGAAGGACAAGGCAACTCGTCGGGAGAACGTACGCACCGTGGTTGCATACTCGGTGGTCGGAGTGACCCTTTTGCTGGGGTGCACTCTGGCCGGTGCCTACCTTGGGCAAGCCGAGAACGTGAAGTCGGCCATCGCTGGCGTCTTCACGCCATTCCTTGGGGTGGCGGGCGTCATCGTCGGTTTCTACTTCGGCGGTAAGGACTCGACGAACTAGGCGCCCGGCCGAACGGGCCCACTGCCGTGCGGGCCTTCGGCACGGCTCCGCAATAGTCTGGCGCCGAAGCCCCCGGGGGGACGGCGCGAAGGGAGTGGGCAGCGATGGACCCGATAGGAAGCGACGTCCTGGGCGAGCGGACGGCGGCCCGGGGCGACCTCGTCTGGAGCCCCTCATCGGAGCGGATCGCGTCCTCGCCGCTGCACCGGTTCGCCACCTCGGTGCTCGGGGGGGTGCCGGAGCGACCGACGGCCGACGAGGCCGAGGCGGAGTACGACGCGCTCTGGCGGTGGTCGGTGGAGGACGTGGGACGCTTCTGGACCAGGATCGTCGACTGGTTCGACGTGCCGTGCTCGGGTTCCCCGGCCCCTGCGCTGGTCGGCTCGGAGATGCCGGGGTTCCGATGGTTCCCCGAGCTGCGCCTCAACTACGCGGAGCTCTGCCTGCGGGGCGATCCCGATCGGGTGTGCCTGGTGGGGGTCAACGAGGCGGGCCGGCGCGAGGCGTTCACCAGACGGGACCTCTCCGAGCGGGTCGGGCGGGCGGCCGCGGGGCTCCGCTCCCTCGGCGTGCAGCCCGGTGACCGGGTCGCCGCGTACCTCCCCAACATGCCCGAGGCGGTCGTCCTGCTGTTGGCCGCGGCGAGCATCGGCGCGATCTGGTCCTGCTGCCCACCCGAGTTCGGCCCCGACGCCGTCGTCGACCGGTTCGTTCAGATCCAGCCGAAGGTCCTGATCGCGGCCGATGGCTACACCTACAGGGGAAAGGTGTTCGACCGTCGTGCCGTCGTCGAGCGCATCCGGTCGGCGCTCCCGAGCCTGGTCGCCACCCTCTGGGTCGAGAACCTGACCACCGGCCACCCGGCGTGGGCCGTCGCGCTCTCCGACCTCGAGGTTGAGCCGCCGATCGGCCCCGCCCGGGTCCCTTTTGAGCACCCGTTGTGGATCCTGTACTCGAGCGGCACGACCGGTGCCCCGAAGCCCATCGTGCACGGCCACGGGGGCATCGCCCTCGAACAGCTGAAGGCGCATTCCCTCCACGCGGGGATCGGACCGACGACGCGGTTCTTTCAGAACACGTCGATCGGGTGGACGATGTGGAACATCCTGGTCAGCGCGCTCGCCCTTGATGCGTCGATCGTCACCTACGACGGGGCCCCCGACCACGGCCGGCCCGACGTGTTGTGGGCCCTCACCGAGGAGCTCGAGGTCACCGACCTCGGGGTCGGCGCGGCATTCCTCGCGAACTGCATGGCCACCGGGCAACGCCCGGCGGAGGAGCACGGCCTGGCCCGCTTGAGGTCCGTCGGCTCCACGGGTGCGGCACTGCCGCCGGAGGGCTACCGATGGGTGTACGCCGCGGTCGGTCCCGATGTCCACCTGCGCTGCAACAGCGGGGGGACCGAGCTCTGCAGCGGCCTGCTCGGATCGGCACCGATCCTTCCCGTGAGGACCGGCGAGCTGCAGTGCCGCCCTCTCGGGGTGGACGTCGCCGCCTGGGACGAGGCGGGGCACGAGGTCCTCGCACGTCCCGGGGAGCTCGTCGTGTCCCAGCCCATGCCGTCCATGCCGCTGCGCCTGTGGGGCGACACCGACGGCTCTCGGTACCGGGAGAGCTACTTCTCCACCTACCCGGGGACCTGGCGCCACGGCGACTGGGTGACGATGTACGAGGACGGTTACAGCCTGGTCCACGGCCGCTCCGACGCCACCCTCAACCGGGACGGGGTGCGGATCGGGACCTCAGAGGTCTACCGCGTGCTCGAGCAGGTCGAGGGGGTCCGCGACTCCCTCGTCGTCGATCTGTCGGGGCCTCCGGCGGACCTCGGGCTCCTTCTCCTCCTGGTCCCCGTCCGGCCGGACGGGGACCTCGACGCCCTCGCCGAGGTGGTGCGCCGGGAGCTCCGGGCGAAGGCGTCCCCGCGCCATGTTCCCGACCGGATCGAATGGGTGGGCGGCCTCCCACGGACCCTCAACGGCAAGCGGCTCGAGGTGCCGGTGAAACGCCTGCTCGGAGGGACCCCCCTTCACGACGCCGTCAACATCGAGGCGGTGGACGATCCCCGGCTTCTGACCGACCTCGTCTCGCAGCTGCGTCCGCCGGCCGCCGGCGGTACCTGAGCCCGGGCCGGCCCGGAACCGCGCGACCCCGGAGAAGCTCAGCCGCCGGCGTCGATGCCCAGCTGGTAGCCGTCGAGGAACAGCGAGGCCTCCCGTTGGCGGGGGTGGCGGTCGGCGATCTGGTGGAACCGGGAGGAATGGTTCGGCTCCACCAGGTGGGCGAGCTCGTGGACGATGACCGCGTCGAGCACCCACTCGGGGACGGCGCGCAGGCGGTTCGACAGCCGGATCTCGCCCGTCTCGGCCGAGCAGGACCCCCACCGCTTGTTCTGGTTGGCGACCCACCGGATCGATCTCGGGTGGACGCCGTCGACGTACCGGTCGGCGAGCGTCCCGGCGCGCCGGGCGAGCATCCCGTCGGAGATCCCCACCCCGGGGCGCTTGGCCCGCACCCGCCCCACCAGCCACTCGACCATCGCCGCCCGCTCGGGCCCGCGGACGTGGGCCGGCACGACCACCACGATGCGACCCCGCTCCCAGAACGCGGTCGCCGTCTTGCGTCGCCGCTTGCTCGTCCGCACCTCCACCTCGGCTTCGACCGCGGGGGCGGGAGCCTCGTGGTCCACGGCCGGGAGGGGCTGGCCGACGACCGGGTCCTGCACGTCGCCGGGGGCGAACCGGTCCTGCACGTCGCCGGGGGCGACCGGGTCCTGCACGTCGCCGGGGGCGAACCGGAGGGGGAGCGTCGGGGTGGTGAGCCGATCGGGCTCGGCCGGCGGCTCGGACAGGGGAGATCCTCGCATCGGTCCCATTGTGGCGGTTCGGTGCGCGCCGGCGGCGATTGGGCCCCACCCAGGGCGTTCCGGCCGGTAGGTTCGGTTCATGACGCCGACCGCCGCTCGCGATCTGACCGTCGACCGCGAGGAGCTCCTCCGGTTCGTCCGGCCCCGCCACCGGGGCATCCTTTCGACGGTCCGGGGGGACGGGAGCCCCCAGATGTCCCCGGTCACCATCGGAGTCGACGATGCCGGGAGGGTCGTGCTCTCCACCTACCCGGAGCGGGCCAAGGCGCGCAACGCCGCCAGGGACCGGCGGGTGTCCGTGTGCGTGCTGTCGGACGAGTTCGGCGGCGAGTGGGTGCAGGTGGACGGGCGGGCGACGGTCGTCGCCCAGCCCGAGGCGGTCGAGGGGCTCGTCGACTACTTCCGGGCCATCAGCGGGGAGCACCCCGACTGGGACGAGTACCGGCGGGCGATGCGGGCGCAGGGCAAGGTGCTGGTGCGGATGGAGGTCGAGCGGTGGGGCCCGATCAGCCGAGGGGGTTTTCCGGCCTGGTTCGTGCCCGACCAGGGGGCGAAGTAGCCGCCGGGGGCGCGGGCTCCTTCACAGCGGGACCACAGGGAGCACACAGCACGACGGGAGCCGAGGATGGGATCCTCGTTCCCGGAGGTCACGGATGAGCGGAACGGTGCAGCGCCGGATCCTGGTGGTCGACGACGAGCCCTCCATCGTCGACGCCGTCGCGACCTCGTTGCGGTACGAGGGGTTCGAGGTGGAGGAGGCGACGACGGGACGGGCCGCCCTGGCTGCCGCCCGGGACCGGACGCCCGACCTGGTGGTGCTCGACGTGATGCTGCCCGATCTCGACGGCTTTGAGGTGACCCGCCGGCTGCGGGAAGACGGGCTGAAGGTGCCGGTCCTCTTCCTCACGGCCAAGGACGGGCTCGACGACAAGCTGGCCGGGCTCGCCATCGGGGGCGACGACTACGTGACCAAGCCGTTCTCGTTGGCCGAGGTGATCGCCCGGGTGCACGTGATCCTCCGGCGCACGGGAGACGACGGCGACCGGCGGGACGGTCTGATCGGCTTCGCCGATCTCGAGATGGACGAGGCGGCGCACGAGGTGCGGCGCGGGGGCACGCCGATCGCCCTGACCGCCACCGAGTTCAACCTGCTCCGCTTCTTCATGCTCAATCCCAGGCGCGTGCTGTCGAAGACCCAGATCCTCGACCACGTCTGGCACTACGACTTCGACGGCGACCAGAACGTCGTCGAGACCTACGTGAGCTATCTGCGCAAGAAGCTCGAGCGGCACGGCCCGCCGCTCATTCAGACGATCCGCCTCGTCGGTTACACCCTGCGCGATCCGGCCGAGGTGCGGTAGGTGTCCCTCCGGGGGCGGTTGGTCCTCGCCGTCTCGGCGGTCGCCCTGGTGGCCCTGCTGGTGGCCGACCTCGCCACGTACTCCGCCCTCCGGTCGTTCCTCTACAGCCGGGTGGACCAGTCGTTGCTCTCCTCGGTCATCCCGCTCCAGCACCGGGAGGGCGCCGGCCTCGTCCCGGGGCTCCCGCCCCGCCGGTTTCAGAGCGGCCTGGGCCGGGAGCCCGGACCGCTCGGCACCCGGAGCTTCTTTGAGCTGCGGAGCCCCTCGGGAGCGGTGGTGCAGGGGCCGTTCGCCGCCTACCAGGCCGACGGGATGAAGTACTCCCCTCGCCTCCCGTCCACGATCGCCGGGTTTGAGAAGACGCCCGAGGTGTCCGGTTCGAGCGTCTACTTCGACGCACCTTCGAACGCGAGCGCCGGTCCACGGTTCCGGGTGCTGGCCGTCCGCCAGACCAACGGCTACGTGATCATCCTGGCGGGGTCGTTGGCCGACGCCGACAGCACGCTCCAGCGGCTGCTCCTGATAGAGCTGGCGGTGACCGTGTCGGCCCTCCTGGCGGCGATCGTGCTCGGGTGGTGGCTGGTGCGCGTGGGGCTCCGACCGCTGGCCGGCATGGAGGACACGGCCGACGCCATCGCCGCGGGCGAGCTCGACCAGCGGGTTCCCGGTGAGAACGTGAAGACCGAGGTGGGCAGGTTGGCGCGGGCCCTCAACATGATGCTCGGGAGGATCGAGGGGGCCTTCGCCGCACGCGACGCCACCGAGAGCGAGCTCCGGCGTTCGGAGGGGAGGCTCCGGCAATTCGTGGCGGACGCCTCGCACGAGCTGCGGACGCCGATCGCCGCGGTGTCGGCCTACGCCGAGCTGTTCGAGCGGGGGGCCCGGGAGCATCCCGACGACCTCGCCCGGGTGGTCACCGGCATCCGCTCCGAGACGGAGCGGATGGGGCACCTGGTGGAGGACCTGCTCCTGCTGGCCCGGCTCGACGAGGGAAGGCCGCTCGGGCGCGACCCCGTCGAGCTGGTGGCCCTGGCCGGCGAGGCGGTCCGGACCGCGACGACGGTCGGTCCGGCGTGGCCGGTGGTCCTGCGGGCGGAGCGGCCGGTGGAGGTGATCGGGGACTCCCTCCGTCTGAGGCAGGTGCTCGACAACCTCTTCGCCAACGTGCGCGCGCACACGCCCGAGGGGACGACCGCCACCGTCAGGATCAGCGAGAGCGGCCCCGACGCGGTGATGGAGGTCGCGGACGACGGCCCCGGCCTCGCCGAAGGGGAGATGCGCCACGTGTTCGAGCGCTTCTACCGCTCCGACCCCTCGCGCTCGAGAACCAAGGGGGGTGCCGGGCTCGGGCTCTCCATCGTCGCCGCCATCGTCGGCGCCCACGGAGGCCGGGTGAGCGTCGCCGCCCGCCCCGGCGGCGGCACCAGGTTCACCGTGCACCTCCCGGCGGGCGAGACAAGCACCGCCCCCGCCGGCCCGGCGGGCGAGAGAAGCACCGCCCCCGCCGGCCCGGACCTGCGCCCGGGTCGCTCAGCGGCCCGACTGGACGAGCGGGCCGGCGTCGGAGGAGCCCTGCCGGATCCCCTTGCCCGCCCGTGAGATGAGCTGCTCGGGCTCGTAAACCATCCAGTACGCGTTGCGGGCGTGCTTGCGGGAACGGTCACGGCAGATCTCCGCCAGCCGGATCGGGTCGTCGGCCTCGTCCTCGTGCACGAACACCTCGAGGATCGAGGTGTTCGTCATGAGCTGGGCCATCATGATCCCCGTGGACGCCTCGTGGGCACAGGCCTTGTCGATCGCCTCCTTGCCCGGCATCCCCAGGGCAACCACGATCTTGCAGCTCTCGTCCTCGATCATCCGCTTGGCCTGCACCGCCAGGTCCTTGAACCCGGGCACCGTCCGCCGGATGGTCTCGAACCGCTTGCCGTGACCGGGGCAGGACTCAAGCTCGTCGAGCGCCTCGGCTCCCATGTCGAAACGGGCGAACATCGTGTCCACCACTCCTATCCGGTGCATGGTGTCGAGCTCCTTCCGACGGTGTCACCGAGCGGCTCGGTCAGTACGAGCGTACCGTCCCATCTCACCGG
>DATKRB010000041.1:0-46408 GCA_035532415.1 Acidimicrobiales bacterium | reverse complement strand
GGAGCCGAGCCGCCCGGCGCGCGTGGAAAATGCGGGGACGACCCGACAGAGGTACCGGTCGCAGGGCTCATCAAGCCCGCCACCTGCACCTTCGGAGTCGGGCTGCCGGGATTTGAACCCGGGACCTCTTGACCCCCAGTCAAGCGCGCTAACCAAGCTGCGCCACAGCCCGATGCTGCAGACGAGCATTGTAGATGCTCGGAGGAGGTCTCCCCGACGGGCTGCGCTCGCGGGACCGCGCGAGTCCCGTTCCTCGGTCGGACCGCAGCACGAACCACTGCGGTCCGATCCCTCACAGGTGATGGGTGAGCCAGGCGATGCCCTGGTAGGCGCGCCAACCCAGGTACACGACCGAGGCCACCAGCATGAACCGGAAGTACCAGGGGACGGGGCGGCGGGCATGTTCCTCGAGCTGGGCTCCGCACCGGGGGCAGGCGCCCTCCTCGGTCAGGCCCTCGTCCTCAACCAGCTCCTCGCACTCCTCACACCAGGGCATGGCGAGGCCGATCGTCCTATCGGGAGCCGCCGGTCCGGACCCGGACCTTTATGGGGGTCGGTCCCAGCTCAAAGTGCTCCCGCAGCCGACGCTCCACGTATCGGACATAGGTCTGCGGCAGCCGTGCGGTGGCGAACAGGGTGAACGTGGGTGGATCGATCGCTCCCTGTACCCCGTAACGGATACGGGCTCCCGGTGCCGGTTGGAACGCCTGAATGTCCCGGAGTGCCCGGTTGAGCGCCCCGGTGGGCACGCGCTGGTGGTAGGCGGCGATGGCCTGGTGGAGGGCGGGGAGGATCCGGTGAGCGCCCCGCCCGAGCTTGGCCGACACCTTCAGGACCGGCGCCGGACCGAGGAAGGCCAGCCGCTCCCCCACGCCGGCGAGCACGTCGTCCCGATCGGCGGTCTCGACGAGGTCCCACTTGTTGAGCACGACCACCGCCGCACACCCCGACACCCCGATCCGCTCGGCCAGCCGCTGGTCCTGGTGGGTGACGCCGACGGTGGCGTCCACGACCAGCAGGGCGATGTCGGACCGCTCGAGCGCGTCGAGCGCGCGCAGGACCGAATAGTGCTCGGTGCCCCGGTCGGTCTTCGACGGGCGCCGCATCCCCGCCGTGTCGACGAAGCACAGCGGACCGTCCGCCGTGGTGACCACCGTGTCGATGGCATCGCGGGTGGTGCCCGGCATGTCGTGGACGATCGAGCGCTCCTCGCCGATGAGCCGGTTGAACAAGGTCGACTTGCCGGCGTTCGGCCGGCCGACCAGGGCGACGCGTGGGACGGACGCGTCGCCGTCCTCGCCCGCCTCGTCCCGTTCCGAGCCGAGATCGCGCCCGTGGGCGCCGGCCGTGGCCGAGCCGGTCGATCGCTGCGATCGCGAGCCGTCCGCCGACGGCGGAACCGGCAGCAGTGTAACCACCTCGTCGAGCAGGTCCCCGGTCCCGCGACCGTGGATCGCGCTCACCGGCCATGGGTCCCCGAGGCCGAGCGACACGAACTCCCAGCACGCCGCGTCACGCCCGGAGTCGTCCACCTTGTTGACCACCAGGCGGATGGGCACTCCGGATCGACGGAGCATCCGGGACGCGACAAGGTCCTCGTCGGTCACCCCCACCGTCACGTCGACCACGAAGAGCACGAGATCAGCCTGGGCCACCGCCCGTTCCGCCTGGTCGCTGACCTTGGCGTCGAGCGCATCCCCCCCGGACAGCCACCCACCGGTGTCCACCAGCAGGAAGGGGACTCCGTTCCATTCGGCGTCGAGCACCTTGCGGTCCCTGGTGACGCCGGCCTGCTCCTGAACGACGGTCGCCCGGCGTCCCACGATCCGGTTCACCAGCGAGGACTTCCCGACGTTGGGCCGGCCGGCGATGACCACGGTCGGAAGGTCCGACACGGCGACCGCGTCTCCCCTACTCATCGTCCCGGTCCCTGATGGAGCCGTGCACCGCTCCACCACCCTGGTCCCGCGCCAGGGCTGCCACCGGGACTGCCACCGGGGCTGCCACCGGGGCCGGGGTCGGGACCGCCGACGTGACCGGAGCGACGGGAACCGGGCTGCCCCCCGGGTCCGGGACGCCGCGGAGCGCCGAGCGCAGGGAGCGGCCGTCCGTGGGGAGGATCTCGACGGGTCGCGGCAGGTCGGAGGGAGTCATCCCGTCGAGGAACCGGCCCTCGGACAGGCAGACGTCGGGCAGCAGGTAACGGTGCCCGACCGGCTCGGTGGCCAGGACCCGCGCCAGATCGTTGCCGGTGAGGAGGCCGGCCACGGCGACGTTGCCCCCGAAGTAGTCGTTGGGCACCTCGACGACCCGGGCGTTCTCCCCGGCGCAGGCGGTGACCATCCGGCGCAGGATGGGCGCTGCATAGGCGCCGGTCAAGACGGCCACCGGCCTCGACTCGGGCCCTGCGGGGGTCGCGCGGTCGGTGACCGTCCCCGATCCGTTCGGGTGCCGGCCGGCCCCCAGCCCGCTCGGGCCCTGCACCGTCCGCTCCGCCCGGTAGCCGGCGGCCGGAGCACCGTCCACCGACGCGAAGAACCCCGGACGGATCCCGTGGGGCACCGCGGTGTCGCCCCAGAAGCGCTGTTCGAACGCCCGCACGATGCCGATGCCGTTCTCGTGCTGGGGGAAGTCGTCGTAGGCACCGACCGGGGGAAGGTCGACGCCACCGAGCAGGTAGTACTCGTCGGAGGCATGAACGAGGCGCCGGCCCAGCTCGGTCAGGTAGACCTCCTGCCAGCGGGCGACGGTGGCGCAGACCTCGGCTGCCTCGGCCCGGGTGTGGAGCCGCATCTCGGGCTCCTTCGAGAACCGGCTGAGGCCCAGCGGCACCACGCCCACGCTGGCCAGCTGCGGGTAGTCGTCGAGGATCCCGAGCATGGTCTCCTCGAGCACCTCGCCGTCGTTGACCCCGGGACACACGACCACTTGCCCGTGCACCTCGATACCGCCCTCCAACAGGACCCGCAGCCATCGCAGGCTGGTCGCCCCCCTCGGGTTGCGGAGCATCCGGGACCGGACCTCGGGGTCGGTGGCGTGTATCGACACGAAGAGCGGCCCCAGGCGCTCCTCGAGAACCCGCTCGGCGTCGAGCTCGGTGAACCGGGTGAGCGTGGTGAAGTTCCCGTACAGAAAGGAGAGCCGGTAGTCGTCGTCCTTGAGGTACAGGCTCTTGCGCATGCCCTTGGGCAGTTGGTGGATGAAGCAGAAGGCGCAATGGTTGTCGCAGGTCCGGATCCGATCGAACACTGCCGAGGAGATCTCGATCCCGAGGGGCTCACCGGCCTGCTTGGCCACGCGGAGCATCCTCGACAGCTGCCGCCCCCGGCGCCGGACCAGGATGTCCACCTCCTCGCCGTCGGTCAGCTGATGGAACTCGATCACGTCGCGGGGAGTGCGGCCGTTGAGCGAGACCAGCTCGTCCCCCACCTCGAGCCCTGCTCGGGAGGCTGGCGACGCCATGGCGACGGAGGTCACCGTTGGCGACGACATGCCCCTCAGGCTACCTGGCCTCGAGGCTCGCTCCTGCACGGCACCGGCCCCGCTTCACGCCGGACCTGCGGGAATGTGCCCGGCCCCACCCCGGTATTGTGGCGTCGTGGCTGTAGAGCGCGTCCTGCTGGCCGAGCCGCGGGGCTTCTGTGCCGGCGTGGAGAAGGCGATCAAGGCCCTCGCATGGATGGTGGCCATCTTCGAACCGCCGGTCTACTGCTACCACGAGATCGTCCACAACCAGCACGTGGTCGACCAGTTCCGGGCCCGGGGCGTGATCTTCGTCGACGACGTGGCCGAGGTGCCCGAGGGATCCCCGATCATGCTCAGCGCCCACGGCACGGCGCCCGAGGTCGTGGAGCAGGCCCGTTCGCGCGGTGGTGTGGTCATCGACGCCGTGTGCCCGCTCGTGACCAAGGTCCACCACGAGATGAAGGTCCGCACCCGCAAGGGGTACACGGTGCTCTACATCGGGCATGCCGGGCACGAGGAGGCCGTCGGCACGATGGCGGTGGCGCCCGACGCGGTCTACCTGGTGGAGGACGAATCGGACCTCGAGGCCCTCGACTTCCCGAGGGGGCCGGGGGCGCCGGTGGCACTGTTGGCCCAGACCACGCTCAGCCACGACGAGTGGCAGGGGCTGCAGGAGTCGGCCCTTCGCCGGTTCCCCGACCTCTGGATGCCCGGCCGGAGCGATCTGTGCTTCGCCACCACCAACCGTCAGGCGGCGCTGAAGGCCATCGCCCACCGGGCGGACTCGGTGATCGTCGTCGGCTCGGCCAATTCCTCCAACACGGTGGCGCTCGAGAAGGTGGCGACGGCCTCTGGATGCCCGAGGGTCGTCCGGGTGGACCACGCATCGGAGGTGCCCGACGATCTGTCGGGAACGGTGGGGATCACGGCAGGTGCGTCCGCCCCCGAGAAGCTCGTCGCCGAGATCGTCGACCTCCTCGAGCCGAGGGAGGGCGTCGAGGCGGTTCACGTCACCAGCGAGGACGAGTACTTCCCGCCGCCACCGGAGCTTCGCGAGCTGTTGCGGGCCCTCTCGACGGCCCTGTGCCTGATGAGCGCGGCGCCGTGCGGCGACCGGCCGAGCGATCCCGTCGGTGAGGATCGCGACATCTCGGCCGCCGACGTGTTGCGCGTGCTGGCACCGTGACGGCCCGGGTCGGCGACGACAGGCAGGACCAGCGGGTGAAGGAGCTGCAGCGCCTGGCGGTGGACCAGGGGCACCGGGACTTCCTCCTTCGCCACCACGACCTGAAGCTCACCCCGGTCGTGGCGCTCGTGTGCGCCTACGAGGAGGAGGGCAACATCGGGGACGTCCTCGCGGCCGTGCCCGCCGAGGCGTGCGGCCTGGCGGTGACGCCGCTGGTCGTCGTGGACGGCGGCGCCGACGCGACCGGTGACGAGGCGATCGCGGCGGGGGCGATCACGTTCGTGCTGCCGGTCAACCTGGGCCACGGCATGGCCCTCAGAGTCGGCTACGACCTCTGCCTGAGCGGCGGTGCCCAGTACGTGGTGACCCTCGACGCCGACGGGCAGAACGACCCGTCCGAGATCCCGGTCATGCTCCGACCGCTCGTCGACGACGCCGCGGACTTCGTCGTGGCGTCGCGGCGGCTCGGGGTGGACAACACCACGGACTGGTACCGGAGGGCCGGGGTGAAGTTCTTCGCGTGGCTGATGAACCTCCTGAACGGCACCCGCCTGACGGACACCTCCAACGGGTTCCGGGCGCTGCGGGCTTCGATGCTCGCCGACGTCACGGGCCGGCTCGTCCAGGACCAGTACCAGACGGCCGAGCTGCTGACGACGGCGGTCCGGAGGGGATGGCGGGTCACCGAACGGCCCACCGTGTGGCACGAGCGGGCCTCGGGGCGGTCGAAGAAGGGGGCGAACTGGCGCTACGGCTTCCGCTACGCCCAGGTCCTCCTCAGCACCTGGCTCCGCGAGCGCTGAGCGGCCGGTCGCCTCACCACCACCGGGCGACGGCGGATCGGTGCCATCGGGTGGGTGTCATCCGGCCGAGGCGCGCGCCTGGTCGTAAACGGTCTGAATGGCCTGGTGGAGCGCCGCGGTGGTCTCCCTGACCTTGCTCCTGGCCACCCGGCCGCCCTCGCCCCGGGCGGGGGGCGGGACGGGCTCGCCGACGACCAGGTCGATGCGGATCGGCCTTGGGACCTTGGACCCCTTCGGCATCGAGCGGTCGGACCCGCCGATACCGATCGGGACCATCGGCGCACCGGAGCGGGCGGCCAGGAAGGCGACGCCGTCGAGCAGCGGCTGTACCTCCGGGCCCTGTTGCCGGGTGCCCTCGGGGAACATCACCAGCACCTGCCCCTGTCCCAGGACTTCTCGGGCGCGGGCCATCGCTTCGCGGTCGGCCGCCTCGCGGTGCACCGGGAACACGCCGACGGCCGGCAGGATCCTCGTCAGCAGCCGCGAGTCCCAGAGGCTGTCCTTCGCCATGAAGAAGAGCTTCCGATCGGTGAGGACGGCGGTGAAGACGAAGTCGGCGAAGGAGCGGTGCACCGGGGCCAGCACCACCGGGCCGGCGTCGGGGACGTTGTCCCTCCCGACGATCCTCGGGCGGAACCAGAGGCGGACCAGCAGCTCCACGGTGCGACGGGCGAACCGGTAGCCGAGGGTCCAGCGGGTGTCGAGCACGAAGGGCGCATGCCGTCGGGGTGGGGGCGCCTTCGCCGGTCCCTCCCCGACGGGGCCGGGCGTCACAGCCACGATTGCACCTCCTCCACCACGTCCTCCACCGTCCGGCCGGTCGTGTCGAGGACGCGGGCCCCGGAGGCGACCGACAACGGCGACGTCGCACGGGTCGAGTCGATGCGGTCCCGCCGGGCGATCCCCTCGGCGGACTCGTCGTCCCGCCTCCGGGCCCGCTCCTCGGGAGACGCGGTCAGGTAGACCTTGAGGTCGGCGTCGGGGAAGACCACGGAACCGATGTCGCGCCCCTCCACCACCCCCCCGTGGTGCTCCGATGCCCATTCGCGTTGGCGCTCCACGAGATGGCGGCGGACCTCGGGATTGGCGGCGACCACCGAGACGGCCCGGCTCACCTCCGGAGAGCGGATGGCCGCGGTGACGTCCGTCCCGTCGATGCGGGTGCCGTCCCCCCCCACCTCTATCCGGGCGGCACGGGCCAGCTCGGCGACGGCCGGCCCGTCGGCCGGGTCGATCCCCCGATCGAGGACCGCCCAGGCCACCGAGCGGTACATGGCGCCGGTGTCGAGCAGGGACATCCCGAGCCGCTCGGCCAGGGCCTTCGACACCGTCGACTTGCCCGATCCGGCCGGTCCGTCGATCGCCACGATCCGCATCGCCCCGCCGGGGGCCGTCGCGGAGCCCCCCAGGGCCCGGAGGTCGGCGAGGAAGCCCGGATAGCTCGTGCCCACCACGTCGAAGCCGGACAGCTCGCTCCCCTCCCCGCCGGCACCCCCGTGCCCGGCCTCGCCGGCCGCCAGGGCGGCGATCGCCGCGGCCATGGCCATCCGGTGGTCACCGCGACTGTCGAACCGCCCGGGGGCGAGGCGGCGTCCCGGCCCGACGCCATGGACCCGCAGCTCGTCGCCCACCGCCTCGGCCCGGGCGCCGAAGGCGTCGGCCAGCGCCACAACCGCAGCCAACCGGTCGCTCTCCTTCACCCGGAGCTCGGCCATGTCGCGGAAGGTGGTCGTGCCCTCGGCGGCGGCCGCGGCCACCACGAGGGCGGGCACCTCGTCGAGCGAGGGGATCTCGGCCGCTTCGACCACGGTGGCCCGGAGCGACGGTCCGAAGCGCGACGACACGTCGGCGGCGCCGTCGGCATCGGGCCGAAGGGTCACCTCCGCGCCCATCCGCTGCAGGACCCCGACGAAGCCGATCCGCTCCGCCCCCGCGTACACGCCCTTCACGACGAGGGAGCTGCCCGGCACCACGCAGCCTGCCACCACCCAGAAGGCCGCCTGGGAGGGATCACCGGGAACGTCGAGGTGGAGCGGCTTCAGCACGGAGGGGCGGACCCTGACCACCCGCCCGGTCCCCCACGGCTCCACCGAAAGGTCCGCACCCGCTTGCCGGAGCATCTCCTCGGTGTGGGACCGGGTGGACACCGATTCCCGTACCACCGTCTCGCCGTTCGCGGACAGGCCGGCAAGCAGGATGCACGACTTCACCTGCGCGCTCGGGACCGAGGGTGTCCAGTCGATGCCGTGGAGGCCCCCGCCCCGCACGGTCAAGGGGGGCAGGCAACGAGCGCCCCGGCCCTGCACCCGGGCCCCCATCGCCCGCAAGGGCTCGGCGATCCGGTCCATCGGCCGGGAGGAGAGCGACTCGTCGCCGATGAGCTCGGCCGCGAAGGGGAGCCCGGCCACCACCCCGGCGAGCAGCCGCATGGCGGTGCCCGAGTTGCCCAGGTCGAGGGGGGCGGCAGGAGGGTGCAGGCGGCCGCGGCCCCCCTCCACCCGGACGACGCCGGGACGGGGCCGATCCACCGCGGTGCCGAGCGCCTCCAGCGCGAGGAGGGTGTGGTGCACGTCGTCGCCGTCGGAGAGCCCCCGGATGACCGACGTCCCTTCGGCCAGGGCCGCCAGCAGCAGGGCCCGGTGTGAGATCGACTTGTCGCCGGGTGTCCGGATGGTGCCGACGAGCGGCCGGCCGCCACCGATCCGAACGGCGTCCCCCCTCACGCCAGCTCCTGGGTGGTGCATCGGTAACCCAGAGCGGTCACCGCGTCGTGGAGCTCGGCCGCTTGGCGCGCCTCGACGACCAGCACGAGGACACCGTAGGCCCCCTCGCTCGAGTGGGCGATCTCGACGTCGTAAATGTTGATGCCGAGGTCGCCCGCCAAGCTGGTGATCTCGGCGAGGACGCCCTCACGGTCGGGTACCGGCATGCGCAGCTCGGCCAGGTCGTCGGGCCTCGCCGCACGGGCCGGCAGGGAGCGCCGCGCCGCGCTGGCGCGGCTCAGCGCCTCGAGCAGGCCCCGGCGGTCGCCATCGGCCACCCGGGTGCGCATGACCTGCAGGTCGGCCATCAGCTGGTCGAGGGTCGACACGATCGCGGCGGCATTGTCGGCACAGATGTCGGGCCAGATGCCCGGATGGCCCGCGGCCACCCTGGTCATGTCGCGGAAGCCGCCCGCGGCCAGGCGCAGCAGGGCGGCGTCGTGCTCGGCCCCGGCCGCGGCGGCGTTCATGAGCGTGGCGGCCACCAGGTGGGGGACGTGGGAGACCACGGCCACCAGCCGGTCGTGGTCGGCCGGCGTGAGGGCGACGATCTCGGCGCCGAGCTCGCTCACCACCGCCTGCAGGCGCGAGTACGCGCCGAGGTCCGTATGGGCGGTCGGGGTGAGCACCCAGGTCGCTCCCACGAAGAGATCGGGGTCGGCCCCGGCCAGGCCGATCTGCTCGGATCCGGCCATGGGATGCCCGCCGACGAAACGCGCGTGATCGACCGTCTCGACCACCGTCGCCTTCACCCCGCTGACGTCGGTGACCACGGCGTCGGGGTTCCGCGAGGGGTCGGTGAGGAGCTCCCTCGCCACGAGGGCCACCGATGCGGCCGGTATCGCGACGAAGACCACCTCGGCGTCCGGGTCGTCGCCGAGCTCGTCGATCACCCCCTCGGCAAGGGCCTGCGCGGCCCGGTCCGTGTTGAGGTCGCTCCCGGTGACGTGCCAGCCGCGCCGGCGCAGCGCCAGGCCGAGCGAGCCCCCGATCAGGCCGGTGCCGACCACCTGGGCCCGGCGCCGCCTGAGCCCGGCCTCGACCGGACCGCCCGCTCCGGCGGTGTGGCGCTGGTCCGCCGCCCCTTCAGCTCGGGAGGTCATCGCGGAGCCCTTGGGCGCCGTGGAGATAGACGTGGTGGATGTCGGAGCGGTCCCGCGTCGTGTGGATGTGCAGGAGCACCCGGATGCACCGCGGCGTGGCGTCGGCGACGGCGATCTCGGCAGCGCAGAGCAGCGGCACGGCGCCGAAGCCGATCCCCCGGGCGGCGGTGGCCGGGAACATCGACACCACGTCGGCCGTCGCGGTGAACAGGATGCTGATGATGTCGTCCTCCACCAGCCCGTTGCGCTCCATCAGCCGGCGCATGAGCTCCTGGGTGCGCTCGGTCACCTGCTCGACCGTGTCGGCGTCGACCGTGGTGGCGCCGCGCAGACCTCGGACGGTGGGGGCTCCGGACATCGGCCGAGATGCTACCGCCGCCCCGCGCCCCGCGAGCCCGGGGTCGGGACGGGTGTCCCTCCCCGGTTCCGGGCGCCCGTTCGAAGAGGCCCGGGAAGAGCCGGCATGGTCTCCGGTCACTGCCGCACCGAGGAGGCCAGGGCCCTGACCTCGGAGCGGGACAGCGAGCGCCACTGGCCGGGCTCGAGCGAGGGGTCGGTCAAGGGTCCGATCCGGGTCCGGACCAGCCGCCGGACCGGGTGGCCCACGGCCTCGCACATCCGGCGCACCTGGCGGTTCCGGCCCTCGTGGATGGTGATGCGCAGGACGCCCGGCGCCACCGTGCCCACCCGGGCCGGCGCCGTGCGGCCGTCGTGGAGCTCCACCCCCTCGCGTAGGGTGCGCAGGGCCCCGGGCGGGGGGGTTCCCTCCACCTCCACCAGGTACTCCTTCGGCACGCCGTGGGAGGGGTGGGTGAGGAGCTGGGCCAGGTCCCCGTCGTTGGTGAGGATCAGGAGACCCTCGGTCTGCTGGTCGAGGCGGCCGACCGGAAAGACCCTCGGGGACCGCGGGACGAGGGAGACCACGGTGGGCCGACCCTGCGGGTCCGAAGCCGTCGTCACCACGCCTGCAGGCTTGTTCAACAGATAGTGGACGAGGCCTTCGGCCACGGGGACGGGGACGCCGTCCACGGCGACGTGGGCCGTCGCCACGTCCACCCGCTGACCGAGCACGGCGGCGGCCCCGTCGACGGTCACCCGGCCGCCGGCTATGAGGTCGTCGCAGACCCGCCGGCTGCCCATCCCGGCCCGCGAGAGCACCTTTTGAAGCCGCTCGCCGTCCACGGGGGCGGTCGGAGGATCAGTCGACGTCGGTGCTCGACGACGGGCGGAGCGCGACCTCGAGCTCGCCGACGACCTCGGGGCCGGGCAGGAAGTCCTCCACCGGGGGGAGCTGGTCGACCCGGTCGAGTCCCAGGCGCTCGAGGAAGAGGTCCGTCGTGCCGTACAGGACCGGCTGGCCGGGCCCTTCGGCCCGACCGACGGCCTCGATGTAGCCGCGCTGCTCCAGAAGCCGCACGACGCCGTCGACGTTGACGCCCCGGAGGTTGGAGATCTGGGCCCGCGAGACCGGTTGGCGGTAGGCGACGATGGCCAGGGTCTCGAGCGCCGCCGTGGAGAGCCGGTGGGAGACCTCCCGGTTGGCGAATCGCTCGACGTAGGGGGCCATCTCGGGATGGGTCTGGTAGCGGAACCCGCCGCCGATCCGGGACAGCGTGAACCCGCGGCCCTGGGCCAGGTACCCGGACGCCAGCTCGTTGCAGGCCGCCTCCACCCGGTCCACCGGCTCCTCGAGCAACTCGGCCAGGAGCCCGGCGGGAACCGGCTCGACGGCGACCAGGATCACGGCCTCGATGGCCCGGTGGAGCTCCTCAACCGTCATAGTCGTCGACCAGGGCAAGGGCGACCCCGACGCCGGCCAGATGGCGCTCGTCGTGGAGCCAGGCGATCCGCAGGTCGCCGAAGGTCTCCCCCTGCCCGAGGGACACCTTGCCCAGCTTGCACAGTTCGAGCACCGCCAGGAAGTGGACGATGACCTCGATGCGGGTGGCGAGGTCCCTGGTCAGCTCCCGGAAGCTCGTCCCCCCGGTCCGTGGGAGCACGTCCGCCAGCGTCCGCACCGTCTCGGAAACGGTCACGCTGTCGACCGTGACATGGGAGAGGTCCACCTGCGGCTCGGGGCGCTCGGCCGTACCCCTCAGGTAGGCCTGCGAGAGCAGCTCGGGGGTGACCCCGGCGAGCAGGTCGGGAGCGTGCACGACGAACCCCTCGTCAAGCCCGGCTTCGCGCGGGACGGAGAGGGCCGCCGCCTCGGCCATGGTCAACAGCACGTCCGCCAGTGCGGCATAGGCGCGGCACTCGAGCAACCGGGCGAGGAGGAGGTCGCGCTCCTCGAAGCCCACGAGCTCCTCGTCTTCGTCGACCTCGTCGGGCCCCGGAAGCAGCCGCTGCGATTTCAGCTCCACCAGGATCGCCGCCACCAGCAGGAACTCGGACACCATGTCGAGCGTGAGCTCCTCGCGGTGCGCTGCCAGGTGGGCGACGAACCCGTCGACGACCGGGGCCAACGGGACGTCGAGGATGTCCATCTTGTGGTCGGTGACGAGGCGGTGGAGCAACTCCATCGGACCTTCGAACACGGGCGTGGAGACGAGGTAGCCCACCTCCCGACCCTACCGAACGGCGGAGGCCGCGACGCGCACCCTCCCCGAAGGCCCCGAGAGTGTCTCCGGCCGCCGGCCGAGCCCGGCGTACAGTGTCTCCGGCCGCCGGCCGAGCCCGGCGTACAGTGTCCGCCCATGGTCAGGGTGCTCTCGGGCGTGCAGCCCTCCGGCGACTTCCACTTGGGCAACTACCTGGGCGCCCTGCGAAACTGGGTGGAGCTCCAGCGCGCCCACGAGCACGATTCCTTCTATTGCCTGGTGGACCTGCACGCGCTGACCGGCGACCTCGACCCCCACGTCCTGCGGGCGCGCACGCTCGACGCGGCGATCGCGCTCCTGGCCTCGGGCCTCGACCCGGCGGCGTGCACGATCTTCGTGCAGAGCCACGTGCCCGAGCACCCGCGCCTGTCCTGGCTGCTCGAGTGCACGGCCACCATGGGTGAGCTGCGGAGGATGACCCAGTTCAAGGACAAGGGTGCAGGGCAGGAGGGGGTGCGGGCGGGGCTCTTCACCTACCCGGTCCTGATGGCCGCCGACATCCTCCTGTACGACGCCGATCAGGTCCCGGTCGGCGAGGACCAGCGCCAGCATCTTGAGCTGGCCAGGGTGCTGGCCAACCGGTTCAACAGCCGGTACGGGCCCGTGTTCACGGTCCCGGAGGGGGCCATCCCGACGGTCGGGGCACGAGTGATGGACCTGCAGCATCCCGAGCGCAAGATGTCCAAGTCCGTCGACTCCCCGCTCGGGACGGTCGGGATGTTCGACGAGCCGGCCGAGATCGAGCGCAAGGTGAAGCGGGCGGTGACCGACGCCGACCCCGACGTCCGCTACGACCGTGAGGCCAAGCCCGGCGTCTCCAACCTGCTCGAGCTGCTGGCCGCGGCCACCGGTCGCCGGCCCGAGGACGTGGCCACGGGTTACACGCGCTACGGGGACCTGAAGCGCGATGTCGCCGGCGCGCTGAACGAGCTGCTCCGCCCGCTGCGGGAGCGGCGGGCGGAGCTGGTGCGGGACCCCGGCGCGGTCAGCGCGGTGCTGGCGTCCGGGTCCGAGCGGGCGCACGCGGTGGCGTCGGTGACCTACCGCCGCGCCGCCGATGCGATCGGCCTGCTCAGCCCAGGCCGATGAGGGCGAGCCACCAGTTGTAGACCACCTGGGAGAGGTGGCTGACCAGGCTGGTCCCGCCCACGTGGATGTAGATGCCCAGCACCATCACCACCACCAGGCCCGGCAGCATGTACTGGCGGATCTGCAGGTACCGGGGCCACCAGTCGGCCGGCAACGCTCGCTCCAGCAGCGCCGAACCGTCCAGTGGCGGCACCGGGATCATGTTGTAGATGGCCAGGATCAGGTTGGCGAAACCGAGGTAGAAGACGATCCGCAGACCGAGGGAGACGGTCGTCGCATCGTGGAAGGCGAGCCGGAAGACGCCGGCCGCCACCGCCACCAGCACGAGGTTCGTCGCCGGCCCCGCCAGCGCGACCAGCAGGCCCTGGTTGCGTGGGCTCCGCAGGCGCCGGACGTCGACCGGAACCGGCTTGGCCCAGCCGAAGAGGAAGCCGGTGCTCACCACCATGAGCGCCGGCAGGATCAGCGTCCCGATCGGGTCCACGTGGGCCACCGGGTTGAGGGTGAGACGGCCTGCCCGTTTGGCGGTGTCGTCGCCGCAGAGGTTCGCCATCCATCCGTGGGACACCTCGTGCAGGATGATGGAGGGGATGATGACGCAGAGGAGGATGACGTCGTTGCTGCTGATCCGGTGAGCTCCGAGCAGGAGGGCGATGACCGCCACGATTCCGGCGGTCCACAGCACCCTCTTCGGGTTCGGGCTGCGGAACGGCAGACGAATGGGACCTCGCCCGCTTCGGGAGCCTGGACCGGGGACCCCGCCGGGTCCGTGCTGACCGGGGACCCCGCCGGGTCCGTAGGGGCCGAAACCTCCGTGCTGCCCCGCAGGCCCCGACGAGCCCCGCGGGGGCGGCCAAGGCGGGGCCGGATCCGTCACGGGCCTACTGCCGAGAGGCGCAGGCGATGCAGAGGCGGGCCGTCGGCATGGCCTCCAACCTCGGCGGCGAGATGGGCTGCCCGCACCGCTCACAATGACCGTACGCCCCGACGGCCAGGCGGGCGATGGCTGCCTCCACCTCGTTGAGCGCCTCCCGAAGCTCACCCGCGAGGGTCTCGGCTTCACCTCGTTCGGCCGTCACCTGGCTCGAATCGGCGAAATTGGCATCGTAGGTGAGACCCCCCGCATCACCGAACCCCAGTTCCGCGAGCTGGCGCAGGAGCACGGCCCGTTCGGTCTCGAGGAGGTCTCGGTAGTCGACGGCGTTCGCGTCGGTGGTCGGGGCATCGCTCGCCATGGGGACAAGCCTAGAGCCTCACGGCCCCTCGTACGTTGCGGGCACCGCCCGGCCCGGGTCCCGGGAGCTACGGGGATGGGCGGCCTCGTAGGCCGCTCGTAGGTGCTCGGGCGAGACCTTCGTGTACAGCTGGGTGGTGGCGATGGAGACGTGCCCGAGCAGCTCCTGCACCACCCGGATGTCGGCTCCCCGGGCCAGCATGTGGGTGGCGCAGGAGTGCCGCAGGACGTGAGGGCTGACCCGGTCGCCCAGGTGCACCGCCACTGCGTACCGCTTCACCACCGCATACGCTCCCTGGCGGGAGAGCCGGCTCCCCCGCAGGTTGAGGAACACGGCCTCTGCGTCGCCCCGCCGGCGCCACTGGCGGGGCTCGACGCTCCCCCGCCCCAGGGGCGAGAGCCACCCGTCGAGGGCCGCGGCCGCATACCGGCCCAACGGGACGAGGCGTTCCTTGGAGCCCTTCCCGTACAGCCGGACGAGGCCGTCTCCGGCCGACAGGTCGGCCTGGTCGAGCCCCACCACCTCGGAGATGCGGGCCCCCGTGCCGTAGAGCACCTCCATCAGCGCCCGGTCGCGCCGCTCGGCAGCGCCGTCCCCCACGACGGCCCCGAGCAGCGCCGACACCTCCTCCTCGGACAGGGCCTTGGGGAGCCGGAGCGGCACCCGGCCCACGGTGAGGTCGGTGGTCGGGTCCGCGGCCGCCAGTCCCTCGTCGAGCAGGAAGCGGTGGAGACCCCGCACGACCGAGGTGGCGCGGGCCACCGACGCCGGGCTCCGGCCCGACGTCCGGAGATGTGCGAGATAGCCCTCCACCTGCTCGGGAGCGGCAGCCGCGGGCTCGAGCCCCGCCGTGGCGAGGGTCGATTCGTACTGGCCGAGATCCCGCCGGTAGGAGGTGATCGTCAGGCGGGAGCGACCGCGCTCGACCTCGAGCCACGAGAGGTACTCCTCGGAGCCCCGGGTCAGCGGCGTCGCGGTCATCGTGGGTGGCTGCCTCGTGTCCCGCGGCCCGCGACGTCAGGCCGTACCCGGGCCGAGCGCGTGCCGGGCCAGCCACAGGCCGAGCACGGTGGTCTCGTCGACCAGGGTGCCGTCGTCCACCAGCGTGGGGAGATCACCCAGGTCGAACGTCTCGGTGGACATGAAGCGTTCCTCCACCCCGGACCGGTCCGTCGGGCACGGCGAGAGGCCGGTGGCCAGGAAGATGGTGGTGAGCTGGTCGGTGTACCCCGGGGAGTTGTGGACGGCGGCGAGCCGTCGGAGCCCGGAGGCGTCCAACCCGGCCTCCTCGGCCAGCTCGCGCCGCGCCGTCTCCTCGAGCGGCTCCCCGTCGACGTCGCACGTCCCGGCCGGGATCTCGAGCACCGACCGACCGAGCGCCGGACGGAACTGCCGGACGAGGGTGACGGTGCCGTCGTCGGCCACCGGCACCACCGCCACCGCGCCGGGATGGCGGACGACGTCTCGATCGAAGGCCTCGCCGTCGGGATCGACGAGGTGCGTGCGGGCCACCCGGAAGAGCCATCCACCGAAGATCTCCTCCTCGCCGACCTGGCGGAAGCCGCCCGCCGGGTCGGCGGACGGCTCGGCCGCACGGGCCCCCGCGGCCCGGCCGGCCTCGGGGTGCATCGGCAGGGTGCGGTCGTCCGTCAGTGGACCGGGTCGAGGTCGGTGAGGCCGATGAGCCGGGGCTCCCGCCCCTCCGCCCGTTCGAGTGCGGCGGCGACGAGCTCGCGGAAGAGCGGGTGGGGACGATCGGGCCGGCTCTTGAACTCCGGGTGCGCCTGGGTCCCCAGCCAGTACGGGTGGCCGGCCAGCTCCACGAATTCCACCAACCGGTTGTCCGGCGAGATGCCCGAGCAGACGAGGCCGGCCGCCTCGAGCCGCGCCCGGTAGCGCGAGTTCACCTCGTAGCGGTGGCGGTGGCGCTCGGTCACCGAGTCCGTCCCGTAGGCCTCGGCGACCTTGGACCCGGGGAGCAGCTTGGCCACGTAGGCGCCGAGGCGCATGGTGCCACCCTTCTCGGTCACGGTCACCTGCTCCTCCATCAGGTCGATGACCGGATGCGGGGTCAGGGAGTCGAACTCGCGGGAGTTGGCGCCCTCGAGGCCGCCCAGGTTGCGGGCCACGTCGATCACCATCACCTGCAGCCCGAGGCACAGCCCCAGGCACGGGATGTCGTGGTGCCGGGCGTGGCCGGCGGCGGCGATCATCCCCTCCACCCCCCTCTCGCCGAAGCCGCCGGGGATGACGATGCCGTCGAGCTCGCGGACCCGGCCCGTCTCGAGCAGGTCCGTCACCTGCTCGGCGTCGATCCAATCGAAGGTGATCTTGGCGCCGTGATGGAAGCCGGCGTGGCGGAGGGACTCCACCACCGACAGGTAGGCGTCGGGAAGCTTCACGTACTTGCCGATGATCCCGATGCGGACGGGACGCTCAACGGACTCCACCCGGTGCACGAGCGACTCCCACTCGCTCAGGTCGACGTCCTGGTCGGCCCCGGGGATGCCCAGCGTCCGGCAGACGAACCCGTCGAGCCCCTGCTCGCGCAGGACGAGGGGGATCTCGTAGATGCTCCGGGCGTCCACGGCCGAGATCACCGCCTCGATCGGCACGTCGCAGAGCAGCGAGATCTTGCGCTTGAGCGCGTCGGAGATGGGCTGGTCGCTCCGGCACACGATGACGTCGGGCTGGATGCCGCGGCTCCGCAGCTCGGTGACAGAGTGCTGGGTTGGTTTGGTCTTCTGCTCTCCGGAGGGGACCAGGTAGGGCACGAGCGTGAGGTGGACGTAGCAGACGTTCTCGCGGCCCACGTCCCTGCGGAACTGCCGGATGGCCTCGACGAAGGGGACGATCTCGATGTCGCCGACCGTCCCGCCGATCTCGACGATGACCACGTCGACGTCGTCGTCCTCGAGGCGGCGGATCCGCTCCTTGATCTCGTCGGTGACGTGGGGGATGACCTGCACGGTCTTGCCCAGGTAGTCGCCGCGGCGCTCCTTGGCGATGACGGATGAGTAGATGGACCCGGTGGTGGTGTTGGAGCCCCGATGGAGGTTCTCGTCGATGAACCGCTCGTAGTGCCCGAGGTCGAGGTCGGTCTCGCCGCCGTCCTCGGTCACGAACACCTCGCCGTGCTCTCCGGGGTTCATGGTGCCCGGGTCGACGTTGATGTACGGGTCGAGCTTGCACATCGTGACCCGCAGGCCACGGCACTTGAGGAGGCGGCCCAGCGACGAGGCGGTCAGGCCCTTGCCCAGGGAGCTCGACACCCCGCCGGTGACGAAGACGAACTTGCTCATGCCGCCGCCGCCCTGGTCACGCCGGTTCGAGCTCGGAGGCCATATCGGTGTGGCACCCCCCTACGCTAGACGACCCGGCCGTCACCGGTGGCGGACTGCCCTCCCGATCGGCCCAGGGCGAGCAGCTCGACCGCGTGGGCCCGGGCGGTGGCGCTGTCGGGATGCCCCGAGAGCATCCGCGAGATCTCGACGACCCGTTCCTCGGGACCGAGCCTCTCCGACCCCGTGGACGTGCGAGCTCCCCGGGCCAGCTTGTGCACCGCCACCTGGTGGTCGGCGAAGGCCGCCACCTGCGCCAGGTGGGTGACCACCAGCACCTGGCGGCCCGCCGACGCCTCGCGCAGGGCACCGGCGAGGGCCAGCGCGGCCCGGCCGCCCACCCCGGCGTCCACCTCGTCGAACACCATGGTCGCCGGACCACCCGACGCGACCAGGCGGAGGGCCAGCATGGTGCGGGCCAGCTCGCCACCCGATGCCACCCGCTGCAGCGGTTGGAGCGGCTCGCCCGGATTGGCGCCGAGGAGGAACTGCACGGGCTCGCCGGCTCCGTGGTCCCCCACCGCGATCTCGAGGCGGGCGCCGGCCATCGCGAGCTCGGCCAATCGCCGACCGACGGCGCCGGCGAGGGCCGGGGCAGCTGCCGACCTGGCCTCACGAACCGCGGACTCGGCCGCGCGGAGGTCGGCCTCGGCGCTCGCCCGCGACGCGGCGAGCAGGTCCGCCTCCTCCGCCGCGGCGAGGAGCTCGTTCAACTGCTGTGCCGCTCGCTCGCCGGAGGCGACCACGTCGGCGAGCGTGGGCCCGTACTTGTGGCGCAGGTCGTGCAGCAGGCGGCGGCGCGCCTGTACCTCGTGGAGGCGGACCGGGTCGTCCTCCCACCCCTCGACCACGCCGCGCAGGTCGCTGGCCACGTCCGAGACCTCGGTCAGCGTGGCGCGCAGCCGGCCCTCCCATTCGGCGAAGGGGGCCCGCCCGGCAAGCTGATCGGCCGCCCGCCCGAGGGCGTCGTGGGCGCCGGGGCCGTCACCGTTCGCCGTGACCCCGTCCTCGCGACCGGCCAGCCACGTCAACGCGGCGGCAGCCGCCTGCCGGTGGGCCTGCATCCCGGCGAGCCGTTCCTCCTCGGCCTCGAGCTGCTCGTCCTCGTCCGGGCCCCTCAGCACGGCATGCTCAATTTCGGTGAGCTGGTGCCGCACCAGGTCGACCTCCCGGGCGCGCTGGCGGGCGTCACCGCCCAGGGCGTCGAGCCGCTCGTCGAGCAGGCGGAGCCGGCGCCGCGCCACGGTCATCGCCGACAGGTCCACCTCGGCGAACGCGTCGAGCGCGTGTTGCTGTGCGGCCGGGTGGAGGAGCGACTGGTGCTCGTGCTGGCCGTGAATGTCGACCAGCCGGGCCGCGTGCTCGGCCAGTGCGCCGACCGGCGCCATCCTCCCGTCCACCCAGGCGCGCGAGCGGCCCGAGGCGGGGACCGATCGGCTCAGGACGACTTCGCCTCCCGGACCCGACCCGGTCTCGGGCAGCTCGAACCGCGCCTCCACCACCGCCTCGGTGGCGCCCGCCCGGACCAATCCCGGAGCGGCCCGCCCGCCGAGCACGAGCTGCAGGGCCTCCACCAGGAGCGTCTTGCCCGCCCCGGTCTCGCCGGTCAGCGCGGTCATGCCCGGACCGAGGCTCAGGGTCAGGTCCTCGATGACCCCGAGGTTGCGCACCCGGAGGTCCCTCAGCACGTCGCGTCCCCGATCAGGACCGCGCGTCCCTGGCCAGGGTGGAGGCGAGCACCTCGGCGAAACCCCGACCACCGAGCGAGACGATCCGCACCGGCCTCGGGTCCACCCGGCAGGTCAGCTCGCTCCCTGGGTCGAGCCGGGCCGCCTCCTTCCCGTCGACCACCAGAACGGCGGGCGGCCCGTCCATGATCGTCACCGTGACCGACTGGTCGGGATGGAGCACCAGGCTCCGGTCCAAGGTGAGGTGGGGCGCCACCGGGGTCATGACCATGGCGCGCAGCGCCGGAGCGAGGACGGGCCCCCCGGCCGAGAGGTTGTAGGCCGTCGAGCCGGTGGGCGTGGCGATGAGGAGGCCGTCGGCGGAGTACGTCAGGAACGGCTCCCCGTCGATCGCGGTGGCCAGCCGGACGGTGTGCCCGAAGACCGTCTTCTCGAGCACGATCTCGTTCAGGGCGAACCACGATCGGCCCTGCTCGGCCGCGTCGAGCTCCCCTGCTGCGACCGAGACCGTGAGGGCGGACCGTTCGAGCATGGTGACGTCGCCGGCCAGGGCGCGCCCGATCGCCTCGCGCAACTGGGCGGGTTGCAGCTCGAGCAGGTAGCCGAGACGGCCGAAGTTGACCCCGATCACCGGGACGCCGGCCGCCGTGGCGAGCGGGGCCAGCCGGAGGAAGGTGCCGTCGCCGCCGAGGCTGGCCGCCAGGTCCACGCCTTGGAGGTTCACGTCCGCCAGATCGAGCTCGACGCCGTCCTCCACCACGCTGTTGGGCTTGCCCAGGAGCAAGAGGCGCGCGCCGTGCCCCTGGTCGCCGAGCCACTCGACCGTGGCGGTGGCCAGCTCCCGGGCGTCGGCCCGGGTCGGGTGGACGAGGATCGCGACGGTTGCCACCGGCTCGGGCCCTCAGCTCCGGGGAGAGCGGGCGTGGGCTTCTCCCACCGCCGCCTCCACCTGGGCGCGCAGCACCGTGGTCGGGGCCGGTGGCGCGCCGGACACGGCATGCACGAAGAACTCGGTGTTGCCGGCGGCACCGGTCAACGGGGAGGGCATGACCCCCATGATGCCGGTTCCCACGGACTGGAGCACGGAAGCGACCCCGAGGATGGCCCGGGACCAGATCTCGGGATCCCGAACGACGCCCTTGCCCCGCGTCACCTCGGCCTTCCCCGCCTCGAATTGCGGCTTCACCAGCAGCACCAGCTCGCCCCCGGGCTCGAGCAACGGACCCGCCAGTACCGGGACGACCGGGACGAGGGAGATGAACGAAAGATCCGCGGTCACCACCCGTACCGGCCGGAAGGCCCCGGCGGCCCCGTGCAGGGAGCCGGCCCGCAGGGTCCGGATGTTGGTCCGCTCGTGCACGGCGACCCGGGGATCCGAGCGCAGGCGCGCGTCGATCTGGCCGTGGCCCACGTCGATGGCGAGCACCGAGGCGGCGGCCCGCTGGAGCAGGCAGTCCGTGAACCCGCCGGTGGACGCGCCCGCGTCGAGGGCGTGCCGACCGGCCACCTCCACGCCGAACCGGTCGAGCGCTGCGTCGAGCTTCTCGCCGCCCCGGCTGACGAAGCGCGGGGGCGGGCCCGTCAAAAGGACCGCTTCGCCGGCGGCCACCAGCCGGGCCGGCTTGTCGGCGAACGCTCCGCCGACGAGGACGCGCCCTTCGTCAACGGCAGCCTGCGCCTGCCGGCGGCTCGGCATCAGGCCACGCCGCACGAGCTCGTGGTCGAGCCGCCGGCGAGGTCCCCCGCTCAGCTGTCCGTTCCCGTCGGCGGCTCGACCGGCCGGACCGGCGTCGCCCGATCCTGCTCCTCCGGGGACTCGGCCACCGCCTCCGTCGGGGCGCCCGCCGGCCGCCCGCCCGCCGGCTGCGCTCCGGTGCCGCCGGCCGAGGAGCGCGCCGAGTCGGCGGCACGGGTGAGCAGATCGCCGGCCTGGCGCACCAGGTCCTCCAGCGAGACCGCTCCCTTGGTGCCCAGGAGGGTGTCGACCTGGTTGCGCACCAGGGCGAGCAGGCCGGTGGCCGCCTGGTGACCACGATCGACCAGCTCGTCCATCCACTGCTCGATCTGCTCCCGCTGGAGCTCGCCGGCGCCGGCCATCTCGTGGAGCATCTCCTCGGCCCGCGCCCTGGTCACCTGGCCGAGCACGAGCGCCGCCTCGAGGTACTTCCGGAAATCGGGGCTCTCGGCCACGGGTCCCAGCGTAACCGCGCCCTATCGCTCGTCGATCGCGTCCGGCGAGCAGAGGAACCGATCGACGAGCTCGGCCAGATCCGCCGCGATGACGTCGGGCCGCGGTTCCGGCGGCGGGCCGCCGGCTTCGGTGACGCCCGAGAGGACGAGCGCGAACGGCACGCTCAGCCGGTCGGCGAAGACCCCGTCCGTCGACGGCCTGTCCCCGACGACCACCCTCACGTCGGAGCGTCGACCGGCGACGAGGCCGGCCATGGGCCGGTGGGGCTTGCCCGCGACGACGGGCTCGACGCCTGCGGCGGCGGCCACGGCGACGAGCAGTGAGCCGGCCCCGGGCATCAGACCGTTCGGGGTCGGGTGGGTCGGGTCCTCGTTGGTCCCGATCAGGCGCGCCCCCCCTCGCACCGCGGTTGCCGCGGCGGCGAGCCGGTCGAAGTCGAACCGGTGGGTCCAGCCCACCACCACGACATCGGCCGGGCCCTCGTCGACGAGGGTCACGTCCCTCGGGCCGAGGGCCTCGGACACCCCTTCGTCGGCGAGCGCCAGCACCGTCGAGCCCTTCTCGACCATGGTGGCCACGGCCTGGGCCGAGCTCACCACGTCCTCGGGCCCCGCGGCGATGCCCGCCCGCTGCAGGCGGTCGACCAGCTCCGCCACCGTCGGGGAGGAATTGTTGGTGACGAACAAGGTGGCAATGCCCGCCCGGCGCAGGGCAGCGAGGGCGTGGGGGACGCCGTCGATGGCCTCCCCGGCCAGCCAGACCACGCCGTCGAGGTCGAGCACCCAGGTGCCGTTGCGGTCAGGGGGCCAGGGCATGGCGCCCATCCTCGCCCGGGAAGGGCGAGCGGGGCCAGCGGGCCGGCGTCAGGCGCCCGGTCCCCCGGCGGCGCCCCGGGCGCCCGGCCAGTCGGGGTCGAGCTGGCGGAGAAAGGTGGCGCAGCGCTCCTCCTCCGCCGTCTCGCCGATCGCGCCCGCCGCCCGGCGGAGCGCCGCGAGCGATCGCAGGAAGCCCCGGTTCTCGAGGTGGCGCCACCGGACGTACCCCGAGCCGCGCCAGCCGCTCGCCCGAAGGGCGTCGAGGCCACGGTGGTAGCCGACCCGGGCGTAGGCGTAGCGGGCCACCTCGTCGTCGGCGACCTCGGCGAGGGACGCCCACGCCTGCAGGCAGTCGGGCCACCGGGCCGCGACGGCGGCCAGGGCCACCCTCCGGTCCGCCGGCGCCTCGCCGTCCGCGGCGGCCAGGGCCGCGGCCCGTTCGGGCGCGAGCGGAGGAAGCACCGTCTCGCCGGCGCCCGGGGTGAAGCGGATTGCCTGTTCGTCGGTCACCGACGAATAGTGGCCAGTGCCGGGCGGGCCGTCAACGTGGCCCCGTCGCCGGTACCATCGGGCCTCGTGAACATCGGGCCGGTCGGGATCTGGAGCGGCGAGCTCCGCTCCGCGGAGGAGGGCGCTGCCCGCGCCGCCGCGGCGGAGCTGGACGAACTGGGCTTCGGAGCGGTCTGGATTCCCGGAGGGGCCGGTGGGCCGATCATGGAGACCGTGGAGCGGACGCTCGACGCGACGCAGCGCCTGGTCGTGGCCACCGGGATCCTGAACGTCTGGATGCACGACGCCCAAGAGGTGGCGCAGGCCCACGGCCGGTTGACGGCGCGGCATCCGGGTCGCTTCCTCCTCGGGCTCGGCGTGAGCCACGCCCGGCTGGTCGACTCCCGCGGCGAGCAACGCTACGAGCACCCCCTGGCGGTCATGGAGCGGTATCTCGACCGACTCGACGCGGCCAGCCCTGCCGTGCCGGCCAACGAGCGGGCGCTCGCCGCGCTGGGACCGAAGATGCTGGCGGTGGCGGCCGCCCGCACGGCCGGTGCGCATCCGTACCTGGTCAACTCCGACCACACCGCCCTCGCCCGGCAGCTGCTCGGCAAGGGGCCCCTCCTGGCGCCCGAGCTGAAGGTGGTGATCGAGACCGACGCCGAGGTGGCACGGTCCATCGCCCGCGCCCACCTCGGGATCTATCTCGGGTTGCCGAACTACGTGAACAACCTTCGCCGCCTGGGCTACGAGGAGGCGGACTTCGCGGAGGGTGGCAGCAACCGCCTCGTCGACGGGGTCGTCGCCTGGGGGGACCTCTCGGCGATCGGTGCCCGGGTCCGCGAGCACCTCGACGCCGGCGCCGATCACGTGTGCATTCAGGTCCTGGGCGAGGACAGGACGACCCTTCCGATGGCCCAGTGGCGCGAGATCGGGGCCACCCTCCCCTCCTACGGGTCGTACCCCTCCTACGAGGCCTGACCCGTCAGGGCCGGACGAAGCGGGCCTCGCGCTTCTCGAGGAACGCCGACACCGCCTCGATCGCGTCGGGGGTTCTCGAGACTCGGCTGATCTCCTCGGACTCGCGGGCCATGGCATCGGCCAGGTCCGAGGTGGCGCCTCTCAGGAGGAGCCGCTTGGCTGCCCCGTAGGCAGCGGTCGGGCCGGAGGCGATCCCCCGGGCGAGCTCCTCGGCCGCCTCGGCCAGCTCCTCGTCGGCGACCACCCGGTTGACCAGCCCCCAGGCCTCGGCCTCGGTAGCGGTGAGGACCCGGTTGGTCAGGACGAGGTCCATCGCCCGGCGCAGACCGACGACCCTGGCCAGGTAGAACGAGGAGCTCCCGTCAGGGGTCAGGCCGACGCGGGTGTAGGCCATGGTGAACTTGGCGCGGGCACCGGCCAGGACCAGGTCGCCCGCACTGACCAGGCTCAACCCCGCTCCCCCGGCCGACCCCCCCACGGCGATGACGAGGGGGGCGTCCATCGTCGAGAACGCCTGAATGGCCCCGTGAAGATCGTGCGTCACGCGGGCCACGTGCTGGGGCAGCCGGTCGCCTTGCTCGGCGAACTCGGCGATGTCGCCGCCGCCGCAGAACACCTTGCCCGCGGAGGTGAGGAGCACCACTCGGACCGTCGGGTCCCATCGGAGCGCGGTCGCCGCGTCGAAGAGCTCCCGGGCCAACCTCGCGTTCACCGTGTTGGCCGATTCGGGCCGGTTGAGCTGCAGCCGCGCGATGCCCTCGTGGACGGAGAGCTGAATGGTCGAGTACCCGTCGGTTTCGTTGGTCACCGGCCAAGTCTACGGACGCGGGCCGGCGGGACGAGGCTGGGTGGTCGGTAGGGGCTGGGTGGTCGGTAGAGGCTGGGGCCTGGGTCCCCTGCCCTACAGTTCGGTCGGCGGCCGCACCGGTGGCGAGCGAGATCGGAGGTCCGACGTGCCATCCTCGGTCCTGTACGCGGTGGACGGCGGCGTGGGAACCCTCACCCTGAACCGGCCGGAACGGCTGAACGCCTTCGACGGGGCCATGGCGCTGGACGTCCTCGCCGCTCTTGACGAGGCGGCAGCCGATCCTGCGGTGCGCAGCGTCATCTTCACCGGGGCCGGGCGGGGATTCTGCGCCGGCGGGGACCTGGGGGCCCTGGCGGCGGGGGCCGAGGCCGGGGCGGGGAGCGGCTCGCACCGCCTCCCGAGACCGGCGGCGCAGGTCGCGGCCATCCGGGCGATGGAACGGACCACCGAGCTCCTGCGCGAGATGCCCAAGGTGACCATCGCCGCCGTCAACGGACCCTGCGCCGGTGCCGGCCTGTCGTGGGCGTGTGCCGCCGACCTGCGGATCGCCGCGACCTCCGCGGTCTTCACGACGGCGTTCCTCAGGGCGGGCCAGACCGGCGACTACGGCGCGTCGTGGTTGCTCCCGCGCCTGCTGGGCGTGGCCAGAGCGCGCGAGCTCCTGCTGTTGAGCGATCGGATCGACGCCCGAGAGGCCGAGCGGATCGGGCTCGTGACCCGGGTCCTGGCCGACGAGGACCTGATGGAGGGCGCCCGCACGCTGGCCCGGTCCGTCGGGCGGTTCGCGCCGCTCGCCGTGGCGGCGATGAAGGCGAACCTCGGCGAAGGAGAGTCGGGCTCGCTGTCGGAGGCCCTCGATCGCGAGGCCCGGCGGATGGTGGAGGGCTCGTACACCCGTGACTCCCGCGAGGCCGTGGCCGCGTTCCGCGAAGGGCGGTCACCGGTCTTCGAAGGACGGTGAGCGAACGCCGGCGAGCCGCCGCCGGTACGCCCGGCGTGGGAGATTCGACGACGGCGCCCCGTGGTGGTAGACCGTCCACCCGCCGCCTGGGGGGAGATAGCGCCCTGGACGCTGAATCCACCACGGACGCGCCGTCGTCGAGGCCCATCATGGCCCACCCGGGTGAGGAGCCGGTTGCCGACAGGTTGCCAGGGGGTGATTTCGCCGTCAGGCTCGGGACCTTCCCGCCATGGCTACGATGACGACCCGGCGCGACAGGGAGGGGGCTGCCCGGTGAGCACGTTCGCATTGGTCCACGGTGGGGCGCACGGGGGATGGTGCTGGGAAGAGGTCGTCCCCGAGCTCGAGCGGCTCGGTCACGCGACGGTCGCTCCCGATCTGCCGATCGAGGACGAGGCGGCGGGTGCGCTCGAGTGGGCGCAGACGGTCGTGGACGCCCTCGACGGGGCCGACGGGGACGTCGTGGTGGTCGGCCATTCGATGGGCGGGATGTGCCTGCCGGTCGTGGCGACGCTCCGCCCGGTGCGCCGGCTCGTGTTCCTCGGGGCCATGGTCCCGGTGCCCGGCACGGTGTACCTCGACTACCTGGCCAGCGAACCCGGAGCGGTGACCTTCGCCGGTGCGGGCAACCTGGCGGAGGGCGAGGTCCCCGCCAACGGCTCGGGGATCGGTTGGCAGGACGCGCGGGACGGCTTCTACCACGACCTGCCCGAGCCGGTCGCCCGCCGGTCGTGGGAGCGGCTCCGGCCCCAGAGCGTCACCGTCTTCACCGAGCGGTGCCCGATCGACACCTGGCCGGCCGTGCCGTCCACCTCCATCGTGATGACCGACGACCGGGCCGTCGGGCCCGAATGGTCCCGCCGGGTGGCGAGGGAGCGGCTGGGCGCGGACCTGATCGAGCTGCCCGGCAGCCACTCCCCCTTCTACTCGCGCCCGGTCGAGCTGGCGCAGGTGCTCGCCGGCCTCTGAGGACCAGGAGTTCCCCGATTCGCGCGAAGTCGCTTACTCTGGTTGCATGCCTGCCATCAGCCAGAAGGAGATCGTCCGCGCCCAGCTGCGCGATGCCGAGAAGATCTACGAGTCCCACGCGGCGCGCCTCGGGACTCTGTTGGCATCGTCGCGCTACGGCGACCAGCCCGACAGCCGGGAGCTCCAGACCGTCGAGAGCGACGCGGAGAGCGCGTGGGAGAAGTACCGCCTCCTTCAGGCCCGCTTCGACGAGATCAGGGGCTCCAAGAAATAGCGGTCCCAGAGGGCGTACCCTGGAGGATCGCTGCCGGGGGAGGGCATGACGCTTCAGGACGCTCGTGAGCGGGACCGGTTCGCCCAGCGGCTGTTCACTCCCCTACCGGATCGTTACGACCGTCTGGCCGCTCTGCTGTCGATGGGTCAGGACGGCCGCTGGCGACGGGCGATGGTCGACCACATCGTCCCCACGCGCCCGCAGAGGATCCTCGATGTGGCCTGCGGGCCGGCCGGTGCCACCCTGCAGCTGGCGAGGCGGACCGGAGCGAAGGTGGTCGGCGTCGACCTGACCGAGGACATGTTGCGCGAGGGCCGGCGCAACGTCGAAGCGGCGGGGATGGGCGATCGCATACAGCTCGTGATCGGCCGGGGCCAGCAGCTTCCCTTCCCGGACGCCACCTTCGACGCCCTGACCTTCACCTACCTGTTGCGGTACGTCGACGACCCCCAGACCACGCTCGACGAGCTGGCCCGCGTGCTGAAGCCGGGCGGCGCGGTGGCCAGCCTCGAGTTCCTCGTCCCACCGAACCCGTTCTGGCGGTTCTGGTGGTGGTGGTACACCCGGCTCCTGCTGCCCGCCGGCGGGTGGCTCACCGGCGGCCCCGCGTGGCTCCGCGTGGGGCGTTTCCTCGGTCCGGACATCTCACGGCACTATCGCCTGTACCCCGTCGGGTGGACGGTCGACGCGTGGGAGCGAGCCGGGATGGAGAGGGTCGGCTTCCGGTTCATGAGCCTCGGGGGAGGGCTGGTGATGTGGGGGGAACGCTCCGGTGGATGAGCAGGAGCCCGCGGAGGGCAGGGCCGGCGGGGTTCCGGGCCGCACTCCCCCGGCGAAGGGGCCGGGCGTAGGCGGGACCCTTCCCGCCTACTACGCGGCGGGAAGGGGTGGATGGCGGGACTGGTGGACCCTGCTCCATCCCCCCTATACGGCGTGGCACCTGGCCTATGTCGTGATCGGTGCTTCGCTTGCACCCCGGGTGAACCTGGGGAGGCTGATGGCCACCCTCGCGGCCTTCTTCCTCGCCGTCGGCCTCGGTGCCCACGCGCTCGACGAGCTGGAGGGCCGGCCCCTGCGGACCACCATCCCCGCCGGGGCCCTCGTGGCCACGGCCGCGGCAGGGATCCTCGGAGCGGTCGGCCTCGGGATCGCCGGGATCACCCAGATCGGGTGGCCGCTCGTCCCGTTCCTGGTCGCCGGCCCGATCCTGGTCGTCGCCTACAACTTCGAGCTGTTCGGAGGCCACCTGCACAACGACCTCACGTTCGCCCTGGCGTGGGGGTGCTTTCCGGTCCTCACGGCCTACGTAGCCCAGACCGGGAGGCTGGCCCTGGCCCCGGTCCTGGCTGCAGCGGGCACCTTCGGGTTCTCCGTGGCCCAGAGGCGGCTGAGCACGCCGGCCCGGTTCCTGCGCCGCCGGGCGGCCACCGTCGAGGGCTCGGCCGCCGTGGGCGACGGCGGGCGCCTCCAGCTCGACCGGGCGGTCCTGCTCGCCCCGCTCGAGCACGCGCTGCGGGCCATGTCGTGGGCCATGGTGCTCCTTGCCGCCTCCCTCGCCGTGGCCCGCATGTCCTGAGCGGCGACCGCGCTGCCTGATCCGTGCGGCGAGCTGAAGACGGAGACGAGCAGATGCGGCATTTGATGACGCAGCGCCGTCAGGGCCCGCCATTGACGCCGGCCGTCAGCGGACCCGCTCGAGGAGGAGGACGGGGATCTCCCGGATGCCCTTCGTCTTCTCCTCGTACCCGGCGAAGCCGGGCATGAGCTGTTTCTGCTTGGACCAGATCTCGTCGCGCTCGTCGCCCGCGACCACCCGGGCCCGTACGTCCACGGTGTCCGTGCCCACTTCGACGGTGGTCGCCGGGTGGGCGACCAGGTTGTGGAACCACTGCGGGTCGCTGGGTGCTCCCCCCTTGGATGCGAAGACGGCGAAGTCGTCCCCTACCGGCAGGTACACGAGCGGGCTGATCCGCGCCGCGCCGCTTTTGGCGCCGAGGTGGTGGACGAGGATCATCGGAGCGCCCTCAAAAGGTCCACCTACCTTTCCCGCGTTGGCCCGGAATTCCTCGATGACGTTGCGGTTGAAGTCGTTGGCATCGGGTTCGGCCATGTGCGGGGATCTCCTTCTCCTCTGACCCAGGGGGCTGCTCGGCGGCGCGGGCCTCCGTCACGGTGACGGCACCCCAGTATGCCGGGGCGCCGTCTCGGCACCGTGCTCCGGGCTCCGACCGCCCCTCCACGGCTCGAGCCCTCTCCCCCGCCGGGCGCCGGCCTGGCGAGCCGGTGAAGGGGTGAACCGGCCCAGCCGGCCAGGTCGGGGCCGGTTGCGCAGTCGCCGGGCGGCCGGGGAGCGGGGACCGGCCACCCGGGCTACTGTGCGCCGCAGTGGAGTCGGCTGCTCGCTCGCAGCCTTGGAACCGGGGGCGGTGAACCGTCGGACCGCCCCTGTTCCCCCTTCCCGCCGGCACTTACCCGAAGGGAGCCCGAATGAAGTGGAGCAGGTTGGAGTACGTTTTGGCGACGGTTGCCGTTCTCATCGTCGGTTCCCTGGCCGTCTTCGTGATGAAGGGCTGGAACAACACGTCGATGGTCACGATTCCGTCCGTGACGGGTCCGACGCGGAGCTCGAGCTCGGAGACGCCGACGACGGCAAGACCGACGACGACGACGGTTCCTCCGACCACCAGCACCCAGCCCGGCGCCCCACCCGCGCTCTTTCCGAAGGTGGCCTCGGCCACGCCCGCTCGCCCGAAGCACCAGTTCTTCGTTCCGACCAGCGCCGGGCCGGTCGCAGCGATAGGCAGCACCACCCCGGTCTTCGCGGTTGCCGCCCCCAGCGCTCCCACGGGCACCACCGCTCCGGGCACCACCGCTCCGGGCACCACCGCGCCGGGCACCACCGCGCCGGGCACCACCGCGCCGGGCACCACCGCGCCGGGCACCACCGCGCCGCCCACGACGACCGCCCCGCCCACGCCCACGACGACCGCCCCGCCCACGACGACGACCGTCCCTCCCACGACGACGACCGCCCCGCCCACGACGACGACGACCTGAGGAGATCCTCGCCCTGGGGCGGCCGGCCGCCCGCGTCGGCGCCCGCCGTTCACACGATGCTCTCACGGCAGCAACCTGTGTGAAACCACGGATCGGTACCGTCGGCCGCGGTGACGCCGTGACCGCATCGACTCCGGCCGACCTCGACCACCCCCCGGTGCCGCCGCATGTGATCGTGCTGCTCGGTGCGACCGGCGACCTGGCCCGTCGAAAGCTCCTGCCCGGACTCTTCCATCTCTTCCGGGCAGGACTGGTCCCGGAATGCCGGATCGTGGCCACCTCGCTCGAGGATCTCGACGACGAGAGCTACCACCGCCTCGTTCGATCGGCGTGCGACGAGTTCGCCCGTGGCGGGATCGCCGACGAGGATTGGCACCCGTTCCTCCGATGCATCAACTACGTCCCCCAGTCCGGCGGGCACACGGCCCTCGCCGAGGCGGTGGAGGGTGCGGACTCGTCGCTCGGGGGCGAACCCCGCCGACTGCACTATCTGAGCATCCCGCCCGCCGCGGCGGGGTCGATCGTCCGAACGCTCGGTGAAGCGAGGCTCACCGAACGGGCCCGGATCATCATGGAGAAGCCGTTCGGAACCGACCTGGCGACAGCCCGGCATTTGAACACCGTCGTCGGAGAGGTCTTCGACGACGATCAGGTCTTCAGGATCGACCACTTCCTGGGGAAGGAGGCAGCGCAGAACATCCTGGCCTTCCGCTTCGCCAACGGGCTGTTCGAGCCGATCTGGAACCGCCAGCACATCGACCACGTTCAGATCGACGTTCCCGAGACGCTCTCGGTCGGGTCCCGCAGCGCCTTTTACGAGCAGACGGGAGGCTTCCGGGACATGGTGGTCACCCACCTCTTTCAGATCCTGGCGTTCGTGGCGATGGAGCCGCCGACCGCCCTCGAACCGCGGGCCATCAACGAGGAGAAGAACAAGGTCTTCCGCTCGCTCCGCCCGATCGACACCGCCCAGGTCATCCGCGGACAGTACGAAGGGTATCGGTGGAGCGAAGGGGTGGATCCCTTTTCGGACACCGAGACCTTCGTCGCGCTGCGCTGCGAGATCGACAACTGGCGTTGGGCCGGCGTTCCGTTCTTCCTGCGCACGGGCAAGCAGATGGCCGAAGGGCGCCGGATCGTCTCGATCGCCTTTCGGGAGCCGCCCAAGTCGATGTTCCCGGAGGGATCCGGGGTCGGACGATCGGGTCCGGACCACCTGACGTTCGACCTCGCGGACTCGTCGAGGCTGTCCCTCTCGTTTTACGGGAAGCGGCCGGGGCCCGGTATGAAGCTCGACAAGCTGAGCCTGCAGTTCGCCCTCCACGAGACCGACAATGCCGACGCCGCGCTCGCCGCGTACGAGCGGCTGATCTACGACGCCATGAGCGGCGACCAGACCCTCTTCGCCAATGCCGAGGGCATCGAGCGCCTGTGGGAGGTGTCCCAACCGCTGATCGACGCACCACCCGAGGTGCAGCTCTACCGGGTCGGCTCGTGGGGTCCGCCGGCGATCCCCGACCTGATCGCGCCCCGTACCTGGCGGCTGCCCTTCGAACGGGAATGGCGACAGCATCGGTGACCCTGGGCGGCCGGGCCCTCCCTGGCGGCGCCGTCCGGGAGTCGATCGGAGACCGATGGGGGGAGGTGCCGGCCGGGGCGGGTGATCCGCGACCAGGGCGTGGCTGTCAACCCAGTCTTCTCGGTCCCGAAACGACGAGGAAACACCCCTCTGGCACCGTGGCCCTCGTGGGAGATCTCTTCGACGGGTACGGCGAGGAAACCTCGGGACCCTTGGGAGGCGCCTTCGACGAAGTCGTGGGCGACGACGGGTCGACCCGGGCCCCGTACCTCGACGTCGTCTCGGTCCTTTCGCAGATGAGCCCCGACGAGATCGCGGCCCGGACGAACCGGCTGGCCCGGGCCTTCATGGACCAGGGGGTCACCTTCGACCTCGACGGCGAGGAGCGCCCGTTCCCTCTCGACATCGTGCCCCGGATCTTCAGCAGCCGGGAGTGGGACACGGTGGAGGAAGGGGTGGCCCAGCGAGTACGGGCTCTCGAGGCGTTCCTGGCCGACGTGTACAACGAGGGCCGGATCCTCGACGACGGGATCGTCCCATACCGGGCCGTCACCAGCTCACCGGGCTTTCTGCGGGAGGTCTGCGGGGTGAACCCGGCCAACGGGGTGCGGATCCACGTCGCCGGCATCGACGTGATCCGTGACGAAGAGGGGCATTTCCGGGTGCTCGAGGACAACATCCGTTGCCCGTCGGGTGTGAGCTACGTGCTCGCCAACCGCGCCGCCATGGCCCGCGTCCTGCCCGAGGTCTTCGGGGGCCAACCCATCCACATGGTGGCCGACTACCCGGCCCGACTGGTGCGGGCCCTGCGGTTGGCCGCCCCTCCCGGGGTGAGCGATCCGACGATCGTCGTCCTGACCCCCGGCGTGCACAACTCCGCCTTTTACGAGCACGCGTTCCTGGCCCGCCTCATGGGCATCCATCTCGTCGAGGGCCGGGACCTCGTATGCCGGGGGAACGACGTCCTCCTCCGGACGGCCGACGGGGAGATGCCCGTTCACGTCATCTACCGCCGGATCGACGACGCGTTCGCCGACCCGCTCCAATTCCGCCCGGAGTCCCTGGTGGGCTGCCCGGGACTGGTGAACGCCGCCAGGGCCGGAAGGGTGACGGTGGCCAACGCCCTGGGCAACGGGGTGGCGGACGACAAGCTGGTCTACGCCTACGTGCCCGACATGATCCGCTATTACCTCAACGAGGACCCGGTGCTCCGCAACGTCGAGACCTACCAGCTGGTCAAGGAGGACGAGCGCCGGCTCGCTCTGGCCCGGCGGGACCAGATGGTGTTCAAGCGGGTGGACGGCTCGGGGGGGAAGGACCTGGTCCTCGGCCCCTTCGCCACGCCTGCGGAGCTCGACGCGGTCGCCGCCGCCGTTCAGGCGAACCCCCGGGGCTGGGTGGCCCAACCGATGGTGGCGCTCTCGACGTCGCCGACGTGGGTCGGTGGCTCGCTCGCACCGCGCCACGTCGACCTCCGTCCGTTCGCCGTGAACGACGGGGAGACGGTGAAGGTGCTGCCCGGCGGGTTGACCAGGGTCGCTCTGCAGGCCGGCGGCCTGGTGGTCAACTCGAGCCAGGGTGGCGGGTCCAAGGACACCTGGGTGATGGGAGCCCAGGCCCAGGCCTTCGGTGCGGCCCACCCCCGGAGCCCGGTTCGCCCGCCGCCGCCCGCCCCCTTGCCGGCAGGGCCACCGATGGACCAGGGGCCCGTTGTCGACGTCGAGCTGGGCCAGCAGCAGTGAGCACCGCCCTCCTCAGCCGGGTGGCCGAGTCGATCTTCTGGATCGGCCGGTACGTGGAGCGGGCCGAGGGCACGGCCCGCATCCTCGACGTGACCGTGTACCAGGCCCTGGAGCAGAGCGGCGGGGCGAGCGACGCGGTCTCCCGGCGGCTGCTGGCGGTCATGGGCATCCCTGCGGACGACACGGCGATGGACTTGTGGCAGGTGACCGAGCGGCTGGCGTGCGATCCGACGAGCCGGTCCTCCATCGTGGGTGCCATCGCGGCCGCCCGCGAGAACACCCGGGCGGTACGACATGTCATCCCGGTGGAGCTGTGGGAACGGATCAACGCCACGTGGGTGGAGCTGCCGGCCCGGTGGGAGCAGGCCCGCCTCATCGGTCCGGCCTCGTTCCTGGCCTTCGTGAAGACACAGACGGCGGCCATCACCGGTCTTGCCGACACCACGATGAGCCGGGACCAGACGTGGCACTTCTTCGCACTCGGTCGCTGCCTCGAGCGGACGGACGTGGTGGCGCGCCAACTGGCGTCCCTCCTGATAGAGGAGACGCCCGAGAGTGGGCTCGTCATGCTGCTCCGGTCGTGTGGGGGCTACGAGCCGTACCTCAGGCTCGCCCAGGGTGTCGTCGAGGCGGGTCGAGTCCTCCACTTCATCATGTGCGACCGTCTCTTCCCGCGGTCGGCCATCGCCTCCCTCACCGTCGCCGGGACGTGTCTCGAGCAGCTGTCCGGTGTCCGCAATGACGACTGGGACGAAGCCCGCGGGCTCATCGGCATGGCCCGGGCGGAGCTCGAGTACGTCTCGCCCGGCGCGCTGGTCGGTGACCTGCATACCCGCCTCGAACGCCTACAACGGACGATCTCCCAGGTCTCCGACCTCGCAACCCGCAGGTACTTCGCCCACGACCTCCCGGTCGAGTGGCAGATGGGCGCCGGTTCGTGAGAGCCGACGACGGGTGGCGGCTGCGGATCGAACACCTCACCACGTTCGTGTACTCGACGCCCGCTCGCGCCTCGTACAACGAAGTCCGCCAGACGCCGCTCACCACCAGCCGCCAGACCACGCTCGAAGCGAGCATCCGCACCTCGCCCCACGCCCTTCAGAATTCGTACTGGGACTACTGGGGCACCCAGGTCGTCTACTTCAACGTGGACGCCCCCCACGACGAGCTGACCATACGCGGGCGGGCGCTCGTCGAGACCCAGGTCCCCGAGGACTCCCCCACCTCGGCGTGGGTCGAGGTGGAGAGTGAGACCGACCGCCTCTCGGAGTTCCTCGCGGCCAGCCGCTACACCGAAGCAGGCCCGCACCTTCGCGAGGTGGCAGCGGGATTGCGGGGGTCCGCGCCCGAGGACACCGTGCGCGCCGTGGCCGGCTGGGTTCACGACTCGCTCGACTACGTGAGCGGGGTGACGAGCGTGCACACCTCGGCGGCGGAAGCGTACGAGGCCGGGCGCGGCGTCTGCCAGGACTTCGCCCACCTGGCCATCGCCGTGCTCCGTTCGACGGGCATCCCCACCCGCTACGTGTCGGGCTACCTCCATCCCGACCCCGAGGCCCGGATCGGCCAGGTCGCCACCGGCGAGAGCCACGCGTGGATCGAGGCCTGGCTGGGCCGTTGGTGGGGGCTCGATCCCACCAACGCCACCGAGATCGGTGTGCGCCACGTGGCCGTGGCCCGCGGCCGCGACTACGCCGACGTCGCGCCGGTGAAGGGCGTGTTCGCCGGGCGCGCCCACCACGACACGGAGGTCTCGGTGTCCATAGCCCGGGTGGCGTAGCCGGGCGAACGGCCGTCCGTCCCTGCCTCGGCGGCGGCCCTCGCCCGGCTCCCGGTCCTGGTCGACCGGGCCCCACTCGCGTCAGCTCCAGGTGATGGACTTCACCTCGGTGAAGGCCTCGAACCCCTTGCTGCCCCATTCCCGACCGATGCCCGACTGCTTGTAGCCGCCGAAGGCACCCTTCTGGCCGATCCCGGCCATTGCCTCGCCCCATCCCGGACCCTGCCCACCACCGGGTCCGAGGTCGACGAGCGGCACGTTGCCGACCCCTTGGGCGCTCATGCTCCCGGCGCGGATCTGGCGGGCCACGTTGAACGCCCGCGCCGTGCCGGCAGCCACGACCCCGCCGCCCAGTCCGTAAACCGAGTCGTTGGCAAGGCGCACCGCGTCCTTGTCGTTCCCCGAGTACGGGATCACCGTGAGCACGGGCCCGAAGATCTCCTCCTGGGCGATCCGCATGTCGTTCGTGCCGATCATCACCGTCGGCTCGTAAAAGAAGCCCTTGTCGAACCCCTCGGGCCGCTTGGCGCCGCACAGCACCTCGGCCCCCTCGCTGATCCCCGACTGCACCAGTCCCTCCACGCGCTGACGCTGCTGCTCACGGATCAGCGGTCCGAGCGTCGTCTCCGGATCGGTCGGGTCGCCGATCCTCACCGCGGGCAGCGCGGCCTCGACCCCCTCCTTGTACGCGCTGAGGAGGTGCTCGGGAAGCAGGAGGCGGGTCTGCAGCACGCAGCCCTGCCCGCAATGGGTCAGCACGGCGCCGAACCCGATGGATCGCGCGTAGTCCTCGCCCACGTCGTCGAGCACGACCTGGGCCGACTTCCCGCCGAGCTCGAGGTGGAGCCTCTTCATCGTGGCCGAACCGGCGGCCATGATCCGCTTGCCGGTCGCCGTCGAACCCGTCATCGTGATCATGTCGACGAGCGGGTTGGTCGTCAGCTCCTCGCCCACCTCTGCATGACCGGTCACGACGTTGAACACCCCTGGCGGCAGCCCCGCCTCCTCGGCCGCCTGGGCGATCAGGAAGGCATCGAGCGGGGTCCACGGATGGGGCTTGAGGACAACCGTGCAGCCGGCAGCGAGGGCCGGCGCCGTCTTCACCACGTTCAGCATGAACGGGAAATTGAACGGCGTGATGGCGCCGACGACGCCGACCGGCTCGCGGACGATCGCAGAGCCGCCCATCCCCATCGGACCGCCGGTCGGCGCGACGGCCTCCACCCACGCAAAGGAGTGCTCCGCAAGGGCGGCGTTCGAGTCGAACATGCCGATGGAGCCGGCCGCCTGCACGAAGTCGGTCATGAAGCCGACCGAGCCCGTCTGGGCGACGATCAGCTCCCGAAGCTCGGCTCCCCGCGACCTGAGGACCTCGCCCATACGGCGCAAGAGGGCCGCTCGCTCTGCCGGCTTCATCCACGCCCACGGTCCCTCGTCAAAGGCCCGCCGAGCGGCTTCGATTGCCCGCGCCGCGTCCTTCGGCGACGCCTCGGGGACGACGCCGATGACCTCCTCCGTAGCCGGGTTGATCACCTCGATGGGAGAACCGCCGGCCTCACCCTTCTCCCACTTGCCGTCGATGTACAGGTCGAATTGCCAGCGAGCGCTCACGGCTTCCTTCCTTTCGTGCGTTTCGTGCGTTTCGTGCGTTCAGGACCGTCAGGTCGTGCGGGGTGGGACGATCACGATCGGGCCATCATCATGTTGATCAGCGGAGCCCCCGGTTCCCAGGAGCCGGTGAGGCTCGACATGACGTGGCCCGAGTCCACGAGCAGGTTGACGCCGCTGATCCCGCTCGCCGCGTCGCTGTTGAGGAACACCATCGTGTCCCCCATCTGGTCGGGCGTCAGGTGCGGAGAGCCGGTGGCGTCCCGGTAGTCCTGGGCGAAACTGAGCCAGGTGTCGGCGTTGGCACGGGCCAACGGCGTGTCCGTCGGCCCGGGGCATATGGCATTGATACGAACTCCCCTGGTCAGGAACGGGTAACCCTGACGGGCGACGTAGCAGTTCATCGCCTGCTTGCTGAAGCCGTAGTTGTCGGTCCCCTCGTGGGCCCGTACCCAGGCGTCGGCTGACGCGAAATCGGGTGTCGCGAGGAAGTCGATCAGCGTGGGCATCCGGTTCTCCCAGCCGAGGCCCGCCACCGAGGAGATCATGCAGATGGCGGAGCCCCGGGGGAGCAGGCCGCCGGCCAGGAGCCGGTCGATGATGTGGCGGTGCGCGATGAAGTTGATCTTCATGATGCCGGGCGTGCCGTCGGCCACACCGGCTGCGGAGAAGACGGCGTGGACCGGTCCCTGCACCAGCTCGAGCGCGGCGTCGATCGCCGAGGGTTCCCCGAGGTCCACCTTGATCGTCTCTGCGACCGGGAACTCAACCGGTGCGTGGTCCATGACCACCACCTCGCCCCCGAGCGCCGCCGTGGTCCGGGCGGCCGCCGCCCCCATCCCGGTAGCCCCCCCGACGACCAGCACGCGCTTCCCGTCGTAACGGAACGCCCCGATGTCGCTCATGTCCATTCCTCCCCCGATGCCGACAACGCTCTTCGATGGGGAGGCAGCCCGGGCCGGCAATCCCGATCTGCCCGGACGGATGATGCGCTCCCGGGCCGACGAGACCCCCGGGCGAGGACACGGATCCGGACCCCGCGCATCGGCTGTCGTGCCATTGGCCCCCTCTTGCCCCGGCCCGGAACCAGTTCCGGCGGCTCGCGCCCGGGATCGAAACTAACGGGTCGCCATTTGGATGTCCACCCGGTCGTCTGGGTGTCCGTCTCCATCTCCGCCGGTCGTCTGCCCGAGGTGTGCCGGGTCCGTGACGCCCGACATCCACGACCCCCGTCGACCACCTCGGTAACGTGGCAAGATGGGCCAGACGTCGGAGCGCGGCCGCGACGACGCCGTCGCCTGGGGCGTTCCGTCCCGCGGCGAGCCGCGCTGGCCGGTGCTTCTCGCCGTGGTGGCCGCCATCGCCCTGCAGCTCGTCCTGCCCGAAAAGGTCGTCCGGGGGCTCGGGGGGCGATGGCTGATCCCGGCCTTGGAGGCAGTGCTCCTGCTGGTCCTTCTCGTCGCCAACCCTGGCCGCATCTCAAAGGAGGAGTCGCGCCTCCGCATCGTCGGGGTTGCCATGATCGCCCTCATCTCCATCGCCAACCTCGTCTCGCTTCTCGAGCTGATCAACGCCCTCCTGTACGGCACCAAGGCGACGGGCCGACCACTCATTTACGCCTCCTTGCCGATCTGGCTCACCAACGTCATCGTCTTCGGGCTCTGGTACTGGGAGCTCGACCGTGGTGGGCCGGCCGAGCGCCAGCTGGCCGAGCACTCCCGACCCGATTTTCTCTTCCCCCAGATGTCCACCCCGGGCTCGAGCCCGGGGTGGATGCCGCGCTTCCTCGACTACCTCTACACCTCGTTCACCAATGCCACGGCCTTCAGCCCGACCGACACCATGCCGCTCACGGCGTGGGCCAAGGCGCTGATGGCGCTGCAATCCCTGGCGTCGCTGGTGACCGTCGCCGTCGTCGTCTCGCGTGCTGTGAACGTCTTGGGCTGATGGTCCACCAGTCAGCCCGGGGACCGACGGGATCCCGCGCTGGTGGGGCGGCCGAGCGGCTGCCCGGGCCGGCCGGGATCCCTACTTCGACCGCAGCATCGAGAGCTGCACGAACCGGGCGATATCGCTCGGCGACACGATGCCCACCAGGTGCCCGGCCTCGTCGAGCACGAACGCCCTGCCGTCGGACGACGCCTGCATGCGCAGGAGGAGGTCGGGGATCGGCTCACCCGGCTTCCCTACCGGGACGTCGGAGAGCCGGCAGGCGATGTCGATCAGGCGGGTCGTCCGGCGACGGTCGGCAGGGACGTGGCGGATCCTGCCCATGGTGGTCAGGCCCTCGAGGCGGCCGCCCGGACCCACGAGCGGGTACGAGCTGAACCGGTGCCGGTGAAGTTGGGAGTCGAGCAGGTCGGCGACCGTCGTCCCCGAGGCGAACGTGGTGGGGTTCGGGGTCATGAGGTCGCGGACATGCACGTCGACCAACGAGCCCCGCATCACGGCGGAGCTCTCCTCGCCGCGGGCCGCCGCCAGGAGGAACCAACCCAAGAAGACGAACCACAGGCCGACGAGCCCGACCGCGAGGAACTCGAGGACCCCGAGGACGACGAGGGCGTAGCCGAACGCCTGCCCGGTGCGTGCCGCGGTGGTGGCGGCACGAACCCGATTGCCGCTGCGCCGCCAGAGGGCGGCGCGCAGCACCCGACCGCCGTCCAACGGTGCGGCGGGGATCAGGTTGAACCCGCCGAGGAGGAGGTTGACCCACGCGAGCCATCCAATGGCACTGACCAGCACCGCCTCGTTGCCTCCGGTCTCGGGGAGCAGGAAGGCGAGGGCGCCGTACACGCCGGCGAGCACGAAGCTGGTGAGGGGGCCGACCACCGCGATGCGGAAGTCGGCCCCGGGCGTCAGGGCCTCGCTCTCGAGCTCGGACACCCCGCCGAACAGCCAGAGCGTTATGCGCCGGACCCCGATCCCGTTCCGCCTGGCCACGACGGCGTGGGACACCTCGTGCGCGAGCAGGGAGGCGAAGAACAGGGCGGTCGCCAGGATCCCGGCGATCCAGTAGATCGCCCTGGCCTGGTGCGGGTGGTAGCCGGGCAGGACCAGATCGGCCAACTCCCAGGCCAGGAGCCAGAAGATGACCAGGATGCTCCAGTTGATGCCGACCGGCACACCGGCGATCCTGCCGAGTCGAATGTTCTGTTCCATGCTCCCACCGCTGCCGTGATCGCCGCGGTCACTGCCGATCGCGCTCCGCGTGGCATCCGCGGATGCCAGCATGGTAGATCGCCGTCCGACCCCGGTAGGGCCGAAGTGCTCAAGCGCCCCGGGCGCCGGGTCGCCGGCGGGAACCCCCACTTCCGCTCCCGGCCCCCTCCGTCGACTGCGACCGTGGGACCGGATGGTGGACGAAGCGAGACGCCCGGCGCCGGATGCGCCGCTCCATCCGTTCGGCGTGGGTGGAGGCAAGGGGCTCGCTCCGGGCGTGAGGGGCGCGGTAGAAGCGGCTCTTCGCCAGCTCCACCAGCAAGAGGTAGAGGACGACCATCGCGAACAGCAGCAGGAAGAAGGTCGCCGGCAGCGGCGTGAAGCCCAGCAGGTGGGCCAGCCCCGTGTACGGCAGGATCGCACCCACCAGGGCCGCCCCCGTCGGCACCAACAGCATCGGCAGGCTGGGCCGGCTCCTCACGAACGGAACCCGCCGGGTCCGGATCACGTACACGACCAGGGTTTGGGTCGCGATCGATTCGACGAACCAGCCTGTCCTGAACTCGGTGTGGCCGGCGTGGAGCAGCGAGAGCATCACCCAGAAGGTGAGGAAGTCGAAGATGGAGCTGACGGGACCGAACACGGACATGAAGCGCCGGATGAACCTCATGTCCCACGCCGCCGGTCGGGCCAGCGCTTCGGGATCGACCCGGTCGGTCGGGATCACCAGCTGTCCCGCGTTGTAGAGCAGGTTGTTGAGGAGGATCTGGGACGGCAGCATGGGCAGGAACGACAGGAAGACCGAGGCACCCGCCGCACTGAACATGTTCCCGAAGTTGGAGGACGTGGCCATCAGGACGTACTTCATGGTGTTGGCGAAGATGCGGCGGCCCTCCATGACTCCGTCCGCCAACACGCCCAGGTCCTTGTCGAGCAGCACCACGTCGGCGGCGTCCTTGGCCACGTCGGTTCCCGAGTCCACCGAGATCCCGACATCGGCATGGTGCAGCGCCACCGCGTCGTTCACCCCGTCTCCGAGGAAAGCAACGGCCTTTCCGGTGCGGCGGGCCACCTTCACGATGCGCGACTTCTGATCGGGACCGATCCGGGCGAACACCGTCGTGGCGAGGATCGCCGCCTCGAGGTGGTCGTCATCGAGCGCCTCGATCTCGGCACCGCTGAGCACCCCCGCGCAGTCGACCCCGATGTCCGAGCAGACCTTCGCTGCCACCAGGCCGTTGTCCCCGGTGATGATCTTCACCTCCACACCCAAGCGTTCGAGCTCGGCGATGGAGGTGCCGGCGTCGGCCTTCGGTCGGTCGGCGAACGTCAAGAAGCCCTCCAACACGAAGCCCTGCTCGTCCTCGGCGGTGAGCGCCTCGATGCCCTCACCCGAACGGGTGGCGACGGCCACCACCCGTGCCCCTTCGGAGAACAAGGCCTGCAGGGCTGCCCGAGCGCCCTCGGGGACGTGCACGCAGCGGGACAGGACCACCTCGGGGGCGCCCTTGGCGATCAGGAGCCGCCGGCCGGCAGGGTCCTTCACCAGAACCGAGGCCAGCTGCCGCTCGTGGTCGAACGGCAGGATGCCGATCCTCCGGAGACCGGCAGCCGTGATGGCGGCCCCCGCTCCCGAAGCCGCCCCGGGAGCCGACCAGAGTGCCCGGTCCAACGCGTTGGCCCCGACCGGTCCGGCGACGGTGACCGCCGCTTCGTTGCACACGAGCCCGAGCGCCAGCGGGCGATCGCTCTCCTGCGCATGGGCGTCGAGCGCACGCTCAAAGGTGACGACCCCTTCGGTGAGCGTGCCCGTCTTGTCGGTGAAGAGGATCTCGATGTTGCCCAGGTCCTCAATGGCGACCAGGCGCTTCACGAGCACCTTCTTCTCCACCAGGGCCTTCGAGCCCGCAGAGAGGCTCACGGTCACGATCGCCGGCATCATCTCCGGGGCGATGCCCACGGCAATGGCCAGCGAGAAGAGCAATGCCTCGATGAGAGGTCGCGAGAGCGCCACGTTGACGGCGAAGATGAACACGGTCAGCGCGGCCGCCACGGCGAACAAGAAGCGCGAGAAACGCGAGAGGCCCACCTCAAACGCGGTCTGCCCCGGCCTCTCGGCCAGGCCCGCAGCGATCTCTCCGAAGGTGGTGCGGGCTCCGGTCCGAACCACCACGCCAAGGGCCGACCCCTGGTGGACGATCGTCCCCATGAAGGCACACCCAGGCTGATCCTGCGGCTGGTTGTCAGCGACGGGCGCCACCGATTTGGCCACCGGCATCGACTCGCCGGTCAGGAGGCCCTCGTCGCATTCGAGCTCGTCGACCTTCAGCAGGCGGAGGTCGGCCGGCACGAGGGCGCCGATACGGAGCGACACCACGTCGCCGGGGACGAGGGTGGTCACCGGGACCCGGCTCGCCCGGCCGTCCCTCGTGACCTCGGCCTCCTGGCGGATCTTGGCCCGGAGGGAGGCCATGGCCACCTCCGCCCGGTACTCGTTGAGGAAGCCCAAACCGACGCTGAGGGCCACGATCACCGCGATGATCGCCGCGTTGGCGCCGCCACCGGTCAGCCCGGACACCAGCGCCGCCCCGAGGAGGAGGACCAGGATCGGGTTCCGGATCTGGCGGAAGAGGACGGAGGCGACCCGTACCCGGTGCGTGCCGAGCGCGTTGGGCCCGAACCGTCCGAGCCGCTCCGTCACCTCGTCGGAGGAAAGCCCATCCGTACGGCTTCCCAGGCGCGAGAGCACCTCCTCGGGGGTGAGAGCGGCGGCTTCGAGCAAGTCGAGGTCCTCCAACGGGGCGGGTGCGGTGACAACCACGGGGGCAGCTTCGCCGCCGGAGCCGCATTCCGCCAGATGCATTCCCGCGACAGCCCGCGGGGAGGCACCGTGTCACGCTGCAGCCATCAAACGTCCCGACAACCGCAACCAAGCATCCTCGGGCACGCTGTACGGTCGGTTCGCGCGTGAAGGGAGGTGTCGGTTGGCCGCCCGGTGTCGGGGGCATCCAGGACAAGCCCGCCCCTGAGCCCACGCCGTAACCGCTCCCCAGCTCGCCATGCGGACCGAACTGTGAGGGGAGTGGAAGGGGCTGGGCATCAAGCGATGGTCGCCGTCGATCTTGCGAACGAGAAGGGCGCAGCCGTGGTCTCGAGCCCACCGCTTTCCGCAGGACATCGCCCGCCGTCAGTTCCCGCACGCGTCCGGGGAACCCGCGCTTCGGTCAGAACCATCCGCCACGGGCTCGGCGGCCCTGGTTGGTGGCTCGGCGTCGACGGTATCTGGTACTCACCCGGCCATCGCGCACCGCCCGGCTGCGAGCCGGCCAGGACCATGAGCGAGAGGTTCGGCGGCCCGGGATGGTGGCTCGGCGCCGACGGCATCTGGTACCCGCCCGAGAGCACCATGGTCACCGATGTCGACGAGCGCGACCCGAGCCCTTCACGACCGGGCGCGGTGCCGGACTGCAAGGCGTGCGCCCCCGAACCTACCGAGCCCGTGGCCGTGAGCCGCCTGCGTCTGCCACCGTCGCTGGCGACGGCCCTTACTCACAGTCGCCAACTGAAGCGCCGTTTCCGGCGCCGACAGACGCCCAAATTGCGGCTGCCCGTGCTCGCTGCGCTGATGGCAGCCACGACCATCGTCTTCTTCAGGATCAACCGTCCTCACCATTCGTGGCTCAACTACTTCCTCACGGTCGCCTGGGCGCTGAACGTCCCCCTGGTCATCGTGGGCATCACCGGTGCCACCTACCTCCGACTCGGCCGCAGGTTCGTCTACCACGTGCCAGGAGAGGATGTCCCGCAGGACCAGAGCCGTGCCCGGCATCGTAGAGTGCGAATCGATTCCCGGAAGATGTCGCGATCCTCCTACTCGGGGAGAAGCGATCGGCAACTGATCGTGACAGTTCCGACGCTTCTGGCGCCGGGCAACCTGGCAGCGCTTCAACGCGTGCTCCTGTCGCTGCTGGTGAACCTTCCTCGGAACTTCGACAACTTCCGCGTCGACGTGATCACCGAAGACCGTGGCGATCAGGATGCGCTCAGAGCCTGGCTGAAGGACCTCGGGCCCCCGGCTCGACCGGTCCGCATCCTCAACGTGCCCGCGAGCTACGAGACCGAGCACCGCGCCAAGTTCAAGACTCGGGCGAACCAGTACGCGATGGAACTTCGCCGGATCTCCGGCGAGAGCACGGCCTCCACCTTCGTCTACCACCTCGACGACGACACCCACATCGGCCTCGACACCGCCGCGTCCCTCGCGGAGTTCATCGAGGAGGAGGGTAGGCGCTTCTATCTGGCCCAGGGAGTGCTGGCCTTCCCCCACTACCTCACCCCCTCGTGGTTCTGCCGGCTGGCCGACTCCATCCGACCTGCGGACGATCTCACCAGGTTCGCGTTCTTCACCGGCGCACTGGGTACGCCGTTGGGTGGATTGCACGGCGAGCACGTCGTCATCCGAGCGGACATCGAGAACGAGATCGGCTGGGACTTTCCGAACACCGTGATCGAAGATGCCTACTTCGCCATCGAGTTCGCCCGCCGGTATCCATACCGGTCGACCATGCTCAATTCCTACTCCTACGGTGCCTCCCCGCCTTCCATCGGCGAGCTGATCAGGCAACGTCGCCGGTGGATCGAAGGGCTGTTGAGACTGGCTTGCAACCGCCGGCTCGAGCTGAAGCGGAAGCTGCCGCTCGTGTACTCCATCGCGACGTGGAGCATCTCACCGCTCCAATTCGTAGGCGTGGCCCTGATGGTGTCCTATGCCACCGGCATCAACAACACGTCACCGGTCAGCCCATGGATCATCCCGCTGTGGAGTGCGAATCTGGCCTATGTCTTCTGGCTCTACTTCGAAGGGCTCAAGGTGAACCTCTCCGCGTCGGAGCGCCCTGGCTCGTTCGGGTTCTTGGCTGTGTTCCTCGTCCCACTGATCTATGTGATTGCTCTCATCGAGACGTTGGGCGTCATCGTGGGGTGGATCCGCTTTTTCGGCATCGGGAGGCAGAGGGTCTCCGAGGTCATCGCCAAACCGATGTGACAGGAGATTCCGTGCATGTGCTGTACGTTGGACAGGAGAACGGACTATAGGAAGAAGCGGAATGGGGAGCAGGTCCCATCGACCGCTGGGCATCGCGGTGGGCATCATGGTCGTCACGCTGGTGTTGGCCCTTGTGCTGGTCAGCAGCGTGTTCTCACCTTCCACTGCCACGCAGAGCCGCTCCCTGCCCGGTTCCGGGGGCATAGGCCACCCGTCGGCCACCGGCCGCGTCGTGAGCCTCACTGCCGAGCCGGCGAGTCTGACGATCAGCATCGTTGCCGTCAAAAGCTCCACGAGAAGTGGCGATGTGACGATCGAGGCCATTCCCGTCGATGCGGTGGCGGTTAGCCAGATCTATTTTTATGTTGACAGTACTTTTGAGGGAACCGACCTGGCCGCACCCTACTGCCTGGGGGGAAGCAGCGAAGGCGTCTGCAGGCCATTCGATACGACCACGCTCTCCAGCGGTCCCCACACGGTCAAGGCGTTCATGTCGTACAACCAGGGATCCCTTCAGGCCGACGCGCTGCTCACCGTCACCAACTGGTTGCCATCACCAACCCCCTCGACGACTCTTCCCAAGACAACGATGCCGAGACCGAGCACCACGACGACGGAGGCCCCCCCTGCGAGGACGCCAACGACAACCGGAGGCCGGGGCACCCCATCTGCTCCGTTCGTCGGCCTCAATGTGTACGAATTGGCCAGCGACCCCGGGGTGAACCTGGGTTGTGGAACCAGCTTCGCTGGTCAGTGGGCAACGTTCTTTTCCTCACTTCCGAGCGGGACCGTAGTCCGCTTCTGGGCCACGCAACAGATGGCGACGAATGCGGCAGACCCCCAGCAGCCCGACTGGGCCGCCCTCGACTCGGTCTTCGACACCGCGGCCCAGTACCACGTGCAACTCATCCCGGTTCTCGGGAACGAGTGGACCAACTGTGATGGCGTTCAAGCGGTGCAGAAACAGCTGTCGTGGTTCGAGGGCGGGTACACGTCCAACAACGACCAGGGCCCGTTGTCGTACAGCCAGTGGGTGAGGGCAATCGTGGCCCGTTATGCGTCCAGCCCGGCAATCTACGCGTGGGAGCCCATGAACGAAGCACAAGCGAGAAACGGGGACGGGTCCTGCACCGAGTCAGCGGCTGCTCAGGCGTTGCGGTCCTTTTACGACGCGGTCGGCGGAAACATCCATTCGATCGATCGGGGCCGGAAGGTGGAGAGCGGGCTTCTGGGTGAGGGCAACTGCGGCACGGCGAACGGTGACTACGCGTACGTCGGTGCATCATCGGGGATCGACGTGTTGAGCTACCACGATTACTACCCGCCAAACGAATCCGAGGGTGGTGACCTATGGAACGGCATCGCCGTCCGAATCTCCCAGGCCGCGGTCCTCCGTAAGCCGATCCTTGCCGGTGAGGACGGCATCGCCGCCGGCAGCGGCTGTTCGGAGAGCCTGAGCCGACGCCAGACCGACTTCGCTTCACGCGTCCAGGCCCAGGGTGCCGCAGGCGTCGTCGGAATGCTGCTGTGGAACTGGGAGCAGGCGCCTTCCAACTGCAGTTACGACATCGGTCCAGGCGATCCGTCGTTGGCACTCCTGCGCGCCTCGACCCCATGACGAGAGCCGGATCGCTGCTCGATCGGAGCCGTCTCCCGGCTTGTCTCACAAGTGACAC
>DATKRB010000040.1:0-5332 GCA_035532415.1 Acidimicrobiales bacterium | reverse complement strand
CCCCGGGTCCGCTCGGAGAGCGCGGCGAGCACCTCGGTCCGCAAGCCTTCGACCAGGGAGTGGTCCATCAGCGAGCGGTCGACCGTTGCCGGGTCCAGCAGCTCTCGGTCGCTCGATGCTCGCTCGACCAGGCGGTGCTCGGTGCTCATGTCGACGCCCCCTCGTGACCTGCACTCCCGTTCCCGTTCCCGTTCCCCACGGCCGCGCCGATCCGGAACGGCCGGAGCATCCGCACCCGCAGCGACCCCGCTTCTGGTGCAGGATCGCCGGCCGCCGCGGCGACTGTCGGTGCGGTGTCGGCAACGAGGCGGTCGGCCAGGGTGCGTGCGGCCCGCACGAGCGGGGAGAGCCGCAGCTGGCGGTCCGAGCCCGGCAGCGAGGCGAGCAGCTCGGCGGCCTGCGGGTCCCAGGGGAGCCGTCCGAGCACCTCGATACCGAGCGCCCCGGCGACCTCGTCGTCGGGGTAGGGGCCGTCGCCCACGAGCACCAAACCCAGCCGGCCGGCTTCGAGCGGGCTGGCGCCGGCGGTGCGGGCCTCGACGAACGTGGCGAGCGCGTGCAGGTCGGCAAGGCGAGGTCGAGCCACCAGCACGACCCGCCCCGCGCAGGAGGCGACAGGGGGCATCGGTGCGGTGGCGTCGAGCCGGCCGACGTCGACCAGCACGTCCGCGTCCAGCTCACCGAGGCGGCCGAGGAGACACGCGAGCATCCCCGCCGCGCCGCGCGTCTGCTCCGCTCCGGCAGGTCCCGCCAGGACCGCCCCGCCACCCGGCAGGTGCTGGCAGTGCTCCCAGATCGCCTCGGGCTCCCTGCTGCGCCGGGCCGCCGCGGCGAGCGACACCAGGCTCGGCTCCGCCGCCCACCCGGACGCCCCAGCCAGGGTTCCGCCGGCAGGATCGAGCTCGACCAGGAGCACGCGGCGAGCCGCCGGCCACGTCGCCGCCAGCGCGACGCCAAGCGTGGTCGTCCCGCACGAGCGGACCGCGCCGAGCACGGTGACGGACACCGTCAGCTCCCTGCCCCGAGCTGGACCAGGCTCGCCTCGCCCGCCGCGCCGAGCGACGCCACCCCGTCCGCGTCAGCCTTCGCGACCTGGAGGGAGAACACCGTCGCGGCATTCGAGCTCGCCGGGGCCGCCTGGAGCGCGAGCACCGTCGCGTCGACCGGGCTGCCGCTCACCGTCGCGGTCCCCGACGACGCGGTCACCACGGGTACGACCTGGACCCGGTCGCCCGGCGCGAGGTCGGGCGGGAACAGCCCGGCCTTCAGCGCGACCGCGACCACGTCCGCGCCGGATGCCACCGCCGAGGCCGAGCCAAGCTCGCCCGGGGAAAGGAGCGCCCCTGCCACGAGCGGCACCGCGACGGGCCGGCCGACCACGCTCGCCTCGTCGGCCACCGGCACGACCCCGAGCCCTGCGCCGGTCGAGACCCGCACCGTCCGCAGATCGCCTGAGGCGAGGAGCTGGCCGGCGGCGAGCGGCTGGGCAACGACGAGGACGTCCTCGTGGCTCGCGAGGCTCAGCGAGGCGTCGGCGAACCCGAGCGCGCAGCCCACCACGAGCAGCACCCCGACCACGACCAGCGGCGTCTGGCGGCGCCGGCCCGGCTTGCGGGCCGGGCTCGGCCCACCGCGGGTGCCCTCGATCGTCGGGCGGCCGTTGGTCCCCGGGCCGCCGTTGGTCGAAGTTCGTGGCGCTGCCACTGCCATGGGCTTCCTCCCTCCTCAGCTGCCCCCGGGGGTCGCGGTGTTGATCGCCTGGGACTGGACGACGTGGACGGTGACGTCGGCGGCCGGGCCGGCCTGGACACCGAGGTTCCCCCCGCCCCCCGCTCCGGTGGCGCTCCAGCTGACCGACCAGTAGGCGGTGGCGGTGACGGTGTAGGTGCCCGCCGTCGACCAGGTGTAGGAGCAGGTCGTCGTCGCATCGGGCGACGACGCGTCATACGGGGTTCCGGGGCCGTCGCAGGTCTCGGTGCTCCCGTCGCCCATGTCCCAGACGACCTTGGTCGGCGTGGCCGTCGCCGTGGTCGTCACCGACCCGGCCGAGGCCGTCGCGGTGAGGGGATGCCAGGCGGCAGGGCTCACCCACAGCCACGTCGCCACCCCCACCAGCTGCGGGTTGCCGTCGGGCGGCGCCATCTCGATGACCGGCGAGGCGAGCCCGAGGCTCTTCGCCGCCTGCTCTGCGACCGCCGCCGGGGCGACCTGGACGATACCGGCGGCCGGTTGGGGGCCGGAGACCCACACCGGCGGCATGGGATTGATCACGCCCGGGCCCCTGCATGTCGGGAACACCCACTGGCCCGGCTGCGCACCGCCCACCCCGAGGGTTGCCGTCGCCGAGGCACCGCCGGCCGCGTAGGTGCAGCCGTAGGGCTGGTTCGGGTTGGGCTTGCCCGGCGGCGGGTCGGCCTGCGCCTGGGTCGCCCACGACGATCCCTGCGGCGGTGTCCAGCGAGTCACGCCTGCCTGCACGCTCAGCTGGCCGCCTGACGCCTGGGCGCTCGAATAGTTGTTCTGGCCGTAGCCGTCGCCAGCCCATGCGGGCTCGGTGCCGACGACCAAGGTGATCGCAGTGACGACGACAGAGGCGGGGATCACGAGCCAGGCGCGCATGACCCCTCGGTCACCGTTTGCTTTGCAAGCTTCCATGCACCACCGGTCAGGTCAAGCGTCGCCCGGATCCCGTCGTTCTCGGGCGGGGTGACTGGCGGCACCGGCTTGCCTGTTGCCTTGTAAACGAGCTCGCTCGTGCTGTAGACGCAGTCCACAACAGTCGCCGTCGACCCCGAGATCGCAACGACCTTTGGATGCAGCGTCACTGTTCCGCGCCCGACGATCCCCTGGCGCTGGTCGGCGAGCAGGTTCGCCTTCACGGACTGGAGCTGCGGGTCGATCATGGTGGCCGCCAGTGCCGGATCCGCGGGGTTCGCGGCGGCAAGGGCCTGCTCGAAGGCTGCCGACGAGGCCCGGTAGGCGGAGAGGACGGCCGACGAGGCCGGATCCGTCGTCGTCGACGAGACCGGGGCAGACGTGGACGAGGTCGGCCTTGGCCGGGCGGTCGTGGCAGGAGCGGCCGAGCGCCCGCCACCGCAGGCACCGAGGAGCAATCCGGCCACGCCAAGACACCCGAGGCCGACAGCCAGGCGCCGACGCGACGCCCGAGGCGCTCCCGGGGCACCGTCTACTTCTCCGCCTACCGCCAACGGTCGAGGGCCGCGCCGTGCTGCCCCTGTCCTCGACGTATCCTTACCGGTTCGGCTCTCCTTCATGTGATCGCCTTCACGTTCGCTGCTCGATCCTCAAACGCGAAGCTGGTGCCACCGCCGATCGACGGAGACGACCCGAGGCATATCGCCGGGGAGGACGTCTGCGGCGCACAGAGACACCGGCCCAAGATCGAGGGTAAACCTCGATCTGACGTCGGCGCCTGGTGGTGTCACTGGTAGTAGTCGGACTACCAGGCGGGCGGTAGGCTTTTCCCATGCGGACCGCGGTGTCCGACCCTGCAGCAGCCCGGCGGGCCGAGCTCGCCAGCTTCCTTCGCGCGCGCCGCGCCGACGTCCACCCCGAGGACCTCGGCCTCGACCCCTTTCCCGGGCGGCGCAACACCCCGGGACTGCGCCGGGAGGAGGTCGCCTCGGCCGCCGGGGTAAGCATGACGTGGTACACGTGGCTCGAACAAGGCCGCCCAGCAGATCCGAGCCCGCAGGTGATCGACGCCATCGCCCGGGCGCTTTGCCTCGATGCCGAGTCACACCGCCACCTTCGCCGCCTCGCCGGACTTGCCACCCCCGAGCCCGACCACATGCCCGACGACGTCGGTCCACAGCTCGCCCGCCTCCTCGACACCATCGAGCCCACACCCGCCTGCCTGCTCGGCCTGCGCTTCGACTTCCTCGCCTGGAACCATCCCTTCGACCGGATCTGGCAGCCAGGCTCGCTTCCCGCCGGCCGGCGCAACCTCATATGGCTCTACTTCGCCAAGGGAACCACCGCAGCCATGGGCGTCGGCTGGAAAGACCGCGGCCGCCACCTCCTCGGCCAGTTCCACGCGGCCGCAGCCGAGCACCCGGGCGACGAGCGCTTCGCCGAGCTCATCGGCGTCCTGCAAGAAGAGAGCGAGCAGTTCCGGATCTGGTGGCCCCGCAACGTCGTCGAGCAAGCCCTCACCGGGCAGATCGCCATCCGCCGGCCGCCCGCCGGCTTCATCCGGCTCGACGTCACCGAGCTGAAAGTCGCGTCACACCCCTCGCTCACCCTGTGCATCCAGGTACCGTCAGGACCGTCGGACCGCGAGAAGCTGGCCCGGATCATCTGACGGCCGACCGGCACCGACGAAAGCTGGCGTCTCAGCACTGGAAAGACGCGACGTGCGTTCCGAGCCATGACCGTTCCGTGTGCGGGAGCGGTGCACGGACATCCGCAGCTGTCGCTACCGCTACCGCCAGATCGCCAAATATTTGCGGGTCCGGCAACGCCCGAATGGACGAGTCTGGCGTCGTCATGGCGCGCCCCTGAGGCCGATATCGTTATGGGGCGCGGCAGGTTGGTATTGAGCCTCGCTTATGGAGGACGTTCAGTTGCCAGACGACGCGACGCCACTGAGAGTCGGCGCCTCGACGGTGCGCAATCACCTGGCGAAGGTGGGATGACAGTGACGGTTACACCCGGGTCGTTCGCGTCTGCTGTAGCGGACGTAGTCGAACGAGCTCTAGGAATTGCTGTTGCTCAGAGTGAATCGGCGCCACCACTGCCGATGTCTGGCAGTCAGGCAGATCGAGAGATTTACAACAACGAGGAGATCGGTCCGGGCGGCGCGTGGGGCCGCAAGCCCGTGGAGAAGGCATACGCAGTCGCGGGTGCGGGGCTCCTCCCGGCAGCGAGCTGCTACCTACTCTCGCTCTGTCATCTGTTCCGACAAGACCCGATGTCGCCATTCGGTTTCCAGGCCGTCAGTCGTGCGGTCGTTGAGACCTCTGCCCGCGCGTGGTGGATCTTGGCGCCGGGCATTGATGTGAGGACTCGGGTTGCGCGCGCAGCCATGGAGAGATGGCATAGCGCCGAAGAGCTCGGCAAGCTCGCCAGTCCGGCGGATTCAGTCGACCAGAACCAAAGTCGCCGCTTGAGCATCCGAAGCGAGATGGAGTCGCTCGGCGTCGGCGAAGCCTACGAGAAGAAGGTGGCAGGATCGCTGTTTGTCCCTTCCACAAAGATCGTCGGGTTCGACAAGGAGGTTCGACTCGCGAGCACAGACCTAGCGGGAAAGCTCGCCAGCTCGTGGGGCATCAGCGACGGAGAGGACTGGTATCGGAAGTACTCAGGAGCG
>DATKRB010000039.1:0-46766 GCA_035532415.1 Acidimicrobiales bacterium | reverse complement strand
GCGGGTGCAGGTACTCGTCCTGCAGGTGGCAGTGCGAGTCGAACCACACCGGGTCCTCCGCACCCTCGGGTCCCTCGGGTGGCTCCACCACCGGTCCCGCCGATCGCCGGGCCTAGGACGCGCGCCGCGGGAACAGCGGCGGGCCCTTCTCCACCGGGACCCCACCGGGGTAGCCGCCCCAGGCCGCATCCGCAGGCAGGCGCGCCCCGGCCGGTGAGCCGGGAAGGCCGATGCGGCGCCAGATCTCCGCGGCCGTGCTCGGCATGGCGGGCACGATCAGCATCGCCACGATCCGGAGGACTTCGAGCGCGCTGCCGAGCACCCCCTCCACCTCGGCCCCGGGGGACATCTTCCATGGCTCGGTGGACTCGAGCTCGGCGTTCGCCGCGCCGATCAGCCGCCACGTCGCCTCGAGCGCGTCGTGAGGTGCGAAGCGCTCCCAGGCGCGCCCCGCCCGATCCAAGGTGTCGGCCGAGGCGGCGGCCAGCGGGCTGCCGGGCGAGGGCGCCGGCCCGACCCCCCCGCATTTGGAGCCGACCACGGTCGCCACCCGCTGCACCAGGTTGCCGAGGTTGTTGGCCAGGTCGGCGTTGTAGCGGGAGACGATCCCCTCGTAGGAGAAGTCGCCGTCGGCGCCCAGCGAGATCTCCCGGAGCAGGTGGTACCGGACCGCGTCGACGCCGAAGTCGGCGGTCAACGCCTCGGGCGCGATGTCGGTGAGCTTCACGTCCGCGAGGGCGGCGTTCGCCTCCCCCTCCTCCTCGGCGGCCCGGCGCAGCAGGGTCTTCGACAGCTTCTCGCCGCCGACCAGCAGCCAGCCGTGCACGAACACCTCGGCCGGGGGGTCGATGCCGGCGGCCATGCACATCGCGGGCCACCAGACGCAGTGGAAGCGCAGGATCTCCTTGCCGATCAGGTGGTGGACCGCCGGCCACCACTTGGCGAACCGCTCCTCGTCGGTGCCGTACCCGATGGCGGTGAGGTAGTTGATCAGCGCGTCGTACCAGACGTAAAACACATGGCCCTTGTCCCAGGGCACCGTCACACCCCAGCTCAACGAGGTCCGGGTGATCGAGATGTCCCGGAGGCCGCTCCGGATGAACCCGAGGGCCTCGTTGCGCTTGCCCTCCGGCCGCACCGCCCCGGGATTGGCCTCGTACCAGTCGATGAGACGCTGCTCGAACGCGCTCAACCGGAAGAAGTAGTTCTCCTCCTCCATCTCAACGACGGGGACGGAGTGGATCGGGCAGCGCGACCCGTCGATCAGCTCGGCCTCGGTGTAGTACGCCTCGCAGCTGACGCAGTACAGGCCGCGGAACACCCCGAGCTCGATGTAGCCGTTGTCGTATATGCGCTGGAGGAATTGCTGCACCGCGGCATGGTGCCGGGGCTCGGTGGTCCGGATGGAGTCGTCGTTGGAGATGTCGAGCCCGCGCCACGCGTCGACGAACCGTTGCGCCGTGCGATCGGTCCACTCCTTCGGCGAGACGCCGTGGGCCTCGGCCGCCTGGGCCACCTTCAGTCCGTGCTCGTCGGTCCCGGTCAGGAAGAAGACCTCGTCGCCGATCAGGCGGTGCCAGCGGGCCAGGGCGTCGGCGTTCACCGTGGCGTAGGCGTGCCCGACGTGCGGCGCGTCGTTCACGTAGTAGATCGGCGTGGTCAGGTAGAAGCGCGACACCGTGCGTAGCGTACCGGCGGCCTCCGGCCCCCCGGCTCCGACACCCGTCCGGCGCGACCCCCGCTCATGACGGGTGGGCGCCGTCGCGCAACGCGAGGGCCAGCCCGTAGGCGCGCCGCCGGGGGACGCCGAGCTCCTCGGCGACGGCGTCTGCCGCCTGCCGGGTGCCGTCCCCCTGGGCGAGGCGCGCCTGAACCGCTGCGCGGACGGTACCGTCGTCGGCCCCGGGGCCCGGCTCGGCCCCGCCGACGACGATCACCACCTCCCCCCGGACGGCGCGGGCGGCGAACTCCCCCGCCGCGCCGACCAGGGTTCCCCGCCAGACCTCCTCGTGCACCTTGGTGAGCTCGCGGGCCACGGCGACCGGGCGGTCCCCGCACGTCCGAGCCAGGTCGTCGAGGGTGGCAGCCAGGCGGCTCGCGGCCTCGAGCACCACCGCCGTCCGGGGCTCGTCCGCCAGAGCCGCCAGCCGTCGCCGGCGGTCGGGGCCCTTGCGGGGGAGGAAGCCCTCCATGCAGAACCGATCGGTCGGGAGCCCGCTGACCACCAGGGCCGCCAGGACGGCCGAGGGGCCCGGGACCACGGTGACGGGCACCCCCCGGGCGCGCGCCGCTGCGACCAGGCGCTCCCCGGGGTCCGAGATCCCCGGCATGCCGGCATCGCTCACGACCGCGACCGTTCGACCCTCCTCCACCCACGCCACGACCTGGTCCACCCGTGCGGCCTCGTTGTGCCGGTGCAAGGAGACCAGGCGTCGGGTCCCCGCCGGCAGCCCGGCCGCCGACAGCAGCGCCCTCGTGCGGCGGGTGTCCTCGCAGCAGATGAAACCGGCCCCGGCCAGCGTCGACGCCGCCCGGGGCGACAGGTCTCCGAGATTGCCGATCGGGGTGGCGACCAGCACGAGCTGTCCGGGTTGTCCGGGTTGTCCGGGTTGTCCGGGTTGTCCGGTCACGTGACGTCGCGGATCTCGAGGCGGTCCCCGACGCTCAGGCCCCAGCGCTCGAACGACCCGGCCGAAGCCTCCAGCACGCCGTGGCAGCCCCGTCGGGGCAGCCCCACCCGCCACCGGGCCATCCGTGCGGTGGCCAGCACCGTGAGATCGTCGCTCACGTAGGCCACGTCGACCGGGAACCGCATGAAGACCGTATGGACGGCCCGCGTGTTCGGGAGCAGCATCGCCCCCTCGTAGCTCCGCCGGCCGAGGAGCCCCCGCATCCGCTCCACCGGCCGGTCGGCCACGTCGGCGGCGGCCAGAACCTCGCCACCTCGGAGCAGCCACGCCGGCCGCATCAGGGTCCTCCGGTCGACCGGTCCCGTTGTCCCAGCCTTCTCACGCGTTCAGACCCTAATGGCTCCGTTAGGATGCCAGTCCTATGTCGAAGCGAACGGTCAAGCGGAAGCTCCGGGCCAAGAAGAAGGCCAACCACGGGAAGAAGCCGAACTGCGGCCGGGGCTGAGCGGCCCGGGGCTCCCGGTGCCCCGATCAGGTCGGGGCTGAGCGGCCCGGGGTAACCGCCGTCACGGGCGACGGCGCCGGGGTCCGAGTCCGGGCCACGCGGCGCCCCGCCCGTCGAGCACCGGCACCAACCGGCTCGGCACGTCGGTCATGATCCCGTCGACGCCGAGCTCGAGCAGGCGCTGCATGGACGCGGTGTCGTTCGCCGTCCAGACGTGAACGGCGAGCCCCCGGCGGTGCGCGGCCTGCACGAACCGGTCGTCCACCACCACCAGGTCGCCCTGGCGCTCGGGAACCTGCAACGCCACCGATCGCGTGGCCGGCGGCTCGGTGCCGGCCTGCACGGCTTGCCAGAACGCCGTGGTGGCCACCGCACCCGCCGAGGTGTGGACGCCCGGCGCGCGGGCGGCGAAGGCATCCGAGGCCGCGTCGAGGAACGAGGCGACGATCACGTCGTCGGTCCGATCGAACAGGGCCAACAGGTCGGCGAGCGCCGACTCGTAGGGGGCGACGAGCGGCGCCGTCCGCTTGATGTCGAGGTTGAGCACGACACCGGGGAACCGCTCGAGCACCTCGCGCAAGGTGGCGATCCCGAAGTCGCGGTCGTCGGGTGCCCTGCCGCGGTAGGGATAGTCGTCCCGGGCCCCGCCGGCGGTCGCGTCCGCACCGGGCATGAACCAGTACGCGTTGTCGAGCTCGCGGAGCCGGGCGAGGGTCAGGTCGGCGATGGCTCCCGTTCCGTCGGTGGTCCGGTCGACGGTGGCGTCGTGGCACACCACCAGCTCGCCGTCGGCCGTGGCGTGAACGTCCAGCTCGATGGCCGTGGCGCCGGCCGCGAGCGCCCGCCCGATGGCGAACAGCGTCGACGACGGCGACTCCCACGCGCCGCCCTGATGGGCGTACGCCACGACCCGGCGTTGCAGCCAGGGGTTGTCCCGCGTCATCAGAGGCATGGTAACGGCCATGGCCGGGCGACCTGGCGGCCGGGGTAGCCTCTCCCCCGTCGTGCTCGACCACCTGCTGATCGACCTCATCACCGCCATCCAGCGCTCCTTTGAGGAGGCATTGCTCCAGCGCCAGGCGGTGGAGGAACGATTTCAGGTGGACGTCTTCCTCGGCGACGTCTCGTGGGAGACGTCCTACAGCCTGCCCGGCGAGGAGCAGCCTCCCCGGGTGCGGGCGGACCTCTCCATCGACTGGCCCACCTGGAGCCAGACTTCGTACCGGAGCTGGTCGATCGGCGAGACTCCCGACGAGCCGCCCGAAGTGGTCGTAGAGGTGGCGCTGCGGATCCAGCGGTTGGCCGGGGCGCCCCCGACGGCCATGGTGCTCGGTGTGCTGCCGACCTCGAGCCCTCCCCTCGGTGTCGAGCCGTTGCTCCGCTCGTCCACCACGATCGAGCAGGTCCACGCCGAGCCGGACGGCGGGGTCGCGGCTCCGGACCGCTGGGCGGTCGAAGCGACCTACGAGGGCTCGATCCGACTCGAGGAGAGCAATCTCGAGGATCCCTCCACCATCGAGCCGGCCATCGGACAGCTCACCCGGTGGATCGCCTCGACGCTCGTGCAGCTCGCGGACCTCCCCCTCTCGTTCCTGCCACCCGACCCGAACGACGAGCACTGAGCCCGCCGGTCGTCGCCGGCTACTCGAGCCCGCGGAGCAGACCGGCCTCGGCCGCCAGGGCACGCAGGTCCTGTTGCGGACGGGCCCCGAGGTGCGAGATCACCTCGCTCGCGCACAGCGCGCCGAGCTCGGCGCACTGCTCGGGACCGGCCCCGTGCGACAGCCCGTACAGGAAGCCCGCGGCGAAGAGGTCGCCCGCCCCGGTGGTGTCGACCACGGAGCCCACCGCGACGGCGGGCACCGGGATCGGCCCCCGTTCGGCCACGACCACCGAACCCCGGGGCCCGAGGGTCACGGCCACGAGCAACCCCGTCTCCTCGGCCGCCGCCAGCGCCGCATCGAGCGAGCGGGCGCCGAAGAGGGCGACGATCTCCTCCTCGTTGCCGAAGAGCACGTCCACGTCGTTGAGGAGCAGCTCGAGGAACTCCCGCTGGTGGCGCTCCACGCAGAAGGGGTCGGACAGCGACAGGGCGACGGCGCCGTCGCTGCGGTGTGCCTCCGACACCGCTTGGCGCATGGTCTCCTTCGCCGGTCCCAGGTCCCAGAGATACCCCTCCAGATAGAGGAGGTTCCCCCGCGCCACCAGCTCGAGCGGGAGGTCCTTCGGCGAGATCGAGACCGCGACGCCGAGGTGGGTGGCCATGGTCCGCTCCGCGTCCCCGGTCACCAGGACCAGGCAGCGGCCCGTGCCCTGATCGTCCGCGAGCCCCGCCGGGGCGGCGAGTCCCGCCGGGGCGGCGAGCGGGAGGAACTCCACACCGGCCGCCCGGATGTCGTGGGCGAACACCTGGCCCAGCAGGTCGTCGGCGACCTTGCCCACGAACCCCGAGGTCCCGCCGAGGGCCGCGACGCCCGCGCAGGTGTTGGCCGCCGATCCCCCCGATACCTCCACGGTGGGTCCGACCCCGTCGTACAGGGCCTGGGCGCGCGCCAGGTCCACCAGTTCCATCGATCCCTTCACCAGGCCGGTCCGGGCCAGCTCGGCGTCGGTGACGTTCACCAGCACGTCCACGAGCGGCGACCCGATGGCCACCACGTCGAGCGGCTCTCCCCGGCCCGTCTCGCCGTCGACGATCGTTCCGGCGTCGGGGGCCGCGTTCATGCCCGCCTCGGTGTCGGACGGGGGGAGGGGTGCACGGCGTCAGAAGATACCCGGCCCGGCGGTAGCCTCACCAGATGCCCGACCCCCACGAGCCCGCAGTCGCCGCTCCGGACGAGGCCTACCGCCTCCCGAGGACGGCCGAGCCGCACCGTTACCGGCTGGTGCTCGAGCCCGACCTGGGCGAGGCGACCTTCACCGGCACCGCGGAGATCGAGCTGACCCTGCACGAGCCGGGCCGCGAGATCGTGTGCAACGCGCAGGAGCTCACCGTCACCGACGCCGTGCTCGACCTCGCGGACGGCTCCGTGCTCGCCGCCGCGGTGTCGCTCGATCCCGCGGGCGACCGGGTCACCTTCTCCTTCGACCGGACCGTCCCGGCGGGCCCCGCGACCCTGCGGTGCCGGTTCGACGGCATCCTCAACGACAAGCTGCGCGGCTTCTACCGCAGCACGTTCACCGACGAGTCGGGAACGACCCATACCATCGCCACCACCCAGATGGAGGCGACCGACGCCCGGCGGGCCTTCCCCTGTTGGGACGAGCCGGATCGCAAGGCGGTCTTCGACATCACCCTGGTCGTCGGACGCGGCCTCGACGCGTTCTCCAATTCCCCGGTCGTCGACGAGCGGACAGAGGAGGACGGCAAGCGCCGCCTGCACTTCGCCCCGACGATGAAGATGTCCACCTACCTGGTGGCCTTCGTCGTCGGGCCGCTCGAGGCCACGGACCCGGTCGACGTCGACGGCGTGCCCGTGCGGGTCGTGCACGCCCCGGGCAAGGGCGGCCTCACCGACTTCAGCCTCGAGGTGGCGGCGCACGCGCTCCGCTTCTTCGCGTCCTACTTCGACCTCCCGTACCCTGCGGACAAGCTCGACCTGGTGGCCATCCCGGACTTCGCGTTCGGCGCCATGGAGAACCTGGGCTGCGTGACGTTCCGCGAGACGGCGTTGCTCGTCGACCCGTCCCGCGCCGCCCGGACCGAGTTGGAGCGGGTGGCCGACGTGGTGGCCCACGAGATCGCCCACATGTGGTTCGGCGACCTCGTCACCATGCGGTGGTGGGAGGGGATCTGGCTGAACGAGGCGTTCGCCACCTTCATGGAGGTGCTCTGCGTCGACGCCTTCCGTCCCTCGTGGCAGCGCTGGGTCAGCTTCGGGATCGAGCGGGAGGCGGCGCTCGCGGTCGACGGGCTGCACGCCACCCGACCCATCGAGTACCCGGTCGGTCCCCCCGAGGAGGCGGACGGGATGTTTGACGTCCTCACGTACCAGAAGGGCGGGAGCGTCCTGCGCATGCTCGAGCAGTACCTGGGAGCCGACACCTTCCGCGACGGCGTGCGCGCCTACCTGCGGACCCACGCCTACGGCAACACCGTCACCGCCGACCTGTGGGACGCGCTCGAGTCGGCCAGCGGCGAGCCCGTCCGATCGGTGATGAACTCGTGGATCCTGCAGGGCGGCCACCCGCTGGTCAGCCTGCGGGACGGGCGACTGTCCCAGCAGCCCTTCCGGTACACCGAGACGCCCCCCTTCGGCGAGAGCGCCATCGGCGACCACTGGGAGGTCCCCGTGTTCCTGCGCTCCACCTCCGGCGGCGCCCCCCTCCGCCTGCTGCTCGGCTCCGAGCCGATGGACGTCTCTGGCACGGGCACGTCCGGCGGGGGCACGGCCGGCGGGGGCACGACGGTGGTCAACGCGGGGGGTTGGGGCGTCTACCGGGTCGCCTATGACGCCGAGCAGCTGGCGCGGCTGGGACGGGGCCTCCCGGCGCTCACCCCGCTCGAACGGTCGAACCTGTTCGCCGACACCTGGGCGTCGGTCCTCGCCGGCCACGTCGCCCTCGAGAGCTTCCTCGGCCTGGCCGCCGGCCTGGGGGACGACGACGAGCCCAGCACCTTCGCCATGGTGGCCGGGGCCCTCGGGCTGTGTGACCGGATCGTCGGCGACGAGCTGCGCCCGCTGCTGGCCGCCGCCACCCGGGCCCTGTTGACCGGCCGGGCCGGGCAACTGGGTTGGGACCCCAGGCCCGAGGACGGCGAGCGCACGCCCAGCCTCCGGGCGCTCCTGCTCGGCACCCTCGGCACCCTGGGACAGGACCCGGCGGTGCGCGACGAGGCGGTCCGGCGGTTCGAAGCCGCCAACCCGACGGCGCCCGGCACCACCGCCGTGGCCATCGACGCCGACATCGAGGACGCCGTCCTCGGGGTGGTGGCCGCCCAGGTGCGGACCGGCGACTACGAGGCGTGCCTCGCCCGCTACCGCGACCCGGCGACGCCGCAGGAAGAGGTCCGTTACCTGACCTCGCTGGCCGCCTTCCCCGATGCCGGGCTGGCGGCGCGGACGTTCGATCTGGCCATCACCGAGGTCCGGACGCAGAACGCGCCCTACCTGGTCATGTCGCTCCTCGGGAACCGCGTCGGCGGACCGGTGGCGTGGGAGCTGCTGAAGGCCGGCTGGGAGGACGTGCTCGAGAGGTTCCCCGTCAACGGCCACTCTCGCATGCTGGCCGGGGTCCGGAGCCTGTGCGGGGACGCGGCCCTGGCCGACGACGTGACCCGGTTCCTGACCGAGCACCCGGTCCGGTCGGGCCAGCGCTCGGTCGAGCAGACGCTCGAGCGGCTGCGGATCAACGTGGCCTTCGGCGCGAGGGAGCGGCCCGGGCTGGCTTCGGTGCTGTCGCGGGTCGCGGATGCCGCTGGCGGCTGACCGGTCCTCCGCCCCTGGGGGCCGGCGGTCGTGAGCCTGGGCGTCTTGGCCACGGTCTTCGCGCTGATCCTGGTGGCGGAGCTCCCCGACAAGACCATGATCGCCACGCTCGTGATGGGCAGCCGGGCGCGGCCCCTCTGGGTCTGGCTCGGCGCCTCCGGCGCCTTCGTGGTGCACGCCGCGGTGGCGGTGGCCGCCGGGCGGCTCCTCGAGCTGCTGCCCCACCGGGTGCTCGATGCGGTCGTGGCCGTCCTGTTCCTCGGCGGGGCGGCCTACCTCCTCCTCGTCCCCGAGGCAGAGGAGGAGGCGAGAGGAGAGGAGGCGGCGGAGGTCGAGGTCCCGGGCAAGGCGACGAAAGTGGTCGCCACCGCCTTCGGGGTCATCCTGGTCGGCGAGATCGGCGACCTCACCCAGCTGCTCACGGTCAACCTCGTCGCCCGGTTCCACCAGCCGCTCTCGGTGTTCGCCGGCGCGTCCGCCGCGCTGGTGTCCGCGGCCGCCATCGGGGCGTTCGGGGGACGGGCCCTCCTCCGGTTCATCTCGGTCAACGTGATCCGGAAAGCGGGCGGCGTCCTGCTGCTGGGCTTCGCCGGGTACAGCATCTACGCTCTCGTCCATTGAGCGACGACATCGAGCGACATCGGACAGTGAGCGACATCGGACAGTGAGCGGCCCCGGAGATCTCTGGCAGGGCGGCGGGGCCGGCAGGATCGGGCAACTGGTGGGCCTCGCCCGCCGGGCCCGGGGCTTCATGCCCGACGACGAGGGGGTGGCGCTGATGGAGGCGGCCCATCGGGCGGGGCGGGCGTTCCCCGGACGGGCGACCGTGCCGACCACGCCCACCGGCGGTCCCGGGCCCCCGGCCGTCTTCGTCGAGATCGGCGCCTGGTGCGGCAAGTCGACCGTGTACCTCGGTGCCGCCGCGGAGGCGACGGGGGCCGTCCTGTTCAGCGTCGACCACCACCGCGGCTCGGAGGAGAACCAGCCGGGCTGGGAGTACCACGAGGCCGACCTGGTCGACGCCTTGGACGGTCGCATCGACACGCTCCCCCACTGGCGCCGGACCATCGCCGAGGCACGGCTCGAGTCCTCGGTGGTGGGCGTCGTCGGGGACTCGGCGACGGTCGCCGCCTGCTGGAACACCCCGCTGGCCTTCTGCTTCATCGACGGTGGACATGGCGAGGAGCCGGCCCTCGCCGATCTCCGCGGGTGGGCCCCCCACGTGCCGGTCGGTGGGTGGTTAGGCATTCACGACGTGTTCCCCGACCCCGCCGACGGCGGTCGCCCCCCCTACGAGCTGTGGTTGGAGGCGTTGGCCTCGGGCGAGTGGGTGGAGGACGGCGAGGCGGGGAGCCTGCGGATGCTCCGTCGGGTGCGGCTACCGGGCCGGTAGCCGGTGCGGGTGCGGCTACCGGGCCGGTAGCCGGTGCGGGTCCGCCGGCCGGCGTCCGGCGGGGCATCCGGATCCGTCGACCCCCGGGCACTCCGCCTCCGCCAGGTCCAACCCGCCCGGGAGCCCCTCACCCCGGAACAGCCCGGCCGCCGGGGTGGCCCCGCTGAGCGCGTCCGCGGCCAGCACCATCGCCGCCGCCGTGTACGTCGTGCGCTCGGCCACGGGGAAGGTGACCTGGTCGGGAAAGACCATTCCGGTCCAGTAGGAGCCGTCGGGGAGGCGGAGGCGCTGACCGGCGAGCAGGAGGTCCTCCGCTGCGTCCCGCATCCCCAGCGCGTCCAGCGCCAGCACGCACTCGGCCGTCTCCGCCGCCGTCACCCAGTCGCCGCTCGACACGCACCGGACACCGAGCCCGTCCATCACGAACGTGCCCCACGACTCGCCCATCCGTTCCCGCCCGGCCTCGGCGTCGAGCGCTCCGGAGAGCACCGGGTAGTACCAGTCCATGGCGAACTCGTCCTTGGGAGCGAACGCCCCGGGGTGGTGCGCCACCGCGTGGCGCAGCCGGCCGGCGGCCAGCTCCCACTCGGGACGCTCCCGGCCCAGCCGCTCGCCGCCCGCCATCGCACACCGCAGCGCGTGAAAGATGGAGCAGGACCCGGTCAGCAGCGCGTAGGGCTCCGGCCGTCCCGACTGGTCGAGCGACCAGCGGACCGAACCCCCGGGCTGCTGCCAGCGAAGGACGAAGTCGATCGCCCGTTCCACCATCGGCCACAGCTCCCGGAGCAACGACGGGTCGCCCGTGACCAGGCAGTGGTGCCACAGCCCGGTGGCGACGTAGGCGCAGACGTTGGTGTCGAGACGGGGGTCCTTCACCCCGCCGCCGAGGAAGTAGTTGAACCAGCTGCCGTCCCCCAGCTGCCGGTCGGCCAACCATCGATAGGCGGCCTCGGCCTCGGCGTGCAGGCCGCAGACCGACAGGGCCATCGCCGCCTCGACGTGGTTCCACGGATCGCAGTGCCCGCCGGGGTACCACGGCACCATCCCGTCGGCCCGTTGCACCGCGGCGATGGACCGGCCGGTCGCCAGCACCTCGTCGGCCGTGAGGACCCCGGCGACCTCGGGGACGAGGGCCGACGGCGACCGCACCCGGTCGACGCTCATTCGAGCGCTCCGCGCCCGGTGCTCATGCGAGCGCTCCGCGCCCGGTGCTCATGCGAGCGCTCCGCGCCCGGTGCTCATGCGGCCGCTCCGCGCCCGGTGCTCATGCGAGCGCTCCGCGCCCGGTGCTCATGCGGCCGCTCCGCGCTCGACCCGCCGGCGCGCGGGCGCGTCGGCGGCGGGCCGTGCACCGGCCAGGGGCTTGACGAGGTACACCACGAGGCTCTTCCCGATGACCGGGCTCAGCAGCCGATCGGCCGTCCGCGTCAGCCGGGGCGCCCGCTCGATGTCCCACACGAGCACACGGTGGTAGGCGGCGACCGCCGGGTTGGTGTCGTTGGTCGGGCCGACCAGGCACCGCAGCCACCAGTAGGGGGCGTGCAGCCCGTGCGCGTGGTGGCTGCCGGTGGGGCGCAGACCCGCCCCCGCCAGGCGGCGACGGATCGTCGATCGCCGGTAGATCCGGACGTGCCCACCGGGGACGTCGTGGTACTCCTCCGACAGCAACCAGTTCACGAGCTCGGGGCCGCACCGCGGCACCGTCACCGCCATCGACCCCCCGGGCCGGAGGACCCGGGCCAGCTCGCCCATCGCCGCCACGTCGTCGGGGATGTGCTCGAGCACCTCCGAGGCGATGACCCGGTCGAACGCGCCGTCGGCGAACGGCAGGTGGAGGGCGTCGCCCTGCACCGCGCCGGCCTCGGTCCCCGATCGGTCGAGCTCGCCCGCTTCGACCATCGCCCCCAGGGTGGCCCGCACGCCGGCCACCTCGTCGGACCCGGCGTCGAGAGCCACTACCGCGGCGCCCCGCCGGGCCGCCTCAAAAGCGTGGCGGCCGAAGCCGCAACCGAGGTCGAGCAGCCGGTCACCGGCCCGGACCCCCAACCGGTCGTAGTCGACGGTCAGCATCAGGGGTTCGCCTCGCCCGGCGGCCCGGAGGCCAGCACGTCCTCGTAGCACTTTGCCGTGCCGCGTGCGGTGACCTCCCAGGTGAAGCGGTGGAGGATCCGCCCGCGCCCGGCCGCCCCGAGCCGGGCCCGCAGGTCGGGGTCGTCGAGCAGCCGGCCGATGGCCCGGGCCAGCTCCCCGGGGTCGTCGGGCGGGACCAGCAGGCCGGTCTCCCCGTCCGTGCCGACCACTTCGGGGAGGGCGCCGCCGGTGGTCGCCACCACCGGCACCCCGCAGGCCATGGCCTCCACCGCGGGCAGGGAGAAGCCCTCGTACAACGAGGGGACGACGGCGACCTGGGCCTCCCCGTACAGCCGGGCCAGCTCCCCGTCGCTGATCCCGCTCACGCAGCGCACGGTACCGGCCAGCCCGAGCCGGGCGATCGCCCGGTCCACCCGGCCGCCGGGCTGGGGCTTGCCGATGACGACCAGCTCGACCTCGCGCTCGGTGCGGAGCTTGGCCACGGCCTCCAAAAGGGGGACCAGCCCCTTCATCGGCACGTCGCTCGACGAGGTGACCATCAGCCGGCCCGGCAGCGGCTCCACCCCGGGCAGGGGCCGGAAGACGGTGTGGTCGACGCCGACGGGGACGACCGACATCCGATCGGCCCGGACCCCCATCTGCGCCTCGATGTCGGTGCGGGAGGACTCCGACACGGTGACGATGGCGGGCAGGCGGCGCGCCACCCGCACCTGCATCCCGAGAAAGCCGAACCACCGGCGGGTGGTGAAGCGCTGCCACGGGCTCTCCGAGTGCGCCAGGGCCAGCTGCCGGTCGACGGTGATCGGGTGGTGCAGCGTGGTCAGCAGCGGCCAGCCGTCCTCCATCATGCCGAGCAGGCCGGTCCCGAGGGACTGGTTGTCGTGGACCAGGTCGAACTCCCCGCGCCGCTCCGCCAGCAGCCGGCGGGCCCGGAGCGAGAAGGCGAGCGGCTCCCCGAAGCCGGCCGAGCACATGACGGCGAACTCCGTCAGGTCCGATCGGTCCCGGAACTCTCGGGGGTGCGGGACCCGGAAGGGGTCGGGGTCCCGGTAGAGGTCGAGGCCCGGGACGGGGGTGAAGCCGACCCCGGGGTCGAGCTCGGGCCACGGCTGCCCGGCCAGCACCTCCACCGAGTGGCCGAGGGCGACCAGCTCACGGGTCAGGTGGCGGGTGTAGACGCCCTGGCCCCCGCACCGGGGATTGCCCCGGTACACGAGGAAGGCGACGCGGAGCCCGCCGGGCGCCGCGGGTCCCGCGGGGATCGGCGGGGGGACCACGATCTCCCGGCTGCGCTCCCACGACTCGCCCACCTCGCGCACACGCCGGCGCACGGCGCCGACGCTGAGGTGCCGGCGCAGCGACCCGGCGGCGCCCTCCTCAGCCATCGTTCGCCCCGGTCCCGCCGATCTCCATGGTGGGAGAGCCTCCCGTGCCCAGCGGACCGGCGCAAGCACCGACGGCCCCCGGACACCCCCACGTCGCCCGGAAGGCCAGCTCACCGGACATCCAATCAGCCTAGGGCTCTCCGGCTCACCAGGATCGGGGCGAAGGAGCCGGCGCCGGCGGCGGGCTCAGAGCACCGGGCGGCGGGTCCCGAGCGCCGGTCCCGGCGAGCCGGCCTCGGCGGCGTGGCTGTTGCGCCGGCGCGCCAGCGCCAGGACGGACGACGCCGCCAGGGTGGCGAACCCTCCGATGGCCAGCGCGACCCGGGGACTGCTGGCGTCGCTGATGGCTCCCACCAGGGGCCCTCCGATGGGCGTGCTCCCGAGCAGGGCCATGGCGTACAGGGCCATGACCCTCCCGCGGAGCGCGGGATCGGCCCGGATCTGCATGGTCGCGTTCGCCGTCGCGATGAACGAGATGCTGCACGCCCCCATGACGACGAGCGCGGCGACGGCGTACACCTCCGTGGGCGCCACCGAGACCACGAGGATGGCCAGCCCGAAGGCCAGGCCGACCAACGCCAGCATGATCGACGACGGCCGGCTCCGGTGGGCGACGACCAGGCCGCCGGCGACCGCGCCGATACCCATGGCCGACGAGAAGGCCGCGTACGTGCCCGCCCCGCCGTGAAACGAGATCTTGGCCAGCAGCGGCAGCGTGGTCGTGAAGTTGAAGGCGAAGATCCCCACCACGGCGACCGCCAGCAGCGGCTGGAGCAGGTCGGGCGTCGAGCGCACGTAGCGAAGGCCCTCGCGCACCTGTCCCCTGGCCCGGGCGACCGGTTTCCCACGGATCAGGTCGGCCGGGCGCATCATGGCCAGCGCGATGATCACCGCCACGTAGGACCCGGCGTTCACGAGGAAGCACGCGGCGAAGCCGACGGTCAGGATCAGCACCCCGCCGATGGCCGGGCCGATCACCCGGGCCGAGTTCATGAGCACGCTGTTGAGGCTGATGGCGTTGGGCATCAGGTCGAACCCGACCATCTCGGACACGAACGTCTGGCGGGCCGGGTTGTCGAAGAGGTTGACCACCCCGAGCAGGGATGCCAGGAGGTAGACGTTCCACAACCGGACCGACCCCGTGGCCGTGACGACACCGAGGACCAGCGCGAGGGTGCCCGCTCCGGCCTGGGTGGCGAAGAGCAGCCGGCGCTTGTCGACCCGGTCGGCGACGAGCCCGCCGAAGCTGCCGAAGAGCAGCATCGGCAGGAACTGCAGGGCCGTGGTCAACCCGACGTCGAACCCGTTGCCGTGGAGCTGGTTGGAGAGCACGAGCAGGGCGAGCGCCAGCGTCTGCATCCAGGTGCCGGAGACCGAGACCACCTGCCCGACGAAGTAGAGGCGGAAATTGCGGACGGAGAGCGCCAGGAACGTCTGGTGCATCGCCTTGCGCACCGCGCTCACGGCTCGGTCACCAGACGTTCGAGCAACCGGGTCAGCTCGAGCGCGAGCGCCCGATCGCCCGGCTCCAGCCCTGCCAGCTGCCGGGTGAGAAAGGCGTTCTTCAGGGTGCGGATCCGCTGGAGCGTGCGGCGGCCCTCGGCGGTGATCCGGACCCGGCAGACCCGCCGGTCCGTGCTGTCGGCCACCCGGACCACCAGCCCGTCCTTCTCGATCGTCGCCACCAGGCGGGTCATGGTGGGCGGTTGGACCTGCTCGGCCGCGGCCAGCTCGCCCAGCGTCGGCGTCCCCAGCCGGTTGACGCATCCGAGAGCCGACGCCTGCGCAGGGGACAGCCCGGCGAGGGACTGCTGGCGGAGCCGCCGGTTGAGCCGGGTCACGGCGACCCGCAGACGGGTGGCCAGCTCCTCGTCGGGGTTCTCGGGGGTCCCTTCGGACACCGGCGGGGCGGTCGCCAGGTGCTCCTCCATGCCCGCAAGTATACTTAGTTTTGCTAACTACGTGCCGGGCCGGGCCCGGGCGACCGCCACCTGGGCCGTTGCCAACTTATGCTCGGACCGTGCCAGCTCGGCCGGGTGCGGGCGGTCCCGCCACGGAGTCCCGGGCCCTCCCCGTGCCCGGCGCCCCTGGCGGTGGAGGTGCAGATCGGGACGCTCAGGCGCAGCGGACCGCCGTGGGGCGACGGGTGTTCCTCGGGGCCGTGGCGCTGGGGGCCGCCGGCATCGCCTTCGGGTCCCGGGTGCAGCAGGCCGTCGGCGGGGCCGTCGGGTCGGGGCTCGGGGGTCTCATCCCCGGAGGAGACCGCTTCCGCCTCTACACCATCACCGGGGGGTTTCCCCAGATCGGCCCGTCCGACTACCGGCTGCGCGTCTCGGGGCTCGTCGACCGCCCGATCGTGCTCACCCTCGCCGACCTGCAGGCGATGCCGAGCACCAAGCTGGTGAGGGACTTCCAATGCGTGACCGGGTGGCGGGTGGCCGATGTCCACTGGGAGGGCGTCCGGCTGGCCGACGTGCTCGACTCGGTGGGGGTCAGGCCGGGTGCCACCGCCCTGGCGTTCGACTCCTACGACGGTGCGGACACCGAGAGCCTGACCCTCGACCAGGCGCGCCTGCCGGACGTGCTCGTCGCCTACCGGATGCTCGGAGCCCCGATCACCGCCGGGCACGGCGGCCCCGTCCGCCTGTACGTCGCCCGCATGTACGGGTACAAGTCGATCAAATGGCTGTCGGCGGTCCGGGTCGTCGACCGCGTGCAAGCCGGCTTCTGGGAGCAGAACGGCTACCCGGTCGACGCGTGGGTCGGCGGGTCGATGGCGGCCGCGACGAAGAACATCGGCTGATCGGGAGCCGGTGGAGCGACGATCCCCGACGAAGGCCCGCCCGGCGGGCGGGGACCGGTCGCCGCCGGCGGGCCGGCACCCCGTCGGCGGGCCGCCTCCGGCCAGGGTGCTGCGGTTCGACGCGACGCAGCGTGCCGTGCACTGGCTGACCGCCTTGCTGTTCGTCGTCCTGATGGCCACCGCGCTGGCGCTGTACTTCCCCTCCATCGCCCTGCTGGTCGGACGGAGGGAGCTGATCGCCCGAGTCCATCTCTGGGCAGGCCTGGCCCTGCCCGTTCCCCTGGCCGTCGCGCTCTCGGGACCCTGGGGAGCGGGCATGCGGCGCGACCTGCGCAGGATCGATCTGTGGACGCACGACGAGCTCCGCTGGCTCCGGGCGCTCGGGCGCAACGCCCCGCGGGTGGTCGACAAGTTCAACCCGGGGCAGAAACTGAACGCCATCTTCGTGGGCAGCGCCATGGTCGTGCTGCTGGCCAGCGGCTCCGTGCTGCAGTGGTTCGGGTTCTTCCCGCTGGGGTGGCGGACGGGGGCGACGTTCGTGCACGACGTGGTCGCGGCCCTCGTCTTCGTCGTGGTGCTCGGCCACGTCGCGTTCGCCGTCGCCCACCGCGACGCCCTGCGGGCCATGATCGGGGGATGGGTCACCGAGCCGTGGGCGCGCCGGCACGCCCCCGGATGGCTGAGGGAGATGGAGATGGAGATGGAGGACGGACCGGGCGACCCCGATGCCGGGGGCGATCGTGCTGCCTGACTACGCCGCTCTGCACGGTGCGGTCGGGAACGACTGGTTCGAGCTCGACCCGAACCTCTCGTTCCTCCTCGACCGCCACCTCCCGGACCCGGCCGACCGGACCTTCGCCGAGGAGCAGGTCGCCCCGTACGGCGCGCTCGTCGGGATCACCATCGCGCCGCGGGCCGAGGAGACCGACGCGCACGGCCCGGTGCTGCGCCGCTACGGCCCGTGGGGCGACGAGGTGGGCGACGTGGTCCACCACCCGACCTGGCTCGCCAGCAAGGCCGACCTGATCGCCGCCGGCTTCGTCGGCCTCCCCCGCCACGCCGGCCGGCCGGTGCCGGGGGTCGTGAGCGCCTCCTGCGCGTACCTGGTCAGCCAGGCGGAGACGGCCATTTACTGCGCGCTGGGCATGACCGGAGGGACCGCCGACATCGTCGAGCGGTACGCTCCCGACTCCGTCCGCGACGAGCTGCTGGCCCGGCTCACCGACCTGAACCCGGAGCAGGCGTGGGAGGGCGGCATGTTCCTGACCGAACGCCAGGGCGGCAGCGACGTCGGGGCCAACACGACCACCGCGGTGCGCGACGGCGACGAGTGGGCCCTGGTCGGTGACAAGCACTTCTGCTCCAACGTGGACGCGGACGTCTTCGTCGTGCTGGCCCGGCCCGACGGGGCCCCCGCCGGCACCAGGGGGCTCGCCACGTTCATCGTGCCCCGCCGCCTGCCCGACGGCACGGCCAACGGCTTCGTGGTCAAGCGGCTCAAGCCCAAGCTCGGGACGATCGGCGTGCCGACCGGGGAGGTGACGCTGAACGGGGCACGCGCCTGGCTGGCCGCCGGGGGCCCGGGGGCGGGGACCGAGGGCCTCCGCGCCGACCCCGCACCCGACGGACGAGGCATCAACCGCATGATGGAGATGGTCGGCACCAGCCGGTTCGGGGTCGCGCTGATGGGCCTCGGCATCCACCGCCGGTCGTTTCTCGAAGCGGTGATCTACGCGGCCCGCCGGACCCAGTGGGGACAACGGATCGACCGGTACCCGCTCGTGCGCGAGACGCTGGTGGACCTGCTCGTCGAGCTCGAGGCGGGCATGTCGCTCACCTACGAGTGCGCGGTGGCCAGGCGCGACAGCGCCGGCGCCGAGGAGGGGCGGCTGTTGCGGCGCCTCCTGGTCCCGCTGGCCAAGGTCCGGACCACCCGGGCAGCGCTCGCCGCGGCCAGCACCGCGCTCGAGTTGTTCGGCGGCAACGGCTACATGACCGACTGGCCGATGGCGCGCCAGTTGCGGGACGCGCAGTGCCACACCATCTGGGAGGGAACCGAGAACATCCTCTGCCTCGACGTCCGACGAGCCATCCGGGGGGAACGGGCGAACCTCGCCCTCGAGTCCCGGGTCGAGCGGGCGCTCGACGAAGCCGCGCCGCACCGGGTCCTCGCCGGCACGGTCGACCGCGTGGCCGCCGCTCTGCACGACGTCCGGACGGCCCTCGCCCACCTCGAGGGCGTTCCGGAGGACCTGGCGCTCCTGCACGGCCGGCGGATGACCGAGCTGCTCGCCGACCTGGCCGAGGCCGGGCTCCTGCTGAACGACGCCGCCTGGTCGCTCTCGCGCGACGGGGACGCCCGGAAGGCCGTGGTCGCTCGGCGGTTCGGCGACCGCCGGCTGTCCGACGCCCCGGTGCGCGGCATCCTGAGCGACGACCGGACCGTGCTCGACCTGTTCGAACCGATCACCCGCTACGGGCGGGTGGAGGCCGACCGGCTCCGGGCCTGAACGTCGGGCTCGGTGACGATGCAACGGCCGGCGCCGTTCCACATCAGCCGAGCCCGCGGGGAACCGGCTCGCCTTCGGCCACCACGGGGTTCTCGAGCACGCCGACTCCTTCGACCTCTATCCGCACCGTGTCGCCGTCCACCAGCCAGCGGGGAGGATCGAAGGAGGCGCCCACCCCCGCCGGGGTACCCGTCGCCAGCACGTCCCCGGGCTCGAGCGTGAACGCCGTGGTGAGGTACTCGATCATCTCGCCCAGGCCGAAGATGAGGTCGGCCGTGGTGGCGCTCTGCCGGAGCTCACCGTTCACCCACGTCCGGAGGGCCAGCGCCCCGGGGTCCCCGATCTCGTCGGCCGTGACGATGCAGGGGCCGAGCGGGCCGTGGGTGTCGAAGGACTTGCCCATCGTGAACGTCGGGGTGCGCCGCTGCCAGTCGCGCACGCTGACGTCGTTCATGACGCTGAACCCAGCGACCACCTCCATGGCCCGCGAGGCCGGCACGTGGCGGCACCGGCGCCCGATGACCACCGCCAGCTCCCCCTCGTAGTCCACCTGGGCCGACACCGCCGGCACCACGATCCCCGCCCCCGGCCCGATTACACAGGTCCGCTGCTTGTTGAACCAGTACTGGAACTCGGGCGCCTCCCGGCCCATCTCGGCAATATGCGCCCGGTAGTTCATGCCGATCGCCAGCACCTTGGGCGGGACCGGGACCGGGGCCAGCAGGCGCGCCGATCCTGCGGGGAACCGCCGGGCCCCGCTCGCCGCGGCCCGCCCGGCGAGCGCGAGGGCGGCCGAACCGGCACCGAGAAGGGCGGCCAGGTCGCCCGGCAAGCCGACGGCCGGGTCGGTGAGGTCGACGATCTCGTCCCCCGCCAGCACGCCCGTGCGGGGCAAGACGGGGTCGGCCGGCGCCGAGCGCGGCCCGGACCGGCCACTCGGGGGCTGTGGGGACGGGGGGACGAAGCTGACGAGCCGCATCGGCCGAGGGTAGCCAACCGGGCGCGCGGCGGCGCGGCGCGATGCGGGGCGCGGCGGCGCGGGCAGCGGGGCGGGAACGCCCGCGGCCGCGGGCGCGGCCCCCCGCTCCCGATAGGCTCGCCCGGGTGCAGCCCGACGAGGTGCTGACAGTCGACGAGATCGATCTGTCGGACCTCGCCTTCTGGCAGCGGCCGCGCGACGAGCGGGAGGCGGCGTTCCGCACCCTGCGCCGCGAGCGGCCGCTGGCCTTCTTCGCCGAGCCCCAGTTGGCCAGCGCCATGGCGCCCCCACCGGGACCGGGTTACCGCGCCGTCACCCGTCACGCGGACGTGGCCCTGGTGAGCCGCCATCCCGAGATCTACCGCTCGGGGCCCGGCGCGGTGAGCATCCTCGACCTCCCCGAGGAGATGGTGGAGTACTTCGCCGGCATGATCTCCACCGACGACCCCCGCCACGCCCGGCTGCGGCGGATCGTGTCGGCGGCGTTCAACCCCCGGATGGTGGGCGGCATCGGCGGGAGGATCGCCGAGGCGGCCGACCGGGCCATCGACTCGGTGTGCGAGCGCGGGTCGTGCGACTTCGCCGCGGAGGTCGCCGCACCCCTCCCGCTCGGGATCATCTGCGAGCTGATGGGCGTCCCCGAGTCCGCCCACGACGCGGTGCTCCGGTGCTCCAACGTGATCCTGAGCAACGGCGACCCCGAGTACGTCCCCGCCGGCCAGGACCCGATCGTGGCGTTCCTCGACGCCGGCCGCGAGCTGACCGAGCTGATGGACGACCTGGGCGAGCACCGGATCGCCCATCCCGCCGACGATCTGGTGTCGGCGCTCATCAACACCAACATCGACGGGGAGTCCCTCACCAAGGCCGAGCTGGCCTCGTTCTTCATCCTCCTCCTGACCGCCGGCAACGAGACCACCCGCAACGCCATCACCCACGGGCTGCTGGCGATCACCGAGCACCCCGACCAGCGGGAGATCTGGGCCGCCGACGTCGACGGCGTCACCCGCACCGCGGTGGACGAGATCGTCCGGTGGGCCTCACCCGTCACCTGGATGCGCCGGACCGTCGGCCGGGACACCGAGCTGGCCGGGGTACCGCTCGTCCCGGGCGACAAGCTCCTCCTCTTCTACTGCTCGGCCAACCGGGACGAGGAGGTCTTCGACGACCCGTTCCGCCTGGACGTGCGGCGCGACCCGAATCCCCATCTCGGGTTCGGCGCCGCCGGCCCTCACTTCTGCCTCGGGGCGCACCTGGCCCGGCGGGAGATCGACGTGATGTTCCGCCGGCTCTTCGGGCGGCTGCCCGACATCCGGGCCGCCGGCGAGCCCGACTGGCTCCGGTCGAGCTTCATCAACGGGGTGAAGCACCTGCCCTGCACCTTCACCCCCGCTCCCCGCCTTTAGGCGGGGGGAGCGGTCCGCGTGCAGATCGTCGACCGGGCCGTCGGGTGGGTCGACCGCCGGCAGCGGGCGTTCACGCCGGCGGCGTTCGTCGTGGGCGTGATCAAGAAGTACGGCGACGACCGGGGCGGCTCGCTCTCGGCCCTCGTCACCTTTTACGGGTTCCTGGCCGTGTTCCCGCTCCTGCTCCTGTTCGTGACCGTCGTCGGGATGATCGTCGGTCCGAGCTCCCCCACGGAGAAGGCCATCGTGGCATCGGCCCTGAGCCAGTTCCCCGTCATCGGGACCCATCTCGACGAGAACATCCACGCCCTCAGCCGCGGCAATCCGCTGGCCTTCGTGGTGAGCGCGGTGGGGCTGTTGTGGGGGTCCCTCGGGATCACCAATTCCGTCCAGCAGGCCAGCGCCCGGATGTGGGGGGTCCCGAGGAGCCAGGAACCGGGCCTGTGGGCCCGGGTCCTGCGGAGCCTGATGCTCCTCGGCGTGATGGGTGCGTCGGTGGTCCTGAGCTCGGTGCTGGCCGGCGTGTCGACCATCGGGCACTCCCTTTCCGGCGGTCAGCAGGCGCTGCTGCAGGGACTGACCCTGGCCGGGGCGGCGGCCCTGAACGTCGCCGCGTACTTCGTCGCCCTCCGGATCCTCGCCCCGCCGGGCACGCCCGCCCGCCGCCTGCTCCCGGGGACCGCGTTCGGGGGCCTCGCCTGGACGGCGCTTCAGGCGGCCGGCGGGTACCTGATCGGCCACCAGCTGCACCGGGCCACCGTGCTGTACGGGTTCTTCGCCATCGTGCTCGGGCTGGTCTTCTGGCTCAACCTCGGCTCACAGCTCTTCTTGTACTCCACCGAGGTCAACGTGGTCCTGTCCCGGCGCCTCTGGCCCCGGAGCCTGGTGGGGGACGCTGCGGGGGACGCTGCGGGGAAGGACGGCGACGGAGGTGGCGGGAGGGACGGCGACGCGAGGACGGAGGTCCGCGTCGGTGAGCACGGCACCGACGCGGCGGCCGACCTGCGGAGCGCCGGACCTCCGGCCTGACACCTTCTCGGCGCCGGCGGCCGCCGGCGGTGCGTCAGCCCCCGGCGAACTCGCGGAAGGCGACCAGCGCGCGCGGGCCCCACACCGTCGCCGGGCCGCCGTTCATCAGGATGGCCACGCCGATCATCTCGGCCACTTCGGCCTCGCTCGCCCCCCGGCGAGCCGCGCCGCGTGCATGGGCGGCGATGCAGCCGTCGCACTCCCTGGTGACGGCGATGGCCAGGGCGAGCAGCTCCTTGTACCTGGCCGGGAGCACCCCTTCGGCCATGGCGGCCTTGTGGACCGCCGCATAGCCGGACAGGACGTCGGGGATCGTCTCACGCAGGGAGCCGTAGGGTTCCCTCAGCTCGTCGAGCACCTGGTGGTTGTGGTCCATCGCGCCAGGCTATTCCGCCGACGGGGCCGAGCCCGGTCCACGGGACCGCACTTGCTCGACGTGCTCGAAAGCGGAGCGCAGCTCGGTGATCCACGCCTCCTCGTTGTTGCCGACGAGGCGCACGCACCAGGCCAGCGCCTCGCTCCGGCTCCTCGCCACCCCGGCGTCGATCAGGGTGTCCAGCACGCCGCGCTCGGCGATGCGCAGGCGCGTCATGACCGGCACGCTGGCGGTGGTGAAGACGTCGGTGAGGCCACCGCACGCGGCACCCCACGACACCTGGCGCCCGAAGGCCTGTCGTGCCTCTTCGGCGATGCGCATCCGGTGCTCGCGGGTCTCCTCGCGGAACCCGTTCACCCTCGCCGCCCGGGCGGTCGCCACCTCCTCGTCGCCGGCGTCGGGTCCGAGCTCGACGTCCGGCAGCAACCCCACGACGAGCACCTCGTCGTCGTCCACCGTGACCTCGGGTGCCCCTTCGAACCAGCCGGCCGGCAGGCGGCCGGCGAACCATGCGCCGATGCGCCGGCGTTGCTCGTTCGTCGTCCTCTCCGGAGTGGTCTCGCGAGCCCGGCCCCGGCCCCGCCGAACCGACGTCTGGGCCACCACGAATTCGAATCGTTCTTTCATACTTACAACATTACACAGCCCTCCTACGGAATGCGAGGGGCGGGCGTTGCCCCCTTCTCCGCCTCGGGGCAGCCCGTCGGGGCGGGGGACCTGCTACCGGGCCTCCCCGACACAGAGCAGCTCCACCCCGCGGTCGTGCTCGTCGCCCGACGCCACGGCGTGCGGATCCGGGCGGCGGGACTCGGGATCCGGGTGATGCCCCGTGCCCGGCTGGGCCGGCTGGGCCGTGGCCGGCTGGGCCGGCTGGGCCGGCTGGGCCGGCTGGGCCGTGTCCGGCTGGGCCGGCTGGGCCGGCTGGGCCGTGTCCGGCTCCCTCGTGAGTGTGGCGATGATTCCCATCTTCTGCTCCTCTTCGTCTCTTCGCGTTCTTCGATCGTCGGTGACGGCCCACCGACGTGGTCGGTGACCATTTCCGCGCGCGCGGTCAGCCCGGGCGCGACGGATCATTTTGATTCAACCGACTGATTCATTCGGTCTATTTGTCCGAAGGACAACCGGGGATCCCGACTCCATTCATCCCCCGCCGGCCCCGGATCGCCCCCAGCCCGCGCCCGCCGATGCCGGCAGGGCCCCGCCCGGAGGGGCACGGGTCCACCCTCAGGACGGCGGGAACGGTGGAACGAAAACAGCCGCTCCCTCAGGAGAGCGGCTCCGGCACGGTCACTGGAAAACTGAACATCCAGTTCAAACCGTAGAAACCGCCCCCAGGTCCGGTAGTACGACTCCGGAGATCCCGCTGGATCGCCGTATCGTGCCGCACAGGCCTTCGACCGGTACCGGAGCCTCGCCCGTACAGTCAGGAGGTTGCACCCTCCGACCTTGCCACGCGCTCCGGTGGCCCATGGGGAACACTCTACACGACTTTGGCTATATGAAGACGCGCCCCGATCCTCCAATATGGGAAATATCGCAAATTCAATCCGACGGCCCTCCTCACCCGACGGACGGTCGCCGCGGCCCCGGGGGCTCCGTCCCTGCAGGTGGATCCCCGATCGGCCCGGGGGGACTAGCCTTTATGACGGTTCGGTGACCAGTGCCCTGCAGATTGGTGCCGGCAAAAGGGGAGACCCGATGGCAATGCTGCTCTACGAGTCCTACCAGGCACAGCAGGACCTGGCCGCGCCGATCCAGGCGGCGGCCGGCGTGGCGCTGCGTGCCCTTCACGAACTTCCGGGCGGTCTGACCAAGAGCCAGTTGGTGCGTCGGGTCTCGGGCGCCTACGAGCTGGTGGCCCGCTCCGGGCTCACCCACGTCCGGCCGCCGTTCGGCATCGACTCCGTCCGGATGGGCGGCAAGCGGGTGGCCGTTCACGAGGAGACCGCGGACTCGACCCCGTTCGCCACCCTGCTCCACTTCCGGAAGGAGTCCGACGTCCCCCAGCCACGGGTGCTGCTCGTGACCGCGCTGGCCGGCCACTTCTCGACCCTCCTCCGCCCGACGGTACGGACCCTCCTGCCCGACCACGACGTGTACGTCACCGACTGGCACAACGCCCGCGACGTCGGCACCCGGTTCGGCCGCTTCGACCTCGACGACTACATAGAGCACCTCATGGGGTTCCTGCGGTTCCTCGGTCCGGGATCCCACGTCCTCGCCGTCTGCCAGCCGTGTCCCGCGTCGCTCGCCGCAACGGCTCTGCTGGCCGGTTCGGGGGACCCGGCGCAGCCCCGCAGCCTCACGATGATGGCGGGGCCGATCGACACCCGCATCAACCCGACCCAGGTGAACGAGCTGGCCATGAGCAAGCCGCTCAGGTGGTTCGAGGAGAACGTCATCGCCACGGTCCCGTGGCGCTACGAGGGGGCCTTCCGGCGCGTCTACCCCGGGTTCCTCCAACTGGCGGCGTTCGTGAGCATGAACCTCGCCCGCCATGTCCGCCAGCACGTCGAGCTCTACAACGATCTCGTGAAGGGTGAGCTCGACAGGGCCGAGCAGATCAAGAGCTTTTACGACGAGTACTTCGCCGTGCTCGACATGCCGGCCGAGTTCTACCTCCAGACGGTGGACCAGGTGTTCCAGAAGCACCTGCTGGCCCGGGGCGCCTTCGAATGGAGGGGTCGACCCGTCGACCTTCACGCCATCACCCGCACGGCGCTCCTCACCGTGGAGGGAGAGCGCGACGACATCTGCGGCGCCGGGCAGACCTCGGCGGCGCTCGACCTCTGTACCGGGCTCAAGCCCTCCCGCAAGCGACACCACCTGCAACCCGGCGTGGGCCATTACGGGGTGTTCAGCGGCAGCCGCTGGGAGAGGGAGATCTACCCCGTCGTCCGGAACTTCATCCTCACCAACGACTGAGCAGCCGGGTACGGCAACGGCGCCGGGCCGGTACTCGGTCCCGGGTCAGAACTCCATGTCGAGCTCGTCGAGCTCGTCGGGCTCCTCGTGGGCGGCGGCGATCCACTCCACCATCTCCGGCAGCTCGAGCACCGAGTCCCGGTAGGCGGCACACCGGGGATCGAGACCGACGTCGTAGGTGACGAACCGCGTGCACACCGGTGCGTACATGGCATCGGCCACGGTCGTCTTCGACCCGAACAGGTAGGGGCCTCCGTAGTCGTCGAGGCAATCGCGCCAGATCGTGACGATCCTGTCGATGTCGACCTGGGCCCCGGACCAGATCTTGAACCCTTCGTGGCGCCCCTTGATGTTCATGGGAAGGGCCGACCTCAGGTGGGCGAACCCCGAATGCATCTCGCCGCAGATCGACCGGCACCGTGCCCGGGCCACCTTCTCCTCGGGGAGGAGCCCGGCTCCGGGGATCAGCTCACCCAGGTACTCGCCGATCGCCAACGTGTCCCAGATCTGCACCCCGTCGTGCTCGAGCTTCGGCACGAGGAACGACGGGGAAAGCAGGAGCAGCTCCGCCCGGACCCCGGGATCGTCGGCGGACTGGTGGACCTCGACGAAGTCGAGACCGGCCATCCTGCACGACAACCAGCTCCGCAGCGACCAGGCGCCGTAGTTCTTGCTGTTGATGGTGAGCGTCGCCTGGGACATCGAAGGGCTTCCTCGTGGAGAGATCGTCAGCGGGAAACGGGTGGACCCCAAGCCGCTCCGAGGGTCGGGGCCGGTCGAGAAGAAAATACGCCATGGTCGTGGGTCGCACCAGGGCAGCTCATGCGCCGGACGGGCGTTCCCTACCCCTGCCCGGCCGGCGACTCCTCGGTGAGGAAGCGGACCACCGCATCTATCGCCCCGAAATCGGCCGGCGTCGCGAAGTGGTCGACCCCGGGCAAGGTGACGAGACGGGCAGCGGGCAGCGCGTCCACCAGGCGATCGGCCTTGCCGATGAAGTCCCGATCCCCCAGGACGACCAGCGTCGGGCAGTCCACGGTGCTCAGCTCGCCAGGCTTCAGCGGGTCCTGATGCCGGGTCAGGAAGGCGACCAGGGCCTCGGGGTCGTTCCCCGCGGATGCGGCCAGCCGGCGGAAGAGCTCTCCCCCGACGTCCTCGGGGCCGGCCTCACCCCGGAGGGCGGCGACGATCGGGCCCGGGTCCCCGCTCTCGAAGCAATTGTCGCCGACGCCGAGCAGGGCGAGGCGGCGGAACCGGGTCCGATCGGCAACGGCAAGGCGCAACAGCACCTGGGCGCCCGCCGAGAACCCCACCGCGTCCACCGGCACACCGCCGGGAAGGGCGGCCAGCACCCGGTCCTCCACCTCGGCATAGGCCTGGCTGTCGGTCGGCCGGGGCGACCCGCCGTGGCCCAGCAGATCGATCTCCACCACCTCGCGACCGCTGTCGCCCAGGATGTCGACCCACCCGGTGCGCCGCCAGTTGTGGTCGAACGACGAGGCGAACCCGTGCACCAGCACGACAGGAGGAGGAGTGGCGTTCGGAGCGATGGGCGCCAAGTTAGCGGAGTCGCCGGCACCGGTCCGCCATCGGTCGGGCCGACCCCGAAGGGTCCGCCATCGGTCGGGCCGACCCCGACCCTGCCCGCCGCCTACCGTGGTGTCGTGCCACGCCCGTCCCCGTTCGTCCACCGGGTTCCGGTCCGCTACTTGGAGGTCGACCAGCAGGGCGTCGTCTTCAACATGTGGTATCTGGCCTACCTCGACGACGCCATGACCGCGTACTTGCTGGCCGGCGGGCTCCCTTACACCGGCATGCTCGCGGCCGGGTTCGACGTGCAGCTCGTCCACACCGAGCTCGATTGGGAGGCGTCCCTCGGCTGGGGGGACGTCGCGACGGTGGCGGTGAACCTGGCCCGATTGGGGTCGACCTCGTTCACGCTCGCCTTCGCGCTCGGAGCGGGCGGGCGCCCGGTGGCGCGGGCGTCGACCGTGTACGTGGTCGTGCGCACGGACGGTTCCGGCAAGTGCCCGATCCCCCGGCTCCTGCTCGACGCCCTCGGCGACGGGTCCCCGCCCCCGAGCCGATGAGCGGCCGGGTGCGTGCCTAGGGTTGGGGTGGTGGACGAGCGGCGGACGGACGAGCGGCGGACGGACGAGCGATCGGCCGGGGAGCCGCCGGAGGGGAAGGCGCCGGACACCGAGCCCTGGCGCGACCGCCGCGATGGCCTGCACCTGGGTGGGCCCGGGTTCGCCCGGTACATCGAGGCGATGCGGCGGGCCCAGGACCTCGTCGCCGGCACCAACCCGCCCCCCGGCGTCGTGCTGGCCGCCACCCGGTCCCTCAACGGTCTGAACGCCTTGCTGGAGCCTTTCGCGGCGACCGAGGACGACACCCCGTCGGGGTCGCGAACCGACCTCCCCGGGCGGGGCCACCCGCTGCTGCTACCGCTGTTGATCGACGCGGAGTCGGAGGGCTCCCTGCGCGGTCGGGTCACCTTCGGCCGATTCCACCTCGGCCGGGGTGGGGCGGCGCACGGCGGCACCATCCCGCTCCTCTTTGACGACCTCCTCGGACGGGTGGCGAACCCGCCGGGCCGAGGGCGGGCGAGGACCGCCCGCCTCACCGTGCACTACCGCCAGATCACCCCGATTGACGTTGAGCTCGAGGTGGAGGCCACCCGCGAGCGCTCCGAGGGGCGCAAGCAGTGGGTGAGAGGCCGGCTGCTGCGGGACGGGGCCGTGCTCTCCAACGCGGAGGGTCTCTTCGTCACCCTCCGGCCGGGCCAGCCGTAGGCACGATCCCGGACGGTCACCGGCGCTCGAGGAGCACCGCCTGCACGACCTGACCGCAGCGTCCTTCGGTGTCCGACATCGCCGACACGGCGACGCCGACACCGAACGGCCCGGCCTGGGTGGAACACGTCAGGCTCAACCAGTCGCCGCGCGGGGGACGGTGGAGATGCAGGTCGACATCGACGTTGGGAAACGTCCACTCGGCGAAGGGCACGACCGGGCTCATCCCGCTGCCCATGTCGGCGATCGCCGCCGCCCGCTGCTGGGGGGTGGGGTCCTCACCCTCCACGACCCCACAGGTCATCCGGATCCAGACGAACGCCGGGCGCTGCCCCGACGACCGGCGGATCTCGAGGGCGTGGGAATGGAAATAGGGCTCGTCCGACTCCATCCGCACCAACCTCGCCGGGTCCGAGACGAACGGCGGCGCACCGTCCTCGGCCGGCCTGGGAAGCGGCAGCTCCGCCGTCCGCATCCGAAGGGCCGAGGCCCTCGCCACCACCTGGCCACCGGCCAGGACCTCCACCCCCACGAGCTGTACCTTGCGCCCGGGGCGCACCGTGGCGGTCCGGACGGTCAGGGGGGCCAGGGGGGCCGGGCGGACGAGGTCGACGGTCAACCGGGCCAGCAGCTGGCGGTCGGACCGGGCGGCCCCCTCGACGTCGTGCATCTCGGCGGCTCGGGCGCACAGGGCGGTCACCGCCCCGCCGTTCATGGCGTTGGGGTCCCACGGACCGCGCGTCAGCCCGGTGGGCACGAAGGTCGCCCCGTCGCGCTCGAACAGGTGCATGGTCCGCAGTCCTTGGGCCCGGATCGTCAGCCGGCCGGCGTCGCTTCGCTCAGCCGGCCGGCTCGAGCAGCAACTCGGCGAGCCGGGGCGCCGTGTCCTCGGGCAGCCCGGCGGAGAGCGCCCACGACAGCGCGCCACCGTGGCGGGCTTGCAGCAGCTCGAGGAACTGCTCCATCGTCCGGGCCTCCACGCGCAGGCGCGAGGGAGGGATCCCGTCGATCCGGGGGCCGTGCACCGGGTCGCGGCGGAGCCTGGCCACGATCAGGTCGAGCCTTGCCGCGGTGATGACGTAGTCCTCGGCGATGACCGTCCGGTCCACCCCGAGGATGTCGAGGACCAGCGCGGCCAGAACGCCGGTACGGTCCTTTCCCGCCGTGCAATGGAAGACGAGCGGAAGGCTCGACTCGTCCCCTATCACCCCGAGCGCCTCCACCAGGGCCTGGCGGCCCGTCTGCAGATACCACAGGTACCGTTCGGCCAGGTCGTCGCCCGAAGGAGCGGGGGCCGCCTCCGCCTCGCCCCCGTCCTGGTCGATCACCGACAGGTGCCGGTAGCGCAGGGGCTCGCCGGCGAGGGGGCCGCGGCCGTTCTGCTCGAGCTCGGCGACCGTGCGCAGGTCGACCACGCTGGCCAGGCCGATGCCGCGCAACTGCTCGACGTCGGCGGCGTCCAGCTCGTGCAGCGTGTCGCTCCGAAAGAGCCTTCCCCACCTGGTCTGGCGCCCGTCGCCGGTCGGGTAGCCACCGAGATCCCTGAAGTTGTAGGCCCCGATCAGGGGAAGAAGGCGCGAGGGCGCGTCCGACATCGGGGACGTCATGGCTCACGGGGCCCGGTGAGCACCAGTCCGGTGAGCACCAGTCCGGTGACCACGGTCACGGTTGCTTCGCGAGGCGAGACCGCAGCTCGAGCTTGTCGGGCTTGCCGGAGCCGAGCCACGGGATCTCGTCTTCCTCCACGATCTCGATCCGGGTCGGCACTTTGAAGGAGGACACCTCGCGTCGGGCCCGCTCCTGAATCTCCTCGGGCGTCATCTTCTGGCCGGGCCGGAAGACCACGACCGCGGTGACCTCCTCCTCCAGCTCGGGATGAGGAAGCCCGAACACCAGCGCGTGCTCCATCTCGGGCCAGCCCTCAAGCATCAGCTCGATCTCACGGGGCGAGACGTTGGCCCCTTGGGACTTGATCATCTCGTAGAACCGGCCGACGAAGTAGGGACGGTTCTCGAACATGAACACCCGGTCCCCGGTGTGCAGCCAGCCCTCCGCGTCGAAGACCTCCTCGCGCTCCTTCTTGTAGTAGCCCTGCAGCGCCCCGAAGCCCCGGACCCAGAGCTCACCCTCCTGCAGGTCGGGAAGCGGGTCCGTCGACCCGGGGCTGACAGCCTTGCGCTCGGAGCCGTTCCAGTTGCCGATCAGCTCGCTCATCGACCGGTGCGCCGGTATGCCCGGCACCGGACTACCCGTGAGGGCGAAGTCCGACGGCCCCTCGGTGAGTCCGAGGATGTTGGGCAGGTTCCGGCCCTCGAAGCTGCGGTCCGCCTTCATCGCCTGTATCAACGAGGGCCAGGCCGCCACCCCCGAGCACTGCTCGCTCTCGATCAGGTCGAGCGCGGCGCGCGGCTCGAACCGCTCGACGCAGCACACGGTGAGCCCCGCCTGCAGCGCGCCCCCGAGGACCAGCGTCCCCCCGATCCAGAAGAACGGGAACCCGCAGAAGACACTGTCCTTCCCTCCCTCGGGGAAGACCTGGCGCATCGCCCCGAACGGCTCGGTCGTCCGGACGATCGCGCCGTGGCTGTGGACCACCCCCTTGGGAAGAGCGCTCGATCCCGAGGTGTAGGTCACCTGGGCCAGGTCGGCCGGGAACACCTCGGACTCCACCTGGTCGAAGAGCTCCTCGGGGACGCCGGCCGCCGGCGGGGCGTCCGGGGCGAGCGACACGGGCCGGGCCCACGCGCGGTCGGTGTCGCCCCACAACCAGATGGAGCGGAGGAAGGGAACCTCCGGCAGGAAGAGCTGCCGGCCGGTCTGGGAGGACAGGCCGGGGAAGGCCTCCTCGAGGAACGCCTGCAGGTCCCGGCCCAGCATCCGCGAGGGGGCGAGGAGCGTGTGCACGTCGCCAAGCCGGGTGGCCGTGCGAAGCTCGGACAACCTGTAGATGCTGCTGAAGGGCATGACCAGCGCGCCGATCCGGGTGGCGGCCAACCACGCCACCACCCATTCGACGCTGTAGGTGTCGTAAAGGCCGATGCGGCTCCCCTTGCCCAGGCCCGCGGCGAGGAACTGCTCGCCCAGGCGCCGGGAGGCCGCTTCCGCCTCGGCGAAGGTCAGCCGCCGTTCGGGCATGACCACGAAGTCACGATCGGGCCAGCGCTCCGCGGCCCGGCGGACACACTCCCCGATGGTGGCTTTGTAGTCGAGCTCCGGGACTTCGAGCAACGGTCCCCCTCCGGTTCGGTTCACAGGCGATGGCGAGTCCCGATTCTGTCACGCGAAGTCGATGCCGCCCCCCATGAACTCGGCCCCGCCCCGCAAGCCAGGATGCCGGCTCTTGAACACGACGCCGTTCAGCGCCGTCCCGATCTCCTCGGGGTTCCACTTCCGGTCGGCGCCGGGGACGGTGACCGTCGCGTTGCGCTGAAAAGGCTGGTAGTGCGTGATCGTCGCCCCGCCCGAAAGGAAGATCTGACCGGTGACGTGGCGCGACAGGTCCGACGCCAACCAGACCACCAGAGGGGCGACGTTACCGGGGTCCCGGGCGTCCCACTCCTCGTACTCGTCGGGCTCCGGAGCGCGTCCGGCCCCCCGGGTCATCGAGATGAGCCGGGTGTTCCCCGAGGGGGCCACGCAATTGGCCCGCACCCCGTAACGCTCCATCTCGAGCGCCAGGGCGACGGTGAACATGGCGATCCCGCCCTTGGCGGCCGCGTAGTTGGTCTGTCCGATGTTGCCCTGCAGGCCGACCAGCGAGCTGGTGCACACCACCGCGGCGTTGACCGGTTCGTCGGTCGCCTTGCTGCGGTCCCGCCAGTGGTTGCAGGCGTGCTGGGTCGGGGCGAAGTGCCCTTTCAGGTGCACCTTTATCACCGCGTCCCAGTCGGCCTCGTCCATGTTGAAGATCATCTTGTCCCGGAGGATCCCGGCGTTGTTGACCAGGATGTCGAGCTTGCCGAACGTGTCCACCGCCTGGGCGACCATCCGGCCGGCGCCGGCGAAATCGGACACGTCGTCGAAATTGGCGACCGCCTCCCCGCCCCGGCCCCGGACGATGGCGGCGACCTCCTCCGCGGGCGCGGCGTCCGCTCCTTCGCCGCGCTCGGAGCCGCCCAGGTCGTTCACCACGACCTTGGCTCCGGCGGCGGCCAGCGCGAGGGCGTGCCCGCGCCCGACCCCGTGCCCCGCCCCCGTGACGATGGCGACCTTCCCGTCGAGAAGACCCATGAGCCCCTCCCTCTCCCTCGTCCCGGTGGATCCCTTGCCCGATCCGACCGACGCGCCCCGCTGGCGCGGCGTGAGCACCATAACCGCCGGCGATCCGAGGGGGCACGGCCGGTCGCGAGCACACCGGAGGACCCCCGCCGGGCCGGGGTCGAAAATCGACCGGGTCCTGTGCGCCGGTCCGCCGGACCGGCGCACAGGACCCGGATCACCGTAATTGAGTCACATAACCGTAATATAATTTCCCCGGCGATCGTCCCTGCTCGATAGGGATATTGATACGGGGATCGCAGAGATCTCCGGAACTTTCGGCCCGAATTGCCCGGGGGTGACTTTGCCGTCGACACACAGCCGTCATATGATCGACTTCACACGTCGACCAACCCCGGCGACGCTTCCATCCACTTTGGGGGAATCATCAGATGAAGAAGTTCGGGCGCCTCGGCGCCGCGTTGGGACTCGGGTGCATGGTCGCCTCCGCGTCGCTCACCGTCATCGGGACGCAGGCGGCCTCCGCCGCCAAAGCCCCGATCGTGATCGGGTACATCACCGACCAGACCGGGGTGGCGTCGTCCACCTTCCTCGACGGCCCGGGCGGTGCCCAGGCGCGCATCGACGCCGTGAACGCCAAGGGCGGGGTGAACGGGCACAAGCTCCAGCTGGTGACCCAGGACGGCCAGTCGAGCCCGGCCCAGAACCTGACGGCCGCCCAGAACCTCGTCCAGAACAAGGGGGCGTTGGTCGTCATCGACTACTCGTCCTTCGCCTTCGCCGCGACCAAGTACCTCCAGCAGGCGGGCATTCCGGTCGTCGGCGGGGCCTTCGACGGGCCGGAGTGGGCCACACAGCCGAACACCAACATGTTCTCCTTCTCCCTGCCCCTCGAGTCGCCGATCAACGGCCAGTACTACACCTACGGCTACACCGGGAAGTTCCTGCACGCCATCGGCGTGACCAAGTACGCCGGGCTGGGCTACGGGATCTCGCCGTCGTCGCAGAACTCCATCACCGCCGCCTTCGCCTCGGCCAAGCCGTTCGGGATCAGCCAGTGCTACCTGAACCAGTCGGTGCCCTTCGGAGGCGTCGACTTCACGGCCGACACCCTGCAGATCAAGACCGCAGGGTGCAACGGGGTCACCGGCTCGTTCGTGGACGCCTCCGACGTGGCGCTGGCCGGTGCGGTCAAGCACGCCGGCATAAAGGCCAAGCAGCTCTACTTCACCGGCTACGACGAGAACATCCTGAAGGACGCCTCGGCCGCAGCCAGCTTCAACGGTGCCTACGTGGCCGCGGCGATCAACTTCACGACGCCCAACGCGGCCACCAGCGCCATGATGAGCACGCTGAAGAAGTACGACTCGGGCTACTCGGGCGGTATCCCGGACTTCGGCCTGTACGGCTCGTACCTCTCGGCCGACCTGGCGATCAAGGGCCTGTCGGTGGCGGGGAAGAACCCGACCCGCTCGTCGTTCATCACCAACCTGCGCAAGGTCGGGAGCTACAACGCCGGCGGGATCCTGCCCTACCCGGTCACGTTCCAGCACTTCGGCACGGTCGGCATGTTCCCGAAGACCGCCTGCGAGTACTACCCGCAGCTGCAGAACGACAAGTTCACGATCTACACGGGCAAGGCGATCTGCGGCAACCGCATCTCGTTCCCGGCCTGATCGACAACGGCCGGCGGCTCCGCCGGCACGAGCACGCACTGCCGCCACCGCCGCCCGGTCCACCCGGGCGGCGGTGGCGCGTCAGGGCGCAGGTTCCGCCCGGACCCGACCGGAGGTTGCGCCCGTGATCTCCGATCCGAGCGGCGCCGGGTGGACGACACGGGATCGCCATACGGCCACGGCGTCGATCGAGCCAACCCGGCTCGCCCCCACGAACGGGGGGACGGCCCCGCCTGTCGACCTCGGGCGATGGATGCCAACACTTCTTCCCTCGCGCCTTGTCTTCGACACCTTTCCGTCATACGCTGTAGCCGGTCGCCATCCAACTCGGGTGACGCACGAATATCGGGGGGAACGAAATGAAGCACGTCTGGCGCCTCGGCGCCGCTCTCGGCCTCGGGTGCATGGTCGTCTCGGCCTCGCTCACCGTCGTCGGGACGCAGGCGGCCTCCGCCGCCAAGTCCCCGATCGTGATCGGGTACATCACCTCCGAGACGGGCGTGGCCTCGTCCACCTTCGCCGACGGCCCGGGGGGCGCCCAGGCCCGTATCGACGCCGTGAACGCCAAGGGCGGGGTGAACGGTCACAAGCTCGTGCTGGTGAGCGAGGACGACCAGTCGAGCCCGGCCCAGGACCAGACGGCAGCCCAGGACCTCGTCCAGAACAAGGGGGCCTTCCTGGTCATCAACTACTCGCCGTTCGCCTTCGCCTCGGCCAAGTACCTGCAGCAGCAGGGCGTCCCGGTCGTCGGTTCGGCCTTCGACGGGCCGGAGTGGGCGACGCAGCCGAACACCAACATGTTCTCCTTCGCCGCGCCCGCCTCCTCGCCCATAAACGGCAAGTACTACACCTACGACTACACCGGGAAGTTCCTGCACGCCATCGGCGTCACCAAGTACGCCGGGCTGGGCTACGGGATCTCGCAGTCGTCGCAGAACTCCATCACCGCCGCCTTCGCCTCGGCCAAGCCGTTCGGGATCAGCCAGTGCTACCTGAACCAGTCGGTGCCCTTCGGAGGCGTCGACTTCACGGCCGACACCTTGCAGATGAAGTCGGCGGGGTGCAACGGGGTCACCGGCTCGTTCGTGGACGCCTCCGACGTGGCGCTGGCCGGTGCGGTCAAGCACGCCGGCATAAAGGCCAAGCAGCTCTACTTCACCGGCTACGACGAGAACATCCTGAAGAACCCCTCGGCCGCAGCCAGCTTCGACGGTGCCTACGTGTCCACGACGGTCAACTTCACGACGCCCAACGCGGCCACCAGCACCATGATGAGCACGCTGAAGAAGTACGACTCGGGCTACTCGGGCGGCATCCCGGACTTCGGCCTGATCGGCTCGTACCTCTCGGCCGACCTGGCGATCAAGGGCCTGTCGGTGGCGGGGAAGAACCCGACCCGCTCGTCGTTCATCACCAACCTGCGCAAGGTCGGGAGCTACAACGCCGGCGGCATCCTCCCCTCCCCGGTCACGTTCCAGCACTTCGGCACGGTCGGCATGTTCCCGAAGACCGCCTGCTCCTATTACGCGCACCTGCAGAACGACAAGTTCACGATCTACACGGGCAAGGCGATCTGCGGGAAGAGGACCTCCTACCCCGCGACCTGATCGACCGACGGGCGCCGGTCCACCACCGGCACGAGGACGCCCGATTGCACCTGCGCCGCCACCGCCGCCCGGTCCACCCGGGCGGCGGTGGCGCGCCGTTCAGACCCCGGCCCCCACGGGCAACCCGAACAGGGCCGCGCAGTGGCCGCCCATCAGCTGCTCGATCCGGGCCTCGCTGACGCCGTGCTCCTCGAGCATGCCCCGGGCCTCGCCCGGGCCTGCCGCGTCGTGGTGGGGATAGCGGGATCCCCATGCCGCCTTCTCCCCCAGGGTGTCGGGTCTCCGGGCGACGGGCTTCTCCCAGCTGTCGAAGGACACGACGATGGGATGGCGATCCCAGACCTCTTCGGGCTCGAGGCACACCGACGCCGACCCCATCCCTCCCAGCCACAGGTACGTCTCGCTCTTCTCGAGCGCGAGGGGAACCCAGGTGGCCCCGCTGTGCGCGATGGCGAGGCGCAGGTTCGGCAGGTCCTCCAGCAGGCCGTGGAAGAGCGCCGCGGTGACGAAGAGGTCGGCGTCCTGCATGTAGGCGATCGGCTCGGCGATGGTGTGGTTCACACCCGCCAGGCGGTGCGAGACCCGGTCGGCGAAGGCGCCACTCGACACCGCGTCGGACCCGGTGATCCCGAGCGAGGGGTGCACGCAGGCCACGACCCCGAGCTCGTCCGCCCGCTGCCAGAGTGCCCGGAACGGCAGGTCCTCCACGAACACCATCGGAGGGGCTGCCGCTCCGGTCCCCTGAACGGCCATCATGGCCGACATCCGCCGCCCGTAGGACTCGACGGCGGCGTCGAGGTCGTAAAAGGCAGGCCGGAAGAGCACTCCCCGGAAGCCCTTGGCAGCGGTCCGCTCGAGCTCCTCGAGCGCGAGGTCCGGTGCCTGCAGCGGCAGGACCGCGACCGGGTGGAGCCGGCCGTTCCCCTGTGCCGCCAGCTCGAAGACCCAGTCGTTGTAGGCGCGTGCGAGGACGGCGGCCGCTTCCGGGTCGCCAACCTGCGGGAGGTACTCGTTGAACAGGGTCGGGTACACCACGGCCTGATCGATCCCGAGGACGTCCATGTCCTCCAACCGGGCCCCGGCCTCGGATGCTCCCGGATTGAGCGGTCGGAAGACGTCGGGATCGAAGGCCCCGATGTCCTCCACCGTCATCCCCGGCCGCCAGATGGCCTGGCGGACGAGCTTGGTCCGGTTGAGCGACTTCCCCGCCTGGCCGTTGAGCACGATGGACTCGGTGCCCTCGGGGTCGATGACGTGGTGGAAGGCGGTGGTCGCCAGACGCCGGTGCTCGGCGGGGACGAAGTCGTCCCAGACCGCCGCCGGCTCGTACACATGGCTGTCGGAGTCGATCACCTCGGCCATCAGTACGCCCCGGCGCTCTCGACCGACAACGCTGCGTTCCGGCGGGCGCTCTCGGGGTCGAGGCCCATCGCCTTCAGCTTGTCCGCGTTCTCACGAGGGTGGGCGACGAGTCCGGCCCATTCCGCGAGCTCGGGGCCGCCCGGGAACCAGTCGGGACGCTCGATCGGCCCGGCCTCGTCCTTCACGAACACCTTCGGTTCGATCCCGTACCAACGGCAGGCATTCGCCCCGAGCAGCTTGGCCTGTACCGGTTCGGGCACCCCCGAGCCGGTCATGTTGCGCATGGCGCTCCAGACGTCGGCGCCGTCGTGATGATAGGCATCGGATGCCCAGATCCCGACGTTCTCGAAGTCCTGCCACTGGTCGAAGACCCCGACCTCGTCCGACTCAAAGGAGATCACGCACTGCTGCTGAAAGGCCTCTGACGGCAGGCGGTCACCGGCGACGTCGCGTTCGCGCGCGTAAAGCTTGTAGAGCCGGTCGCAGGTCTCGAGCGTGTAGGGCAGCCACTCGGCGTTCGACTCGAACACCGCCATCTTCAGCCGGTCGTAGCGGTCGAGGAACCCGCTGAGGAGGACCTGCGACAACCAGACCTGCATCTCATGTATGAACGAAAAGGTCTGGGAGTCGATTCCGGCCCGGGTGAAGAGCTCCCCAGGGGACGCCAGGAAGTCGGGCCCGAGGGGGTGGGGCATCGACGGCGCAGGGAAGGTGTGCATCCCGAGCACCATCCCCGTCTCCTCGAAGGCCCGGAAGACCTCGTCGTAGTCGCCGCCGCCCGTCATCATCGCCTGGCGTACCTCGTTGGGGTACTTCGCCTGGGCGTCGATGGGTCGGATGAGGCCGACCGGGTGGCCGAGCTCCTTGGCCCGGAAGATCTCCTTGGCCGTGCGGACGGGGTCCTGCACCGGCAGGAGAGCGGCTCCGTACAGGCGGTCGGGCACCTCACCGCACCAGTCGACCAGGAAGTCGTTGTAGGCCTGGCAGAAGACGTCCACACCTTCCCGGTCGGTGGCGAAGGGCAGGTGCATGATCACCATGGTGGGGATGACCAGTACCTGGTCGATGCCCATCAGGTCCATCTCCGTGATGCGCGCGTGGGGATCGATCGCCCCGTCGTGGTGCACGTACGCACGCTGCTCGTCGGTCAGCGGCGCCATGCTGAGCAGCTTCCGCATGATCTTCTTGTTCATCTGCGGACCAGCGATGCAGATCGGGTTGTAGGAGGGGGCGAAGTGCCCGTTCCCGCCACCCATCACCGGGGTATCGCCGTTCAGCCAGGCCTCGCTGTCGCCCCGCCAGTAGGTGTTCCGGACGAGCTCTTTCTTCGACTCGGGCACGTAGTCCCAGATGGCCTCAGGGTCGTTGATGTGCGCATCGCAGTCGAAGACCGGAATGGACTTGGTCAGACGCTTCATGGACGCCCCCTCGCATCGCAATTGCTCGCATGGTACGCCCATACCGATGCCGCGTACAGGGGCACCTGGTCCTTCCTGCTCCTCTGTTGATCCTCCGGCGCGAGGTGGACCCTCCGGGGTGCCGGCCATGTGATCGCCTCGGAGCGAGCGACCAAGTGATCACGATCACGAACCACCCAGCCGTGCCCGAGCGCAAAGGTGGCGGCCTTTGACACGCCAACCTCCCGCTCAGGGGTCGCCTGACTACCCCGAAGGTCTCAGGTCTCGAGGAGCCGGCCCGTCTTCTCGTCGTAAACGAACCCCCGAACCGAGTGCTTCCGGGGGAGGAACGGGCTTGCATGAACGCGGGCCACCGACTGGCGGACGTCATCGGCCAGGGTCGGGAATGCGTCGGACCCCCACGGCGGCCGGAGACCGGACTCCTCCTCGATCTGGTCGAGGAACTCGGAGTTGTCGAATTTCCGGATCCCGCAATCGACGTGATGGACGATGATGATCTCCTCGGTGCCGAGCAATCGCTGGGAGACCGCAAGTGACCGGAGGACGTCGTCGGTGACGATGCCGCCGGCGTTCCGGATGATGTGGGCGTCGCCTTCGTGAAGCCCGAAGATGGCAAAGGGGTTCACCCTGGCGTCCATGCAGGTCACGATCGCAACGTGACGATCGGGGACTATCGGGAGATGCCCCTTGTCGAAGTCGGCGGCGTAGCGCTCGGCATTCTGGAGCAATTCGTCGGTGACGCTCACGGACCTTCCTCTCTCTATTGATGACCATATTAGTCGTCTTTGTCGCACCGGATCGAAGGAGTGGACGTCGGAGCCGGGCGGCTCGCGAAGCTCCGGAAGCCCCGGTTCGGGCCCGGGTCGGCGCTACCGAGCGGCCAGTCCACGTGATCGACCCGGCCGGCGCATCGGCGGTCGAGGAACGTCGGGCCGACGGACCGTCGCAGGCAGGTCGTCGTCGGGGATCGTCGGGGATCGTCGGGGATCGTCGACACCGACTACCGGTCGAGCACGCTCTCCTGGGGGCCGGAGTCCATGGTCGCGCCCGCCTGGCGCGCCTCGCGGGCCTGGGCGGCCTGCAGCTCCCACTTCCGCTCGATCTGCCCGAAATGCCAGATGGCCAGGGCCACGACCCATGTGGCGACGAAGATCCCGACGACCACGAACCCGGCACGGTTGATGTTGAAATTGCCCATGAAGTCCCAGAAGGACCCGGTCAAGTTGAACTCCGCCGCCAGCAGACCGAAGATCTCGATGGTGCCGATGAAGAGCGCCACGAACACCGACAGCCCGGTGATGGTGAGGTTGTAGTAGATCTTGCGGATCGGCTTGGCGAAGGCCCAGTCGTAGGCGAAGTTCATGAAGCACCCGTCCGCCGTGTCGAGGAGGCACATCCCCGCCGCGAAGAGGACGGGCAACGACAGGATGGCGTAAAAGGGAAGCCCCCCGACGACGGCGGTGCCCGCCAGGACGAGCAGTGCGACCTCGGTTGCCGTGTCGAACCCGAGACCGAACAGCGCCCCCACCGGGTACATCTTCCACGGAGCATCGATCCTCTTTGCATAACCGCCGAAGAAGCGGTTCATGAGCCCCCGGCGGTCGAGCTGCCGCTCGAGCTCCTCGTCGTCGTACCTGCCCTCGCGCATCTCCCGGGACACCTTCACGATCGAGACGAGGACGATGAGGTTCAACAAGCCGATGAGATAGAGAAACGTGCCCGACACGGACGTCCCGATAATCCCCGTCGTCCTGTGCAGTGCCGAATTGCCGTTGGTCACGGCACCGTTGACTGCCCGGATCCCGAAGTTCAGGACCACCGCCAGAGCGAAGACGATCGTCGAGTGCCCGAGGGAGAAGAAGAAGCCGACGCTGAGCGGGCGCTTGCCATCCTGAATCAGATTGCGGGTCGTATTGTCGATCGCCGCGATGTGGTCGGCGTCAAAGGCGTGGCGCATCCCGAGGGTGTAGGCAAGCGTGCCCGTGCCCACGCCGAAGAGCTGGGTCTTGCTGACGTGGTAGTGGTGTCCGAGGGCAAGGGCCAACAATCCCCACCCGGCGACGTTGAGCCCGATGACCATGAGACCCATCCCGCCGACCCGAACCCACTCCTGGGGCGTCAGGCCATCGCGGATCTTCGCAATCCTGGCTCTTGCATCTACCATCCGGATTGTCGGCTCTCTCTCGGCGCTCTCCGCCGCTCGGGGCAACGGCCATCGTACGAACAATGCGAGAGGGTTGCAACAGTGAATGGAGAGCGTTACACAGGAATCACCCCGCGACCAGGGGAGTGATGGCGTACCCGGGCACGGCGGGGTGCAGCATGACACCCCGACGCGGTACCGTGCTGCGGTGACGGATTACGTGATCCCCGAGCCGGAACCCAAGGAGATCGACGAGAAGCTGTCGATCGAGCTGCGGCACCTTGCGGCAAACGCCGTGTTGCGGGCCAAGCCCTCAGACGGCGAGCGGTGCGACGGCTGCCGCTACTACCTCGAGCCGTACAACGACATCTCGTACTGCTGGCACCCGAAGTTGCGGATCCTCGTCGGCGGCGAATGGTGGTGCCAGTGGTGGGAGGCGATCCCCCAGGACGAGGCATAGCCACCGCCTGACCACCAGCGTGCCGGGCTGCGCCTCAGCGGGACCCCGCTGGACGACCTTCCCTTCTACCAGGCCACCTGCATCTGCTCGAGCATGTTCAGGATGGAGCGCTCACTCTTTGAGAGCCCGACGAATTCCATACCGAACCGGACTCCCCCGCCGGGCACGACGCCGGCGTTGTTGATCACCCCGACGAACCGGACGCTGACCGAGGCGCCGGTCGGTGCTTGGACCTCGACCACCATACGCCGTCCGACGAGATCACCATGGGCGAGACCGAACACCTCGAGCCCGGCTCCGATGATCGAGACGTCGATCACCCGACATTCGCACCACATTGCCTCGGGGTCGTCCTCAACGAGGCACTTGCCGAACCAACCGGCTTCCTGACGCGGGACTCTACGGCGGCGCAGCTCCATTTTGAAGAACCCCCTTCCCTTTTATTATCTACATAGTACGCTTTACGCCATACACTTCGGGTGCGGGATGGTTGCCATCTGGTAGGTCTATCGGCATCCGAGGGAACCGCTCCCACGGCGCTCACCTCGCGTTGGAGCATTCGACCAGGTACGTCAGCTCGTCGTCACTCGCCACATGAACGTGATGGCTGCGAGCGCCACTCTCTCACGGCCGCTCCGTGAAACCCCAAGCTCGTCCCGACCGAGAAGATATGCTCGGTCGACAATCATTGTGAGGTGGTCGAGTTACAATTCTGGAGCCGCCACAGTGAGCCAGAGCACCGAGCGCACAGCAGCCGCAGCGGCCGGGATGGTCCTGCTCACGCTGGCATCGGCTCAGTTTCTGATGACGCTTGACAGTTCGGTCATGAACGTCTCGATTGCAACAGTCGCCAAGGACGTGGGCACGACCGTCACCGGGATACAGACCGCGATCACGTTCTACACGTTGGTCATGGCATCGCTCATGATCACAGGGGGAAAGCTTGGCCAGGTCCTCGGCCGCAAGCGCGCGTTCGCGATCGGTTGCGTCATATACGGGTGTGGGTCGCTCACGACCTCACTTGCAAAGAGCCTTCCGGTGTTGATGTTCGGATGGTCCTTCCTCGAAGGCGTGGGGGCCGCGCTGATCCTGCCCGCAATCGTTGCCTTGGTTGCCTCCAACTTCGCGAGCGACCAACGCCCGCGAGCGTACGGACTAGTCGCCTCGGCCGGCGCCATCGCGGTCGCTGCCGGCCCCCTGATCGGCGGGCTCTTGACGACCTACCTCTCCTGGCGGTGGGTGTTCGCCGGTGAGGTCCTCGTCGTGGCCATCATCTTGGTTCTCACTTGGCGCATCGCCGACACCCCGCCTGAAGCGGGATCCGGACTCGACCTCATCGGTACGACCCTCTCCGCGCTCGGCCTCGGGCTCGTCGTGTACGGCATTCTGCGCTCGGGTACTTGGGGCTTCGTCCAACCCAAGACGGGTGCGCCCACATGGTTCGGCTTGTCCCCGGTGGTTTGGCTGATCCTCGGTGGCGGCCTCGTACTGCGTGCGTTCATGTGGTGGGAGAGTCGCCGTCTCGCGCGTGGTGACGCCGCGCTGCTGGATCCGGCGATGTTGCAGAACCGGGTCCTTCGGGGCGGGCTCACGGCATTCTTCTTCCAGTACCTTTTGCAGGCCGGCCTCTTCTTCGTCGTGCCGCTGTTCCTGTCGGTCTCCCTCGGGCTCTCGGCAGTCGCTACCGGCGTGAGGCTCTTACCCTTGTCCCTCACCCTGCTCCTGGCAGCTGTGGGGATCCCGAAGTTCTTCCCGAACGCATCACCGCGGCGAGTCGTGAAGGTAGGGTTCGGCGCTCTGTTCGTCGGCATCGTGATCATGGTCACTGCTCTAGAGGCGGGTGCAGGGCCCGAGATCGTCACCTGGCCGATGTTGCTCGCCGGCCTCGGCGTCGGAGCCCTTGCCTCGCAGCTCGGGAGCGTGACGGTGTCGTCTGTGGCCGATGAGCAGAGCGGCGCGGTCGGCGGCGTTCAGAACACGTTGACGAACCTCGGAGCATCGATCGGCACCGCTCTGGCCGGTGCAGTGCTCATATCGGCACTGACGGCGTCGTTCTTCACCGGCATCCAGAACAACCCCGACGTGCCCAGCAGCGTCTCGTCGAAGGCACAGGTGGAGCTGGCTGGAGGCATCCCGTTCATCTCCGACAAGGACCTCACGGCTGCGCTGGACGAGGCCGGCGTGCCGCCGAAGACGGCCGACGCCGTGGTGAAGGAGAACGCAGCTGCCCGCATCGTGGCGCTCCGTACGTCCTTGTCCCTCCTCGCCGGGATCGCGCTGGTCGCGCTCTTCTTCACTCGCAGGATCCCCGACAAGCAGCCAACGGGTGTGCCTTCGGACAAGGCTTCGGTCCGATGACGTTCCCGCTCACCTGACAGACCGGGATTCGTCTCGGGTTGCGGGATCGGGCAGCTGGGCGGTCGGGGTGCGGCCCTACGTCCTCGCCAGGGTTCGAAATGGCTTCCGGCCAGGGACTACGCGTTGAGGACGCTGGTCGAAACGGGGTGCCCCCGGCAGGACTCGGGCCAGTCCTCCGACGGGTGGTGCGGCTGAGCCGGCGGCTGGTCCTCGAATGAGCTCAGGGCTGTCGGACCCGACCGGTACGATTGCTCCGTGCCCACTTCGACCCTCACTGCGCCCGCGTTCGGGACCGGGATCTACAGCTTCCCTGAGGCTGCCCGGATTCTCGGCCTGCGGGCCTCGGACGTGCGGGCCGGGACCCTTCGCCGCTGGGTCGCCGGGCTGACTCCACCGAGCGTCGGTATCGGCCCTGACGAGCCGCGCCTACTCTCATTCCACGACCTCGTCAGCTTGGAGGTCGTCCGGCGGTTCCGCCGGTCAGGGGTGAGCCTCCAAAAGCTCCGCAAGCTGGAAGTCGCCCTGGCCGAGTCGCTGCCGGGGGTGGCCCGCCCTTTCGCGCAGCGGCTCTTCTTCACCGACGGCGCCGCGATCTGGGCCGACTTGGCGACGGACGGCGCAGAGCCGCAAATCATCGAGCTGGTCGGCAGAGGTGCCGGCCACTACGTATGGCTACCTGTCATCGAAACGTTCGCCGAGGAGATCCGCTTCGGCGCTGAGAACGAGGCGGTTGCCTGGGAGCTGACCGACCGCATCGAGATCGATCCGAACATCCAGTTCGGCGAACCCGTCGTGAAGGGCACGCGCCTTCCTATCGCGGTCATCGCCAGGGAGCTGGTGTCCCACAGCATCGAGCAGATCGCCGACTGGCACGCGATCGACGTGGAGGACGTGCGCGGGGTCCAGGACCTCCTTGCCGGCTGAGCCCCGATTCCTGCTGGACGAGAACTTCAGTCATTGGCTGGGGGAGCTGCTTCCTCGCTTCGAGTACGCCGTACAACAGGTCCAGCGAATCGCCGAGCTCGGCGAACCGCATCCGAGGTTCCAGGGCCTACGGCACAAGGCGAGCGACGTGGAGATCGCCGACTGGTGTGCAGAGCAGGATTGGATCCTCGTCACGTCCGACCAGGACTTCCGGAGCCGGGAACTTCGCGTCCGTGCATACCTCGGTCGCGGGGTGGACGTGATCCTCTGCACCCGACAACCTGCAAGCCTCCGCGAGCAGCTCGAACTCATCGTCTTCAGCTACCCACGCTGGCTGGAAGCGACCGCAGGCTCCTCGCGGCACCCGCAACTGTGGCTCCAGCACCGACGAGGCGGCCTCAAGGTCGGCCGAACCTGAACATGATGGTGCCCGCGCGTTACCGTCGCGAGGCGATGACCAGCGAGCATTCGCCATGAGTCCACGTGCGCCACGCTCAGGGCCTGAGGAGTTCGACGTGCTGATCGCGAGGCTCGACCCCGAGGACCTCCGCGTGATCGTCGGCAAGGCCGCCGAGCGCCACGAGGACGTGGCTCGGGCGCTCCGCCTGGCGGCGACCCGCGGGTCGGGGGATCTCTCCCAGCTGAAAGCGGAGATCGACCTCGGACTGCGGACGAGCCGGTACCTCGGCTACCGGGAGAGCGGCGGCTGGGCGATGCAGGCAAGGCCCGTCGTGGAGGCGATCGGTGAGGCGGTCGGCTCGTCCCCCACGGCCGAGCTGGTCCTGCTGATCGAGCGGGCGATCGGCCACGTCGTGAAGGTGATCCTCAAGGCGGACGACTCCGACGGGCTGATCGGCGACCTGGCGCGTGAGCTGCTCGACCTGCATGCCCGGGCGTGCGACGCCGGGAGCGCAGATCCGATCAAGCTGGCCCGCTGGATGGTCCGGTTCCGCTTCGATGACCAGGACTTCTTCGAGGTGGACCCGGTCCGCTACGCCGATGCCCTGGGCGAGCTCGGGCTCGCTGCGTACCGCCGCGAGGTGAAGCAGCGCGTCGAAGCTGGTGGTGGCGACTCGTTCGCCGCCACCTACGCCCAGGAACGTCTGGCCGTGCTCGACGGCGACACGGAGGCCCTCGTGGGGCTGCTGGGCGGTGACCTGAGCCGGCCGTACCAGTTCATCAGGGTCGCCGAGACCATGGCGGAGCTGGGCCGCGACGACGACGTCCTGTCCTGGGCCACTCGCGGGATCGCCGAGTCCAGCGGCTGGCAGGTCGCCCAGCTCTACGACCTCGCTGCCGGGGTCCACATCCGCCGGGGAGAGGACCAAGAGGTGCTCCGGCTCCGCCGGGAGCACCACCGGCGGATGCCCTCGTCGTCGACGTACAGCCTCCTCCGCACTGCAGCCGAGGCCTGTGGCGTGTGGCCGACAGAGCGCCCAGCGGCCCGGGCGGTGTTGGAGGAGCACGATCTCGGTGGCCTGGTCGACGTGCTGCTCTCTGACGGCGAGCCGGAGGCTGCCTGGCAGGTCCCCGCAGCCCATCCCGGCTGGGATCCGGGGCCGCAGCGGTGGATACGCCTGGCCGAGGCCCGAGAAGCGTCTGCGCCCGGCGACGCGCTCGACGTCTACCTGCGCCTGGCCGACCTCCAGCTCGAGACGACCGGAAAGGCAGCGTACGTGCGAGCGGTGGCGATCCTGAAGAAGGCGGCTCAGGCAGCGCGAGCGGCAGAGAGCCAGGGTGCGTTCGCCGCGCACCTGGCAGCGTTGCGGGAGACGCACCGGCGGAGGCCCACGTTCATCGCCGTCCTCGACAAGGCTCGGCTGGGGTGAGGTAGTTGGCAGGGCTCGTCGTAGCAGCGGTCGCCGTGTGCAGGCTGGCCGGTTCAGCTGGCGATGACGAAGCGGGCCCGTTCGGCCCGGAGCATCTCGAACGGCGTGACGTAGCGCACGCCGACGCCGAGGCAGGCGTTCGGGATCTTGATCTTCTTCGTGGAGTGGGCGACGACTTCGTGGGTGACCACCACATGATGGTGGGCACGGGCGTGGGCAACCAGGTAGTAGTCGGCGTCTTGCAGGAAGGTCGCGACCGCGGCCGGCTCGTACCCGGCGCCGTTAGCCCAGGTGCTGGTGGCCTGCAAGCTCGGCACCACGGCGGCGTCGGCTTCGAGGAAGAAGGCGTCGGGTCGCTCGCTGGCCCAGGTCGCGAGGTCGTCGTCGACGGCGTCGAGCTCGATGGCGACCTTGTCGATGCTGAAGACCGTTCCCGCCTGGTGGGCGTGATCGATCCAGTCCCAGAACGCGGGGCAGAAGTCGAAGCCGTAGTGGCGGTTCTTGGCTTCGATGAA
>DATKRB010000038.1:0-22077 GCA_035532415.1 Acidimicrobiales bacterium | reverse complement strand
GGTGGCGTCATCGGGCTTCTCCTGCAACGTTTTCACGATGACGGCCTCCACCGCATCATCGGTGACGGTGCGAGGTGATCCCGGTCGGGGCTCGTCGACCAGCCCGTCGAGCCGCTTGGCCACGAACCGGCTCCGCCATTTGCCGACAGTCGCCTCGGCCACACCCAGCCGTGCGGCCACCTCACGGTTGGTCGGCCCCTCGGCACAGGCCAACACGATCTTCGAGCGCAGAGCAAGAGACTGGGGACTCTTCGGTCGGCGCGCCCAACGTTCGAGCGTCTCTCGCTCGTCGTCGGTGAGTACCAGCGGCTTCTTCGGGCGTCCGAATCTCGGCATGTGCACCTCCATGGTCACATGCCAGAACGCGCCCCCCCAAGTACGAAATTCCCCTTAAGGCAACATTTCTTGTGAATTGGCGACTCAGGACACTAGGGGTTTCCTACGCGGCGCCGCCGTTCGGCGCGAATCGGCTCCGGCCGCCACGGCCGGTCGGATCTTGGAGCGGCGTGCGTGATGCCACCAGCTTCGGCCCCGAGCCTCCCCAGGTATCTCCGCCCGGGGCCGCCGGGTCCGGCACCGGTCACGTCGTGACCGGTGAGGACTGCCTGAACCTGAACGTCTGGACGCCCGATCCGGGTGCCGCCGGGTTGCCGGTCATGGTGTGGATTCAGGGTGGCATGTTCGAGATCGGGTCCCAGGCGTCGTACGACGGCAGTCGTTTCGCCCGGGACGGTATCGTCTGTGTGGTCGTCAACTGGCGTGTCGGGGCCGAGGGATTCGTGTTTCTCGACGACGGGTACGCCAACCTCGGCCTGCTCGACCAGGTCGCGGCCTTGGAGTGGGTGCGGGAGAACATCGCCGCCTTCGGCGGGGATCCCGCCAACGTCACCGTCTTCGGCGAATCGGCTGGCGCGATGAGCATCGGGACCCTGCTCTCGATGCCCTGCGCCGAGGGCCTGTTCCGGCGAGCGATCGCGCAGAGCGGGGCCGCCCATCAGGTGATCCCGGCCGGGACCGCACGACGGATCGGACGGTACCTCGCCGAGAAGCTGGGTGTTCCACCGACTCGGGAGGCGATCGCCGCCGTCTCCGTCGAGCGCTTACTTGCCGCGCAGGCGGAATTGAAGGCAGAGCTCCTCGCATGTCCGGACCCGGGGAACTGGGGCCAGGAGGTGGTGACCAGCACGCTGCCGTGGCAGCCGGTGATCGACGGGGAGGTCGTCCCCCGTCCCCCGATCGAGCGGATCGCGGCCGGCGCCGGCGCGCAGGTGGATGTCGTCGTCGGCACCAACACCGACGACTGGCGGTTGTTCCTGGTCGTCAGCGGCGCGATCGATGGGATCACCGATGAGATCCTGACCGGACCCGTCGGCGTGTACGGGTATCAGTCCCTGGCTGCCTACGGGCTGCCGGCCGAGTCGGCGCTCTCCGCGTATGGAGCCGCGTACCCGAACGCGGCTCCCGGTGATCTGCTCGCGGCGGTTCAGACCGACTGGTGGGTTCGTATCCCCGCCATCCGCCTGGCCGATGCCCATGCGAACGCCTTGTCGGGCACCTACATGTACGAGTTCGCCTGGCCCTCCCCGGAGCTCGACGGACGCCTGGGCGCCGTGCATGCGCTCGAGATCGCCTTCGTCTTCGACACCCTGAGCCGAGACCTCCCGTTGCTTGGCCCGCTGCTGGGGGCAGATCCGCCGCAGGAGCTCGCAGACACCATGCACGCCGCCTGGGTCTCCTTCGCCACCAACGGTGACCCGGGTTGGCCGAAATACGATCTGAGCCGCAGGGCCACCATGCGCTTCAACACGACCTCACAGGTGGTGGATGATCCCCGATCCTGGGAACGGGCGCTTTGGGAGGGCGTTCGCTAGCGTGTGGGATCGTTGACGCGCGGGCCTCGGCCGGTCTCCCTGTGCTCGAGTGAGGGGCTCTGCCGGCCCCGGGCTCGACTCAGGCACCGCAGCTGATATGCGCGGCGCGCTGCTGCGCGAATGACAAGGCGGCCGCCCTCGATCCGCAGAATCCCGAGTGTCCGAACGGGCTCGACGTGGTGGGACCGGGGAAACGACCCGTCGAGAAGCATCTGACCATGACGAGAAGCATCTGACCACGAGCGGTGACGGTGACGACCAAAGCGGATCCGGGGCGACTCGCCAGATCCTTGGCGTCGAATCTCAGGAGAGGGTCGCTCCCCCCGGGCCGTGACGCACACCGATGCACGAAAGTCAGAGAGCAGAGCGCTCTTCAGATCAAGGACTGCAGCCTCGTTACTGTCTTCGAGGGTCACGAACACATGAGCGCCGCTAGGTGAGACGCGAGCGGCGCCTGCTGGCCCTCGTACGAGACGCCCGGTGCGCCGAGCCGCGGCATGGGCCGTTCGCCTGACGAGCTCGAGGTGTTCAGGCGGCTGTGAGGTAAGGCGACGGTCCCGCGGTCGGTATCTCCTTGTCGTTGTATCGACTAGGGCGCCGGTTCGTATCCGGGGGTATCATCCCGCTTCGATATCCTGCCTGGGACTTTCGAGTCTTCCGACGTCGAACGTAAGCAACGCCGGCGACCTACTACGGAGGCTGATCCATGAAGAAAGCTCTCGACTGCCTGCACATGAACCACATCAACGCGATGGTGGAAGACTTCGAGACAGCCGTCGACCACCTCCGCGACCTCTACGGGGCACAGTTCAACCTCGATCTGCCCGGCGACCACTGGCACGCTTGCCTCATCACCATCGGGGGCGTGATGTTCGAGGTGTTTGCACCTTCCGAGTATCTGTTGCACGCCCGCTTCGGACCCCACTACGTCGGCATCGAGTACCAGGTGCCCGATGCCGACGAGGCCCGTGCCGAGGCCCTTGCCAGGGGTATGCGCGTAATAAGGGAGCTGGGCGTCGCCATCCACGTCCATCCCGCTGAAGCATTCGGCGTTGCGTGGGAGTTTTTCGGTCGCAGCTTCCATGATGATCCGCCGCCCGTCCAGTATGTCGAACCGCTCAAACCGTCGGACTACTGGCGTGAGCATCCACTCGGGTACACCGGGCTCAAGCGCTATGGCATCGCCGTATCCAACCTGGAGTCCGCCACCGAGTTCTTCGAGGACTTCCTCGGGGCGACCGTCCTCTACGAGGAAGCGCGTCCAGCCGTCGCAGGCCGAGCCGTCGGCCTCACCCTCGCTGACACCGTTGCAGAGCTCATCAGCCCGATCGGGCCGGGCCCTATTGAGCGGCACCTGGCCCGCTACGGTGACGGGATCCGATCCACCGTGTTCGCCGTCCGCGAACTGGACCAGGTAAGGCACTACTTCGCTGAACGCGGCATCACGCCTCACCCCGGCGACGCGCCTGGCACACTTGCCATCGCGCCGGAGGACAACCTGGGCCTGCTGTTCGAATTCTCGGAATGACTTCCGAGGGCTCCTACTGGCGGAACGCCAGGACTGACGAAGGTCGTCTGATGCAGCGATCGCTGCTGCGCCGCGACACCCTGTCCCGCAACGCCAGGGGGAACCTCAAACAACACACGTTTTTGGCCCCGCACCTGGGGGAGCAGTTGTTGCCGTCGACTACTGCAGTTGGGATGTGACATACATCGAGAAATGTTGGGAGGCATCGTGGCTCGGGTGACTCACATGCGAATCAAGGCTTGGCGAGCCGTCGCCGGATTGAGCATCGTTATCGCTGGGGCAGGAGGTGCTGCAGTTGCTATAGCCGAGTCAAGCGGTGCCGGTGGGGCAACCCACGCCTCAACGACCACTGAAGGTTCTCAGATTCCTTCGAGCACTTCGCTGAGCCAGATGGCATCCGAGGGTATCGCTTCGATTAACGCCAACGCCCCAACGCCCACACTGCCGGCGGCTCAAAGCGCCGCTTGGATTTCTGATTTCCAAGCAATGGCGAATTGTATGCACGCTCATCAAATATCGGACTTCCCTAACGCACCCGCCACCTTTGGAGATGGCAAAACTCCAGCTCCAGTCACCGACGGGCCGCCAGGGAGCGATATGGACCCTCAGTCGTCAGCGTCTCAGTCGGCAACGGCTGCTTGCCCCATGAACACGAGCAACCTGTCGATGTCGGACTTCGAGTCGTCGTGGAATGAGTGGCGATCGAGCCACCCGGGGACGAGCTCGGGCTCGGGTCCAGCGGTATCAGGTCAGCAGCCTGGTACACCTTGAACTTCCTGTTCCCGACCGAGGGTTCGTCCGTCTGAGCCTGCATTGTGGTGGGCCGCCCGCCGGGGCCTGAACAGCCAGTGGTGTTCCCCGAGCTCCGGCATTTTGGGTCTGCCCGGGGTTCGGTCGACTCGGCTTGCGAACCCACGAGCCCGGCGGGCGATGAGCGAAGACCCACTCCTACGCCAGTTGGCTCGTCACCGCCCGGTGAACTTGCCGTTGACGCTCGTCTGGTGACCCTGGGTCCACTCGCCTGCCCAGTTCGAGTGCGTGACGTCGTACGCCGGGGCGAGCTGTGCCGACCTGCGTTCCTTGGCCGACCGCTTCGAGGTGCCCGCGACCAATCGCATTCTCGCCGAGGTCGCCGCCGCCGTGGACACCTGGCCCGATGCCGCGAGCGAAGCGGGCGTTGATGATGCAACCACAGCGAAGATCGCCGACGACCTTGCTGAGCTCCGACCTCGCTGAGTGGGGTTGACCCGCCTTTGCGGACACGAAACCGGGTGGCCCCGTCTACCTGGTAGACCGCTACTACGACCCGGTCACCGACCGGTTCCTGAGCGTTGGTCCAAATGCAGTCGCCAATCCCGGGGCGGTTCAATGTGGCACGGATGTGGCACGACTTCGGGGCTCGTTTTGACGAGCTGCGCCGTCTAGCGCTTCCACCAGCACTTTCTCGGTGGTCGGGCGCGGCATCGATCCGCGGACCTCGCGCTTTTCAGGCGCGCGCTCTACCAACTGAGCTACCCGACCGTACGGGCCAGGCTACTCGCGGCGACGAGGGGCGCCTGGTGGCGGACCTGACGGGATTTGAACCCGCGACCTCCGCCTTGACAGGGCGGCGTGCACTCCGAGCTGCACCACAGGTCCTCAGTTGCTGCGACCACTCCCGACAAGGCGCCGGGGGAGGGCGAAGAACAACTATAGGTCACCGCCGGAGGAGGTCACCGCGGCCGGCTCCCGGCAGCTTGCTCAGCTCCAGAGGGTGACGTACACAGGGGGTCGGAAGCGGCTGGCCGGGACCCCGCCGTCGCTGTGGTGCATCGCCTGCATGGCCTCGGGGGTCCCGAGGAACCGTCGCAGCGCGGCCACTCCGGGGGACTGCCGCGGTGCCGGCAGCGTGCTCACGTGCCAGAGCAGCTGAACCGGGGTGGAGGTGACGTTCAGCTGAACCAGGGCGCCGCGCTTCAGGTCCCGGAGCACCAGGTGGGCGATGGCCGGGGCGACGCCCTCGCCCTCGGCCGCGGCCAGCCAGGCGGCGGTGAGGCTGGGGAACACCCGTACCCGCTCGGGCCCGACGTGCAGGTGCTCCAGCAGCATCCCGACCTCGGTCGAGCGGTCGGTGCCCGAGGGGTCGACCAGCCAGTCCTCGTCCACCAGGGCCTGCCAGGGAAACCCGTCCGCCCCGGCCAGGCGATGGGCCGGAGAGGCCACGACGGCCAGCCGGTACCGCATCATCGGCTCGCAGTCGATCCCCCGCGCCTGCTCTCCGGTGAGCCGGGGCCCGAAGCAGACGTCGGCCAGCCGGTCGTGCAGGAGGGCGGCCATCTCGTCCGACGAGCACGTGCCGACGTTGGCCTCCACCGAGGGTGTCCGGGCGGTGAAGGCGGCGAGGAGCGGCGGGGCCACGAACTCGGCCACGGTGCTGGTCGCCGCCACCCGGAGCCGGACCGGGGCGCCCTGGGCCTGGCGGATGGCCGGCTCCACCTCGGCCGCCAGGTTGACCATCTGCGAGGCGATCCCCACCAGGCGTTGCCCGGCAGGGCTCAGCACCATGCCCGTCGGGGTCCGGGTGACGAGCGGATCGCCGAGGTGGTTGCGCAACGCGGCCAGCGCGCCGGACACCGCGGGCTCGCTCACCCCGAGGGCGTCGGCGGCGGCCCGCACCGATCCGAGGCGCGCGACCAGCACGAACGCCTCGAGCTGGGTCAGCGTCACCAGGACCTCACCGCCGCCAGGCTTACCACGCCGGGCCCGGCCCGAGCGGTCGCTCAGGCGATGCCCGCGGCACGGGCCTAAGCGATCGCTTAGGCCCGTGTTGATCCCGGCACCGGGAGGGCGCAGGATCAGAGGTGCGGCCGCCCCGGTGCGGCGGTATCGGGGGTTCACATGCAGGTTCCAGCGCCGTTTCAGTACGAGCGGGCGTCGAGCGTCGACGACGCGATCGCCCTGCTCGAGCGCCACGGGCCCGAGGCCCGGGTCATCGCCGGAGGGCACAGCCTGTTGCCGATGATGAAGCTGCGCCTGGCCCGGCCCGAGACCCTGGTCGACATCAACGGGCTGACCGACCTGAGCTACGTCCGGGTGGAGGGCGACGCCATCGCCATCGGCGCCATGACCCGCCATGCCGAGCTGCTCGACTCGGCCGTGCTGGCCGAGCACTACCGGATCTTCGCCGACGCCGAGCGGGTGATCGCCGACCCGATCGTGCGCAACCGGGGCACCATCGGCGGATCGCTGTGCCAGGCCGACCCCTCCGAGGACCTCTCGGCGGTGTGCTCGGCCCTCCGGGTGACCGCGGTGGTCCGCTCCGCAGCCGGGACGAGGCAGGTCCCCATCCGCGAGTTCCACCTGGGGCCCTACGAGTCGGTCGTCGGCGACGGGGAGATCCTCGTGGAGGTCCGGGTGCCCATCCGCACCGGGATCGGCTCGGCCTACGAGAAGGTCGAGCGCCGTGCCGGCGACTGGGCGGTGGCCGCCGCCGGGGTCTTCGTGCAGCTCGACGGCGGCAACGTCGCCGACGTGGGGATCGGGATGACCGCCGTGGGGGCGCAGCACTTCACCTGCACCGAGGCCGAGGAGCTCCTGCGGGGCGGGCCGGCCGGGGCCGAGCAGTTCGCCGCGGCGGCGGCGGTGTGCGCCCGGGCGTGCAGCCCGCAGTCGGACCAGCGGGGTCCCGAGGACTACAAGCGCCATCTGGTCGGCGTGCTCACCGGGCGCGCCCTGACCAGGGCGGCGGTGCGAGCACGAGGGGGGAACGCCTGATGAACGTGACGGTGACGGTGAACGGGCAGGAGACGACCCACGACGTCGAGCCCCGGCTGCTGCTCGTCCATTACCTGCGCGACGTCCTCGGCCTGACGGGCACCCACTGGGGTTGTGACACCTCCAATTGCGGGGCGTGCACGGTCTGGTTGGACGGCCTGCCGACGAAGAGCTGCACGTGCCTCGCCGTCATGGCCGACGGGCATGAGGTGACGACGGTGGAGGGACTCGGTGAGGACGGGGCACTCGACCCCCTTCAGCAGGGGTTTGTCGAGCAGCACGGCCTGCAGTGCGGCTTCTGCACTCCCGGGATGCTCCTGACCGGTCGCTGGCTGCTCAACCACGACCCCGACCCCGACGAGGCCACCATCCGCCTGGCCATCTCCGGCAACATCTGCCGATGTACCGGCTACGAGAACATCGTGCGGGCCGTCCGCTGGGCGGCCGAGCACCCCGACGGCTCCGGCTCGGGCGACGGCGCCGCGGCCGGAGCAGACATCACACAGGAGGCGACCGCATGACCACCACCGACGCGCCGATGGCGGACGTCTCGCGCAGCCCGGGCGGCAACCCGCTCGGGTTCGGCCGCATGCTGCGGAAGGAGGACGCCCGCTTCGTCCGCGGCCACGGCACCTACATCGACGACGTGAACCTGCACGGGATGCTGCACGGTGCCGTGCTCCGGAGCCCGCTCGCCCACGCCCGCATCGTCTCCATCGACACCAGCGCGGCGGAGGCCCACCCCAAGGTGAAGGCGGTGCTCACCGGAGCCGTGCTCGAGACCCTCGGGCTGGCCTGGATGCCCACCCTCTCGGGTGACGTGCAGTCGGTGCTGGCGACCGACAAGGTCCGCTTTCAGGGCCAGGAGGTGGCCTTCGTCGTGGCCGAGGACCGCTACTCGGCCCGCGACGCCCTCGAGCTGATCGACGTGGAGTACGAACCGCTGCCCGCCGTCGTCGACGCCCGCCGGGCGCTCGACCCTGACGCCCCGGTCATCCGCGACGATCTCGAGGGTCGCACCGACAACCACATCTACGACTGGGAGGCGGGCGACGAGGCCAAGTGCGACGAGGTCTTCCGCTCTGCCGAGGTGGTGGTCGCGCAGGACATGATCTACCCGCGGGTGCATCCCGCGCCCCTCGAGACCTGCGGCTCGGTGGCCCACATGGACAAGATCACCGGCAAGCTCACCATGTACACCACCACCCAGGCCCCCCACGCCCACCGGACCATTTACGCGCTGGTGGCCGGGCTGCCCGAGCAGAAGATCCAGGTGATCTCCCCCGACATCGGGGGCGGCTTCGGCAACAAGGTCGGCATCTACCCCGGGTACGTGTGCTCCATCGTGGGCTCGATCGTCACCGGCGCCCCGGTGAAGTGGGTGGAGGACCGGTCCGAGAACCTCATGTCGACGTCCTTCGCCCGGGACTACCACATGCACGGGGAGATCGCGGCGACGCGCGAGGGCAAGATCCTCGGGTTGCGGGTGAACGTGCTCGCCGACCACGGCGCCTTCAACGGGGTGGCCCAGCCGACGAAGTTCCCCGCCGGCTTCTTCCACATCTTCACCGGCTCCTACGACTACGCGGCGGCCCACTGCAAGGTGACCGCGGTCTACTCCAACAAGGCGCCCGGCGGCGTGGCTTATGCGTGCTCCTTCCGCATCACCGAGGCGGTGTACCTGGTGGAGCGCATGATGAGCTGCCTGGCCGACGAGCTGGGCGTCGACGCGGCCGAGCTGCGGATGCGCAACCTGCTACGGCCCGAGCAGTTCCCCTATACGACGCCGACCGGGTGGGAGTACGACTCGGGGGACTACCCGAGGGCGCTCCGCGAGGCGATGCGCATCGCCGGCTACGACGAGCTGCGGGCCGAGCAGGCCGCGCGGCGCGCCCGGGCCGCCGCGTCGAGCACGGCCGAGAGCGCAGGGGGGGCGGCGGCCGAGCCGCTCATGGGTATCGGGGTCTCGTTCTTCACCGAGGGGGTGGGGGCGGGGCCCCGCAAGCACATGGACATCCTCGGGCTCGGGATGGCCGACGGGTGCGAGCTACGCGTCCACCCGACGGGCAAGGCCCAGCTGCGCCTGAGCGTGCAGACCCAGGGCCAGGGCCACGAGACCACCTTCGCCCAGATCGTCTCCCACGTGCTCGGCCTCCCGCCCGAGGACATCGAGGTGATCCACGGCGACACCGACAACACCCCGTTCGGGCTCGGCACGTACGGGTCGCGCTCCACCCCGGTGTCCGGCGCCGCCGCGGCGGTGGCCGCCCAGCGGGTGAAGGAGAAAGCGCGCCTCATCGCCGCCGCCGCCCTCGAATGCTCACCGGACGATCTCGAATGGGAGCTCGGACGCTGGTTCGTGAAGGGGGACCCCGAGCAGGGCAAGACCATCGCCGAGGTCGCCCTGGCCTCCCACGGCAGCCTCGAGCTGCCCGAGGGGGTGGAGGGCCACCTGGACGCCTCGGTCGTCTACAACCCGCCCAACCTCACCTACCCGTTCGGTGCTTACATCTGTGTGGTGGACGTCGACCCGGGGACCGGTGTGGTGAAGGTGCGGCGGTTCATCGCCGTCGACGACTGCGGGCCCCGCATCAACCCGATGATCGTCGAGGGCCAGGTGCACGGTGGGCTGGCCGACGGCGTGGGGATGGCGCTCATGCAGGTCATCGCGTTCGACGGGGACGGGAACAACCTGGGCGGCTCGTTCATGGACTACCTGCTGCCCACGTCGATGGAGTGCCCGAGCTGGGAGCTCGGGCAGACGGTCACCCCGTCCCCGCACCACCCGATCGGGGTGAAGGGCGTGGGGGAGTCGGCCACCGTGGGCTCGCCGGCCGCGGTGGTGAACGCGGTGGTCGACGCCCTGCAGATCCGCCACGCCGACATGCCCCTGACGCCGGCGGCCGTCTGGCGCGCCACCCAGGGCCGGCCCCTGCGCCCGGACCTGGCGATCGAGTAGGCAGGGCGTCCCCGGTGGCCAACGCAGAGGTGCTCGCCCGGTCGGCCGAGCTGCGCGCCGCCCGGGTCCCGTTCGTGCGGGCGCTGGTCGTGCTGGCCGAGCGCCCGACGTCGGCCAAGCCGGGCGACGAGGCCCTCGTCCTCCCCGACGGCAGTATGGAGGGCTTCGTGGGCGGCACCTGCGCCGAGTCGACGGTGCGGGACCAGTCCCTGGCGCTGCTGCAGTCCGGCGACACGCTGGTGCTGCGGATCACCCCGGTCCCCGAGGACGACCAGCCGGGCAAGCGGGTGGTGCACAACCCGTGCCTGTCGGGGGGCACGCTCGAGCTCTTTCTCGAGCCGTCGTTCCCGCGACCGCTGGTGCTGGTCGTCGGGCGCGCCCCGATCGCCGACGCCCTCCGCTCGCTCGGCGGCTGGCTCGGCTGCGACCTGCGCTCGTGGGAGGGCGAGGTGGCCGCCGACACCGCCGCCCTGGTGGTGGCCTCCCACGGCCGGGCCGAGGAGGACGCGCTCACCGCGGCGCTGCAGGCCGGCGTGCCCTACGTCGGGCTGGTGGCCAGCCCCACCCGCGGGCGCGCCGTGGTGGCATCGCTCGAGGTGGACGACGAGATGAAGGCCCGGGTACACACCCCGGCCGGTTTCGACATCGGGGCCAGGACGCCGCACGAGGTGGCGCTCTCGATCCTGGCCGAGATCGTGGCGCTGCGACCCCGGGCGGGGACCGGCGCCGACGGAGCCTCCGGTGCGCCCGTCGTGGGGGTCGGTGCCGCCGGCGCGCCGGGGGGGCGGGCCACGACCGTGATCGCCGGGATCGACCCGGTGTGCGGCATGTCGGTGGCCGCCGGCGACGACGCGCTCCACCTCGAGCACGAGGGCTCCGTCGTGTGGTTCTGCGGCCGGGGGTGCCGGCAGGCGTTCGCCGCCGACCCCGCCGCGTACGCGAGGTGAGCGCGGGACCCTCCGGTGGGACGGGCTCGCTCGCCGAGCTGGTTCCGTCGCCCGAGGCGCTGGCCGAACGGCTCGAGGCGGTGGGGTACCTGGCCGACGAGGGCATGGCGACCGCCCTGTTCTGCGCGGTCCGCCTGCCCCAGCCCCTGCTGCTCGAGGGTGAGGCGGGCGTCGGGAAGACCGAGGCGGGCAAGGCGCTCGCCGAGGTCCTCGGCACCCCGCTCATCCGGCTGCAGTGCTACGAGGGGATCGACGCCTCCGAGGCGCTGTACGAGTGGAACTACCCCCGCCAGCTCCTCGCCATCCGCTCGGCCGAGGCAGGTGGCGTCGCGCTCCCCGAGGCGGACCTCTTCGCCCGCGAGTACCTGGTGGAGCGCCCGCTCCTCCGGGCGATCGAGCACCCCGGGCCGCTCCCCGCGGTGCTCCTCATCGACGAGGTCGACCGGGCGGACGACGAGTTCGAGGCGTTCCTGCTCGAGCTGCTGGCCGAGTCCTCGGTCACGGTCCCCGAGCTCGGCACCCTGCGGGCCGCCCACCCGCCCATCGTGGTGCTCACCTCCAACCGCACCCGCGACCTGCACGACGCGCTCAAGCGCCGCTGCCTCTACCACTGGATCGACTACCCGAGCCTCGACCGCACCGTCGCCATCATCCGCCGGCGCGTCCCCGCGAGCACCATGTCCCTCGCCGCGCAGGTGGCGGCAGCCGTGGCGCGCCTGCGGACCCTCGACGTGCAGAAGCCCCCCGGGGTGGCCGAGGCCATCAACTGGACCCTCACCCTGCAGCTGCTCGGCCTCCACCAGCTGGGGGCGGAGTCGGCGGGGGCGACGCTCGGGTCGGTGCTGAAGTACCGCGAGGACGTCGAGTCGGCCCGCGATCGCGGTCTGGCCTGGGTCGCCACCGGCTCGTGAGCCCGTTGGAGTCGAACGACCTGGCCGCGGTGACGGCCCGGTTCGGCCTGCTCCTGCGCGCCGCCGGGGTGCCCGTGCCACCCGAGCGCGCCGGCCGCCTGGCCGCCGCGGTGGCGATCGCCGCCCCCGCCACCGTCGACGAGCTGTACTGGCTGGCCCGGGTGACCCTGCTCGGTGCCCGCAGCCAGATCGGCGCGTTCGACGCCGTCTTCGCCCAGGTGTTCGGGGGGATGGGCGACCCGGCCGAGTGGCGGGGCGAGCCGCCGCCCCCGGCGCGGCCCCCGCCCGAACCGAGCGACCGGCAGCCCGCCCGGCGCCAGGAGAGCCGGGCGGGGAACGCCTCCCCGCCCCCGCTGGGCCCGGCCGGCGCCGGCGAGAGCCCGCCGGCCGGTGACGACGAGGCCCGGTCGAGCGCGCTGCTCGCCACCGCCAGCACCGAGGAGCGCCTGAAGTCGAAGGCCTTCGACCGGCTCGACGCCGACGAGCTCCGGCTCCTCGCCGATCTGATGGGGCGGCTCTCACTCGCCCCGCCCCCGCGGCCCTCCCGGCGCGACGCCCGCTCGCCGTCGGGTGCCGCGGTCGACCTGCGCGCCACCCTCCGGCGGGCCCGCCGCACCGGCGGCGACCCGGTGCACCGGGTCCGCCGCCGCCGCCGCACCCGGACCCGCCGGCTCGTGCTCCTCTGCGACATCTCCGGGTCGATGGAGGGGTACGCCCGCGCCTACCTGCAGCTGCTCGTGTGCGCGGCGGGAGGCCCCAAGGCCGAGGTGTTCGTGTTCGCCACCCGGCTCACCCGCCTGACCCGGGTCCTGCGCAACGTCAGCCCCGACGCCGCGCTCGAACGGGCCGGCCGGGCCGCCCCGGACTGGTCCGGGGGGACCCGGATCGGCGAGGCGCTGAAGGCGTTCAACGACCGCCACGGCCGGCGGGGGACGGCGCGCGGCGCGGTGGTGGTGATCCTCTCCGACGGGTGGGAACGCGGGGACCCCGATCTGCTCGCCCGGGAGCTCGGCCGCCTCGGCCGGCTGGCCCACCGGCTGATCTGGGTGAACCCCCGGAGCGCGAGGGAGCGGTACGAGCCGCTCACCGGCGGCATGGCCGCGGCCCTCCCCCACGTCGACGCGTTCTTGAGCGGTCACTCCCTCCACGCCTTGACCGATCTGGTCGATGCCATCGCCGGCCGGCGGCCGGATGCCATCGCCGGCCGGCGGCCGGGCGCCTCGCCGACGGGTCGCCGGTAGCGGTACCGTCGGCCCATGCGCGTCGCGGTGCTCGGCATGGGACAGATGGGCCGGGCCTTCGCCGGCCGGGCCCTCGGCCGGGGGCACCGGGTCGCGGTCTGGAACCGGTCGCCGGGCCGGGTCCCCGAGCTGGTGGAGGCGGGCGCCACCGAGGCGCCGTCCCCGGCCGACGCCGCCCGTCAGGCCGACGTCGTGCTGGTGGTGGTCGCCGACGACGCCGCGGTGGAGGAGGTCTGCCTCGGCGGTGGGTCGAGCGGCGGCGGCGCCCTTGCTGCGCTGCGGGCGGGCGCCGTGCTCGCCAACGTCAGCACCGTGTCGCCGGGGACCGTCCGCCGCCTCGCCGACGCCGGCCCGCCGGACGCGGTTCTCGACACCCCCGTCATGGGGGGTCCCGCGGCGATCGGGCGCGGGGAGGGACGCCTCCTCGTCGGCGGGCCGGTAGCGACGATGGACCGCTTGCAGCCGCTGTGGTCGGACCTCAGCGCCGGCCAGGTGCACTGCGGACCGGTCGGCAGCGCCTCGGTGGTCAAGATCCTGTCCAACCTCCAGCTGGTCGTCGGCGTCGGCGTCCTGGCCGAGGCCGTCGCCACCGCGAGGGAGCACGGGGTGGACGACGACCTCCTGCGGAGCGTGTTCTCGGACAGCGCGGTGGTGAGCACCGCTTCGAGGGCCCGGCTCGACTCGATCCTCGCGCCCGAGCACCCGGGTTGGTTCCCCCCGGCGCTGGCCCGCAAGGACCTCCGCCTGGCGATCGCCCTCGCCCGCGAGGGGCGGGTCGGGGCGCGCCTCGGGGCGGCGGCCGAGGCACTGCTGACCACGGTGATCGACTCGGGGGACGAGTGGCCGGACTTCTCGGCGATCGTGGAGGCTCTCGGTCCCGGTCCCGCCCTGCCGGGTCCCGCCCCGCCGGGTCCCGCCCCGCAGGGTTCCGCCCCGCAGGGTCCCGCCCCGCCGGGACCGGTCCCGGCGGGCTCCCCCGGTCCGGATCCCAGCTGAGCGGGCAGGGCGTCCGCCGCCATGGGCAACCCCTATTGGCCGCTGTTCGACGTGAGGGTCCGGACGCCCCGACTCGAGATACGGCTCCCGACCGACGAGGACCTCTACCGGCTCGTCGCCCTCGTCGACGACGGGGTGCACGACCCGGCGACGATGCCCTTCGCCACCCCGTGGACCGACGCGCCCGCGCCGCGCCGAGCGAGGGAGTCGTTGCAGTGGTGGTGGGGGCGCCGGGCGCAGTGGCGCCCCGACGACTGGTCGTTCACGGGTGCGGTGTTCGTCGAGGGCGAGCCCGTCGGGGTGCAGGACCTGTCGGCGAAGCACTTCGCGACCCTGCGGACGGTGGCCACCGGATCGTGGCTCGGCCGGCGCCACCAGGGGAGGGGCCTCGGCCAGGAGATGCGCGCCGCCATCCTCCACCTGGCGTTCGACGGCCTGGGTGCCGAGGTCGCCCACAGCGGGGCGTTCGACGATAACGGGCCCTCGCTGGGGGTGTCGAGGTCGCTCGGCTATTCGGCCAACGGTGAGCAGCTCGAGCTCCGGCGAGGGCGCCCGGCCCGGATGGTCAACGTCCGGCTCGGGCGCGCCGACTGGCTCGCGTTGCGAAGGAATGACATTCGGATCGCCGGGCTCGAGGGGTGTCTCGACATGTTCGGCATCGACCACGGAGAGGGGAATTAGCGATGCGGGTGTGCCTCATGATCGAAGGACAGGAGGGCGTGACGTGGGACGAGTGGTTGGGCCTCGCCCGAGCGGTGGAGTCGGCGGGGCTCGAGGGGCTGTTCCGGTCGGACCACTACACGTCGTTCCACGGACCCCCCGGCGCCGCGCTCGACGCCTGGGCGACGTTGGCCGCCCTGGCCTCGGTGACGAGCCGGATCCGACTGGGAACGCTCGTCTCACCCGCCACCTTCCGGCATCCGAGCGAGCTGGCCCGGGTCGCCGTCACCGCCGACCATGTCTCCGGCGGTCGGGTCGAGGTCGGGGTGGGCGCCGGTTGGTTCGAACAGGAGCACCGACAGAACGGCTTCGACTTCCCCGCCGTGGTCGAGCGGATGGACCGGCTCACCGAGTACGTCGAGGTCCTCCTCCAAAGCTGGACCGCCGATCCCTTCGACTACGACGGGAAGCACTTCGTCCTGCAGGGGCAGCGCGCGCTCCCGCCCCCCGTGCAGTCCCCGCACCCTCCGCTGATCTTCGGCGGCCGCGGCGGTCCCCGCTCGCTGGCCCTGGCTGCCAGGTTCGCCCAGGAGTACAACTGTGCCTTCCTCGATCCCGAGGACTGCCGCCAACTCCGGTCCAAGCTCGATGACGCCTGCCGGGTCGCCGGCAGGGACCCGGCGAGCCTTCCCCTGTCCCTCATGACACTGATGACGCCGGGCCACGACGAGGAGGACGCACGGCAGCGCCTGGCGCGTGCGCTCGAGCGTTTCCGGGGCCCGCGGGAGCGATCACGCGCCGGCACGGTGGAGGAGATGGCGGCCGTGCTCGGCCAGTTCCGGGAGGCGGGGGTGGAGCGAGTTTTCCTCCAGCACCCCGACCGCCAGGACCTCACCGGCGTGGAGCTGATGGGCGAGCTCGCGCGGCGCGTGGGGTCCTGACCGGCCCGAGATCGCCGACGCCGCGACGGCGCACCTGATCGACCACGGCGGTCCGGGCGGTCCCGGCCGGCGGTCCGGAGCGACCAGGCCGGCGGTCCGGAGCGACCAGGACGGCGGAACCGTGACTCGGTAGCATCGTCCGTGTGCACGCCGACCGGGCATGAGGAGGATCTCCTTCGTCACACGTCGGGCCCACCAGGCCAACGGCCTTGTCATGAGTGACGCCCGGCCCCCCGGTCCCCGAAGGCGGCGGTCGGTGCGTTGGGCCGGGCTCGCGGTGGCGGTGCTCGTCGGAGGGGTGGCCGGAGGCCTGGTCGTCGCCGGGACGGACTCGTCGGGCTCGGGTTCGGGCGCCTGCGCGGCGACCAGCGTGGCCGACCGGGTCCTGCCTTCGGTGGTGACCATCTCGGCGAGGAGGGGAACGAGCGGCGGAGCCGGCTCGGGCGAGATCATCCGGAGCGACGGGTACATCCTGACGAACAACCACGTCATCTCGGTCGCCGCGAACGGCGGATCGGTGGAGGTCCTCTTCAGCGACGGGACCACGGCACCGGCCACGATCACCGGCCGGGACCCGCAGACCGATCTGGCGGTGATAAAGGTGAGTGGGAGGACGTCGCTCCCGGTGATCCCGTTCGGGTCGTCGAGCAACCTGCAGGTCGGTGAGCCCGTCGTCGTCCTCGGCGCTCCGCTGGGGCTCTCGAGCACCGTAACGAGCGGCATCGTGAGCGCGCTCGACCGGACGATCGAGGTTCCCGGGGACAACGGGCAGAACGCGCTGCTCGTGTCCGCCATACAGACGGACGCCGCCATCAACCCGGGCAACAGCGGCGGCGCGCTCACCGACTGCTCGGGGAACCTGATCGGCGTCCCGTCGGCCGGGGCGTCGGTGCCGAACGAATCGGGCCAGTCGAGTGCCGGGAGCGTCGGGCTCGGGTTCGCCATCCCGGTGGACCTGGCCAGGTCGGTGTCCGACGAGCTCATCGCGACGGGCACGGTGACCCATTCCTACTTCGGGATAGAGGTCGACCAGATCCCGGCGGCCGCGGCGCAGCAGGCGGGGACGAGCGAGGGGCTGTACGTCGTCGGGGTCGTCCCGGGTGGTCCGGCTGCGCGCGCCGGCGTGCGCAGCGGCGACATCATCACCGAGCTCGACGGCGAGGCCGTGACGGACCCGACCCAGCTGGCCGCGATCACGTTGACCAAGAAGCCGGGCGACACCGTTTCGGTCACCTACGAGCGCAACGGTCGCTCGCAGAGCACGACGGTCGCGCTCGGCGCCCAGCCCGCGTCGGCCGCACCGGCCGCATCGGGCGGCTCCTCCGGTTCCTCGAGTCGACGATGACCCCGTCACGGACCCGGGTCACGAAGACGCTCCGCCTACTGACGGGGGATCCCGCCCGAGCACCCGCCTGGGTGCTGCACCCAGGCGACCATCACCGTCGCGCCCACGGTCAACGCCAAGACCCGTCAGGAGCACCCCTACCCCTCCGCCGCCCGTAGGAGGAGCGGTGGGCGGCGCTCGGCGGCCGGACGGGCCAACTCGACGATCAAGGACCCTGCTCCGTCGGCAGCGCTTGACCAGACGCGTCCGGGCGAGGGACCGGAAGCGAACTGACGGTCACGAACGGGCGTCGGGGCGCGACACAACCCCCTGCTACAACCAAACGTGAAGATGGGTGAGGTCCAAACGTGAAGACCTCTCAGCACCCCCAACGGGATTCGAACCCGTGTTACCGCCTTGAAAGGGCAGCGTCCTGGGCCGCTAGACGATGGGGGCCGGATGGTGCGAAGGGCCTGGCGGGGCAGGCAGAACCTATCAGCCGGTGACCCGTGCCCCTTCGGGGCGCCCGCCGGCCGATGCGGTGACCGGCCCGCCGGCCGTCCCGGCCCCGGTCGCCGCCGCCTCGTCCGGTGGGTGCCCGGCCCCGCCGCCGGCCGGGAGCGATTCCGCCCGATGGTGGGTCAGGGCCAGCACGAATTGGGTGGTCCCCACGACCAGGGCGGTCGCCCCGATCACGTGCACCTCCACCAGCAGCGCGGGCAGGTGGGTGAAGTACTGCACGTAGCCGATCACGCCCTGTGCGACCAGCACGACGGCCAGGGCGCGCCCCGCCTGGCGCACCCGCTCGGGCACCGGCACGGCGTGCAGGGCGACGGCCAGGGCCAGAACGGTCCCGACCAGCAGCAGGGCCAGGCTCGCATGCACCTCGGCCATGTCGCGTAGCGCGATCGGGATCCGCTTGGCCACCAGCTGCCCCTGGGAGCCGCCGGCATGGGGACCGGCCCCGGTGGTGGCCGTCCCGGCGGCCAGCACGACGGCCAGGAGCAGCACCACTCCCCGGGCGAGCAGGCGGATGGGGCCGGGCACGAGGTCGGTGCCGCTCCCGGGCGAGTAGTCGCGCGACGACCGGTGCACGAGGACCACCGCGACCACCACGACCACCATCGACAGCAGGAGGTGGACCATCACCAGGTAGGGATTGAGCTTGGTGTAAACGACGATCCCCCCCAGGACGGCCTGGGCGAACACCCCCCCGACCAGGGTGCCGGACAGGGCGGTCAGGTCCCGGCGGAACGGCCGCCGACGCAAGGCCACCAGCAGGGTGGCTGCGACGACCACCACGAACAGGACGGTCACCAGCCGGTTCCCGAACTCCACGGCCGGGTGGTAGGAGAGCTGGGCGGTGAGCCGGTGCCGGTAGCACGAGGGCCAGTCGGGGCACCCGAGCCCCGAGCCGGTCAGGCGGACCGCGGCCCCGGTGAGCACGATGAGCACGGACGCGACCAGGGAGGCGACGGACATCGCGCGGAAGGCGGCCGGGCTGAATTCCGGTAGCCGGCGGACGCCCGCGATGCCTCGCCGGCCGGCTGTGGGGGACACGGGTTTCCATCGTACCGGCGCTCCGGGAGGGCTCTCCGGCGGCTGCCGGCGGGTGCCCCGGCGGCCCCCCGAGGTGCCTCGCCGGGTGCCCCGGCCTGGCGTCTGGTCCGGCGGCTGCTCCCGCCGTAGGCTCGTGCCCGATGGTCTCCCACGCTCCAGCCCTCGGGGGCACGCGAGCCGTCGGCTCGCGGGTGGGCGCCTACGTGGCGCTGACCAAGCCCCGGATCATCGAGCTGCTGCTCGTGACAACCCTCCCCACCATGGTGGTGGCCAAGGGGGGGCTCCCGCCGTGGGGGCTGATGGCGGCGACCCTGGTCGGGGGGACCTTGGCCGCCGGCGGCGCCAACGCCATCAACATGTACGTCGACCGCGACATCGACACGGTGATGCACCGAACCAGCAACCGCCCGCTGGTCACCGGGGCGATGACCCCCCGCGCGGCGCTCGTGTTCGCCGTGGCGCTCGAGCTCGTGGCCTTCGGCGAGCTGTGGGGGCTGGTGAACCTCCTCGCCGCGGTGCTCGCCGTGTCGGCAACCGCCTTTTACGTCTTCGTCTACACCCTGTGGCTGAAGCGGCGCTCCACCCAGAACATCGTCATCGGCGGCGCCGCCGGAGCGGTGCCGGTGCTCGTCGGCTGGGCCGCCGTGACCGGGAGCCTCACCTGGGCGCCCATCGTGCTCTTCGCCATCATCTTCGTGTGGACGCCGCCGCACTTCTGGGCGCTGGCGGTCCGCTACCGCGAGGACTACCAGGCGGCCAGGGTGCCGATGCTCCCCGCCGTCGCCTCCCTCGTGCGCACCACCCGCGAGATCGTGCTCTACACCGTGCTGCTCGTCGCGGTGTCGCTGCTCTTCGGGGGCGTGGCCCACATGGGGGTGGGCTACACCGTCGTCGCCCTCGTCCTCGGCGGGCTCTTCCTCGGGCAGTCGCTGCACCTGTGGGGTCAGGCCCGCGCCGACCGGGCGATCGGCCGCGACGCCATGCGGCTTTTCGGCTACTCCATCACGTACCTGACCGTCCTGTTCGTGGCGATGGCCGGTGACGTCCTCATCCGCAGCCACTGAGGAGGCGCCGGCCGGGACGCGCCCACCCCGGCCCCGCAAGATCTTCCTCCTGATCGGGACGGTCCTCGCGGCGGCGCTCGCCGTCGGGCTGTTCACCGGTGTCGGTACCCACTCCTCCTCACCCGGGCGCCCGCAGGTGGGGGACCAGGCCCCGGACTTCTCGCTGCCCAGGCTGGGGGGTGCGGGGACCGTGGGGACCCCGGGCACCGGGGGAGGCAACGGGACGCCCGCGGTCCTGCTCTTCTTCGGCAACTGGTGCCCGCAGTGCCACGCCGAGCTCCCCCCGCTGGCCGCCGCCGTCCGGGCGCAGCAGCGACAGGGCGGTCCGCTGGCCAAGGTGGCGGTGATCGGGGTCGACAGCCTCGACCACCGGTCCGACGCGCTGGCGTTCACCCGCTCGTCCGGCGTCACCTTCCCCGTCGCCTTCGACCCGGTGGCCGCCGTGACCAACGGGCTCTACTACTTCCCCGCCGATCCCGAGGCCGTCTTCATCGGCAGGGACGGCAGGATCACCGCCGTCCGGTACGGACCCCTCTCGCCAGCCGCGTTCACCCGGCTCGAGCAGCGCCTCGTCTCGAGCTGACCGGCCCGGGCCGCGGGCCGCTACTCCCAGCGGAAGGTGGCCGCCGCCGCCAACGGGGCGGCCACCGCCCAGATCCCGAGCACCACCCACGACCTGGGCGGCACCGACGAGCCGGTGCCGAGCACCGCGTGCAGCCCGCTCGACAGCGCGGCCGCCGGCAGGGCCTTCGACACGCCGGCTAGCGCGCCGGGCAGCTTGGCGACCGGCACGACCATGCCCCCGAGGAGGAGGAGGACGAGGTAGAGACCGTTGGACGCCGCCAGGTTCAGCTCGGCCCGGAGCAGGCCGGCGAGGAGGAGCCCGATGCCGCCGAAGGCGGCGGTGGCCAGCAGCACCAGCACCAGCGCCTGCCAAGCCGCGTCACCCCCTCCCGGCGGGCGCCAGCCCAGCCCGACGCCCACCGGCACCAGCACGGCGGCTTGGACGGTCTCGACCAGCAGGATGGCGGCGATCTTGGCCCCGAGGAGCCGCTGCCGGCCGAGCGGGGTGGAGCCCAGCCGCTTCAGCACGCCGTAGCCGCGCTCGAACCCGGTGGCGATGCCGAGGGACACCATCGCCGTCGACATCACGGCGAGGGCGAGGATGCCCGGCAGGTAGAAGGTGACGGCGTCGGGGGTGCCGACCGTCACCACGTGCACCGTCGAGAAGAACACGAGGAAGACGATGGGGATCCCGACGGTGAGGAGGAGGGTCTCGCCCCGTCGCAGGGTCATGGCGGTCTCGGCCCGGGTCTGGGCCAGCAGCGCCCTCACGAGCCCGCCCCGGGCTCGCCGACGAGGGCGAGGTAGGCGTCCTCGAGCGAGCGGGTGGTGCGCAGGTCGCCCAGCGCGGCGTCGCGGTCGGCCAGCCACTGGGCCAGGCGGGCGGTCAGCTGCGGGGAGCCGGCGGAGCGCACCACGTAGCGGCCCGGGGCCGTCTCGTCGACGGTCGCCCCCAGCGCCGAGGACAGCGAGGCCAGGTCGAGCCCGGCCGGGGCACCGAAGGAGACCTGCTCGTCGCCCACCTCGCGGGCCAGCTCGGCCGGGCTGCCCTCGGCGACGGCGCGACCGTGGTGGACGATGAGGACGCGGTCGGCCAGCCGCTCGGCCTCGGGGAGCTCGTGGGTGCTGAGCAGCACCCCGACACCCTGGTCTCGCCGCCGCTCGATCACCTCGCGCACCACCTGGCGGCCGTGGGGGTCGACGCCGGCGGTGGGCTCGTCGAGGAAGAGGACCGAGGGTCGCCCGACCAGGGCGAGGGCCAGGGAGAGGCGCTGCTGCTCGCCGCCCGACAGGTGGCGCCACGGGGTGCGGGCGACCCGCCCCAGCGCGAGCAGGTCGAGAAGCTCCTCGGGGTCCTCGGGGTCGGGGTAGTAGCTGGCGAAGAGCTGGAGGGCGCGCCTCGGGCCGAGCACCGGGTAGATCCCACCTCCCTGCAGCATCACCCCCATCGTCGCCACGAGCGCCCGGTGGTCGGCCACCGGGTCGAGACCGCGCACCCGGACGCGGCCCCCGTCCGGCCGGCGGTAGCCCATCAGCACCTCGAGGGTGGAGGTCTTGCCCGCGCCGTTGGGGCCGAGGAGCGCTAGCACCTCGCCGGCCGCCGCGGTGAAGGAGAGTGCGTCGACCGCGGTGAGCGGCCCGTAGCGGACGACCAGATCGACGCACTCGACGACGGGGACCTGGGTGCCGGGTGCAACCGCCATATCGCCTGCACGCTACCGTTGGCGCCGACATGCTCGACATTCGCGCGCTGCGTGA
>DATKRB010000037.1:0-14687 GCA_035532415.1 Acidimicrobiales bacterium | reverse complement strand
CGCCTGACGGCCGCCTGCCTGGCCGTCTCGCATTTTGACGTCCACTTCCACGGCAAGGAAGCGCACGCTTCCGCCGCGCCGTGGGAGGGGATCAACGCCGCCGACGCGATGACCGTCGCCCAGGTCTCGATCGGCCTCCTGCGCCAGCAGCTGCGCCCCGGCGAGCAGGTCCACGGTTTCGTGACCGACGGTGGATCGGCCGCCAACATCGTGCCCGCAGCCGTGTCGGGCCGGTTCATGTGCCGCGCCGGGACGATCGAGGCACTCGAGGTGCTCGAGCCCAGGGTCAAGCGGTGCTTCGAGGCGGGATCGCTGGCCAGCGGGGCCACGGTCGACTACCGGCAGCTCGCACCCACCTACTCCCACATGGAGGTCGACGGAGGGCTCCTGGCCGCCTACCGGTCCAACGCCGAGTCGCTCGGACGCCGGTTCACCCGCGACGACGAAGGTGCCCCGCTCCCGACGCTGTCGACCGACATGGCCAACGTCTCCCTCGCCGTGCCCAGCATCCACCCGCTGATCGGGATCGAGTCCGATGGCGCGGTCAACCACCAGCAGGCGTTCGCGGCCGCCTGCATCACCGGCTCGGCCGACGCGGCACTGTACGACGGTGCCCTGTCCATGGCGTGGACGGCCGTCGACGCCGCGGTCGATCCCGTCCTGCGGGACCGCCTGCTGGCCCGAACGGCCTGACCCGCCCGACCTGAGCCACCCGTCGCCCGGGCGATCTGCTCAGCCTCGGGGCTGGTACACCCCGAACTCGTCGCGGAGCACGTCGGAGACCTCGCCGAGGGTGGCCATCCTCCTGAGCGCCTCCTTCATCGGGAGGAGGAGGTTCTGGGTTCCCCGGGCGGCGGCCCGTACGTCCTCCAAGGCGGCGGTCACCGCGGCCTGGTCGCGCCCGGCGCGCACACTGCGGGTCCGATCGATCTGGTTGCGCTGCAGCTCGACGTCAATGGGGAACACGTCCGCGGGCTCCATGACGTCGTCGACGAACCGGTTCACCCCGACCACGATCTTCTCCCCGTCGTCCACCGCCTTGGCGAAGGAGTAGGCCGCCGCCTCTATCTCGTCCTGCATGAACCGGGCCTCGATCGCCGCGACGGCGCCGCCGAGCTCGTCGATCCGGTCGAGGTAGGCCTGGGCGCCGCGCTCGACCTCGTCGGTCAGCGACTCAACGAAGTAGGAGCCGGCCAGCGGGTCGACCGTGTCGGCGACGCCGGACTCGTAGCCGACGATCTGCTGGGTCCGGAGCGCGATCTTCGCCGCCCGGGTGGTGGGCAGGCCGAGCGCCTCGTCGAACCCGTTCGTGTGGAGGCTCTGGGTGCCACCGAGGGCCGCGGCGAGGGCCTGCACCGTGACCCGGACGATGTTGTTCTCCGGCTGCTGGGCGGTGAGCGTCGATCCCCCCGTCTGGGTGTGGAAGCGCAGCGCCTTGGACCGGTCCTCCTTGGCGCCGAAGCGCTCCGTCATGATCCGGGCCCACATCCGCCGGGCCGCGCGGAACTTGGCCACCTCCTCGAAGAGGTTGTTGTGGGAGTTCCAGAAGAACGACAGCCGCGGCGCGAAGTCGTCCACCGCCAGCCCCGCCGCCAGCGCCGCCTCGACATAGGCGATGCCGTCCGCCAGCGTGAACGCGATCTCCTGCACGGCGGTGGAGCCGGCCTCGCGGATGTGGTACCCCGAGATCGAGATGGTGTTCCAGTTCGGCAGGTGCTCGGCGCAGTACGAGAAGCTGTCGACGATCAACCGCATCGACGGGCGGGGCGGGTAGATGTAGGTCCCCCGCGCCACGTACTCCTTCAGGATGTCGTTCTGGATCGTGCCCCGGATCTTGGCTCCGGGCACCCCCTGCTCCTCGGCGACGAGCTGGTAGAAGAGGAGGAGGATGGCGGCGGTCGAGTTGATGGTCATCGACGTGGTGACCGTGTCGAGGGGGAGGCCGGCCAGCAGCAGGCGCATGTCGGCCAACGAGTCGATGGCGACCCCCACCTTGCCGACTTCGCCCTCGGCCCGCTCGTGGTCCGAGTCGAACCCCATCTGGGTCGGCAGGTCGAACGCGCACGACAGTCCGGTCTGGCCCGCGTCGAGCAGGAACTTGAACCGTTCGTTGGTCGCCTCCGCCGTGCCGAAGCCGGCGTACTGGCGCATCGTCCAGAGCCGCTGCCGGTACATCTCGGCGTGGACCCCGCGCGTGTAGGGGTACTTCCCGGGCTCGCCGAGGCGTTCGGCCGGGTCCCAGCCATCCAGGTCGTCCGGGCGGTAGACCGGGCGGATCGCTATACCGGAGTCGGTCCGGTGCTCCTTGGGGGCCTTGGGTTCGGGGGTCACGACCCCAGGTTAGAGGTCCCGCGCCCCGGAGCCCAGCCCGGGGGTGCGGCCCCGGCGGAGGAGCAGGTCCCTGCTCACGGCCCTCAGCGGGGATGGGGCATGCACAGCTCGTCGTACTCGGCGATCACGATCTCACCGGCGTTCGGCCCGCACGCCGCGCATTCCGGGTCACGCCGCACCTTGAAGGTCCGGAACGACTCGTCGAGCGCGTCGTAGGCCAGCAGCCGGCCGATCAGCGGATCGCCCAGGTGAAGGAGCATCTTCATGGCCTCGAGGGCCTGTATCGACCCTACGATGCCGGGCAGGACGCCCAGCACGCCCGCCTCCGAGCACGAGGGCGCCAGTTCCGCAGGTGGCGGCTCGGGGATCATGCAGCGGTAGCACGGCCCGTTGTAGGGATCGAAGACCGTGACCTGGCCCTAGAACCGGAAGATCGACCCGTGCACCACCGGGATCCGCTTCACCAGCGAGGCGTCGTTGACGAGGTACCGGGTGGGGAAGTTGTCCGTCCCGTCGACGATCACGTCGTACCCGTCGATCACCTCGAGCACGTTGTCGGCTCCGAGTCGTACGTCGTACGTCGCGACGTCGACGTCGGGGTTCATGGCCGTCAGGGTCTTCTTCGCGGAGTCCACCTTCCGGTCGCCGATCCGCTCCAAGTTGTGGAGGATCTGGCGCTGGAGGTTCGACTCGTCCACCACGTCCATGTCGATGATGCCGATCGTCCCGACCCCGGCGGCGGCAAGGTACATGGCTGCCGGGGAGCCCAGGCCGCCGGCGCCGAGCAGGAGGACCTTGGAGTCGAGGAGCTTCTGCTGGCCCACCTCGCCGACCTCGGGCAGGAGGAGGTGGCGCTGGTAGCGGTTGCGCTGGTCGGGCGTGAGGGTCCGCGGGGTCGACCAGGGCTTGCCGGCGTCCTTCCACCGGTTGAACCCGCCGGCCATCGAGACGACGTCGGAATAGCCGAGGTCGGCCAGCGTCTTGGCCGCGAAGGCGGAACGGGTCCCCCCGGCGCAGTAGACGACCACCGGGCTGCCCTTGTCGGGCAGCTTGCCCTCCACCTGAAACTCCAGGTGGCCCCTGGGCAGATGGATCGCCGCGGGGATGGCCCCCTGCTCGTACTCGTCCGGCTCGCGTACGTCGAGGAAGGTCGACCCGGCCAGCCGCTGCTCCGCCTCGTCGATGCCGACCTCGGTGATGGCGGACTTCGCTTCGTTCAAGAGCTCTCGCGGTGTGGGCAACGTGGTACCTCCGGACGTCTCTTCCTGCGTGGTCCCTGTTGAAACCTTACCAGCCCGGTCGACATTCCCGCCGGGCCGGGACCGCCCTCCCCGCCCGGCCAGAATGAGGGGCCGGCGGGGTGCCGGTCAGCAGGCCGGGGAGGCGCCGTGGAGCACGACCGGGTGGTCAGGGGACGAAGGATGGTCCGGAGCTTCCGGGCCGCTCCGGTCGGCGCCGACCTGGTCGACCGGCTCATCGACGACGCGCTGCGCGCCCCGACCGCCGGGAACACGAGGGGGGTCGACTGGCTGGTCCTGCAGGGGCCCGAGACCCGGGCGTACTGGGCCACCACGACCACGGGTGAATGGCGCGAGACCTCGCGCCGCTGGCCCGGGCTCTCGCGGGCCCCGGTCGTGGCCCTGGCCCTGACCTCGCCCGCCGCCTACGTCCGACGCTACGGCGAGCCGGACAAGGCGTCGTCGGGCCTGGGCCTGCCGCCCGGCGACGGCGAGCAGGGGGAAGGCGGGAACGAGACCGAGGTCGGAGGGGAGGCCACCTGGCCGGTCCCCTACTGGTTCGGGGACGCGGCGTTCTCCACGATGACGTTGCTCCTGGGGGCCGCCGCGGCCGGCCTCGGAGCGTGCTTCCTCGGGAACTTCCGTGGCGAGAGCGAGCTCCTCGGTGCGCTCGGGGTCCCTTCGGGGTGGCGGCTCTTCGGCGCGGTGCTCCTCGGGTACCCCGACGGCGAGGACCACCGCTCGGCGTCGCTGGACCGGGCGGGCCGCCCGCGATCGGCTTCGGTGCACCGCGGGCGCTGGACGCGCTCGGGTTGATCCTGCCGGAGGGATCCGGGGCGGGTTGATCCTGCCGGAGGGATCCGGGGCAAGGTTCCGAGCAAGGTGCGGGCCCCACCATCGCCCCATGACTGCACAGGGGATGAAGATCCCGGCGGGCACCGGGGTCGGGGCGGCGAAGGCAGCCGGCGGCGCCCTCCGGGTGGTCTCCTGGCGGGACGGGCTGGTCGATCAGGTCGGCATCGACCCCCGCTCGGCGTACGTGGAGCAATTCTGGTTGCCGGTGCTCGGACCGTCGGCGACCTGGCTCCTGCGCCGCCTGGCCGGCGGGCTCGAGTCCTCCCCGGAGGGCTTCGACCTCGATCTCGGGGAGACGGCGCACGCGTTGGGCCTGGGTGGGAGCCACGGCCGCCATTCCGCTCTCCGGAGGACCATCGGTCGTTGCGTCCGGTTCGACGTGGCCCGGTACCGTACCGAGACGTCCCTCGCGGTCCGCCGGCTGGTCGCCCCGCTCCCCCGGCACCATCTCCTCCGGCTCTCGAGCACCCTGCAGGAGCAGCATCGGTCGTGGGAGCCGGGCCGCCGACAGGTGCCGGCGTTCGACGCGGCCACCCGGCGGGCACGGCTCCTGGCGCTCGACCTCACCGAGCTCGGGGAGAGCTCCGAGCGGATCGAGCGGCACCTGGCCCGGTGGGGTGCCCATCCCACCCTGGCCTACGAGGCGGCGTCCTGGGCCCGGTCGCGCCACCGGGCCGGGGATCAGTCGGACCCGTAGGTGGTGAGGAACCGGAGCAAGGCCCGCACCCCGAAGGCGGTGCCGCCCTTGGACACGTAACCCGAGCTCTCGGCCGATCGGGCCGTCCCGGCGATGTCGAGGTGGGCCCACGGCGTGTCGCCGACGAAGCGGGCGAGGAGCATCGCCGCGGAGATGGCCCCGGCCTGGCCCGGCTTGCCGATGTTCTTCATGTCGGCGACGTCCGAGTCGATGTGGTCGGCGTACTCCTCGGGGAGCGGGAGGGGCCAGAGCCGCTCCCCCGACCGCTCGCCGCAATCCCGGAGCCGTTCGACCAGTTGGTCGTCACTGCCGAAGAGCGCGGCGATCGACGTACCGAGGGCGGCGGCGGCGGCACCGGTGAGGGTCGCCACGTCGATGATGGCGTCGGGCTCGAGCTCCGACGCCAGGACGAGCGCGTCGGCCAGGACGAGCCGGCCCTCGGCGTCGGTGTTGAGCACCTCCACCGTGGCACCGTTGCGCATCGTCAGGACGTCACCCGGCTTGATCGCCCGGCTCCCCGGCATGTTCTCGCTGATCGGGGCGATGGCCGTCACCCGCACCCTGACCCCCAGGTCGGCGCACGCCGACACGGCACCGAGCACGACGGCTGCGCCGCTCATGTCGGTCTTCATCGTGGTCATGCCGTCAGGGGTCTTGAGCGAGAGGCCGCCGGAGTCGAAGGTGATGCCCTTGCCCACGAGCACCACGTGCGGCACCCGGTCACCGACCCGGATCGGATCGGCAGGCTGGTAGTCGGCCTGCACCAGGCGCGGCGGCTCGGCCGTTCCGCGGCTCACCCCGAGCAGACCCCCGAGGCGCTCCTCGGCGATCCTGCCCTCGTCCCACACCGTGAGGGTCACCTGTTCGTCGGCCTGCAGCTCGGCGACGATCCGCTCGGCGAAGCGCCGCGGCGGGAGGTCGCTCGGCGGCGTGTTGATCAGGTCGCGCGCCCACGCGACGGCCTGAGCAGCCCTGCTCCCTCTCACCGTCCCGGCCCGGAGGCCGTCCTCCGGGCCGGGACCGGAAGGCCCGGGGTCCTCGGCGGCCACCAACACGAGCTTCTCTATCGCCGCCGGGCGGGGCTTGGTGCGGAACTGCTCGAACCGGTAGGCGGCCAACGCCGCCCCTTCGGCGATCGCCGTGCCCAGAGCCTCGGCGGCCATCTCGTTGCCGGGCCCGCCGGGCCCTACGCTCGCCCCCGCCGGCGGCAGGACGAGCACCGCGGTCCCCCGCTCCCCGGCGCTCCGCACGAAAGCCGCGGCGGCGCGGCGCCACCGCTCCTCGTCGAGGCCCGCGCGCGGACCGATCCCGACGAGCACCGCGATGGGTCGGCCGGGCTCGGCGCCGAACAGCAGGGTCTGCCCCGCCTTGGCGGTGAAGCCCTGGCGCCGGCACCACTCGGCGCCGAGCGGGCCCGGGAGCACGGTGCCACCGACCTCGGCGGGCATGCCCTCGAAGAGCTCGGGTCCGTCGTCACCGGCCAGAACCGGTATTCCGAGAGCGACGATCCGGTCGGGCACGGCCGCCGCGCCGGCCACCTCGATCGTGAGTGCCATCAGCGTTTGCCCGCCTCTCTCGTCCCCGTCGTCCCGCTCGGACCCGACCTCTTCGCCGCGCGCTTCGTCGTTCGGCCCGGGGCCGGCGCCTTCGGAGCGCGGCGTGCCGCCAGGTGCGCGTCGCCCTCCTGCCAGCGCGCCATGGTCCACAACAGGTCGGACAGGCGGTTGAGGTACCCGCCGACCGGCGATCCGCCACCGAGGCCCCCGGCGCTCCGCTCGGCCCGGCGCACGACGGTGCGGGCGACGTCGAGCGTGGCCGACCTGCGGTCCTGCCCGGGCACCACGAACTCCTCCGGCATCGTGAAGCGGACGGAGAGGCGGTCGATCGACGCCTCCAGCGCCGTCACCATCTCGGCCGTGACCAAGGTCGTGCCCGGCTGCAGCTTGCGCCGGTTGGCCGGAGCGGTGGCCACGTCGGCCATCAGGACGTACAGGTCGCGCTCGAGCTGCACGAGGAGCTCGTCGAGCTCGGAGCCCCGCTCGGCCTCGGCGCGGGCGAGACCCAGGGCCGCCTGCGCCTCGTCGACCGCGCCCACCAGCTCGATCCGGCCCGAGCTCTTCTTCACCCGGCCGCCGAAGAGGAGGCCGGTGGTCCCGTCGTCGCCCTTCCGCGTGTAGATCCGCACCGCTGCGGATGCTACCGGTCGGCGCCGGTAGCCTTGATCCCCGATGAGCAGCTTCACTCCGTTGCCGGGCCGGCTCGACCCGGGTTCCTCCGACTACCTGCGTGCCCTGAGCGAGCGGGTGGTCGTCTTCGACGGCGCCACCGGCACCAACCTGCAGCTGCTCGATCTCACCGCCGACGACTTCGGCGGGCCCGATCTCGAGGGCTGCAACGAGGTGCTCGTCGACACCCGGCCCGACGCGATCGAGCAGCTCCACCGGAGCTTCCTCGATGTCGGTGTCGACGTGATCGAGACCGACAGCTTCGGGTCCTCGTCCGTGGTGCTGGCCGAGTACGGGCTGGCCGATCGGGCCCGCGAGCTCAGCCGGACGGCGGCCCGGTTGGCCCGCCGGGTGGCCGACGAGTACGCCACCGCCGCCCGGCCCCGCTGGGTGGCCGGCAGCATGGGCCCGGGGACGAAGTTCCCGACGCTCGGCCAGATCCGCTACGACGAGTTCCGCGACGCCTACGAGGAGCAGGCGCTCGGCCTGTTGGAGGGCGGGGTGGACCTCCTCGTCGTCGAGACGATGTTCGATCTGCTGGCGGCCAAGGCCGCCATCAACGGCGCCCGGCGCGCCATGCTCGACGTCGGGCGCCGGGTACCGATACAGGTGCAGGTCACGATCGAGCTCACCGGGCGGATGCTGCCCGGGACCGAGATCGGGGCCGCCCTCACCGCCCTGGACGCCATGCAGGTGGACGTGATCGGGCTGAACTGCGCCACCGGGCCGGCGGAGATGGGCGAGGCCCTGCGCCACCTGGCCGGCCACAGCCGGGTGCCCGTCTCCTGCCTGCCCAACGCCGGGCTGCCCTCGGTGGTCGACGGGAAGATGCACTACGACCTCACCCCCGGGCAGCTGGCCGACCACCTCCACCGGTTCGTCACCGAGTTGGGCGTGACCGCGATCGGCGGTTGCTGCGGGACCACCCCTGCCCACCTCGCCGCGGTCGTCGAACGGTGCGCCGGGGCCACACCGGCCCCCCGCGATCCCGTGCACGAGCCGTCGGCCGCGTCGATCTACACGTCGGTCCCGCTGCACCAGGACACCTCGTTCCTGGTGGTGGGCGAGCGGACCAACGCGAACGGGTCGAAGCGGTTCCGCGAGGCGATGCTCGCCGGCGAGTGGGACACGTGCGTCGCCATGGCCCGCGACCAGGTGAAGGAGGGCTCCCACGTCATCGACGTGTGCGTCGACTACACCGGGGCCGACGGCGTCGCCGACATGACCGAGATCGCCAGCCGCTTCGCCACCCAGGCCAGCGCCCCCCTGATGGTCGACACCACCGAGGGCCCCGTCGCCAGGGCGGCGCTTCAATGGCTCGGCGGGCGGGCCATCCTGAACTCGGTCAACCTCGAGGAGGGCGACGGGGAGGGCACCCGGCTCGACACCTTCCTCCGTCTCGCCCGCGAGTTCGGCGCCGCCGTCGTCTGCACCTGTATCGACGAGGAGGGGCAGGCGCGAACGGCCGAATGGAAGCTGCGCGCCGCCCGGGCCATCCACGACATCGCCGTGGACCGCTACGGGCTCGAGCCGTCCGACCTCCTCTTCGACACCTTGGCGCTCCCGCTGTCGACGGGCATGGAGGAGAGCCGGGCCGACGGGGTGGAGACATTGGAGGGGATCAGGCGGATCAAGGCCGAGCTCCCCGGGGTGTCGACGATCCTCGGGCTCTCCAACGTCTCCTTCGGGCTGAACCCGGCGGCGAGGCAGGTGCTCAACTCGGTCTTCCTTCACGAGTGCGTGGAGGCAGGGCTCGACGCCGCAATCGTCCACGCGTCGAAGATCCTGCCGCTCTCGCGCATCGACGCGAGGGCCCGGGAGATCTGCCTCGATCTGGTGTACGACCGCCGCCGTGAGGGCTACGACCCGTTGCAGGAACTGCTGGCCCTGTACGAAGGTGCCTCGCCGTCGACATCCGCCCACGAGGAGCACACCGACTGGCCGGTGGAGCGCCGGCTCGAGCAGCGGATCGTCGACGGCGACCGCAACGGGCTCGAGAGCGATCTCGACGAGGCGCTCGCCGGCGGGCACGCGGCGCTCCAGATCGTCAACGACATGCTGCTGGCCGGGATGAAGACCGTCGGTGAGCTCTTCGCGTCCGGGGAGATGCAGCTGCCGTTCGTGCTGCAATCGGCCGAGACGATGAAGGCCGCGGTGAACCACCTCGAGCCGCACATGGAGAAGGCCGACCAGGGCGGCAAGGGCAAGGTCGTCCTGGCGACGGTCAAGGGCGACGTCCACGACATCGGGAAGAACCTGGTCGACATCATCTTCACCAACAACGGGTACGAGGTCGTGAACCTCGGGATCAAGGTGGGGATCGGCGAGATGCTCGCCGCCGTCGAAGAGCACGGTGCGGACGCGCTCGGCATGAGCGGGCTCCTGGTGAAGTCGACGCTCATCATGCGCGAGAACCTGCAGGAACTGAACACCCGCGGGCTCTCGGGGCTCCCCGTGCTCCTCGGCGGTGCGGCGCTCACCCGCACCTACGTCGAGCGCGACCTCCGCCAGGTATACGAGGGCCGGGTCTTTTACGGGCGCGACGCCTTCGAGGGCCTGCGGACCATCGATCGCCTGGTGGAGCTGAAGCGGTCCGGCGAGGACGACCCGTCGTTCGGCCGGGAGATCTCCGAGCGCAAGGTTCCGGCGCGCAGCCGGCTCGAGCCACAACCGGACGAGGCGGTTCCCGGCCAGCCGGACCGGGCCCCGGGGGTGGTGACCGACAACGAGGTCTTCACACCCCCCTTCGTCGGCAGCCGGGTGGCCAAGGGCATCCCGATCGACGACATCGTCGAATACCTCAACCTCACGTCGCTCTTCCGGAACCAGTGGGGTTTCCGGCCCGACAAGGGGACTTCGGAGGACGACGCCGGCTTCAAGGACCGCGTCCGCGCCGTGCTGCGCGAGGAGCTCGGCAAGGCCAAGCGGGCGGACCTGCTCGTCCCCCAGGTCGCCTACGGGCACTTCGCCACCAACAGCGAGGGCAACGACCTGGTCATCTACAAGGACGAGACCCGGAGCTCGGAATGGCTCCGGTTCACGTTCCCCCGCCAACGCAAGGAACCCTGGCTCTGCATCGCCGACTTCTTCCGCCCGGCGGCCTCCGGCGAGCCGGACTGGGCCTCGTTTCAGCTCGTGACCATGGGCAGCCGGGTGTCGCAGGAGGCGGCCAGGCTGTTCGCGGCCGACGAGTACCAGCAATACCTCTACCTCCATGGCCTGGGAGTCGAGATGGCCGAAGCGCTGGCCGAGTACTGGCACCGGCGGATCCGCGAGGAACTGGGCACCGTCGCCGAGGACGGCCCCACCCTCACCGGGTTGTTCCGCCAGCAGTACCGGGGCGGCCGCTACTCCTGGGGCTACCCCGCGTGCCCCGACCTCGCCGACAACGCCAAGGTCGTGGAGCTCCTGGGTGGGGACCGTATCGGGGTGGAGGTCAGCGAGGGGTTCCAGCTTCATCCCGAGCAGACGACCGATGCCATCATCTGCACCCATCCCCAGGCCAAGTACTTCATCGCCTGACGCAGGCCGGGCCCCCAGGCAGGTGCCTCCGATGGTCGCCGGCAAGCCCGGGGGCGGACCCGGCGGGGGCCATCGTTGACCATGGAGCGGGTCGGGCAGTACTTTGGCGCCCCATGGGAACTGTGCTGAACCCTTCGGGGCCTGTCTTCGCCGCGCTCTCGACCACCACCAAGGTGATCGAGGTGGCCATCGTCGTCGTGGTGGTCGTCCTGCTCATCGTGACGCTCGTGCTGTACCGGCGCAAGAGTGCCCCGCCCAAGCCGGTGGGCGCGGTCCAGGCGACATCGAACCAGTACTACGGGGACGTGGCCTCCATCCCGGGCGGTCAGGCCGGCGCCGCGGGCGGGCCCCAGGGACTCGCTGCTCCCAACCCTCGGAACGACCCGTTCGCCGGGTTCGCCTCCCCCGCCCCCGTGCCCGCGGGATCGGCTCCCGCACCAGGATGGACGGCTCCGGCGGGGGCCGCTCCCGCTCAGCCGGAGCCGCCGGTACCCGAGCCGTACGCCCCGCCCCCGCCGCCCCCGCCGCCCCCCCCGGCGGCTCCGGCTCCGGCACCGCCGCCGGGCACCCCGGCCGGCTGGCTGCCCGAGCCGAGCGGGGTCCCCAACACCCTGCGCTACTGGGACGGGACAGCGTGGACCCAGCACGTCGCGCAACGCTCCTGACGTCGGCCCGAGCCCCTTCTCAGACCTGAACCACGCCCGCCGCTGCGGCCGCCGCGCCCCGGGCGTGGTAGCTCGAGCGGGTGAGGGGGGAGGCCTCGACGTGCCGGAGCCCCAGATCGAGCCCGGCCCGCCCGATCCGGTCGAGATCCTCGGGCGTCCACCAACGGGCGACCGGCAGGTGCTCCCGGCTGGGTCGCAGGTACTGGCCGACGGTGGCGATGGCCACGCCGACCGACCGGAGGTCCGCCAGGGTGGCGATCACCTCGCCCTCGGTCTCACCGAGGCCCACCATCAGCCCTGACTTCACCACCAGACCGGCATCGGCGGCACGACCGAGGACGGCGAGGCTGCGGGCGTAGCCGGCCGACGGACGCACCGCTCGCTGGAGGCGGGCCACCGTCTCGATGTTGTGGTTGAGCACATCGGGCCGGACGTCAAGGACCGAGGCGAGCGATCGCTCGTCCCCCTTGCAGTCCGAGATCAGGACTTCCACCGCGGTGTCCGGACGGCGGCGTCGGATGGCCTCCACCGTCGAGGCGATGGCCCCGGCCCCCCCGTCGGCGAGGTCGTCCCGGGCGACGCAGGTCACGACGGCGTGGGACAGCCCCATGCGCTCCACCGCCTCGGCCACCCGCTCGGGCTCCCCCGGGTCGAGAGGGGCGGGGCGGCGGGTGTCGACGAGGCAGAAGCCGCAGGCACGGGTACAGCGCGACCCGTTGACCATGAACGTGGCCGTCCCGTCGGCCCAGCACTCGTAGATGTTGGGGCATCCGGCTTCCTCGCAGACGGTGACCAGGCCCAGATCGTGGATGGTCCTGCCGAGCGACAGGTACTCCTGCCCCATCCGCGCCGGAACCCGGAGCCACGCCGGCTTGCGCTCGCCGATGGGCAGGCCGGCGTCGGGGTCGACCCCCGCTTGGCGCAACCGGCGGAACGGCGCCCGCTCCGTCCGGGTGGCCCCGAGCCGGACCGGGGTGGCGGGTGAGCCCGTCCCCGCGTCCGGCGGACCAAGGCTCCCTGACGCGGGACCGCCGGCGACGTCCTGACGGTCGACGGGACCGCCGGCTCCCCAAGCGGCCACGGCGCGGGCCACCACCGCCTCGACGACCTCGTCCATCCCCGCGCCGACACCCTCGGCCTGCAGCGAGGTCACCGGCCGGTCGGCGATGCCGCACGGCACGATGTGGCGGAACATCGCCAGATCGCAGTTGACGTTGATGGCCACCCCGTGCAGGCTGCGGCGCCGCGACGGCCCGACCCTGACCGTGCGCACCCCGATCGCCGCCACCTTGCGGGGCTCCGGTCCACCCAGGCCGACCCACACCCCCGGGTAGCCGTCGAGCCGGCCGACACCACCGGCCACCCGACCCACCCCGAGGTCCTCGAGCGCACCGATCACCATGTCCTCCACCCGGCGCACATGGTCCGGCCCGGCCGAAGGGCGGTCGCCGACGGTGACCACGGGGTAGACGACGAGCTGGCCGGGGCCGTGATAGGTGACGTCACCGCCGCGGTCGGCACGAACCAGGGCGGCACCCACGCTCGACGGGTCCGTGAGCACGTGGGAGGGGTCGGCGCGCACCCCGAGGGTGTAGACGTGCGGATGCTCGAGCAGGAGGACGTAGTCGTCCTCCCCATGGGTGGCGAGCGCGCGCTGCAACGCGGAGGCCTCGGGATGGGTGACCGATCCGAGCCGGCGGACGCGGAGCACGGGACGCCGCCGACCTACAGCTCGGCGGCCCAGTCCCGCGTGTCCAGCAGCTCGGCCACGCGGGCCAGGAAAGACGACACGTATGCCCCGTCGACCGCCCGGTGGTCCCAGCTCATCCCGATCATGCCCGTCGAGTGGATGGCGATCGACTCGGTGCCGTCGGGGAGGGCCATCACCACCGGGCGCCGCTTGATCCCGTCAGTTGCCAGGATGGCCACCTGCGGCTGGTTGATGATCGGCACGGTGAAGTAGGTGCCGAACGGCCCGTCGTTCGTGATGGAGAACGTCCCGCCGGAGATGTCGTCGGCCGTCAACTGCCTGGTCCTTGCGCGATCGGCGACGTCACGGATCCTGCGGGCGACCCCCCGAAGGGTGATCTCCTCCGCCCGGTGGATGACGGGCACGATGAGGCCCTCGTTGTCGAGGTCGACGGCCACACCGAGGTTTATCTGCTGGTACACGACAAGGGAGTCGTCGGCGACGGTGGCGTTCAGGTTCGGGAAGTCCCGGAGCGCCTCCACCGTGGCCCGCGCCACGAACGGCAGATAGGTGAGCGAGAAGCCCTCCTCGTTCTTGAACCTCGACCCCCACGACCGGCGCACCCGCTCGACGTTCTCGAAGTCCGTCTCGTAGGCGATGAAGGCGTGGGGCGACGTGGCCTTCGAACGGACCATGTGCTCGGCGGTGCGCCGGCGGACATTGGAGAACGGCACCACCCGCTCGCCGGCCTGGCGCAGGGTCGGGACCGACGGCTGGCGGGCAGCCGGGGGTGGGGCGGGCGCGGGGGCCGGAGGTGGGGCGGCCTGAGGCGGGGCGGGCGCGGGGGCCTGAGGCGGGGCGACCTGTCCACCCGCCCGCCTGGCGTCGACGACCGAGAGCACGTCCTCACGGGTCACCCGACCACCCAGGCCCGTACCGGTCACCTCGGAGGAGTCGATCTGATTGTCCGCGAGCAGTCGCCTGACGACGGGCGACAGGATGAGCGAATCCTCACGCGGTGCCGCGGGCGGGGACGGCACGCCGGCCGCCTGGGAAGGCGCCGGCGTGAAGCCCGAGGGCGGGGGCGGGGGCGGAGCCGCGGTCGGTGCGGGCGGAGGCGCCGCCGGAGCCGCGGGCGGTGCGGGCGGAGGCGCCGCCGGAGCCGCGGGCGGTGCGGGCGGTGCCTGTACGGCACCGGGCTCCGGGGGTGCGGGCGGCGGGGAGCCGTTGCCCTGCGCACCCTCGCCGATCACGGCCAACCGCGCCCCCACCTCCACCGTGTCGCCCTCGGCGACCAGGATCTCCCTCAGGACCCCGGCAAAGGGCGACGGCACCTCCGAGTCGACCTTGTCGGTCGAGACTTCGAACAGGGGCTCGTCACGGGCGACGGGCTCCCCGATCGCCTTCATCCATCGGGTGATCGTCCCTTCGGTGACGGTCTCCCCCAACTGCGGCATGGTGACG
>DATKRB010000036.1:0-4573 GCA_035532415.1 Acidimicrobiales bacterium | reverse complement strand
AACCCCCCCGACCCGGCGCCGACCAGCTTTCCCCCGAGGGCACCGCTGTCCATGGCGATGTCGTAGCACCGGTCGATCCGGTCGTTGGACATCAGGCTCGACCGCCGGCGCTTGCGCCGCCAGTGCTCGTCCATGAGCGCGGCGAACTTGGCGGTGTCCCCGCTCTCGAGAGCGTCCTTCGTGGCGAGGCCGTTCTCCTTCACGAAATGCAGGCTCTCGACCATGTCCGTGTCGCCGCTGCGGGACTTGGTCCGTTGTTCGGCCAGGACGACGTCGGCGGGCCGCGAGTAGTGGGTGAAGAACATGCAGAGATGCTCCTCGAGGTCGCGCAGCGTGTCGTTCGACACGAGGAGCGGCGCTACCGACACGTGCCCGTCGGGGGCGATGTCGAGGCACGTGAGCCCGCCGAAGGCTGCGATGTACTGGTCCTGCTTGCCGACCGGGCGGTCGAGCAGGTCGATCTCGATGCTGCACGCCTCTTCGGCCAGGTTGGCGGCGGTGACATGCTCGCGCTTGTAGCCGTAGACAGCGCGCAGGAGGCCGACGGTGAACGAGCCCGAGGAGCCGAGCCCCGTCCCGGACGGGATGTCGGCGACGCTCACGAGCTCGATGGACGGGCCGATCGGGTGCATCCGCAGCGCTTCGCGGATGATCGGGTGCTTGATCTGGTCGACGAGGTCGACCTGTTCGAGCTCCGAATACTTCAGGAAGTAGTCGTGCGTGAAGGTGCGGTTGATGGCGATGAAGATGTAGCGGTTGATCGCCGCCGAGATGACGAAGCCGCCGTGCTCGCCGAAGTACGAGGGAAGGTCGGTGCCGCCTCCGCCGAGGGTGATCCGAAGCGGCGTGCGCGAGATGATCATGACGGGCCCCCCGCTCCCGTGAGCCGACCGACGGCCACCATCTGCCAGCCGAACGGTGACGACTGGATGTTCAGGCGGAACGTCCGGTCGAACAGGGCGAGGACCGTCCCCTGGGCCCCACCCCCGTCCTCGGCCCGGTCCTGCTCGAGGTCGGCGATCAGGCGGCGTCCCCGGGCGATCACCGCCAGCCGGTACAGATTGAAGAACGGGAACCCGGCGCGGGCCACGTGCTCCACCGTGAAGCCCGCCCCCTCGAGCAGGCGGCGCAGGCCGGCCGGGCGGAAGTGCTGGCGGTGCCCGATGTGGCGATCGAAGGCCGAGCGGGGGCCGCCGGGGACGGTGACCACGAGGCGACAGCCCGGAGCCAGGTACGCGGCGGCGTTGCGCAGCAGCAGTGCCGGGTCGTCGACGTGCTCGAGGACCTCCGAGCACACCGCGTAGCCGGCGCGTCCGGCGTCGTCGGGGCTCAGGGGCGCGTCCTCGAGCAGGTCTCGCTGGGAGAACTCGACGGGCAGCTCTGCCGCGGCCGCCGCCGTTCGCGCCCGTTGCACGCCCTCGGCGCTGAACTCCACGCCGCGCACCGTCGCCGCGGGGAACCGGCGCTTGAGCAGGAGCGCCAGCTCGCCCTGGCCGGAGCCGATGTCGAGCACGGTGTCACCGGCCGTGGGCTCGCCGATCAGCTTCATGATGAGGCGATGGCGATAGGTGTTCGCCGGGTTCCCCGCGGCGGGCTCGCCGTAGCGCGCCCAGTGGCGGTCCCACTCGTCGCGCCCGGCACTGGGACCGGCCGGGACGGTCCGGGGCTCGCTCAAAGCAGGAAACCCGCGCTTTCGGCGTCGTCGCGGAACATCCGGACGGTGTCGAGCGAGACCTCCTCGAGGCCCCGGCCCAGGCCCTTCAGCTTCGCCAGGAGGTCGTGGGTCACCGTGATGATGTGGCAGCCGACCGCCGCCGCCTGCGGAACGTTCAGGATCTCGCGCGGGCTCGCCCACAGCAGCTCGAGCCGGGGGTTGCCTGCCAGCAGCCCGACCGCTTCGGTCATCAACGGCACGGGATCGCGACCCGTGTCGGCGATCCGGCCGGCGAAGACCGACACCACCGCCCCCGGGGTGTCCGCCAGCGCGTCGGCCACGGTCGCCACCTGATCGAGGGCGAGGATGGCGGTCACGTTGAGGTGATGCCCCTCGGCCGACAGCTCGCGGATGAGCGGTGCCGAGCTCTCCCCGCGCGTGTTGGTCACCGGGATCTTCACGTACACGTTGGAGCCCCACGACGCGATCGTGCGAGCCTGGGCGCCCATCTCGTCGAACTCGTCGGAGAGCACTTCGAACGAGATCGGATGGTCCGTGACGTTGTCGAGGATCTTGCGCGCGAAGCCTGCGTAGTCGTCGACGCCCGACTTGCGCATCAGGGTGGGGTTGGTGGTGAAGCCCGAGATGACCGGGTCGCGGGCCAGCTCGAGGATCCCCTCGAGGTCGGCCCCGTCAGCAAAGATCTTGATGCCGTACGGACGTTGATCGGTCACGGCCCCCCCCTTCCAGTCGCACCGTCGTCAGGACCCAGTCGAGCGCCTCGACTGGGTGGCCGACGACGTGGTCGGGCGCGATCGGACGTTGCTCCTGGTACCCCCGATCAATATACACCGTCCGGCAGCCTGCACGACGGCCGGCGGCGATATCCGACCAGCGGTCGCCCACCATGAAGCTGCGCCCCAGGGCCAGGGACAGGTCCTCGGCGGCAGCCAGGAGCATCCCCGGCCGGGGCTTGCGGCACCGGCACCCGTCCTCGTTGTCGTGGAGGCAGACGTACACGGCGTCCAGGGGGACCTCGGCGCGCAGCACCGCATTGATCGCCTCGACCCCGGCGGCCGTCTGGCGCCCACGGGCCACGTCGGGCTGGTTGGTGACCACCACGAGCACGAACCCGTGCTCCCGCATCCGGGCGCAGGCCGCACCCATGCCCGGGACCACGACGACCTCGTCCGGCGACTGGGGCGGGTAGGGCTTGCCCTCCCGGACGACGGCCTCGTTGAGCACGCCGTCCCGGTCGAGGAAGACCGCCGGGCGCAGCCCACCCGGGGTGGTCATGTCAAGCGCCCCGACCTCGCATCGACGACCATGGAACGCAGCGACGCCTCGAGCGCCTGACGTGACGACATCGCATTGGACCACCCCAGGGCCCGGATGCGGTCCGTGTTGACCCGGACGACGGGCACGTCGCCCTTCCATCCGCGGTCCCCGCCGGTGAAGTGGAACGTGGTCGACTCGATCCCGAGCACCTCGAGGGCGAGCTCGGCGATCTCCTGCACCGTGATGTAGTCGCCCGTCGCCACGTTGAACGACCGGAACGGCCGGGGGGCGCAGCTCCCCGCCAGCAGGACGGCGTCCACGATGTCCGATACGTGCACGTAGGACTTGCTCTGCTTGCCGTCCCCGAGGATGTGGAGCCCGGTCGGATCCTCGAGCAGCCGCCGCACGAAGTCGTACCCGACCCCGTGCGTCTGGCGGGGACCCACCACGTTGCCGAAGCGGAAGACGCATGCGTTCAGGTCGAACATGAAGCAGTACGACGCGATGAGCGCCTCGCCCGCCAGCTTGCTGGCGCCGTAGGTGGAGACCGGGATGAGGGGGCCGAAGTCCTCGTCGGCCTCGGTCTCGCCCAGGTCGCCGTACACGCCGCTGCCCGAGGCGTACAGGATGAGCGACACCGACGACAGGCGGGCAGCCTCGGCGACGTGGTGGGTGAGAAGTGTGCCCTGGTCGAAGTCGACAGCCGGCTCCGTCGCCGCCCGGGCGATGTCGGGGTTCGACGCCAGGTGGATCACGGTGTCGCAGCCCGACATGGCCGTCACCAGGGGAGCCAGGTCGCGGACGTCTGCCTCCACGACCTGCAACCGATCGTCGGTGTGGTGCTCCAGGTGCCAGTGGCGCCCCGACGAGAAGTTGTCGTACACGGTGACGCCGGCCACGGCGTCGTCGGCCAGGAGCCTGTCGACGAAGTGGCTGCCGATGAAGCCGGCGCCCCCGACGATGCAGTACCTCGCCCCCGCGGCGAAATGTGCTCCCGGCGCCGTCACGCGAGCCCTTCCCACTTGGTGCTGTTGGCCGCCAGGGCCGGGTGGCTCACGAGGAGGTGCCAGAGCACCGCGCACAGGCCCTCGGTGTGCGGGGTGATGCGGTCGGCGTGGAGCGGGGGCACGACGATGCTCGCCGTGGCCACCTTGGCCGTGAACCCGCCGTGGCGGCCGACGATGCCGAAGATCGCCGCGCGTCGGTCCACGGCCAGCTCGAGGGCGCGGACCAGGTTCACCGACACCTGTCGCTCCTGGTCGCCTCCGCCGACGGAGAACACGAGGACCCCGTCGCGCTCGTCGAGCCGGGAGCACCGGAGCCACTCCACGAAGGTGGTGTCCCACCCCTCGTCGTTCGTGCGGGCGGTGAGCTCGCTCACGTTGTCGGTGGGGGCGTAGGCCTCGACGTCGCACAGCTTCCGGAAGTCGTTCACGGCGTGCGAGGCATGGCCGGCCGACCCGCCCACGCCCAGGATGAACAGCCGGCCGCCGCGTGCTCGGACCTGGGCGAGCCCCGTTGCGCACGCCTCCACGGCGGCCGTGTCGACGGCACCCAGGATCTCGATCGACTCCGCGATGAAGGCGTCGCTGAACGTCATGGCCCCCTACCTTCCGTCTCGGGACGCACCACCCCCGGGGG
>DATKRB010000035.1:0-28954 GCA_035532415.1 Acidimicrobiales bacterium | reverse complement strand
GGCCTACCGGATAGGCTCGCCGGCATGGTGTACACCGAAGTCTCCCCCAGCCGCGCCGCCTCCCGGTTCATCGGTCAACCGATCGAACGCAAGGAGGACCAGCGGCTGCTCACCGGGCATGGTCGCTACGTCGATGACGTGACCTTTCCCGGCACCCTGTACGGTGCCTTCCTCCGCTCGGACGTGGCGAAGGCCACCATCACCCGCATCGACGTGAGCGGGGCCGAGGCCATGGACGGGGTGGTCGCCGTCTTCACCGGCGAGTCGATGAACCCCCACCACGGCGAGGGATGGCACGCCATGCTGGGACCCGAGCTGCTCACCCCTCCGCCCCTCGCCCCCGGCGTGGTGAAGCACGTGGGCGACCCCATCGCGCTGGTCGTCGCCACCAGCCGCTACATAGCCGAGGACGCCTGCGAGCTCATCGAGCTCGACCTCGACGTGCAGGAGCCCGTGACGGACTATCGGATCGCCGCCCAGGACACCGAGCACCTCGTGCACGGCGACTGGGGCCTCGAGTCCAACGCCATGGTGGCCGTGCCGTTCATGGAGCTGTCCGAGGACCTGGCGGCGACCTTCGAACAGGCGGCCCACGTCGTCGAGACCGTCGTCGAGCAGAACCGCTACGTCGGGGTGCCCATGGAGACCAGGGGCATCCTCGCCGCGTACGACAACGGCACCGACGAGTGCCGGATCGTGGTCTCCAACCAGTCGGCCCACGGGACCCGCAATTTCTTCTCCCGCTATCTGAAGATCCCCGAGTCCAACATCACGGTGGACCTCCGCGACGTGGGCGGGGGCTTCGGCCAGAAGATGTTCGTGTTCCGCGAGGAATGTGCCGTGGTGCTGGCGGCCAAGCTCCTCAACCGGCCGGTCAAGTGGATCGAGGACCGGCGCGAGAACCTCACCGCGGCGGGCCACTCGAGGAACGAATGGGCCAAGCTGCGCATGGCCATCGACAGCGACGGGGTGATCCAAGCGGTCACCATCGACCACAAGGCCGACGTCGGCGCGTACCCGATCTGTCCGGCGGTCATGGACTCCACCCTCGTCCCGGGGCCCTACAAGATCCCCCGTTACGGCTTCTCGACCGAGATGGTGTGGACGAACACCATGGGCAAGAACGCCTACCGGGGACCGTGGATGTTCGAGACCACCGCCCGCGAGATGCTGCTCGACTACGCGGCCCGCGAGATCGGCATGGACCCGGTGGAGCTGCGCCGGAAGAACATCCTCTACATGAGCGACCTGCCCCATACGAACCCGGCGGGCCAGACCTTCACCGAGATGACGGCCGGCGAGACGCTCGACCAGGCCGTCGAGCTGCTCGACTACCCGGCGTTCCGGGCCGAGCAGGCGGCCGCACGGGCCGAGGGACGCCTACTCGGGCTGGGCGTCAGCGTGTACGTCGAGCCCACGTCCATGGGAGTCCCCTCCCTGCACTCCGAGGGGGCGACCGTCCGGGTGGAGGGGAGCGGACGGGTCACCGTCTGGCTGAGCACCAGCTCGCACGGCCAGTCGATCGAGACGACGATGGCCCAGGTGGTGGCCGACACCATGGGGGTCGACTACGACGACGTCACCATCGTTCAGGGGACCACCCAGGGCACGCCCTGGGGTGGCGGAACCGGGGGCAGCCGGACTGCGGTGATCGCCGGCGGGGCGGTCAGGGCCGCGGCGGCCGAGGTCCGCGAGCGCCTCCTCAGGATCGCCGGTCACACGATGGAGGCGGCCCCCGAGGACCTCGAGGTGTCGATGGGGGTCATCTCGGTGAAGGGGAACCCGAGCGCTTCGATGACCGTCGCCGAGGTTGCCAAGTTCATTTACGACGATCCGAGCTCGCTGCCCAGCGACATCGAGCCGAGCGTGGAGGCCACCGTCCGGTTCCAGCCCTCGAGCTTTCCCACCTGGTCCAACGCCACCCACCTCTGTGTGGTGGAGATCGACACCGGGACCTGGCAGGCCCACGTCGTCCGCTACATCGTGAGCGAGGACTGCGGGAGGATGATCAACCCGATGGTGGTGGAGGGCCAGGTGTACGGTGGCGTCGTGCAAGGCCTCGGCGGGGTGCTGCTCGAGAACTTCGTGTACGACGCGGAGGGGAACCCGCTCACCACGACGTTCATGGACTACCTCCTGCCGACCACCACCGAGATCCCCGCCATCGAGATCGGCCACGTCGAGACCGATTCGACCACCAACCCCGGTGGTTACAAGGGCATGGGCGAGGGAGGGGCGATCGGCGCCCACGCCGCGGTGGCCAATGCCGTGGCCGACGCGCTGGCCCATCTCGGGGTGAAGGTGACGGCCACCCCTCTCGGGCCGAACGACATCTTCGAACTGGTCAGGGCGGCAGGGGCTCTCCCGGCCTGATGGAGGGGCGGGTCGCGGTCGTCACCGGCGGGGGCCGGGGCATCGGGAGAGCGCACGCCCTGCTGCTGGCCGAGCGCGGTGCGCGGGTCGTGGTCTGCGACGTCGGCTCCGAGCTGGACGGCAGCGGGAGCGACGCCAAGGTCGCCGACACCGTCGTGGACGAGATCGTCGCGGCAGGCGGTACGGCCGTCGCCGACCACAGCGACATCGCCACATTCGCGGGGGCCGCGCGTCCCGTCGAGCGGGCCGTCTCGACATTCGGGAGGATCGACATCGTCGTCAACAACGCGGGCATCGCCGGCGGGTCGCCGGTGGAGACCGTGAGCGAGGAGGAGCTGGCCAGGATCTTCGCCGTCAACTTTCACGGCTCGATCGGCACCGTCCGCGCCGCCTGGCCCCACCTGCGCGAGCAGGGTTGGGGACGGATCGTCAACACGGTCTCCGAGGTGGCGTTGGACGCCAAGATGGGCAGCGGGTCGATCGGCTACGGCGCGGCCAAGGCAGCGGTCTGGTCGGCCACCATCGCCCTGGCGGCCGAGGGACTGCCCCACGGGATCACGGTCAATGCCGTGTCACCGGGGGCGTTCACCCGCATGAACGAGGCGTTGTTCGGGCACGGGCGCCCACCCGGGCTCGACCTCGATCCGGTGCACGTCGCCCGCGTCGTCGCGTGGCTGGCGAGTGACGACGCGGGCGACGTCACCGGGAGGATCATCCACGCCGCCGCGGGGCAGCACCGTGAGTACCTCACCAGGCGCTTCCGGGACACCCCGCTCGTCGAGCGGCTCGACCGCGAGCTCGCCTGAGCCCTCCGGCAGGTCCTCGGGCAGCACTCCCGCCTCGCCGCCCAGGTCACCCCGGAAGATGACGGCCACCCGGGCGTTGGTCCCGCCCTCCCCTCCTCGGCGAACAGGAGGCCGGAGAGCAACATTTCGCTCACGGGCTTCATTATTGACAACGCCGACGGTATGCTACCCACACCCAGCCGGTGGTCGGGGGGAAATCGCCAACGAAGGCGCCGCCACGGGCGACGACCGAGTAGAGGGGGGCACCTCCGGGTGAGCGAACTGCTTCCGTTCATAGTGATCGGGATCGTCTCGGGATCCGTGTACGGACTGACCGGCACCGGTCTCGTCCTGACCTACAAGACGTCGGGGATCTTCAACTTCGCCCAAGGTTCGGTCGCGGCGCTGGCGGTCTTCCTCTTCTACTTCCTGCATGTCCAACACGGCATGAACTGGCCGTTGACCGTGGCCATCTGCCTGCTGGTGCTGGGGCCCGCCATGGGCCTGGCCCTCGAGCAGTTGGCCCGGGTCCTCGCCGACGTCAGCGACACGCTGAAGATCGCCTCCACCATCGGCATCATCCTGATCGTGCTCGGGCTCGGGCAGATCTGGTTCCCGACCAGTCCCCAGGTTCCCCCGTTCCTGCCCACGACAACGGTCCACATCCTGGGGGTGAACGTCGGTTACGACCAGATGACCGTCTTCGTCGTCTCGCTCGTCCTCGCCGTCGCGCTGTTCTACTTCTTCCGGTCGATCCGTCTCGGCATCGCCATGCGGGGGGTCGTCGACGACCCGGACCTCATCGCCATGACCGGCGAGAGCCCGAACCGGGTGCGCCGGTGGGCCTGGGTGATCGGGTCGGTCTTCGCCGCGCTGTCGGGCATCCTGCTCGCCCCGAGCCTGAACCTCGACGCCGCCATCCTCACCCTGCTGGTCGTGCAGGCGTTCGGGGCGGCCGCGATCGGCTACTTCTCGAGCCTCCCCCTCACCTATGTCGGCGGCCTGGCCATCGGCATCCTCGGCGCGGTCTCCACCAAGTACGTGACCCAGGTCCCCGCTCTCGCCGGGTTGCCACCCTCCCTGCCCTTCATCGTCCTGTTCATCGCGCTCATCGTCACCCCCCGGGCCAAGCTGGCCAGCCGGCGCTTCGTCCCCTCCAGATTGTGGGCCGACGCGTGGTACGCCCCGCCGCGCGTCCGGCTGCTCGTCGGCGGCCTCTTCCTCGTGCTGGTCTGCTTCGTGCCCGAGTTCGCCGGCACGAACCTCTCGGTCTACTCGGCCGCCATGGTGGACGTGATCCTGTTCCTCTCCCTGGGGCTCCTGATCCGCAATGCGGGCCAGGTCTCGCTCTGCCAGTACGGGTTCGCCGCGGTCGGAGCCGCGGCCATGGCCCACTTCACCACGGGGCTCGGAATCCCGTGGGTCCTGTCGATCCTCCTGGCCGGGCTCGTCGCCGTCCCGGTCGGGGCGATCGTCGCCATTCCGGCGATCCGGCTGACCGGTGTCTTCCTCGCCCTTGCCACCCTCGGCTTCGGCATCCTGCTGGAACAGATGTTCTACACGCAGAACTGGATGTTCGGGCCCACCACCAACGGCATCGCCGCGACGCGCCCCCACCTCGGAGGCCTGAACGTCGGGAGCGATACCGGCTTCTACTACGTGATCGTGGTCTTCGCCCTCCTTGCCGTGTCGCTGACCCTGGCCATCCGGAGCGGACGGATGGGGCGGATCCTGCGGGCCATGTCGGACTCCCCGCTGGCGCTCGAGACCCACGGCGCCACCGTGAACGTGGCGCGGGTCATCGTCTTCTGCATCTCGTCGTTCCTGGCCTCGATCGCCGGGGCGCTGACCGCGAGCCTCTTCCATTTCGCCGTCGGGAGCGAGTTCGCGTCCTTCAACTCGCTCACCCTGGTCTGCCTGGTCGTGATCATCACGATCGGCGACCCGTGGTACGCGATCATCTCGGCGTTCTCGCTGGAGGTGCTGCCCAGCCTGATCAACTTCAGCAACATTCAGGTGTACCTCGGCATCCTCTTCGGGGTGTCGGCGATGATGGTGCCGGTCACCACCCTCAAGCTCCGGCAGAACGCTCCCCAGGGCGTCCGGAACCTGGCCGGCCGGCTGAACCGCCTGCTGGGCGGGAGAGACGCGGAGGTGGCGGCACCGGCGGTCGGCGCGATCGTCGAGCCGGCGGCCGTCCGGCCGCAGGGCGAGGGTCTCGAGATCCACGACCTCTCGGTCCACTACGGGGGGGCGGCCGCCGTGCTGCACTTCGACCTGAGGGCCCGGACCGGTTTGATCACCGGTCTCATCGGGCCGAACGGTGCGGGCAAGACGACGACGTTCAACGCATGCTGCGGCCTGCTCAAGCCGACCTCGGGCCGCGTCACGCTGCACGGCGAGGACGTCTCGGGCCTGGGCCCGGCGGCCCGGGCCCGCAAGGGGTTGGGCCGCACGTTCCAACGGGTGGAGCTGTTCGCGTCGCTCACCGTGCGCAACAACATCGCCATGGGTCGCGAGGCGATCATGGCCGGTGGCAATCCGATCCGGCAGTTCCTCGCGCGCCCCGGTGACGCGAAGGTCATCGCCGGCGCGGTCAACCGGGCGGCTGCGCTCACCGGGATCGAGGGTCTCCTCGACCTGAAGGTCTCGGAGATCAGCACGGGCCAGCGCCGCCTGGTCGAGCTCGCCCGGGTGCTCGCCGGCCCGTTCGACATGATCCTGTTGGACGAGCCCTCCTCGGGGCTCGACGGCAACGAGACCGAGGAGTTCGGCCGGATCCTGAAGCGGGTCGTGGAGGAGCGCGGCGTGGGCATCCTGATCGTCGAGCACGACATGGCGCTCGTTCGTCAGATCTGCGACGTGGTCTCCGTGCTCGACTTCGGCGAGAAGATCTTCGAGGGGACGCCGTCGGAGATGCTCGCAAGCCCGGTGGTGAAGGCCGCCTACCTCGGGTCGGAGGGGGGCGAGGGCGGGGCCGAGCTGGCGGCGGCCGAGGCCGACGCGGCCAAAGCCTAAACTTCCACGCCCAGATAACGCTCGAAGATCTCTTCGCTCTTCAGGCCGGCCGACGGACCGCTGAAGGCGACCTGGCCATGGTTCAACAGGTACACGGTGTCCGCGAGCTCGAGCGCGCGCGAGACGTACTGCTCGACGAGCAACAGCGTCGTCCCCTCCCTTGCGATCGCCGCGAGGAACTCGAACAACCTGTCCACCACGAGAGGGGCCAGGCCCATGGAGGCCTCGTCGACCAGCACGAGCGTGGGGTTGGAGATATAGGCCCTGACGATGGCGAGCATCTGCTGCTCGCCCCCGCTCAGGCTCCCCGCGGTCTGCTTCTGGCGCTCCCCCAGGATCGGGAAGGACTGGGCGGCCCGCTCGAACGCCTCGGCGGACTTCCCCTTGCCCTTGGGCGAGAACAGGTTGAGGTTCTCCCGCAAGGTGAGGGACGGGAAGATCCCCCGGCCCTCGGGGACATGGCAGACACCGAGCCTCGCCAGCTGGTTCGGCTTCCAGCCGGTGACGTCCTTCCCGCCCAGGGTTACCGTGCCCGCGGTCGGGCGCAGGAGCCCCGAGACGGCCCGCAACAACGTCGTCTTACCGGCCCCGTTCGGCCCCAGGAGCGCGACCACCGTACCGGTGGGGCAGCTGAGGGACACGTCCCGGAGGACGGTCACCTCCCCGTAGCCGGCCGTCAACCCGTTTATCTCGAGCATCGCCCCCCCTGTCTCGAGCCACCCCAATGTCTACCAGTTCGCCCGGGAACCGAGTTAAAGAACTTGATACGATGACCCCAGCCGCCAGCAGCTGACAGGACGGCGATCCCGAGGAGACCAAAATGCCCAGCGACCTCCCGTACAAGATCCTCGACGCCGACAACCACTTCGTCGAGCCGCCCGAGCTGTACGAAAAGTACATCGACCCGAAGCAGAAGGAGCTGGCGATCCGCTACGTGAAGGACCCGTCCACCGGCAAGCGGATGCAGCTGTTCGCGGGCAAGCCGTCGAAGTTCACGGTCACCCAGATCACCTTCTCGCACGAGGAGCTCCAGAAGATGTTGGGCACCGACCCCAACGAGGACGTCGCCGAGGGACCGGAGTCCGAGGGCCAGCAGACGGTGCCCGGCATGCTGCTGAACCGTCTCAACCCGCTGAAGGGCCTCTCCGACGAGGAGCGGCGGGAGCTCGTGAAGAGCTTCCGGCACCAGTCGGAGGCGTACGGCAACCGCGACCTACGCCTGGCCCTGATGGACGACCAGCAGATCGAAGCGGCCCTCATGTACCCCGCCTCGGCCCACGACATCGAGTTCGAGTTCGCCGACGACGTCGACGCGATGTACGCCAACGTCCGGGCCTTCAACCGCTGGATCCACGAGGAGGTCGGCTACGCGCCGGACAACCGGATGTTCCTGCCGCCGTACATCGCCCTGGCCGACCCGGACCTGGCACTGAAGGAGCTCGAGATCCTCATTCAGACCGGTGCACCCATGGTGCAGATCAAGTCCGGCCACGCCCACGGCGGCCGCGGGAACTACTACGGCGGCCGCTCGCCCGCCGACCCCGTCTTCGACCCGATCTGGTCGCGGGTGAACGAGACCGGGATGCGGCTCTGCGTGCACCTCGGGGGCACCGACTACCAGAAGTACGGCGCCGACTGGTCCGAGGACCCTGACGTGACGTTCGGGGACTTCGACGCCTTTCAGTGGATGATGTACTGGGGTGACCGCCCCGCTCAGGAGCTGACCGCGGCGCTCATCCTGCACAACTTCTTCGGCCGGTTCCCCAACATCAAGGTCTGCCTGTCGGAGATGGGGACGGTCTGGCTTCCCTATACCCTGCGCAAGATGGACCACGCCTTCATGATGGGCCGGAAGGCCAGGTACGGGAACCTCGCCGAGCGCCCCAGCTCCATCTTCAAGCGTCATTTCGTGGTCGCCCCCTTCCCCGAGGAGAACGTCCAGCGGGTCGTCGACGAGGTTGGCATCGAGCCGATCGTCTTCGGCTCCGACTTTCCCCACGGCGAGGGCCTGGCCTACCCGTCGGAGTACGTGGGCGCCCAGCTCGGCTCGTTCAGCGAGGCCGACCAGTTCCGCATCATGCGGGGCAACCTGGCCGACTTCATGCGCATCCCGGCGTGAGCTGATCAGCCGAAGGCTGCTCCTGTCGCCTTGAGGGCGGTGATCTCCTCGTCGGTGTAGCCCAGCTCGGCGAGCAGGGCGACGGTGTGCTGACCGGCCAGGCAGGACGGGGCCAACCGGCCGGGGGTCTCGGACATGGTGACCGGAAGCCCCTCGCGCACGATGGTCCCGAACGAGGGGTGTTCGGTCTCGAAGGTCAGACCGCTCTCGCGCAACCCGGGGTCGGTGGAGGTGAAGGCGGAGGGGGTCAGAGGATTGACGACCACGCACGCCACGTCGCGGGCCAGGAGCAGGTCCTCCCATTCCTGCGCCGGGCGCTCGGCGAAGACGCCCGCGAGGTCGGCGATCAGCTCGTCGTCGTTGGCGCGGCGGCCCGCCTCCTCCGCGTACCGCCCGTCGCCGGCCAGATCGCGCCGCCCGACCGCCTCGGTGAACACCCGCCACCCTGCCTGGTCGGGGACGGCCAGGAACACCCAGCCCTCGCTCGCCCTGTAGTTGCGGTACAGGGCGTGGAGCCCGTACTGCTCGGGGTCCGGGAGCGGCACCGGCACCTTGCCCTCGTACTGCACGAAGTCGTCCGATACCCCGTACAGGTTGCCGCTGATCATCGTCGTGCTCACGAACTGGCCCTGACCCGTCCGCTGCTGATGGAACACGGCGAGGACGAGGGCCGACAGCACCCCGAGGGACGCGTGGGCGTCCCCTTCGGTCAGGCCGAAGATCCGGGGCCCGAGCACGGCCCGCAGCTCCGGCACGTTCATGCCCTCGCTCAGCTCCGGCGAGAGCCACGGGCCGCTCTGCCGGCCGTACCCACCGGTCAGGGCGGAGGCGATGGTCGCGTACATGGCCCGGTGCGCCTGTGGGCCGTCGTGCCCGTAACCGCCGGCGTGGAGGTACACGAGGCGGGGATTGAGCCGCTGCACCGTGTCGTAGCCGAGCTCCATCCTCTCCGCCACCCCCGGTCGGAAGCCGCACGCGAAGACGTCGGCGCGTTCGACGAGCCGGTGGACGACCCCGCGGGCCTCGGGGCTCTTCAGGTCGAGGGAGAGGCTCTCCTTTCCCTGCATCACCTTGGCCGCCCCGGTCTCGGTCACCCCGAAGCTCCACCGTTGGGGATCCCCCCTGGCGTCCTCGATCTTGATGACCCGGGCGCCGAGGGCGGCGGCAAGGGCCAGCCCGTTGGGCATCGCGTAAAAGTACCCGAACTCGACGATGGTGACTCCGGCCAGGGGGAACTCGGGCGAAGCACCCGTGGGGCCCGTCACCGCCGGCCCTCGGGGGCTCCCCCGCTCCTCGCCGAGCGACGGGGCCGACCGGGCGATGACCGACGGGCTCGTGGCGAAGCGGCCGATCGGCCCGACCTCCGTGACGGGGCCGAGCCGGGGGTCCTCCACGACGACAGCGTGCCCGTTGTGGAGGACCTGGGGGTGCGAGAAGGCGTCCTCGGTCGTGCCGCAGATCTCGCAGGCCACGTCGGGCTCCTCGAGGATGCGCGCCATCAGCTCGTCCGAGCGCACCTCGCGGAACGCCTCCCAGACGGCGATCTCGAGCTCGTCGGCGTCCTCGACGGTCTCGAACACCGGGGCCCTCGCGAACCTCGGCTGGTCCATCAGGTGCTCGAGCCGGCAGACCCGCAGGATCGCCCGGGACTGGTGGGGCAGCAAGGAGCACATGTTGAACCACTTGCCGTCGGCGCTGCAGACGGTGAACGCGTTCCGGCTGGCCTTCACCGTTCCCACCGGAGGCGCCGAAGCCGAACCCTCTCCCCCGGCCAGCTGCCGTGCCACCTGGTACGTGGTGACCCCGAAGTAGTCGATCGGGCTCAGGCCCTGCCACATGGAGGCCTCCACCCGCTGGCCCCGGCCGGTGCGGTCCCGGACGAGCAGCGCGGACAGGACGCCCGCCAGGCCCATGTGGGCGGCGCCGTTGCTGGCGATGGGGATGTTGGCGAAGATCGGCCCGGCGCGGTAGGCGAACAGGCCACGCGAGAAGAGCCCGGCCTTGGCCGCCACCACCCCTTCGAACGCAGGCAGGCGGGCATACGGACCGGTGGAGGCGAACCCGCGGATGGCGCAGTAGACCAGAGCGGGGTTCGATCGGCGCAGGCTCTCGTAGTCGAGTCCCCATCCATCGGTCACGCCGGTTCCGAAACCGTCGATGAACACGTCGGCGCGGTCGATCAGCCCGCGTGCCCGCTCCCGCCCCGATCCGGTCCGGAGATCGGCGACGAGGCTGCCCTTCCCCCGGTTCCACACGAGGAACCCGCTCGGCGACCGGCTCCGCAGCGCGTCACCCTCGGGGGGCTCGAGCTTCGTGACCTGGGCCCCGTTGTCGGCGAGCATCATGCCGATCATCGACCCGGCGATGCTGCCTGCCCCTGCCTCCACGACGGAGAGCCCTTCGCAGATCAAGTCCCCCATGAGCCATGCACTCCTTTTGCGAACGCGTGTCCGAATGGTACAGCGACGCGGTCGCGCAGAGGTCCAAGGGGCCGTGCCGCCCTGACCAGGGGGATCCGGTCAGAGGATCCGACCGAGGGGCCCGGCTCTGGGGTCCGGCCAGGGCCGCCGGTGCAGGGGCCGTGGCGGCCGCCGGTGCAGGGGCCGTGCCGGCCGCCGCCCCGTTCAGGCGCCGGCGAGGAAGCTCTCGAGGTTGTCTCGCATGATCCGGCGCTGCTCTTCCTCGGTGAACGAGGAGAGCTGGGCGGCGACGTACTGCGACGGGAACGCGAGCCCCTCCCCGTGGGGGAAGTCGGAGCCGAAGACGATGGAGTCGATACCGACCTCGTCCACCACCCGGCGGACGTTCTCCTCGGGGAACGGCGCGACCACGAAGTGCTGCCGGAAGATCTCCGACGGCCGGCGGTCGAGGCGACCGGTCTCGGACCACTTCGCCTTGCGTCCCATCAGGAACGCGTGGTCCATCTTGCGCAACGTGTAGGGGAGCCACACCGTCCCCTGCTCCGACAGGCACACCCGGATGTTCGGGAACCTCCCGAAGAAGTTGTGCAGGATGAGGGCCGAGGTCAGCTCCATCGCCGGCCGGTCGCCCCAGTACATCATCCACTGAAAAGCGTCGAAGTCCCCGAGCACCGCTTCGGGATCCTCCGACCAGTCCCTCCCGTACTTCTGGTAATCGGTGCCCCCGAGGTGCACCGCCAGGCGCACGCCGGCCTCGTTGACGATGCTCCAGAACCGGTCGAAGACCGGGTCGGCCAACGAGCGCCCCCCGAACGGGTTGTCCCGGCCGCCGTGCGCGTGGCCCGACTTGGTCTGGATCAGCGTCGCCCCTTGGGCGATCACCGTCTCGAGCTCCTTCACGGCAAGGTCGGGATCGGCGAACGCGATGTACGGCGGCAACCACATGCGACGTTCGGCGACGAACCCGACCTCTTCGTGCATCCAGCGGTTGAACGCCCGGATGTTCGCGTAGAGGGCGGCGACGTCGTCGGCGAACTCGTACTCGATGTCGTGAGCCGCCGCCGGGTACATGATCCCCTTGTCGATGCCCTGGTCGTCCATGAGCGCCAGGCGGAGGTCGCGGTTGCCGAAGGCCTCCGATTGGTTGCGGAACTCCGCCACGAAGGCCTTCCGCTCCTCTTCGGTCAAGCCCTTCAGCGGGTTGAGGCGGTTCAGGAGCATGCCGGGGACCACGCCCAGCTCCTTCTCCCCTTCCCCCTTCGGCACGGTACCCCGCCCGGTCCCGACGTTCGACGTGTCACCGAGCATCTTCTTCAGCTCGTCCTGCGAAAAGGTGATCTGGTTCGCCTGGGAGCTGTTGTACTTGGACGGCTTGCCGGCGAAGAGCTGCAGCCGGCGGCCGTCCGGTGCCGTGACGAACCGGATCGCCAGGTCCTTCTGGGAGGGATCGATATACCGCTCGAAGCAGTCGGGTGGCTCGTTGAAGTGATTGTCGGAATCGTTGATCAGGTACGGCAGGTCACTCGTCACGGCCATGGCTGGGCTCCTATCGGGTCCGTGCCGCCAATCCCCTCGGCTCTGCTATTCCGAAGGGTAGCTTACTCTCGGTTCCTCAGGGGAGCTCGAGCCCCAGACCTCCCAGCAGGGCGTCGAGCGCGAACGTGAACCGCTCGTCGCCCCGCCGGGCCGTCGCCAACACCCTGGGGCCCACGGTCAGGTCTCCGGCCATCAGCAGGTAGACGGCGAAGAGCGCATCTCCGGCAGCCGCCTCGTCGAGCCCGGCGTCGCCGAAGATGCCCATCAGAGCCTCGAGATGCCGCTTGGAGTGCACGGTCAGGGGGTTGCGCCGGAAGATGTACTTGCTGACGCCCGGATAGCGCCGGAGGGTGGTCCGGATGCTGAGCTCGAGCTCCGTCAGCCGCTCGTACCACTCGCCCTCCTCGGGCACCACGATCTGCCCCAGGATCTGGTCCGCCGCCAGAAGGAGGAGCGCCTCCTTGTCGGCGACATGCCGGTAGAGGGCGCTGGTGGCCGCGCCCAGGCGAGTGGCGACGTCGCGCATGGTGAGGGACTCCACACCGTGCTCCTCGATGACCTTGATCGCCACATCGACGAATTGCTGCTGCGAGAACGTCGGTGGACGCCCTCGCCGGCGCTGAGCTCCGTCCACTTGGGCTGTCGGCACGGGGTGAGCCTAGGCGAGCTTCGGCCGGCAGCCGTGGACGACGGGCGGCCCAGTGTGGCAGATTCAAAGCAAGGGTTTCAGAGTGGGAGGAGCGACGTTCGCAGGGACGGTCCGCAGGGACGGTCCGCAGGGACGTTCGCAGGGACGTTCGCAGGGAAGGGGCGGCGTGGAGCAGGCGGAGCAACAGGACCTCGCACCGGCCTTCTGGCAGGAGTGGGAGTCGAACCTCGGCCCCGAAGGCCTGATCCCGTACCGGTACCTCGGGTGCTCGTCGGAGGCCGTGTCCCGGCACCAGGCGGTGGGCCGGATGCGGATCCGCAGTGACCTGCGGGTGCCCGGAGGGCCTCTGCTGGCCCCGCTCGGGATCGCCATGCTCGACACGGCCGGGATAAACGTCGATGCCATCACGCGGGTCGCGCCGACCCGCATCGACCTGACGGTGTTCCCCGGCGCCGACGACGCCGACGACATGCGGCGATGACGGCCGAGCCCTGCCTATCTCCCGGAAGGCTCGCGACCCCGCTCGCGCGGAGCTCCGGCCCCCAGGCTCGAGTTGGCGATCCGCTCGATCTGGCGGGACTTCTCGCGGTCCTCGGCCGTGCACAGGTCGATCGTCAGCTTCGCGATGCCCAGCGCTTCACTCGAGATCTCCATCAGCTCCCGGGCGAAGGCGTCCACGCGATCCATGAACTCCTCGGCCGGGTAGATCTCGTGGACGAGCCCGATCCGGAGGGCCATCTCCGCGTCGACGTACTTGCCGGCCATCCCGATCCACTTCGACCAGTGCGGACCGATCAGGCGGGTCAGGCGGCTGGTGCCGCCGCTCCCGGCGAGCACGCCCAGACGGCGGCCCTCGGGGAGGCCGAAGTGGGTTTCGGGCGTGCAGAAGCGGAAGTCGCACGAGGCCGCCATCTCGAGACCGAGACCGAGGCAGGGGCCCTGGGCGGCGAGAATGATCGGCTTCTCGATCTTCTCGAGCTCGTCGTGAAGCTCGTGGTGACGCTGCCGGTACTTGCGCCGCTGAAGCGTCTTGGTGGGTTGGGGACCCTCGAACTCCCGTCGCTCCGCCTGGCCGGTGTCGCTGATGTCGAGCCCGGCACAGAAATAACGCCCCGTTCCCGTGATCACCATGACGCGGAGGTCCTCGTCGTCCCCGAACCGCCGGGTCGCCTCGTCGAGCACCTGGCTCAGCGCCAGGTTGATGGCATTCAGCTTCTCGGGGCGGTTCAGGGTGACGGTGAGGACCCCGTCGCTTTCGGTGACGGTCGCGGGCTGGTCGCTCATCGGGCGTACCGTAACGGAACCCACCTTCCCGATCAAAAGGCGCGGCGACCCCGGAGCGCTCGGGCACGGGTGGGCCGATGAGGTTGCGCGACGTCGCCCTCGTGGGCGTCTCCTGCACCCGGCAGGCACGGGTGATCGACGACACGTCGGCCTTCGACCTGACCTGGGAGGCGGTGAACGGCGCCCTGGCCGACGCCGGGCTCACCACCGACGACGTCGACGGCGCGGCGATCCAGTTCCTCGGCCCCGGTGGGGTCCCCGGCGACTGTGGATCGTGGGCCCGGCTCTTCGGGCATCCGCTCCGGTTCATCGCCGACGGCATGCTCGACACCGCGGGCGCCCGGGGAGCCCTGAAGGCGGCGTCGGCCATCGCCACCGGGTTGTGCGACGTGGCCGTCGTCGGAGGGGCCACGGCGTCGGGGACCCGGGTTCCCGGTGGTGGGTCGCCCTCGTTCGAAGCCCGCGGCGTCGGCGGCCTCGGGTCCGGAGGCGTGGCCATCGGTGGCGGTGGCGACCCCTTTGGAAGCTACGTGGCCGCCAATTTCGCGTTGGTGGCCCAGCGCCACATGTACGATTTCGGCACGACGCGCCAGCAGATGGCCGAGGTGGCGGCGACCATCCGCAACAACGGGCACCGCAACCCCCAGGCGGTGATGTTCGGGCGCGGGCCCTACGAGCCCGGGGACGTCCTGGCGTCACGCCCGGTGGCTACTCCCTTCAACCTGCTCGACATCTGCCTGGTCGCCCAGGGAGGGGCCGCGCTGGTGCTGTCGACGGTCGAGCGGGCGCGCGACCTCCGGCAACCGGTCGTCGCCCTGCTCGGCGGGGCGATGGAGTTCAACCGGGCGGCCTGGACAGGAGGCTCGGTGTACCGGGACTGCGGGATGCTCGGTGTGGACGCGGCCCGACGCATGTACGCCATGGCCGGGGTCAGCCCGGCCGACACCGACCTCTTCTCCCTGTACGACCCGACCTCGTTTGAGGTGATCCGGCAATTCGAGATGCTCGGGCTCTGCAAGGAGGGCGAGGGGGGTCCCTTCACGGAGGGTGGCACCATCGCTCTCGGTGGCCGGTTCCCCACCAACCCCGAAGGGGGTTGCCTCTCCCACGCGTGGAACGGCACCCAGCAGATGACCCTCAAGCTCGTCGAATGCGTGCTCCAGCTTCGGGGGCAGGCGGACGGTCGGCAGGTGCCGGACTGCGAGGTGGCGGTGGCCACCAACGCCGGCTCGGGTGCCCAGCACATCGAGATGGCGTGCGTGGGGAGGATCTGAGATGGGCCGCCCGCTGCCCGTACCCGACGCGATGACCGCTCCCTACTGGGAAGCCGCCAGGCGAGGCCAGCTGGTCGTCCCCGAATGCGACGCGTGTGCGAGACGGCATTTCCCGCCAGAGGCCCGCTGCCCGTACTGCCGGTCGACGTGGCACTGGGCGGTGAGCTCGGGAGAGGGTGAGGTCTATACCTTCTCCGTCGTGCACCGGGGGGCCAGCCCCGACTTCGCCGTCCCCTACGTGCTCGCCGACGTCGATGTCGACGGCGGCACGTGGACGACCACCACCAACATCGTGGGTTGCGAGCCCGACGAGGTTCGGATCGGCATGCCGGTCCGGGCCACCTTCGAAGCCCAGAACGACGAGATCACCCTGGTGCTCTTCGCCCCTCGCTGAGATCCGCACGCGACGGTCCCAGGCTCGCGCCGACCCGGACCAGGAGAAGGACGACCATGGCCGAGATCTGTGACGACATCGATGTCCTCGAGTTGAGCTCGGGGAGTGCCGCAGCGGCCGAGCTGGGCATGCTGCTCGCCGACAGCGGGGCCCGCGTCACCAAGATCGAACCTCCCGAGGGCGATCGGCTCCGCACCGCGCTCCCGTCGGCGTGGTTGGTGTGGAACCGCGGCAAGGAGAGCCATGTCGCCGATCTCCGCACGGCTCCGGGCAGGGAGGAGGTCCGGGCGGCGGCGGCGGCGGCCGACGTGGTGGTTGAGGCGTTCGGCGCGGGGCGAGCGTCGGCCTGGGGACTCGATTACCGAGACCTCGCACCGGCCAATCCCGGCCTCGTCTACTGCTCGATCAAGGGCTTCGGGACCACTGGGCCGTACGCTCGGCTGAAAGGCTACGACGCCCTGGTGCAGGCCAAGGCGGGGATGTTCGGCCGGGGCGGGTTCGCCTTCCGGCCTGGCCCGATCTTCAACGGTTCCTTCGTGGCCAGCAACGGTGCGGCCCAGATGGCCCTCGGAGGGATCATGGCCGCGCTCATGGTGCGCGACGGCACCGGGGTCGGGCAGCTCGTCGAGGCCTCCCTGTTCCAGGGGCTCAACCCTTGCGACTACTTCATGTCCTACCTGATGCAGCTCTCCCAGAAAGCGGCGGCCGCGGCCGCCGCGGCCGGCGAGGAGGCGGCACCGATCGCCCAGTCCGCCTCGGGCAGCGGGGCCACCCGCTACGGGGTCACCGGTTCGACCAGGGACGGGCGCTGGCTCACTTTCAGCCCACAGCTCCCCCATCAGGCGCGCGCGCTGATGAAGGTCCTCGGTCTCACCGCGATGACCGAGGACCCCCGGTTCTCCGACCTCCCCGAGTTCCCCACCGTCGAGGACGCCCGGAGCTGGGAGGAGGCGGTGTGGGAGCGCGTGAAGGAGCGGGACTACGACGAGTGGGTCGACCTCGGGCTCGCCGAAGGCGATCTCCCGTTCGACGGCGTGCTCTCGCCCGAGCAGGCGCTCGACCATCCCCAGATGCGCCACAACGGCCTCGTGCAGGTGGTGGAGGACCCGGGGGTGGGACCGATCGAGGAGCTCGGGCCGGTCGCCACCTTCAGCGCGACGCCCTTGCGGACGACCCGCTCGGCGCCTCCGCTCGGCGGGAACGGCGGTGAGTGGCCGCCTCCCGTTACGGCTCGGGCTGCGGCTCGGGCTGCGGCTCGGGCTGCGCCTGCGCCTGCGGCTGCGCCTGCGCTGGCATCGCTCCCCGCCCACCCCCTCGAGGGGGTGACGATCATCGAGTTCGGCTACTTCTACGCCATGCCCTATGGCGTGACCCTGGCCGCCGCCCTCGGGGCCCGGGTGATCAAGATCGAGGACCTCAACGGCGACCCGATGCGCTCGGCCTTCGGGCCGCCCGAATGGGGCGGCACCCACGCGATGGAGGGCAAGGAGAGCATCGCTCTCGACCTCCGGACCGCCGCCGGCCAAGAGGTGCTCCGAAGGCTGGTCCTCCGGGCCGACGCCTTCGTGCAGGGCTTCCGCCCGGGCGTGGGCGAACGGGTGCACGCCGACTACCAGACGCTGCGCGGGATCAAACCCGACCTGGTGTACGTGCACGCGGCCGGGTACGGCACGAGCGGTCCGTACGCTCACCGGCCCATTTACGCGGGGGTCGCCGGGGCGCTGGCCGGCAGCACCTATCGGCAGGCCGGGTACTGGCTCGACAGCGGGCTCTCCGAGGACCTCAGCGCGTTGGAGGCACAGGCCGTCGTCGCCCCCCGGATGAGCGGGATCACCGACGGCGACGCCAACGCCGCGTTGGCCGTGTTCTCGGCGTTGATGCTGGCGCTCCGCCACCGGCGCAGGACCGGCGAGGGACAGTTCGTCTCCACCAGCATGCTCGGCGGCAATGCCCTCTGCTACTCGGACGACTTCAACCGGTACGAGGGGAAGAGCGCGGTGCCACAGGCCGATCCCGAGCAGTTCGGGTTCGGCGCGGTCTACCGCCTGTACAGGGCGGCGGGGGACGGGTGGATCTTCTTCGCGGCCCCGACCGACCGCGAGCTCCGTTCCGCCGTGGAGGCGATGGGGTGCGCCGGCCTGCTCGCCGAGGAACGCTTCTCGTCACCCGCCAGGCGCCGCGACAACGATGCAGCCCTGGCCGAGACCTTGGGCGGCCTCTTCGCCGAGCGCTCGGCGCGGGAGTGGGAGGACGTCTTGACCGAGGCCGGCGTGGGGTGCGCCGAAGTCAACGACACCAGCCAGGCTGCCGTCACCTCCACCGATCCGGCGTTGCGCGAGATGGGCCTCGTCGTCGAGGTGGAGCATCCGACGCTCGGGACCTTCTGGCGCTATGCGCCGCCGGTGGCCTTGTCGGCCACCCCAGGAGTCGCGTCGCCCGGCTGTACCTTCGCCCAGCACACCGAGGCCGTCCTGACCGAGCTCGGCTACGACGCCGACCGGTTGGACGAGCTCGTCCGGAGCGGGGTGGTGAAGGTTGCCCGGTGAGATGGCCCGGTGAGGTTGCCCGGTGAGGTTGCCCGGTGAGGTTGCCCGGTGAGATGGGCCCGCGATCAGCGGGCCGTCAACGTCGAGCGGGCCACACCGTCGCCCCACGCCCCGATCCGGGTCCAGAACCGCTCGCGCGTGCGGGCGAAGTTGTGCATGTGGGACATGCCCGGGCAGACGAAGACCGACACGTCCGTCGCGCTCTCGTACGCCGTCGGCTCGCTCATCGGTCGCGGGCAGACGTCCCGCTCGCCGACGGCGACCAGGACCGGAACGGTGACGACCGCGGCCTCGGGCGCCACCACCCCCGGTGACATCATCATGACGGCGCACGGGGGCATGGTGGCGCTGGCCCAGACGGGAGGGTGACCCCCTCGGGCCGGGTAGTCGACCATGTCGGCGCGGACAACGTCCTCGGCCTCGTCGTCGTAGTGGAAACCCCAGGTGCTGATCGGAAGGCCGTCGGCCCTCGAGGTGAAATCGGGGTTGGCATCGGTCGGGGGCTCGCCCATCACCAGGACCGAGGGCGAACCCCGGGGAACGTAGGCCGCCGGGGCGCGAGGCGTCCCCGGCGGCATTGCCAGCACGGTGTGGCGCGCGCTGTACCCGAGGATGCCGATCCCGTCGTACGTGGCGTGATGACCCTGCTGCACGATGGTCAGGCAACCTCCCATCGACTGGCCGATCCCGAGACGGACCGCTCCCTCCAAGGGCGGGAAGTCGTCGGCGATCGTCCCCGAGACGAGCTCCGACCAGATCGCCTCCACCGTCGCAGCGTTCACCGCGGCCACGTCCTCGAGCGTGAGGAGCCCGGGCTGTGAGGGGGAGTCGCTCTCGCCGACGAAGATGTGGTCGCACGACACGAAGACCCATCCACGCTCGGCGTGCCACCCCGCCTGCCCGCCGCGTGCGGGGAACCCGGGAGGATCGAACGCGAAGTACCGGCGGCAGTAACCTCCGCCGGGAAAGGCGAAACAGACGACGGGCGGGGCACCGAGGGCCTCGGGATCCGGCAGGGTGACGGTCGCCGCGGTCGTCAGCGACTCCCCCATCCCGGCGGCCTCGGTGACGTCGACCCGGCGCTCGATCTGCCTCACGGTCCGCTCTCCTCCCCCTCCGGAACCGAGCCGGCTCAGTTGCCCTGAAACCGCGGCTTGCGCTTCTCGAGGAACGCCTGGGTCCCCTCGGTGACGTCGTCGGTCTCGAGCGAGAGCACGTCGTAGGCCACCGAGGTCTCAAAGGCTCCGATGATCTGCTGCTTCAAGAGGGCGTTGATGGACAGCTTCGTCCACGAGATGGCCAGCGGCGCACCCTCCGCGAACTCGTCGGCCATGGCGTCGACGAAGGCGTCGAGCTCCTCGTCGGGAACGCAATGGTTGATCAGACCGATCTCCTCCGCCCGCCGGGCCGGGATGCGCCGTCCCAGCATCAACGCCTCCTTCGCCCGGTGGAACCCGATCAGCAGGGGGAACATGGCGACCCCGCCGTCTCCCGCAGCGATGCCGTTGCTGACGTGGGAGTCGCAGAACACCGCGTTCTCCGCCGCCACCACGATGTCGGCACTCAGGCAGATGTTCACACCCAGGCCGTACGCCGGGCCCCGCACCTTGGAGATGATGGGGGTCTCACAGTCGAGCATGTCGTAAATCCTGGACCGGATCCCCTTGGTCTGCCCCTTGCGCCGGATCCGCGAGCCAGTGCCGGCACCGGCGGACAGGTACGAGAGGTCGAGACCGGCGCAGAAGGCGTCGCCCTCGCCGGTGAGGACCACGACCCGGACGTCCTCGTCGTAGTCGACGTCACGCCAGAGGCGGTCGAGGTCCGCTCCCATCGCCGGGAAGAACGCGTTCTTCTTCCCGGGGTTCGAGAGGGTCGCGGTGAGCACGGCACCACGCTTTGCGAGTTTGACCGTCTTGTAGCTGTCGATGTCGATCGATGGCACGGGGGCCGTCCTTGTGGTGTTCGGTTCGGGCGACCCTACCCACTGGGGAAGGGGCGCCGCCATCGGTGGGCCGGGCCACTCTCCGGGGTCTCCGCGAGCTCAGCTGTAGACGTCGCCCAGGATCGCCGCACGGCTGTCGTGAAGACCCCTTTGCCGGCGCCGGAAGGCGGACCAGGAGTGGATCGGCCACGCGTCCTGGTCGTCGCCCCAGGCCGGGATCCCGTTGATGGTGTACCGCATGAGGCTCTGCCAGCACACCCCGTGCGCTCCCGAGATCGGCATGGCCATCCGGCTGACCGATTCGCCCTCCACCTCGAGCTCCCGGCCCTCCGAGTCCACCGCTTGGATGGACAGGCGCCGCACGTAACCGTGCTCGGGGTCCCGATCGCGCCGCTTGGACCCCCGGACCAAGGGCTTTCGAATGCCGTCGAGCACCAGGAACCCCCCGGGCCCACAGCCGAAGAAGGCCGTCTCGGGTGAGGCGGCACCGGTGATGTAGTTGCTCCGCCCGCCCCCCGTCTTCCACGGCTCGGGGCGCAGGTGCCACCACGAGCGGTCGCGCATGGCCAGGCAGTCGATGGTGATCTCCTCCCCGTGGAGCACGAGCTGCCCGGTCACATGGCCGAACTGGTCGAGGTGGCGCGGCTTGCGCTCGCCGGGGCCGCCGCCGGGCCGGGACATGTCGAGCGGCGGCGATACCCGCACCCACGGGGCCATCACCGCCCGCCAGTCGAGGTCGTAGCGGATGGTGTCACGATCGGCGAAGCTCAACCGGTACCGCTCGAGGGGCTCGATCATCTGGATCCGGGACCCCCCCGGGAAGGTGAAGTCCCGCAGGTCGCGCTCGGCGGGCAACTGGGTGTTGGAGTAATTCAGGTAGTACGGCGTCTCCATGTGGAACCACGCCGTGTCGTCGAACAGCAGCACGCCGCCGGCGGCGACGCCGATGTTGGGTCGGACGTAGTGGTAGATCCAGCACCCCAGCTTCCGCTCCGGGTTGAACCACCAGAACCAGATCGTCTCGTGCTCCCACCAACGGTCCGTCTCGGGATCGTGAAAATTGTCGTCGTCGATCAGGGACTCGCTCCCTTCGTACGACACGAGCTCCTCGGGTGGCGTCGTCATGGCTCCTCCTTCGTAAGGGGTATGGCCGTAGCCGGTATGGCGGCCCGCCCGGCAGGCCCGGTCACCGCCGCGGGCGGTCGAGCAGCGACGCCCACAACACCTCGTTGCGCCTCGCCCGCCGGAGCAGGTACCCGAGCACCTCGCGGTCGGCGCTCCTGCCCCCCTCCTCGGCGGCGCTCGCCAGGCTCCGGTCGTCGTCGGCGATCCCCAGCGTGTCGCCACGGTCGCGGCGGTCCTGATCGGCCAGCTCGCTCCCGAACCGGTCGATCGCCCGCAGGTGGTGGACGAAGATCTGGAGGTTGCGGGTCTCTTCGCGCAGCCGTGGGTCGTCGATCCCCTTCACGGCGGCGCGCACCCCCTCGAGGAGCGCTTCGTAGTACGGGGCGCGTCCGGTCGGGGTGACCTCGGGGGTCGGCACAGCGGGGAGCTCGGCGCCCAGGCAGGAACACAGCGCCTCGGCCATACCCCGGATGTACCGCTGGGTCACGAGCAGGTACGGCGCCCAGCCCCGGGCGCCTCCGCCCCGGGCCACCGCCAACGACGTGGTGACCGCGCACCGGTACTGAACCGCGACCTCGTAGTAGGCGAGCGAACGAGGGAGGACGGGGATCCCCGTCCTCTCCGAGTACCGGTCGAAGTGGCGCGCCAGGTCGACCCCGATCGGTGCGGTCCGCATGAGCATCCACGCCAGGTCGTCCATCGGGTCGCCGAGGTGGGCGAACTCCATGTCGACGAGGGCGGTGATGCGGCCGTGGTCCGTGACGAAGTTGCCCGGCCCGGTGTCACCCTGCACGAGAACCGTCCGCGCCACGGAATCCGGAGGGTGGTGACGGAGATGGGCGCCGGCGTACCTGACGAGCGGATCGAGATCGGGCACCCCTCGTTCGGCCAGATCGGACCAGAGCCGAAGGTCGAGGGTCGCGTGCTCCTCGGGGGTCCGGGGCCTCGCGAACCCCGGTAGGTGGAGCCCCGCGGCATCGAGGTTGTGGAGGTCGGCGACGACCTCGACGAACTCGGCCAGAACCTCGTGTCGCTCGTCCTCCGACAGATCAGCCAGGTCGCCGGTGCCGGGGACCCGCTCCATCAGCAGGGCGGCACCCCCCGGGGCGACTCCCACGACTCCGGGCACCGGCACTCCGGAGCCGGCCAGGGCGCGGTAGACCGTGGCCTCCTTGCTCACGTTGATCTCGGTCCCGGTGAAGGCCCCACCGGACTCCATCCGCAGGACCAGGGGCAGGGAGCGGCCGTCCGCCGATGTCACGTCCACCAGGTAGGTCTCCCGCGAGCCCCCTGCCGGCGTGCGGCGCCACGAGGAGATCCTCCCCTCGGTGACGGCTTCGACCCACCGACGCAGCTGGTCCTCGTCAGTCGACTCGTCGTCCCCGGCCATCGATGAAGAACCCCCTCGGTCTCCGTTGCACGCCCCGAGCGTCAGCCCGGCACGCTGCCGAGGTCGCGAACACCCCGTCGTGGTCCTTCGATCTCCACGATCCTCACCCCCTCGAGCGTGCCGGGCACCCGGCCAAGTATAGGTTGGCAAGTAAGCTCCGCTTCCGAAATCTTCGCCGGGCAAAGGCCCCTCAACGTGTAGTAGAGGTATAGATACCACCGGGCCGGCAGCGTCTCGCGACGGGGGAGCCCATTGTGAGGTGTACCCTTGGGTCGGCTCAACTCGGGCCATGCACCCGGTCGGCCGGCAATTCCGGGAGGCTGCGGGGTCGCGGATGATCCCGAACCCCGGTTCCGGGTGGCAGGACCAGATCTCGGGCCGACCCGACGAAGGGAAATCATGGCCTCATCGAACGTGTCGTCACGGGGAGCGCGCCTTGCCGAGAAGGCTTCGACCGGCTCCGCAGACACCGATTCCGCAGACGCGGACAAGGGACGCCCCGGCGGCGAAGGCGATGGATCGGCGCCCGCCGACGAGCACACGGGCGACCGTCAGTCCGAGGCGGCCCGGCGGTCCGAGGCGGCCCGGCGGTCGCAGGCCGCGGACTGGGCCGACTGACGGTTCGGGTCGGTTCACGGGTTCCGGCGACGCAGCGGATGCTCGTCGACAAGCCTGACCGGGTCGAAGACGCGCTCGGTCGCGTTCGCGCCGTGCCGGCCAGCGACCGACCCCGAGCGGCATCGGCGAGCTCCTTCGACCTCGCCGATGCCGTGGCCGTCGTCACCGGCGCCACCCGCGGCATCGGGCGTGCCGTCGCCGAGGCCCTCGGGCGCGCCGGCACGCGGGTGGTCGTCGTGGGTCGGACCGGCGACCAGGCGCCACACCCCACGCTTCCCGGCACGGTGGAGTCCGTGGTGGCCGAACTGGCGGCCGAGGGCGTGGAGGCACGGGGGGTACAGGCGGACCTCAGCGACCCCGACGCCACGAAGCGGATCGTCGACGAGACGCTCCTGGCCTTCGATCGGTGCGACGTGCTGGTCAACAACGCAGCCTTCACGTCCAACGGCCCGGTGCTCGAGATCCCGTGGCGGCGTTGGCAGACTGCGTTCCGGCTTCAGGTGGTGGCGCCGATGCAGCTGTGCCAGGCGTTCGTGCCCGCCATGCTCCAACGGGGGTCGGGACGGGTGCTGAACGTCAGCTCGGGGACGTCACAGGCGCTCACCCCGAACCTCGCCCTGTACTCCACCAGCAAGCTCGCGATGGAGCGCTGGAACGAGTACCTCCACCTCGAGCTGGGAGGCGGCGGGGTGTCGTTCAACACCCTCCGGGTGGACCGGCTGGTGGCCACCGAAGGTTGGCGTCACGTGCTCGAGACCCAGGGCGAGGAGATCGCCACCGGCGGGGCGGGTCTCGCCGCCCTGGTGACCCCCTCGCAGGCGGCCGAGCACGTTCTCTGGATGCTGGGCCAACCGGCCGAGTGGAGCGGGCAGACGGTGGGTTTCGAGGACGTCAGCCGGCTCGGCGGCCCGCCGACGCCGGCGGAGGACGACCTCTCGCTCTCCTGACTCGCGTGCCCGACCTCCGACAATTCGGCGCCCGATACCCACCATCCGGTCGATGTCCGGCTCCGGCTCCGGGCGCCGCGAGATCAGGAGGACAGCTCGTAAAGGTGCTCGTAAATGGTGAGGCTCGGGGCCGGCTCCATCGCGAGCACGTCCGACATACGCACGTCGCCGCTCGCCACCGCGGCACCCAGTGCGCCAAACGCGCCCTGGAGGTCGTCGGCTTCCACCTCGTAAATGGCGAGGTAGGGCTGCGGATCGTCGTCGGCGCCCACCTTCTTGTACCGAGCGGCGGCCGTGAAGCCCGCGACCTTCAAGACGTCGACCAGGTGGACGTCGTTGTACCAGTCGTTGTACTCCGCCTCGCGGCCGGCCTCTACCGGTCCGGAGCTGACAACGAGTATTCCCTTGGGCATGGCCCCTCCCTTGCTCGATCGCAGTATACGGGCCGGTTCGGGTCAGGACCCGAGGGCGGGAACGAGCGTGTCGAGCCACTGTCGATGCAGTCCGAGGTCGCCGCTCTGGGGGGCCAGGAGCAATTCGTCGACACCGGCTTCCCCGTAGGCGGCGAACCGGTCACGCCAGGCGTCGACGTCGACGTCCTCGACGGGGACGTGGAGCCGCACTTGTACGCCGAAGCCGTCGAGCGACCGTCCGCGGGCGGCCAGGGCCTCGGCCAGCTGCGAACGTTGGGCCCGGACCGGGTCCGGCTCGACGCCGACGCCTTGCCACCCCGTCCCGAACCGAGCCGCCCGGACGGCGGCGGGCCGGCCGTGCCCGCCCACGAACACCGGTAGACCGCCGGCCCGAACCGGTCCCGGGTAGGCCTCGACGCCCTCGAAGGAGAAGAACGACCCCGTGAACGAGCTCGGTCCCGGGGACCACAGGAGCTCGAGCACCTGCAGGAACTCGTCCGCGTACCGGCCCCGCTGCTCGAAAGGCACCTGCCCGATGGCGTCGTGTTCCTCACGGAGCCCCCCGACGCCGACGCCGAGGTCGAGGCGGCCCCCGCTCAGATGGTCGATCGTCGCCACCGCCTTGGCCGTCGGCATCGGATGGAGATAGGGCAGGACCATCACGCTCGTCCCCAGGCGGGCCCGAGAGGTCGCCGTGGCCAGCGCAGCCAGCATCACAAGGGGGTCGTGGTACGGGCGCCGGCCGAGGCGTTCGGCCACGAACCCCGCATGTAGCACGTGGTGGCTCACCCACAGGGAGTCGACCCCGAGCTCCTCCCCCCGCACCGCGAGTCCGATGACCTCTCGGGGGTCGTCCAACCCCCAGCTGTTGGGAACGACATAGCCGAAGCGCATGCCCGTTCGTAGCAGTCGGCAGGTCATGGCGCAACGAGGCGGCGGACCATCCTCCCGGCCACTCGACCCGACCGTTCACCCCCTGGCCCGACTACTCTCCCGATGTGGCCAGGTCCGATCGTCCGTCGGCGCCCTTCGGCCTCCTCCGAGTGGAAGGACCCGAACAGAGATGAGTCGTCCAGCACAGGAGCTCCGCGCGCTCGTCGAGCGCAACGACCCTTTCATCGCCGCGGATTGCTACAGCGCCCTGACGGCCAGGATCGTCGAGCACGTGGGGTTCCCGGTCGCCTACATGGGTGGGCATGCCACCGGCATGATGCACTACGCGGTTCCCGACTGTGGCGTGCTCACGACCACGGAGATGATCGAGCAGGCGGCCCGGGTCGTAGAGAGCGTCTCCATCCCGGTGATCGTCGATGCCGACCAGGCAGGCGAGACGGTCGCCGACGTCTATCGGACGATCAGGAGGTACGAGCAGGCCGGCGTCGCCGGCATCCACCTCGAGGACGAGATCAACCCCAAGCATTCCGCGTTCGACGGGCCGCTCATGCACATCGGCGACATGCGGGCCCGGATCACCGCCGCAGTGGAGGGCCGGACCGACCCGGCGTTCCTGGTCATCGTCCGTACTGACGAGCTCTACAGCGAAGGGGGCGGTGGGAGCGGATCGGTGGAGGAGGCGATCCGACGAGGCGTCGCCTACGCGGAGGCCGGAGCGGACGTCTTCCTCCCGACCTTCGCATCGGCGGAGCAGATCCGACGGATCGGCGAGGAGGTTCCCGTCCCCATCGCCGGGTACGGGAAGCTCGAACCGGGCCTGGCCTTCAGCCTCTTCACGGGCTGGGGCACGGCCTCCGCCGCTCGAGCCCACCTCCAATGGGCGACACACCTCCGCGAGCACGGCGACGTTCCACCCGAGGCCTTCGGCTTCGCGGACAAGGACGTCCTCATCGGGCAGTCGGTCTACGAACGGATCGTGACGGATTGGGCGACCGGCACGGGTCGACCCGTCAGGGGAGCATGAGGTGAGCTGACCGGGCAAGTTGCGACCGCCGGGCCGGTCCTGGGACACTCCTCGACATGACGGACCCTGCCGGCGAGGGCGTCGCCCTCTTCGTTCCCGAGGGTGACCACTTCCTCCCGACCCAGTTCACGGAGGGGCCGTGGGATCCCGACGCCCAGTTCGGTGGGGCTCCTTCCTCCCTGTTCGCGACCCTCGTCGAAGCGGTGCCGACGCTGGTTCCCATGCAGGTCGCCCGCTTCACCGTCGACCTGCTCCGTCCGGTCCCCCTGAGCCCGTTGCACCCGACGGTACGCGTCGTGCGCGAAGGCAAGCGGATCCAGGTCGTGCAAGCCTCGCTGTGGGCGGGAACGCTCGAGGTCGCCCGGTGCGCTGCCCTCCGAGTGCGGACGGTCGACCTCGGCGACCTCGACCTCCCGACCGGAGAAGCTCCCAACCCGTTGCCGGACAGCCCCCGAGGGACTTGGAGCGAGATCTTCCCGGGCCGCAAGCCTCCCGGCTCCCGCCTCGCCGTGGAGTACCTGTTCGAGGACACCGGCGGTTACTTCAGTGATCCCACGTGGGTCCGCCTTCGCGTTCGGGTGATCGCCGGCCGGCCGACGTCGCCGATGGCCCGCCTCGCCTACCTTGCCGACCTCGCCAGCGGGATCGGCGATCCGAGAGACGCCCCGATCCGGAGCATCAACGCGGATCTGTCGCTCAACGTGACCCGTTATCCGACCGGTGAATGGATCAGCATCACCGGTACCGGCCGGATCAGCCGGGCGGGCATCGGCCAGACGAACGCGACCCTGTCCGATACCTCCGGCCCGGTGGCCACGGTGTCGTTGGCCCGACTGGTCGACCTCCTCCCCGCCGCCGCTCTGGCCGGGCACGGTGGTGAAGACCGCCCCGAGCCTGCTAAACCCGGCTGACGCCGGGGCGGCCTGCAGGCCGTCGCCGAGTGGGCGCGAGGGGGCCGGAGTGATTTCCGACGAGAAGATCCTGGTAACCGGTCCGGCGGGTCAGATCGCCTTCCCGCTCTGCGAGGCGCTGGCCCGTGACAACGAGGTGTGGGGCATCGCTCGGTTCTCCGATCCCTCATCCCGCGAGCGGGTCGAGGCGATCGGCGTGACCACCCGGGTCTCCGACCTCGCTGCAGGTGACTTCGCCGATGTTCCACAGGATTTCAGCGTGGTCCTGCATCTCGCAGCCCACCAGGGGCCCGATCTCAACTACGACCACGCGCTGCGGGTCAACGCCGAGGGAACGGGGCTGCTCCTCGCCCACTGCCGCCGGGCCCGCGCGGCCCTCGTGATGTCGACCCACTCCGTCTACCGGCCCCACGCCGACGTGCACCACGTGTTCAGGGAGACGGACCCCCTCGGGGAGGTCAACTCGCAGCACTGCCCCACGTACTCGATGGCCAAGATCGGTCAGGAGTCGGTGGCACGCACGTGCTCGCGCCTGTTCGGCCTCCCGGTCGTGATCGCCCGCATGAACGCCTCCTACGGCGCCAATGGAGGACTTCCGGCGTACCACATGGACTCGGTGGTGGCCGGGCGCCCGGTCGTCACCCGCTGGGACCCCTGCCTCTACAGCCCGATCCACGAGGACGACATCATCGGACAAACGGGCGCCCTCCTCGATGCCGCATCCGTGCCCGCCCTCGTCGTGAATTGGGCCGGCGACGAGGCGGTCAGCGTGCAGGAGTGGTGCGCCTACATGGGTGACCTGGCCGGCACCGGCGCCCGCGTCGAGGTGCAGCAGGTCCCGGGCACCCACAAGGGATCGGTCGCCGATGTCACGCTGCGCTCGTCCATCACCGGTCCGTGCCAGGTGGACTGGCGGACCGGTGTCCGGCGGACCTTCCAACGCCGCCACGGTGGGCCCTCACCCGTAGGGGCCATCTGAGGGTCCGGTGGTCGACCTCCACGGAGGTGCAGCCGGCCGATGCCCGTGGGAGCCCCGGTCTACAGGAGCCCCTGCTCTGCGGCCAGGTCGGCGGCCTCGATGAAAGCCCCGGCGTATTGCAGCGGGTTCTCACAGGTTGCGAGACAGCCCACCACCTTGGCCGCGACCTCCACGGCTGGGCCAGGGACACGTCGAGCCCCATCTTGGAGGAGAGCAGCTCCGCACTCTCGCTCCTTGCGTAGCCGGGGCCCAGGCAGACGGCGGTGATATCGGCGGCTCGCAGCTCGTTGCCGATCCATCTCGTCATATGGAC
>DATKRB010000034.1:0-28019 GCA_035532415.1 Acidimicrobiales bacterium | reverse complement strand
CTACGGCATCTCGGCCTCCTCCCAGCAGTCGATCCGGGTGGTGTACGCCGGCGGTTCCACCCAGTGCTACAAGAACTTCTCGGTGCCCTTCGGCGGCGTGGACTTCACCGCCGACGTGCTGCAGATCAAGTCGGCGGGGTGCAACGGGGTCGTCGGGTCCTTCGTCGACTCCTCCGACATCGCCCTCGCCCAGGCGGTGAAGAACGCGGGGATCAGCGCCAAGCAGATCTACTTCACCGGCTACGACCAGCAGGTGCTCCAGAGCGCGACGGCCCGAGCGGCGCTCGACGGCGCCTACATGGCGGCGGCCATCAACTTCACCACGCCGAACTCAGCGGTGAAGGACATGATCGCCACGATCAAGAAGTACGACTCGTCGTACTCGGGAGGGATCCCCGACCTCGGGCTTTACGGGTCCTACGTGTCGGCCGACCTCATGATCAAGGGCTTGCAGATGGCGGGGAGCAACCCGACCCGGGCCAACTTCATCTCCAAGCTGCGCACGCTCGAGAGCTACAACGCCGGGGGCATCCTGCCGAGCGGCACCCCGATGACCGGGTTCGGCACCGAGGCCATCGTGCCCAAGACCCTCTGCGGCTACTACATGCAGCTGAAGGGGAACCAGTTCCAGGTCTACACGGGCAAGGCCGTCTGCGGGGCGCGCATCGTCGTCCCGTCCAGCTGAGCGGACGTCGCGCGCTGCAGATGTCGGATTGTGCCGGGCACACAAACGCCCCGGCAAACGCACCGGCAGCAGCTTCATGGCGCCCGGGATTGCAGGTTCCCTCAAGTCGAGGCGGGCGCGCATGCTCGAGGGTTCTCGTTCCTGAACGCGTCTGGCTCGGCTAGCGTTGGCCGGGGTGAGCCGGGAAGTCTGGTCGGCAGTTACCTAGCCGCGCCCGACTCGGGGAGCACCGTCGTGACCGACACCGGACCGTTTGCACTGATCGTGCTGCTGGTCTCTGCAATCGGACTTGCCGCGATCCTGTCGAACCGGCTCACCGCGTGGGCGAGGGTCCCGTCTCCGGCTCTGTTCCTCATGGGCGCGGCCGTCGCGGCCGAGGTCGTCCCTGCCGTGCACGCGCCTCAGGAGCGGACCGTGGGGCGGGTCGTCACGGTGGCTCTCCTGCTCATCTTGTTCGACGGCGGCATGCGCATCGGCTGGTCCCGGTTCCGGACGGTGGCAGTTCCGATCGGGCTCGTCGGCGTGCTCGGCACGCTCCTGACCGTGGCCGCCGGAGCGGTGCTCGTGCATCTGGCGTTCGGCCTCGTCTGGTACGAAGCGCTGCTCGTGGCCACCGCCGTGGCCCCGACGGATCCGGCGGTGGTGTTCTCCGTCCTCGGCCGGCGGGAGGTGACCGGTCGCGCCGGGACGATCCTCGAAGGGGAATCGGGCGCAAACGATCCGGTCGGTATCGCCCTCATGGTCAGCCTCATCGCCGCGGGCGGCCTCGGCGCCGGCACGTTCGTCAACGTGGGCGGGGAATTCGTGCTGCAGATGGGCGTCGGTGCCGCAGTCGGCATCTCGGGGGGTCGTCTGCTGCTCTGGTTCATGCGCCGGGTACCCCTGCCGAGCGAAGGGCTCTACCCCTTGCGGACGTTGGCATGTGCCCTGGCGCTGTTCGGCGTCGCCACCCTCGCGCACGGGTCGGGATTCCTCACGGTCTTCGTCGCCGGGATCGTGCTGGGCGATGAGCGCGCGCCGTACAAGCAGGAGATCAACGGTTTCCACTCGGCGCTCGCCAGCCTCTCCGAGATCGTGGCTTTCGTGGTCCTCGGTCTGACGGTGCAAGTCGCAGAGCTCGGCCGAGCCGACGTCTGGGTCCCCGGGATCGTTCTCGGAGTGGTGCTGGCCTTCGTCATCCGGCCGGTCCTGGTGAGCCTGTGCCTGATCCCGGCCCGCCTGAAGGCGAACGAGCGAACCTTCGTGCTCTTCGGCGGGCTCAAGGGCGCCGTCCCGATCCTGCTCGGCACCTTCTTGGTGACTGCCAAGGTGCATGACGCCCAGCGTCTTTACGGGATCGTCGTCGTCGTCGTCGTGTTCTCGGTCGTGGTCCAAGGCACCCTGGTACCGACGGTCGCCTATCGGCTCGGTCTTCCGATGCGCTCGATCGAGCCCGAACCCTGGGCGCTCGGGGTTCGGCTGCGAGACGAGCCCGACGGCGCACACCGCCTCACGGTCGCCAAGGGCTCGGTCGCCGACGGGCGGACCATCGGCGGTCTCACCCAGCTTCCCGGGGCTGCCTGGATCAGCCTGGTCGTTCGCGACGGCCAACTCGTGCCGGTGAGAGGTGACACCGAGCTGCGAGCCGGTGACGTCGTCGTCGTGGTCCTCGACGATCCCCACATGAGCGAGAAGTTGACGGCGGTCTTCGAGCCGCCCTGAAGGTAGGCTGACGCCCGATCCGCCGCGACCCCGGGTCGTGGCCGAGTGACGATTTGGCAAGGCCCGAGCAGCAGATCGAGAGGCAGGAACATCGGATGGGCACGGAGACGGTCACCCAGGACACCCCGTTCGTTCCCGAGGACGACACGTACCATCAGGTGTCGGACGATCCATTCGAGTTCGAGACCAACTGGTGGTCCTTCAACATCCCCGAGCGCAAGATCGGTTCGTGGCTGCACGCCGGCTACCACGCAAACCGCAACCAGGTCACGTGGCGGGTCTTCGTCTGGGATCCGAGCGGTGCCGACTTGGGTCGGCTGGCCTACTACAAGAACGTGGCCGACGTGGCCATTCCGGCCGGCGCCGACCTCCGAGACCTCACCTTCCCGGGTGGGGGCTACAGCGTGAAGATGCTCACTCCCCTGATGGACTACTACATCGCGTACAGCGACGAGGACGCCGACTTCTCAATTGAGCTCGAGTTCAGGGCGGTGCACCCGCCCCACCGGTTCACACCCGGCGAGGCTCCGGCGATGCACAATCCGCACCTCGACCAGCTGTGCCGGATCACCGGTGAGCTGGTCCTGCACGGCGAGCGCATCCCGGTGGATTGTCATTCCGTGCGCGACCGAACCTGGGGCCCGAGGGGAGGGCATCATTCGCAGAGCCAGAAGCCGGAGTACGTGCGGGGCAACTACCGGGTTGCCGTCCCGGGTGGTCCCAGGTGGCGCGAGATCGAGCGCGAGCGGGGGAGGGGGCGTATCCAGTACATCTTCGGTCACACCGATGCCGAGACCGGCTTCCTGAGCTTCGTGCGCCCTCAGGACGGCGACGCTGCCGGCTGGTCGCCGATGAACGTGGGGTGGTTGTTGAAGGACGGGGTGTTCGAGCGGCTCGACAAGACGAAGAGCAGGTCCCGCAATTTCCGCGATCCGGACACCGGCTGGAGCGCCCACATGCAGGTCGACATGACCGATGTGACCGGCCGCACCATGGAGGCCGAGGGGTTTGCCGTCAGCCACATGTGTGAGCACGGATCCGGTTCGAACGCGCTGATGCGATGGGAGTACGAAGGCAGGATCGGCTGGGGCGAGGATCAGGACGGCTGGCGCCTCGACCATTTCGCCAAGATGCTGAACGCGCTTCGCGCCACGAGATGAGCGCCACGCGCCTTTGAGCGCAGGGCGGCACGCCCTCAATCGACGATGACGAGCGGTATGTCGCGGTCGGTCTTCTGCTGGTACTTCGCATAGCCCTTGTACCAGTCGGTGATGCGGGGCCACAGCGTCGCCTTCTCCTCGGCGGTGGCCACCCGGGCCGTCTTGGACTCCGTCTCCGCATGCCGCTGGATCGCGACCGCCGGGTCGGCCACGATGTTGAGGTACCACGCCGGGTGGCGGTCCTGCCCCCCGTTGGAGGCGATCAGCACGATGTGATCCCCGTCGGGGAAGTAATTGAGCGGCGTGGTCCTCGGCTCCCCCGACTTCCGGCCGGTGGTGGTGAGCAGGAGGATGTTGGCACTGCCCAGCTTCCCGCCGACAGCGCCCTTGGTCGCCCGGTAGATCCGGGCGTGCACGGCAGGGAGCAGCCGGTTCACGTGGTCACGAACAGTCGGCATGACCTGCAGGCTACCGTCCGGGCACGTGCGGGGGTGTCCCGCCGTGGGTGACGCGTTTGCGGTGGTACCGGAGAGCTGGTATTCCCTTTCGGAAGATCATTTGGAAAGCTGGCGATCGGACGGGAGCATCCATGCACGGAGGGCCAGGTACCTGGCTGCGAGGGCGGGCGGCGGTCGCCGGGTTCGGCCATACCCGCTACGGTCGCCGGGGAGAGCTGTCGGCCGCCGGGACCATCCCGCTCGTCGTGGAGGCGGTGCTCGGGGCGTGCGAGGACGCAGGCATCCCGCCGTCGGAGCTCGACGGCTTCTCCTCGTACTCGGGCGACTCGGCCGACGCGGCCCGGTTGGCGACGGCCCTCGGCATCGACGAGCTCCGGTTCACGGCGATGGGCTGGGGCGGCGGAGGGGGCGGCATGGGTGGCGCGTACCTGTACGCGGCCATGGCGGTGGCCACCGGCCAGGCGAACTACGTGGCGGTCACCAGGGGGGTCATCCAACCACCCGAGGCCCGCTTCGGGTCGTTCGCCGGGATGGCGGTCCAACGGTACCCCGCCATGACCTCACCGGGTCAGGCGTTCGCCCTCGCCGCCCGGCGCCACATGCACGAGTTCGGGACGAGCATCGACCACTTCGGGGAGGTGGCGATCAACGCCAGGCTCAACGCGGCCAGCAATCCCGACGCCCGCTTCCGTGACCCGATCACCATGGAGGACCACCACTCGTCGCGGCTCATCGCGGACCCGCTGCGCCTGTTCGACTTCTGCATGGAGTCCGATGTCGGAGCGTGCTGCATCGTCACCTCGGCCGAGCGGGCACGAGACCTTCGCCAGCCGCCCGCCTACATCGCCGGGGTGTCCATGGGTGCCCCGAGGCGATGGGGGGGTGGCCATTTCTGGTTCCCCCAGACCGGGGGAACGGGGTACCAGATGGCGCCGCAGGACTTCACGTCGGCCGGCCACCGAACGATCGCCGACAACCTTTACGCCAACGCCGGGATGGGGCCGGGCGACGTCGACGTGGCCCTGATTTACGACCACTTCACCCCAATGGTGCTGATGAAGCTCGAGGACTACGGGTTCGTCGAGCCCGGCGAGTCCGGCCCGTTCGTCGCGGACGGGAACATCCGGCGCGACGGCAGCCTCCCGGTCAACACCCACGGCGGCAATCTGGCGGAGGTGTACGCGCACGGGATGACCCACGTGTTCGAGGCGGTGCGGCAGATGCGGGGAACGTCGCCGAACCAGATCGAAGGCGCCGAGGTCGCCCTGGTGGTGGCCGGCGCGAGTCCCGCCCCGTCGGGGGGGCTGCTCATCACCAAGGACGGAGGGGCCCGACCGTGACCCGAGCAGCCGATACCGAGGCGACCGAGATACTCCGGAAGCAGCTCCCGCTGCCGGGCTGGAGCGATCTGACCGCGCCGTACTGGCAGCATGCGGCCGAGGGCCGGCTGGTGATCCAGCGCTGCCGGCAGTGCGGCGTCCACCGGTGGGAGCCGGTGGAGATCTGCTACGCCTGCCACTCGTGGGACTGGGACTGGGATCCGGTGGGCGGCGCCGGCACCGTCTATACGTACACGTGGGCCGACATGCCACGGGAGCCGGGCGCGGACCTCGTGAACCTCGCCGTGGTGGAGCTCGACGGAACCGAGGGCGATCCGGTCCGTCTGCTGACCTGGGTCGAAGGGGCGGACAGGGAGAGCCTCCGATGCGGTCTGCCCGTTCAGGTGGCCTTCGACCCGCTGGGCGACGGGCTGGGCGTCCCCTACTTCCGGCCACGGTCGATCACCGCCCCATGAGCAGGGCCGGCACCACGAGACCGACCGGTGACTGAAGCGCTGAGTGGCCTGAGGGTGGTGGAGCTCTCCACCACGATGACGGGAGCCCAGGTCGGGCAACTGCTGGGGGACTTCGGCGCGGAGGTCGTGATGGTCGAGCCGCGGGGAGGGAGCCGGCTCCGCTCCCAGCCGGCGTTCCCGTTCTGGGCGAGAGGGAAGAAGAGCATCGAGCTCGACCTGCACGACCCGGTCGATCTCGGCGTGGCCACCGGGCTCGCGGCCTCGGCCGACGTGGTGATCGAGACGTTCCGCCCCGGGGTGGCCGATCGCCTCGGCCTCGGGTACGACTCGCTCGGCAGCCAGAACCCGCGACTCGTTCACGTCTCCGTCACCGGTTTCGGCCGGACCGGTCCGTACGCCGGGACGAAGGGCTACGAACAGCTGGTCCTGGCCAAGGTCGGGGCGCTCAGCGCGTTCGCGGGAATGGTGACCCGCCCCGGGCCGGCCTACGTGTCGGTCCCGTTCTGCTCGTGGAGCGCCACCCAGGCCGCCCTGCAGGGAATCCTGGCCGCCCTGTTCGAGCGGGAGCGCAGCGGCCTCGGCCAGTGGGTCGAGGCCAGCCTGGCCCAGTCGGTCGGCGCGCTCGACCCGTGGGGTTGGATCGTCCACTGGATCTCCCGGCAATTTCCGGACGCATTCTCCGCGGCTCCACCGGTCTCCCCGGACGGCACCCCGAACAGCTCCTTCGTCTTCCGCCTCCTCGTCGCCCTGACCGCCGACGGACGGTGGTTACAGTTCTCGCAGGTCCAGCCGCGGCTCTTCCGTGCGCTGATGACGGCGCTCGGGTTCGACTGGATGTGGGACGACCCGAGATGGCGAACAGCACCCGAGTTCGAGGACCCGGCGATGCGGGTGGAGTTCTGGGGGTTGATGCTCGAGAGCGTGCGCCGGAAGACCCTGGCCGAATGGCAGGAGATCTTCGCGTCCGACCACAACGTGTGGGCCGAGGTCTTCCGCCACGGTTCCGAATTGCTCCACCACCCCCAGATGGTGCACAACGGGATGGTCGCCGAGGTCGCCGACCCCGACCTCGGGACCGTGCGCCAGCCCGGGCCCCTCGTCCGGGCGAGCGGTACCCCGGCCCGGATCGAGCGCTCCGCCCCCCGGCTCGATGCGGACGGGGCCGAGCTGCGGGCCGGGGACCGGGCCGGGCCCGGGTCCCCGGGACCGGCCGTCCCGTCCCGGCCGGCCCCAGTCCCTGCCGCCCAGGCCGGCCGGCCCCCGCTCGACGGGGTCACGGTGCTCGAGCTGGGAACCTTCTTCGCCGCCCCGTTCGGCGTCACCCTGCTGACCGACCTCGGGGCCAGGGTGATCAAGATCGAACCGCTCGGCGGGGACCCGATGCGGAGCATCCTCCCTTTCCCCGAGACCGGAGCGGCGCGGGTCCTGCAGGGCAAGGAGAGCGTCGCCCTCGACATGGGCAGCGACGAGGGGCGTGCGATCATCCACGAGATCGCCCGCCGGTCCGACCTCGTCCTTCAGTCGTTCCGGGCAGGGGTGGCCGAGCGGCTGGGGGTCGACGACGCCACCCTCCGGGCGATCAATCCCGATCTCGTCTACCTCAACGCACCGGGTTACGGCGTGGACGGCCCCAACGGGCACTGCCCGGCCTTCGCCCCGACCATCGGAGCAGGTGCCGGGTTCGCCTGGCGCAACATCGGGACCGGGGTCCGCGAGGAGCCGGGACTCGACCTCAGCGAGATCAAGGCCGGCTCCATCCGCTTGACGGCGGCCGCCGGCCCGAGTTTCGCCCAGGCCGACGGCGTCGCCGCCGTGGGTGTCGCCACGGCGCTGTTGCTCGGCCTGGTGGCCCGCCAACGGGGGGCGGGCGGCCAGAGCATGCTGACGACCATGCTGTCGACGGCGGCGCACGCGCTCTCCGAGGACATGGTCGAGTATGCGGATCGCGGCGCGATCGCCACCCCCGACGTCGACCTGCTCGGCCTGCACGCTCTCTACCGCCTGTACGAGACGTCGGACGGCTGGGTGTTCCTCGCCGCCCCCGAAGAAGATGACTGGGACGCCCTGTGCGCGTTCGCCGGGCCCGGCACGGGCCTCGGGGAGGACGGGCGCTTCCTGACCCCGGAGGACCGGGACCGCCACGACGACGCTTTGGCCGGGGAGCTCGCCGCCCTGTTCCTGACGAAGCCCGCAGCGGATTGGGAACGGGGTCTCTCGGCCGTCGACGTGGGATGTGTGGAGGTCGCCCCGGCCCCGGCGGAGGCCAATTACCTCGATGACGCGTTCGGTCGGGCTCACGGGTTCGTCGTCGACGCCCCGCATCCCACCTTCGGAGAGCATCCCCGGCTGGCTCCGCTGGCGCACTTCTCGCGGTCGCGGGTCACGGCGGGGGGAGGGTGCCTCCTCGGACAGCACACCGAATCGGTGTTGACCGAGCTCGGTCACACTCCGGCGAGGATCGCCGAGCTGCGAGCTGCCGGAGTCATCGGTACGTAGGGACGGGGACGGGGACGGTCCGGGTGCCCGCTCCCGCCCCCGTGTCCCGACGCGGCGTCCCTTGTGGTCCCGCACCCCGGTAGCTTGCGGGAACGGACCGCGGGGCGAAGGGCGCGCCGGCGGGCCACAGAGGAGGGACATGATCGATCTGCCCGGTTACGACGAGCTCCCGGCGGCACCGGAGGGGGGGAGGAGCGGTTGGGGGGTTTTCGGCCCCGACGACAACGTCGGCCTGTTCAACCTCCTCACCCCCGAGCGCCTGGTGGACGCGGCCCGGCTCATCCGGAAGGGAGCGATCTTCCCGCTCGACGCGCCGGTGGACGCGTTCTCCCCCCCGATCGCCGCCTCGCGTGGTATCCCGCGGCACCGGATCCTCCACGAGCCCGGCGGGATCGGCTTTGACGACGTGTACGACAACTTCTATCCCCAGGGGTCGAGCCAGTGGGACTCCCTCGGCCATGTCGGGTACGCCCCCGGCGTCTTCTACAACGGCGCCACCGAGGACGACATCGCGTCGGGACGGCGCAACACCATCGAGCACTGGGCCCGCCGGGGGTTGGCCGGCCGGGCCGTCGTCCTCGACATGGTCCGCACCATGGCCGAGGCCGGGCGCCCCTATGACCCCGGGACCAACACGGCCTTCAGTGTCGAGGACCTCGAGCTGGCCCGCCGGCGGGCGGGCGTCGACCTCGTCGCCGGCGACATCCTCCTGCTGCACACGGGTTTCGCCGCGTGGTTCCAACAGCAGGCACCGCGGGCCCGGGCCGCCCTGGCGCGCAACGTCTCGACTCCCGGGCTGGCGCACGGCGAGGACATGTGCCGCTACCTGTGGGACTGCCACGTCTCGGCCGTCGCCTCCGACACCTTTGCAGTGGAGGCCTTCCCCGCGGAGCGTGGCAGCGCCACCGGCTTCCTCCACCGCATGCTCATCGGACAGTTCGGGATGGCGCTCGGAGAGCTGTGGTGGACCGAGGACCTGGCCGCCGACTGTGCCGAGGACGGAGTGTACGAGGTGTTCCTCGCCAGCGCGCCGATGAACGCGCCCGGGGCCATCGGGTCCCCGGCCAACGCCCTCGCCATCAAGTGAGGCACGCGGCCGCTGACCACGGCGAGACGCACGGCGAGACGCGCAGCGGACCGCCCGGTGAGCCGACTGGGGGGTCGAGACGATGAGCAGCACGACCGGGTGCGACATGAAAGCGGAGACGATCGAGATCACCGGTCACGGGGGCGACCGGATCGAGGCCTATCTGGCGCAGCCGCTCCCCGAAGCGCCCCGCGGTGGCGTGGTGGTGCTCCACCACATGCCGGGGTATGACGAGGCGACCAAGGAGATAACCCGGAAATTCGCCTTTCACGGGTACCTCGCCATCCTCCCGAACCTCTATTCGAGGGAGGCGCCGGGAGCGAGGCCCGACGATGCCGCCGCCGCGGCCCGGGCCCAGGGCGGCGTCCCCGACGACCGCCTCGTCGGGGACGCCGGCGGAGCGGCCGCGTTCCTGCGTTCCCTGGGCTCCTCCAACGGCAAGGTGGGCACTATCGGCTACTGCTCGGGCGGCCGTCAGTCGTTCCTCGCCGCGTGCAGCCTCCCGCTCGACGCGGCGGTGGACTGCTACGGCGCCTTCGTCACCGGGACCCCGCCGGAGGGGGCGCCGCTGAGGATCGGGCCCGTCGTCCACCTGGCCGAGAGCCTGTCGTGCCCGTTGCTGGGCCTGTTCGGGGCCGAGGACAAGTACCCGTCGCCCGCCGCCACGGCCGAGCTCCGCCAGGCGTTGAACGAGCACGGGAAGGAGTTCGAGTTCCACACGTACGAGAACGCCGGTCACGGGTTCTTCGGGACCGACCGGCCGAGCTACCGCCCCGAGGCGGCCAACGCCGGCTGGCAGGAGATCTGGCGTTTCCTCGGCAAGCATCTCAACGACTGAGGGGAATCGCATGTGCACCTACCAGACCGAACGGCTGGCCGTCTCACCGGCCAGGGTCGATCGACCGTTCTGACGGGCCCGTCTCCGCGGGGTACAGTACGACGTAATCCGTGGCAAGCCGGAGGAAGAAGCGTGCCTGCAACCGTGGTCGTCGGCACTCAGTGGGGCGACGAGGGCAAAGGCAAGCTCACCGACCTGCTTGCCGGCGAGATGGACCTGGTCGTGCGCTACCAGGGCGGCCACAACGCCGGCCACCGAATCGTGGTCGACGGCGAGGTGTTCGCCCTGCAGCTGGTCCCGAGCGGGATCCTTTACGCTCACATCACCCCGGTCATCGGCAACGGCGTCGTCGTCGACCCGGCCGTGCTGCTCGACGAGCTCTCGGCATTGGAGGCCAAGGGCGTCGACACCAGCCGCCTGGTCGTCAGCGGCAACGCCCACCTGATCATGCCCTACCACCAGGAGCTCGACCGGGTCACCGAGCGGTACCTCGGGAAGAACGCCCTCGGGACCACCAAGCGGGGGATCGGCCCGGCCTACGCCGACAAGGCGATGCGGGTCGGGCTCCGGGTGCAGGACCTGCTCGACGCCAAGATCTTCCGGCAGAAGCTGGACGTGGCGCTGAAGGAGAAGAACGCCGTCCTGGCCAAGGTCTACAACCGCCTGCCGCTGTCGGCCGACGAGATCGCCGCCCGCTACCTCGACGAGTACGCGCCTCGCCTCGCCCCCATGGTGGGCGACGCCGTGGGCATCGTGCACGAAGCGCTCGACGCCGGTCGCCACGTCCTCATGGAGGGTGCGCAGGCCACCTTCCTCGATCTCGACCACGGGACCTACCCCTTCGTGACGTCCTCCAACCCGGTGGCCGGCGGCGCGTGCACGGGGACCGGGCTCGGGCCCCGGGCCATCGACCGGGTCATCGGGATCGCCAAGGCCTACGTCACCCGGGTCGGCGCGGGACCGTTCCCCACCGAGCTGACCGGCGAGATCGGGGATCTGCTGGTCGAGCGGGGGCGGGAATTCGGGACCAACACGGGCCGGCAGCGGCGCTGCGGCTGGTTCGATGCGGTGATGCTCCGTCAGGCGGTCCGTCTGAACTCCCTGAGCGAGGTGGCGCTGACCAAGCTCGACGTGCTCGACACCTTCGAGACGGTGAAGGTCTGCGTCGCCTACGAGGCCGAGGGGCGCCGGTACACCCACACCCCGTACCACCAGAGCACCCTGCACCAGGTCAGGCCCGTGTACGAGGAGCTCCCGGGCTGGCGCACCGACCTGACCGGCGCGACGACGTTGAGCGACCTCCCCGCCGCCGCCCGGCGGTACGTCGACTTCCTCTCCGAGCAGATCGGTGTCCCGGTGCGCCTGATCGGTGTGGGCCCGGGCCGCGAGCAGTTCGTTTCCCTCGCCACGGCGTGAGGGCCTCGTGACGGTGTGCGTGGTGGGCGGGGGCGGCCGTGAGCACGCGCTGGCGACCGTGCTGGCCCGGAGCGACGACGTCGTGGTGACGCCGGGCAACCCCGGGATGCCCGCGGTCAGCCCCGAGGGGCACCGGATCAGCGTGACCCCCGCCCCGGCCGCCGAGGTCGACGCCGAGCTCGTCGTCATCGGCCCCGAGGTTCCCCTGGTCGACGGCCTGGCCGACCGGTTGCGGGCCAGGGGCCGCCTGGTGGTCGGCCCGGGTGCCGACGGAGCCCGGCTCGAGGCGTCGAAGGCTTTCATGAAGGAGATGCTGGCGGGCGCAGGCGTTCCGAGCGCCCGCTTCGGGGCTTTCGACCGGGTGGACGAGGCGGTGGCGTACCTTCGCTCGCTGCCCGGGCCATGGGTGGTGAAGACCGACGGCCTCGCCGCGGGGAAGGGCGTGCTCGTCACGCCCGACCTCGCCGAGGCCGAGGCGGACGTGGTCGCAAAGCTCTCCGGCGCGGCGTTCGGCGACGCCGGGCGCCGGGTGGTGGTGGAGGAGGGGCTCGTCGGCGCCGAGTGCTCGCTCCTCGCCCTTTGCGACGGCCGGCGTGTCGTGCCGCTCGCCCCGGCACAGGACTTCAAACGGGTGGGCGACGGGGACACGGGCCCCAACACCGGCGGCATGGGGGCGTACTCGGGGGTCCCCGGGGTCGACGGGGCGATGGTCGACCGGCTGATGGACGAGGCGGTCGAGCCGTTGGTTCGCCGCCTGCGTGCCGCGGGCATCGACTACCGGGGCGTCCTGTACGCCGGGATCATGCTCACCCCCGACGGACCGAAGGTGCTGGAGTACAACGTCCGCTTCGGTGACCCCGAGACCCAGGTGGTCATGCCCAGGTTGGCCGACGACCCCGTCGAGCTGCTGCGTCGCGTGGCCGAGGGCCGCCTGCCGTCGTCGGCACCGCGCTTCGGCACCGAGCCGGCTGTCTGCGTCGTGCTGGCGTCGGAGGGCTACCCGGCCAATCCGAGGTCCGGCGATCCGATCAGCGGGTTGGGCGCCGACGGCCAGCTCGAGCAGCCGGTGCCCGGCACCACCGTGTTCCATGCCGGCACGGCGTCGAGCCCGCCGGCGGGGTTCACCACGGCCGGCGGCCGGGTACTCGGGGTGAGCGCCCTGGCTCCGACCCTGGCAGAGGCCCGCGAGCGCGCCTACCTGGCGGCCGGGCGCGTCGGTTGGCGCGGCATGCAGTTCCGCCATGACATCGCCGAGCGGGCCACCGCGGCCGCCGGCTCCGGGGCTGCACGGTGATCCCCCGTTACTCGCCGGCCGACATGGCCGCGCTCTTCAGCGACGAGGCCCGGATGGCCATGTGGTTGGAGGTGGAGCTGCTGGCCACCGAGGGTCAGGCCCGGTCGGGCGTCGTCCCACCCGGTGCGGCGGCGGCGTGCCGGCAGAGGGCGCCCCGGGTGGACGCCGAGATGGTGGCCGCGGTGAACGAGCGCGAGCGGGTCACCGACCATGACGTCGCCGCCTTCGTCGACGTCGTGCAGGACCGGATCGGGGCTCCCGAGGGCTCGTGGATCCACTTCGGCCTGACGTCCTCGGACGTGGTGGACACCGCCCTGTGCGCCACCCTCGTCCGCGCGGCGGACCTGCTGCTCGCGGCCGCCGACGATCTGGTGGAGGCCCTCCGGGACCGCGCGGTGGAGCTGGACGGGGCACCGGTGACCGGCCGGACGCACGGGATGCACGCCGAGGCGACGACCTTCGGCGCCAAGTTCGCCCTCTGGGCCCTTCAGGCCGACCGGGACCGCCAGCGCCTGCGCAACGCCCGCGAGCGCGTCGCCGTCGGCAAGCTCTCCGGGGCCGTCGGCACGTACTCCAACATCGATCCCGAGGTGGAGGCGTTCGTCTGCGGCTCGCTCGGCCTGGTGCCGGTGCCCGCCACCCAGGTCATCGCCCGGGACCGCCATGCCGAGTACCTCTGGGCCTGTGCCGCGGTCGGGGCGACGGTCGAACTGATCGCTACCGAGATCCGCCACCTGGCCCGGAGCGAGGTCGGCGAGGCCGAGGAGGCCTTCGGTGCCGGGCAGAAGGGCAGCTCGGCCATGCCCCACAAGCGCAACCCCATCGTCTCGGAGCGGCTCTGCGGGCTGGCCCGGGTGCTGCGGGGCTACGCCGGAGCCGGGCTGGAGGACGTCGCCCTCTGGCACGAGCGGGACATCTCGCACAGCTCGGTGGAGCGCGTGGTGCTCCCCGACGCCTCCCTGTTGGCCTGCTACGTGCTGCGCAAGGCCAGGGACCTCGTCACCGGGCTGGTCGTGCACCGCGAGCGGGCGGTGGCCAACCTGACCGAGGGGTCCCGCGGGCTGGTCTTCAGCCAGTCGGTGCTGCTCGCGCTGGTGTCCTCGGGGATGACGCGGGACGAGGCCTACCGGATCGTGCAGCGTGACGCCCGGCGGGCCTGGGCCGAGAGCCGCCCGTTCCGCGAGGTGTTGAGCGCCGACCGCGACGTGACGCTCGACGCCGCCCAGCTCGACGAGGCCTTCGATCTCGACCGGGCCCTGCGCCACGCCGGCCGGTTCATCGACGCGCTCCGCGACGTGCCGGGAAGGGCCGGAGGGGGAGCTCCTTGAGCGGCGCCCCTCCGCTGCTCCACCGGGGCAAGGTGCGCGAGCTGTACGACGCCGGCGACGGCCTGCTCCTGATGGTGGCCTCCGACCGGATATCGGCGTTCGACGTGGTGATGGCCGAGCCCATACCCGACAAGGGCCGGGTCCTCACCGCGATGACCGTGTTCTGGTGCGAGGAGCTGGCCGACCTGGCGCCGGGGAGCCTGGTGACCGCCGATCCGTCGGCGATCGCCCGGAGGGCACCGGGCGCCGAGGCCCTCGGGGACCTGGCCGGGCGCGCCATGCTGGTGCGCAGGGCCGAGATGCTCCCGCTCGAGTGCATCGTGCGCGGCTACCTCGCCGGGCAGGCCTACAGCGAGTACGCGGCGAGCGGGACGATCCACGGAGCGGCCATGCCCGCCGGGCTCAGGCTCGCCGACCGGTTGCCCGAGCCGATATTCACGCCGTCCACCAAGGCCACCGAGGGCCATGACGAGAACATCGACTTCGCCGCGGCGCAGGACCTGGTCGGCCACGAGTCGGCGGCCGCGGCCCGGGACCTCTGCCTGGCGCTGTACGCGCGGGCGGCGGCGAGGGTGGAGGCGGCCGGCTTCGTGCTCGCCGACACCAAATTCGAGCTCGGGCTGGTGGACGGCCGGCTCACCCTGTGCGACGAGGTGGTGACGCCCGACTCGTCGCGGCTGTGGCCCCTCGGCGAGGTCGTCCCCGGGACCACCCCGCCGGCGTTCGACAAGCAGCCCCTGCGCGACTGGGTCGACGCCCAGCCCTGGGACAAGCGACCACCGCCGCCGGCGCTGCCTCCCGAGGTGGTGGCCGCTACGTCGGCCCGGTACGTGGCCGCGTACGAGCGGGTGACCGGCCGGTTGCTGCGGGACTGGTACGGTGCGCGCCAATGAGGTACTCGGCCCGTGTGGAAGTCCGGCTCCGTCCCGGCATCGCCGACCCCGAGGGCGCCACCATCGAGCGGGCGTTGCCCGCGCTGGGCTTCGACGACGTGCACCACGTCCGGGCCGGACGGTCCTTCGCCTTTGAGGTTGAGGCCCCCGACGAGGAGGCGGCCCGGGCCCGGGCCGTCGAGCTGGCCGACCGGCTGCTGGCCAACCCCGTCATCGAGCAGAGCGTGCTCGAGCTGACCGGCCCGAGCTGAGCGCGATGGCCACCCGGGTCGGGGTCGTGGTGTTCCCCGGGACCAACTGCGAGCACGACGTGGCGGTCGCCGTGGAGCGTCTGGGCGCGTCGGCCACCCTGGTCTGGCACGGGGGGCCGGCACCGGGTGATCTCGACGCCGTCGTCCTGCCGGGCGGGTTCGCCCACGGCGACTACCTCCGGCCCGGTGCGCTGGCCCGGTTCTCGCCTGTGATGGCGTCCGTTGCCCGCTTCGCCGCAGCCGGCGGGCCCGTTGTCGGGATCTGCAACGGGTTTCAGGTGCTGACCGAGGCCGGCCTGCTCCCGGGGGCGCTGCAGAGGAACCGGAACCTCCGCTTCCTGTGCATGCCGACCGCTCTCCGCGTGTCGTCGACCCGCTCGGTGCTGACCGGGCTCGCCGCGCCCGGCGCCGAGCTGATCGTGCCGATCAACCACTTCGCCGGCAGCTACGTGTGCGACGAGCGCACCCTCGACGAGCTGCGCGCCGAAGATCGCGTGGTGCTCCGCTATGTCCACAACCCGAACGGGTCGATCGACGACATCGCCGGCATCTGCAACGCGGCGGGCAACGTGGTGGGCCTCATGCCTCACCCCGAGAGAGCCTCCGACGAGCTCCTCGGGTCGACCGACGGGCTCGTGCTGTTGCGGTCGCTGCTGGCCGCCGCCGCCGCCGGGCGGGCCGCCGCTTGAGCGTCAGCCCCGGGTGCGGGCGATGCCGGCCCGCTGCAGAGCGGCGGCGCTGACGCCGGCCGCCCTCCACGTGCCGTAGGTGATCCCCTTGCGCTGCCCGTAGGACTTCGCGACCTTCACGAACTGCTTCTCGAGGTCGGTGAGATCGTGCACGTCACCCACCCGGGCCCGCTCGTCCTGGAGGTCCTTCTTTTCCTGCAAGAGGTGGAGCCTAGAGAGCGGATCGGCACTGTTCAGCTCGGCATCAATGGAGGCCAACTTCCGATCGATGGATGCCGGGGTCCGCTTCCGTCCCCGCTTGGGGCGCGAGGACTCGAGCGCCTCGAGGTAGCGGCGGACCGCGAGCCCCTCCTCGCGACCCTTGGCCAGGGCTGCCTTGTGCTCCGCCGTCATCGACCGGCGAGATGGTCGTGTCTTCTCTCGTGCCATGGATCCACTCTCTCTCATCGGACGGAATTTCGCAAATGTCATCGCTCGATTTGCGATCACGGGGAACCCCCCAATACGTGTATGTGACTATCCTTACCTTTGCAGTCAGCCTCAAACAATTACTACCTGACTCCTCAAATGTCCGGCCCGGGTTCGTGTCCTGGGGCCGTGCCGGAGGCCGGTGCTCGACCCGTCTCGCCGGTGCCCGGAGCCCGGAGCCGACGTGCCGTCGCGGCGCTCCCCGCTACCGTGTCCGTGATGCCCAACGCCGAGCAGGAGACCGGGGACCAGCCGATCCACCGGGCCCTGGGGCTCACCGACGCCGAGCTCGAGGACGTGCGGAGGGTCCTCGGGCGCGACCCCAACCATCTCGAGCTGGCGCTGTACGCCGTGATGTGGAGTGAGCACTGCTCGTACAAGTCCTCGCGCCTCCACCTGCGGCGCCTGCCGACGACCGGCCCGGGCGTGCTCGTCGGCCCGGGGGAGAACGCCGGGGTGATGGACGCGGGGGACGGTATCGCCGTCGCCATCCGCATCGAGAGCCACAACCACCCGTCGGCCATCGAGCCCCACCAGGGGGCGGCCACCGGCGTCGGGGGGATCCTCCGCGACATCTTCACCATGGGGGCGCGGCCGCTCGCGGTGATGGACCCGCTCTTCTTCGGGCCGCTCGACGAGCCCCGCCAACGGTGGCTGTTGGAGGGGGTCGTCTCGGGGATCTCGAGCTACGGCAATTCCGTCGGGGTCCCCACCGTCGGGGGGGAGCTGACCTTCGACCCGTGCTACGCGCAGAACCCGCTCGTCAACGTGCTCTGCCTCGGGGCGCTCCCGGTGGAGCGCCTCGTCCTCGGGCGGGCGTCGGGGGAGGGAAACCTGGCGGTGCTGCTCGGCTCCACCACCGGGCGCGACGGCATCGGCGGGGTCAGCGTGCTGGCGTCGGCCGGGTTCGCCGGTGACGGGGAGGGCGGGCAGGCCGACGAGGCCAAGCGCCCGAGCGTGCAGGTGGGCGATCCCTTTGAGGAGAAGCGGCTGATCGAGGCCTGCCTGGCGCTGCTCGACGAGGGGCTGGTCGTCGGGATTCAGGACCTCGGCGGGGCCGGGCTGGTCTGCGCGACCAGCGAGACCGCGGCCCGGGGCGGGGTCGGCATGGACGTCGACGTGTCGGCGGTTCCCCGCCGCGAGGAGGGGATGGAGCCCTGGGAGGTGATGACCAGCGAGAGCCAGGAGCGGATGCTGGCCATCGTGACCCCCGAGGACCTGCCGGCGGTCACCGAGGTGTGCCGCCGCTGGGAGGTCCGGGCCACCGTCGTCGGTCGGGTCACCGACCCCCAGCCCGCCGCGGGACCCGTCCCGGAGGGGGCGCCACCGGTCGGCCGGCTGCGGGTCCGGCAGGGGTTCGACGGCCCGGTCCTCGCCGACGTGCCCGCCGGCTCTCTCGCCGACGACGCCCCGCTGTACGAGCGGCCGCTCGCCCCGCCGGCCGACCTGGCCGCCCGGGCCGCCGATGATCCCGGCCGGATCCCGGCTCCGGCCGGCTGCGCGGCCGACCTGCTGGCGCTGCTGCGCGACCCGAGCTGGGTCTACCGCCAGTACGACCACCAGCTCTTCCTGAACACGGTGGTCGGGCCCGGGGGAGACGCCGCCCTGCTGCGGTTGGCCGGGCCGGGCCTCCCCCCGAGCCGGCGCGGGATCGCCGTGTCGACCGACTCCAGCCCGCGCTGGTGTGCCATCGACCCGCGGGCCGGCACCGCGATGGTGGTGGCCGAGGGCGTCGCCAACCTGGCCTGCGTGGGCGCCCGGGCGGTTGCGGTGGTCAACTGCCTCAACTTCGGGAACCCCGAGCACCCCGAGGTGATGTGGCAGCTGTCGGAGTCGATCGACGGCCTGTCGGAATCGTGCCGGAGCCTGGGGCTCCCGGTGATCGGCGGCAACGTGAGCCTCTACAACGAGAGCGGCGGCGCCGACATCGACCCGACCCCGGTCATCGGGGTCCTCGGGCTGGTCGAGACCGTCCTGCGCCCGCCCCCCGGGGTCCGGTGGTCAGAGGGTGACTCGGTCGTCCTCCTCGGGGAGCGCACCGCCGCCGACGTCCCGCCGCGGGCGGGCTTCGGCCCCGGCGCCCCCCCTCCTCCCGCCCGCCACCCGCTGGGCGGCAGCCGCTGGGCGGTGGAGGTGCACGGTCACCGGGGGGGCTCGCTCCCGCCCCTCCACCTGGCCGCTCACGCCCGCCTGACCGAGTTGGTGGCCGACCTGGTTGCCGACACGGTGGCGGGGCGCGACGGGCTGCTCGGCGGGGTCCACGACGTGTCGGCCGGGGGCCTCGGGGTGGCGTTGGCCGAGATGGCCGTCGGGTCGGGGACCGGGTGCGACGTGGGCGGGGTGGAGGGGCATGCCGAGCTGTTCTGCGAGCTCCCCTCGCGGGTGCTGGTGGCGACGGCCCGGGTCGACGAGGTGCTCGAGGTCGCGGCCCGCCGGGGGGTGCCGGCGGTGGTGCTCGGCCGGGCCGGCGGCGACCGCCTGCGGGTGGACGGCCTGGTGGACGTCGCCGTGGCCACCGTGCTTGAGGGCTGGGCCGGAGCGGTGCCCCGTGCCCTCGGCGAGACCGGCTGAGCGCGACCACCGCCCTCACGGCCGGCGGGTGGCTGTGTCGACTACCGCCCTGTGTCGACTACCGCCCCGTGTCGACTACCGCCCCGTGTCGACTACCGCCCCGTGTCGACTACCGCCCCGGCGGGCGGCTGTGTCGACTACCGCCCCGGCGGGCGGCGGGCGGCCAGGCGCTCGAGCACCTCGTCGGGGACCTTCAGGTCGCCGCGGCCGGTACCGACGGTGAGGTCGGGCTTGGTCGACCCGTGGTGGTCGGAGCCGCCGGTGGCCACCAGGTCGTGACGCCGGGCCAGCTCGGTCAGCGCGGCCCGCTCCTCACGGGTGTAGCGGCCGTATATCGCCTCAACGCCGGCGAACCCGGCCTCGGCGAGCTCGCCGACCGCCGACGAGAGCTCCGCGGGCGCCAGGCCCAGGGCGAGGGGGTGGGCCAGCACGGCCACCGCGCCCGATGCCCGGGCCAGCGAAGCCACCTCTGCCGGGGCGACCCTGGCCTTGGGGACGTGGGCGGGCCGGCCCGCGCCCAGCCACTTGTCGAACGCGTCGGCCACCGAGGTCGTGGCTCCGTTGCGGGTGAGGACGGCAGCGAAGTGGGGCCGGCCGACGCTGTCCTCGCCGGCCGCCTCCGCCAACACCTCGTCGTAGGTGACGGGGAGCCCCAGCTCGATCAGGCGGGCCGTCAGCTGCCGGTTGCGGGCGACCCGGTCCCGGCGCAGGCGGCCCAGCTCGTCCTGCAGCGGGCCCTCGTCACCGTTGACGAAGTAGACGAGCACGTGGGCGCTCGCGCCCCGGAACGCGCAGGACACCTCGCAGCCCCGGACGAGCTCCACCCCGAGCTCGTCGGCGCGCCGCTGGGCCCTCGCGAGCCCGCTGAGGGTGTCGTGGTCGGTGAGGGCCACGGCCGAGCACTGCACGGCCGTGGCCAGCTCGGCGATACGCTCGGGGGTATCGGTGCCGTCGGAGGCTGTCGAGTGGGTGTGCAGGTCGATCATGTCGATCCGAGGTTACCGGCGCCCCGTCGTGACCTCGGCCGGGGTGGCCGCTCCTGTTCATCGGGACGTCGTGGTGGGCCTGTCGGGGCCTGTGGGAGACTGGGGTCGCCAACGAAGGTGCCCAACGGGTCGACGCGTGCGGGGCGTCGAAGTGACGCGAGCAGGAGAGCTGTGGCGCAGAGGACCGGACGGTGAAGGAGGCCTGCGGGGTCTTCGGGGTGTACGCCCCCGGCCGCGGCGTGGCCCATCTCACCTTCGACGGGATATACGCCCTGCAGCACCGCGGGCAGGAGTCGGCCGGCATGGCCGTCAGCGACGGCGAGACCATCACGGTGATGCGGGACATGGGCCTCGTCACGACGGTCTTCGACGAGCGGACGCTCTCGGGGCTGCCGGGCCACCTGGCCATCGGCCACACCCGCTACTCCACCCACGGCTCGTCGGACTGGGCGGCGGCGCAGCCCGTGTACCGCGACAGCGGAGCGGCCGGTTTTGCCCTCGGCCACAACGGCAACCTGACCAACACCGCCGAGCTGGCCGGCATGGCCGGGATCCTGCCCGGCATGGTCGGCACCGACAGCGACGTGGTGGCCGAGCTCGTGGCCCAGGCCCTCGCCGCGCCCCCCGACGGACCGGGCGGGCTCGCCGGGGGTGATCCACCCGAGACGGACCTGGTGGAAGCGCTCCGGTCGGTGCTTCCCCGGGCGCAGGGTGCCTTCTCCTTCGTCCTGCTCGACGCGACCCACCTTTACGGGGTGCGCGACCCGCACGGGTTCCGGCCCCTGTGCCTCGGCCGGCTCGGTGCGGCCGAGGCCCCCGAGGGCTGGGTGCTCGCGTCGGAGTCCCCGGCGCTCGACGTGATCGGCGCGACCTTCGTCCGCGAGCTCGAGCCCGGAGAGCTGGTGGTGATCGACGAGCACGGTCCGCGGTCCGAGCAGCTGTACCCGCCGGACCAGATCCATCCCCGCCTCTGCATCTTCGAATTCGTGTACTTCGCCCGACCCGACACCCGGCTGTACGGGCGCGAGGTGCACGGTACCCGGCGGCGGATGGGCGAGCTGCTCGCCGTGCAGGCACCGGTCGACGCCGACCTGGTGATGGGCGTCCCCGACTCGGGCGTCCCCGCGGCCGAGGGTTACGCCCGCCGCAGCGGCATCCCCTACGGCCAGGGGCTCATCAAGAACCGCTACATCGGCCGGACCTTCATCAGCCCGGGCAGCCAGGCCCGCTCCGACGCCGTCCGCCGCAAGTTGAACCCGCTGCGGGACAACGTCGCCGGCAAGCGGCTGGTGGTGGTGGACGACTCCATCGTGCGGGGGACGACCACCCGGGCCATCGTCGGGATGCTGCGGGACGCGGGCGCCGCCGAGGTGCACCTGCGGATCTCCTCCCCGCCGTTCAGCTGGCCCTGTTACTACGGGATCGACACGCCGGACCGGGGGGAGCTGCTTGCGGCGCAGCTGAGCCTGGCCGAGATAGAGCGGTTCCTGAACGTCGACTCCATCGCCTACATCAGCCTGGCCAACCTGAAGAGCGCGATCGATGCCCCGGGGGCGGGGTTCTGTGACGCCTGCCTGACCGGGCGCTACCCGGTGCCGGTGCCGGTTTCGCTGGGTGGTGCCCGGTCGGCGGGGCCCGACGCGGTCCGCGCGGGCGCGGCCGACGGCGCCGCCGGAGCGGAAGGGGCGGGAGCCGACCCGGCCACCGCCCTGCAGGCGGCGCTCCCGGGCGTGTGAGCAGGAGATGACCACCGGTGCGGGGCCGGGAGGTCCCGGCGCGACCACCGGGGGCGCCACCTATGCGGGCGCCGGCGTCGACATCGCGGCCGGGGACGCCACGGTCGAGCGGCTGAGGGAGGCCGTCGGCTCGACGGCGCGACCCGAGGTGATCGGGGGGATCGGCGGGTTCGGCGGGCTCTTCGCCCTCGACACCGAGCGGTACCGCCGCCCCGTGCTGGTCTCCTCCGCCGACGGGGTGGGGACGAAGCTGCTGATCGCCCGGGCCACCGGCCGCTACGGCACCGTCGGGATCGACCTGGTGGCCATGTGCGTCGACGACCTGGTCTGCGCGGGCGCCGAGCCTCTCTTCCTTCTCGACTACGTGTCGGTGGGCCGGCTGGTCCCGGACCGGGTGGCCGAGGTGGTGGCCGGGATCGCCGACGGGTGCCGTCAGGCGGGTTGCGCGCTGCTCGGCGGGGAGACGGCGGAGCACCCCGGCGCCATGGCCGACGACGACCTCGACCTCGCCGGCTTCGCGGTCGGGGTGGTGGAGGACGACGCCCGGCTGGGTCCCGAGCGGGTCCGCCCGGGCGACGTGCTGGTCGGGCTGCCCTCCCCGGGCCTGCGGTCGAACGGGTACACGCTGGCCCGGCACGTGCTCCTCGAGCGGGCCGGGCTCGATCTCTCCGGGCCGGCCTGGCCCGGCTCGGCACACTCGCTGGCCGACGAGCTCCTCGTCCCGTCGGTGATCTACGCGCCCGCCGTCCTGGCGGCGACCCGGCAGCTGCCCGGGGGCGTGCACGCCTGCGCCCACGTCACCGGGGGCGGGGTGTCCGGCAACCTGGTCCGGGTCCTGCCACCGGGGTGCGACGCCCGGCTCGACCGCGGGTCGTGGAGAGTGCCGCGGATCTTCACCGAGATCGCCCGGCACGGGGAGGTTGCCGACGACGAGATGGACCGCGTGTTCAACCTCGGCCTCGGGATGGTGCTGGCGGTGGACCCCTCCGCCGCGGACGGGGTCCTGGGGGCGCTCGGGGCGTCCGGTCACGACCCGGTCGTGGTCGGTGAGGTGACCGCCGGCACGGGGCGGGTGGTGCTGCGGTGAGCGCCGAGCTCCCCGAGACGGTGTTCGGCGCGCTGCGGGCGCACCTCCTCGAGCACTCGGTCCGGCGCGGGGACTTCGTGCTCAAGTCGGGGCGCCGCAGCACCTGGTTCATCGACTCGAAGCAGACGGTCTGCCGGCCCGAGGCAATGCTGCTGGTGGCCGACGCGGTGCTGTCGATGGTCCCCGACGACGCCACGGCCATCGGGGGCCTGACCATGGGGGCGGACCCGGTGGCCTTCGTCACCGCGGGCGTCGCTGCGACCCGGGGGCGGCCGCTGAAGGCGTTCAGCGTGCGCAAGGAGGCGAAGGACCACGGCGCCGGCGGGCGGATCGCCGGAGCGCTCGACCCCGGTGACCGGGTGGTGGTGACCGAGGACACCGTGACCCGGGGCACGTCGCTGGTCGAAGCGGCGCTCGCCGTGCGCGAGGCCGGCGCCGAGCCCGTCCTCCTGGTGGCCGTCGTCGACCGGGGGGGCACCGTCGCCGAGATGGCCGCGGCCGAAGGGCTCGCGTTCCGGGCCGTGCTCACCGCCCCGGACCTCGGGTTCCCCTACGAGGGCGGGTAGGAGCGGACAGGACCCCTGCGGGTCCGGGACCCTGCGGGTATCGGGCGGGATCTACCCGGAGGCGAGCGACCGGGCGGCGATCAGGGGAGCTCTCGGGGGTGCGGAGCGAGCCCGGGCAGACCGTCGACGCTGACGGTGTTCTTGTCGGCCCGGTAGGTCACGAGCCCGTCGGGGCCCTTCGTCTCGGCCCAGTGGTCGAGGTTCTCGCGGTGGTGCTCGAACGTCATGACGGGGACGCCGTACCCGCACGAGTCCGAGATCCGCATCACGTCCACCACGACCACCGCCCGGACGCCCGCCTCGGGCGGGAAGAGCGCCGCCAGGTCCCCGTACCGGGGGTCACCCGGCTCGACGGCCTCACCTCTTCCGTGGAGCCGGACGATCCGCGGCGGCCCGGTGAAGGCGCAGAACATGACGACGATGCGGCCGTTCTCGCGCAGGTGGGCGATGGTCTCGACCCCGCTGCCGGTCAGGTCCTGGTAGGCCACCCGCCGGTCGTCGAGGACCACGAGATCGCCCCGGTTGCCCTTGGGCGAGCAGTTGACGTGCCCTTCCGGGCCGAGCGGGGCGGTGGCGACGAAGAACACCGGCTGGGAGAGGACGAACGCCGACAGCTTGTGGTCCAACGCGTCATAGGTCCGGCCCATCCGCCCAGTCTCGCGCCTCCTCCGGCGAGCCGGCCGCGCCGGCAGGGGTCGGGGCGATCAGGCCCAGGCCGCGTGCTCGACCGTGACCTTCGACACGAAGGCCTCGGCGATCCGGCGCGGGGTGCCGGCGAACACCGCGGCCCGCTCGGGTGAGGCGTTGTACACGCTCTCCGCCTCGTCGAAGTCGCCGTCGTGGGTGACTGCCCAGACGAACTGGTTCGTCGACTCGTCGACCAGGGCGAAGAGCACCCGGAACCCGTACTGCTCCCGGACCGGGACCAGGTTGTGCCACCACGTCACGAAGGCATCCATCTCACCTGGTTGGAGCTGGTAGCGACGCAGCTGAACGGTGCTCATGGCGCACCGTAGCATCGGGCCTCGGCCAGGCGTCGGGCCGTTGCGCGGTCCGGCGCCGCCGGGCGGCCTTCCCTGGGATCGAGCCGTGCCCACGGCCCCGCCGGGCGGCCTTCGTTAGGATCGCCCGGTGGAGTTCTCACTCGCCGGGGGGGTCGGTGGCCCGTTCGACACCCGTGATGACCTCGCCGCCTACCTCGAGGCGGTCGCCTCGGCGGGCTTCTCGGCCGTCTCCCTCGGGGCCCAGCAGCTCGCGGCAGCGGGTGAGGGAACCGAGGCGCTCCGGGCGGTGGCCGGGTTGCTGGCGCGTTCGGGACTGCGTTGCTCGGACGTGATGGCGCTGCGCGTGGTCCGCGACGACGATCGCACCCTGCAGGCGGCCGGCGAGATGGCCCGGTCGGTGGAGGCGCTGGGAGCGCGGTTCGTGCTCACGCTCGTCAACACCCGGCTGTCGGAGGAGTCGGTCGACCGCCTGGGTCGTTGCGCCGAGATCGTCGGTTCCGCCGGCGCCCGCTTGGCCATCGAGTTCGTCCCCGGCGGGCCGGTGGACCGGATCGAGTCGGCCGTCAGGCTGGTGGAGCAGCTCGGGGCCGACCGGGCGGGCATCCTGATCGACTCGTGGCACTTCTTCTTCGGGGCGAGCGGGTGGGACGAGCTGGAGGCCGTCCCGCTCGATCTGATCGCCATGGTGCAGTTTGACGATGCCCTCGCCCCGATAGGCGCCGACGTCATGACCGAGACGATGGACCGGCGGACCTGGCCCGGTGACGGGACGCTCGACCTCCCCCGCTTCGCCTCCTGCCTGACCAAGCGGGGTTGGGACGGGCTGGTGAGCGTGGAGGTGCTGTCGGCCGAGCACCGTGCGCTCGACGCCGCCACCTTCGCCATCCGGGCGATGGAGACGTCGCGGCCGTACTGGACCTGAGGGGGAGAGCCTCCCGGGGTGGACCCCTCCCTCAACCGGGTGGAGGATCGCCCGCGACCTTCAGGAACATCTCCTGGGTGAACGTCGCGAGGTGCCGCCCACGACGGTCGAACATGGTGCCGAGCACGAGCCCGCGCGAGTCGCGGGCGGTGAGCGGCCGCACCTCGCAGAAGAACCAGTCGTCGACCGCCGGGACGCGGTGGATCCAGATGGCGTGGTCGAGGCTGCCGAAGTTGCCCGCGGGCCGTCCGCCGGGGGACTCCGGCGGCCAGCCCGTGCCGTAGCCCATGGCCGCGATGGCCGCACCGCCGGCCCGCATGTCCGAGGCGTACACGAGGGCGCACACGTGCAGGGCCGGGTCGTCCGGAAAGGGTGAGGGGACCTTTCCCCACCACCGCACCACGGGGTCCGCCACCTCCACCGTGCGCATCTCGAACGTCGTCTCCCATCCGAAGTGATCGTCCGCCGCGGGGAGACCGTCGGGGTCGGGGATCTCCGGGGGCATGAGGTGCTCGTACTCGGGGCTCGGCTCCTCCACGTGGAACGAGGCCAGCATGGCGAAGATCGTCTTGGCCTCCTGCCGTACCTCGACCCGTCGGGCCGTGTACGTGCGCCCGGAGCGGAGCCGCTCCACGTGGATGTCGAGGGGCAGTGCCGACTGGCCCCGGCGGAGGAAGTAGCAGTGCACCGAGTTCGGCAGGCGGTCGGGAGGCACCGTGAGCGTGGCCGCCCGCAACGCCTGCCCGGCGACCTGGCCGCCGAAGATGTCGCTGCGTCCCGAGCCCGGTGGTGTGTAGCCGCGCCACGCGTCCTCGCCGACGTCCTCGAGGTTCAAGATGCTCGACAGGGTCACGGGCGGAGGAGTGTACCGGCTCCCGGCCACTCGGTCCCGGCCACTCGGTCCCGGCCACTCGGCCGGCCGATGGCGTTCGGTCCGGGGCACTCGGCCCGGTCGACGGGGAGGTGGGGCGGGTCGGTCGACGCTGACGAGCTCCACGCGCAGCCCCATGAGCGCGCCGGGATCGATGGCGGCCCGCGGCCCGGCCCTTGGAGGTGCACGCCGATGCCGAGCCGGCGCAGCCGATGGCGAGCTCGGCGTTGCCGAACGCCCCGGCGCCGTTGCCCGATCCTTCGAGCATGCGCCCCGGGGAGAGCTGGAGCGTGCGCTCGATGAGCGGGATCCATTGCTGCCGGTCGGCTACCGCGACGATGATGTGATCGAGACGCCGGATCAGGGCCATCGGTCCTCCGAGGTGGCTAAAAGCGCTGCTTGGCCAACTCGTACACGTCGGCGGGAAGGGGTCCCTTGGAGGCGGCGGCCACGTTGGCCGCGAGGTGGTCCGGGTTCTTCGTGCCGACGATCGTGGTGTGCAGGTCCGGATGGCTGAGGGTGAAGCGGAGCATGAGCTCCATGGGCGACATGTCCCCGAGCAGGTCGTCGAGCTCGGTCTGCTCGAACCGCTCCTTGCGCTCCCGCATCATCTGCTGGTACCGCTCGGGGTAGTCGGGCCGCGGCTCGGGCATGCCCCTGGCCACGCCGCCCCGGATGATGGTGCCTCCCCCGGCCAGCGCGGCCGAGGTGATGGCCTCCTCGTGCTCCCGCTCGACCGCGGAGTACGGGATCTGAAACGCGTCGAACACGCCCATGGCGATCTGCGCGGGCAGGTGCGGGAGCGTGCCCGAGATCCCGAGGAAGCGGATCTTGCCCTCGTCACGCAGTGACAGCAGCTCGGCCACCGCGTCGTGCTCGGCCAGTACCTCGGGGGAAGGGCTGATGTGGAACTGCACGAGGTCCACGTGGTCGGTCCGCAGGCGCCGGAGGCTCTGCTCCACCGCGGCCCGGATGTTCTCGCGGGTAAAGGTGTGCTCTCTCGGGCCGTTCGTCGGGGGCGTCTCGCCCACGCCGTCGCCGACCGGGCACCCGCACTTGGAGGCGAGGAAGTACTCGCCCCGCCGGTGCGAGATCGCCCGGCCGACGTGCTCCTCGGACGCGCCGTAGTCCGGCGAGGTGTCGATCAGGTTGATGCCGGCGTCGAGCACCGAGTTGAGGAGTGCGTCCACCGCGCCCGGGTCGAGCCGGCGGCTCCGGAGCTCCATGGCGCCGTACCCGAGCTTGGTGACCTGCTCGCCCGTGCGCCCGAGGGTGGTGGTGGGAAGCGACATGGCGGGATCTTGGCACGCCCGGGGTCGTGGTGCTCGTGTCCCGACGGCTCAGATCCGTTCGAGCGCCCCTCCGTCGAAGATGGGCCGGATGCCCAGCGCCGCGACGTCCGCCTCCATGTCGGCGACGGCCGGCCGTTCCGTGGAGCCCGGCCCGCCCGCCACCTCGAGGGTGGACCGCAGGAGCCGGGCGTCGCTCGAGGAGTTGAGGAAGACGCCGGGCCGGGAGAGCACCCAGCGGACGGCGCGGGCCAACGAGGCCCCGTCCTCGACCGGCTCGTACCAGCTGAAGTGCGGCGAGGTGTCGTCGGTCCAACGCCTGCGGGCGAGCGACTTGATGGTCTGCACGGCCACCCGCCGCTCCGTGCACCGATCGAAGAGCACCTCGGCATCGCGCCGGTACCCGTCGTCCTGCCAGAGGCTGAAGT
>DATKRB010000033.1:0-11075 GCA_035532415.1 Acidimicrobiales bacterium | reverse complement strand
TCACCAGGTGGGCCAGCTCGTGTACGGCCGCATCACGAAGCTGGTGCCGTTCGGCGCCTTCGTGCAGGTCGGGGACGGCATTGAGGGCCTGGTGCACATCTCGGAGATGGCGGCGCACCACGTCGACCTGCCCGAGCAGGTCGTGAGCCCGGGCGAGGAGCTCTGGGTCAAGATCATCGACATCGACCTCCAACGGCGGAGGATCAGCCTCTCGATCAAGCAGGCCGCCGAGGGTGGCGAGGTCTCCGAGGAGTACCGCGCCGCTTTCGGTGAGCACGCCTACGACGAAGAGGGCAACTACATCGGGACCTTCGACTACAGCGACTCCGAGTTCACCCCGGAGACCGAGGCGCAGGCAGCATGGGCCGACTACGTCGCCGCGCCGGCGGACACCTCGGGCGAGGCCGCCGCGGAGGCAGGAGCAGAGCCGGCAGCCGAAGCAGAGCCGGCCGAGGCAGAAGCAGAGCCGCCGGCCGAAGTCGTGTCCGAGGCGTCCGAGACGTCCGAGACGCCCGCGGCTCAGGACGGGACGGCGGTTCCGGAGTAGCCGGCCGGCGGCAGGTCTGCCGGACAGGACCCGATCGGGTCGTTGTAGCGGGGATCGCGGGTCCACGCCCCGGTCTCCCAGCCCGGAGAGAGCGGGCCGAGATGCAGGATCGGGCGCAGGCGGTCGACGATGAACTGCCCGAAGACGGCGGCGCCGTACGGGCAGAAATGGACGTTGTCGATCTTGCGGGCCCGCAACCAGCCCCCTGACGCGGTCGGGAACCAGGCCAGGTACCGGCCGTGCGGAGCGAACAGGGTCTCGGTCGGCAGGTAGAGCGCGTGCCCGGGGAACGCGCCCAGCGCCTTCTGGGCCGTGGAGTCCCACGCATCCTGGGCCTTCGTCTCCTCCGACCAGGCCGTTCCCGAGTCGCTGATCGAGGCGCCGCCCGGCACCGCCGAGGCCGGGGGGCCGATCTGGGGAAACTGCAGCAGGACCAGCAGTTCGACGCCGTCGCCCGGCCTCATGATCACGTCGAGGGCGGACCTGAGCTGCGTCACGTACCGGTCCGGATGGTCCACGGCGAGCTGGTCGTCCCATGACCAGGTGGCGATCACCACCTGCGGGCGGTCCTGGGCGATGACCTGCGCCCATTGGGACCGCCACGTGGGGTCGTTGGCGAAGCTCCACCCGGGGAACGTCGTGTTGGCCACGACCTGCGCGTTGCCGGTGGCCTGCAGAGCGGCCGTGACACCCGGGGATGCGTCGTTCAGCACGCTGTCGCCGAACAGCCAGACCCGTACCGGGCCCGAGGCGGAGGTCGTGGGGACCGATCCCAGCACCGCCGACAGACCCGCGACGGCGACCCCGCTCCGAGCCGCGACCGGTACCTGCACCGGGGCCGTCGACGCGGTGACCGGGGCGACCGTGGCGGCCAGGACCAGTGCGGCGGTTCCGGCGAGCCCGGCGGGGACGAGGGCCCGCCGGCCCCAGGTTCCCCAGTCGGCCCGCCGGAGCGGCCGCTCCACCAGGTAGTAGCTCGCCGTCGCCGCTGCCATCGTCGCCGCCAGACGCGCCGCCAGCAGCGGCGCGCCGGACAGCCCGGTGGTGGCGCTGGTCATGAACACGATGACCGGCCAGTGCCAGAGATAGACCGAGTAGCTCACCCGCCCCAGCCAGCGCACCGGGCCGAGGGCCAGCGCCCGGGCCAGCGCCCCGTCGGGGGAGCGGATCGTCCCCACGATGACGATCGCGGCACAGACGGCCAGCACCTCCACCCCGCCGTTCCAGATCCACGGGGACAGCCCGCCGGCGACCGCGATCCCCACCCCCACCGCGACCGCCGCGGCGACGGATCCGACCGCCCAGAGGCGGTGGCGGCGGGGCGGTGCCGCGTGCTGCAGGCCCATGGCGGCCAGGGCACCCACGAGCAGCTCCCATACCCGGGTGTCGGTGCCCAGGTAGGTGCGGTTGAGGCCCCACAGGTGCAGCACGACCACCGACCACGTCGCCGAGGCCGCGGCGAGCACCGCGGTGGTCGTCACGAGGGCCCGGAGGGAGCGCCGACCCATCGACGCGACGGCGAGCAGGAGGATCGGCCATGCCAGGTAGAACTGCTCCTCGATCGCGAGGGACCAGGTGTGCTGAAGGGGGTTCGGCGCGGCGTATTGCGCGAAGTACCCGTGCCCGGCCGCGACCTGCTGCCAGTTCGCGCCGTACAGAAGGGTGGCCAGACCGGGTGCCCGGAGCTGGGCCGCCGTCACCCCGGGCCCACCGGCCCACGCGTACAGGGCGACGGCGCCCAGCAGGACCAGGAGGCCGGGAAGCAGCCGGCGCGCCCGGCGCGCCCAGAACCCCCGCAGCACCCCCGGCACCGGGAGGCCCCGGAGCCCGAGGAGCTGGCTCGTGATCAGAAAACCGGACAGGACGAAGAACAGGTCCACGCCGTACCAGCCCCCGCCCAGGTAGCCGAGGTGGTAGGCGACGACCGCAGAAATTGCGACGGCCCGGATCCCGTCGAGCGATGGCCAGTACCGACCCTCCGACATGCGCGGCCAACTGTAGATCCGCCCGGGCGGCGCCCGGCTTCGGGCCGGCGCCGGGTTCGCTCCCGGGCCCCACAGGTGCCCTACGATGCGCGCATGGATCTGGCCATCGGCGACCCGGCGCGACCCCGCCCTGCTCCGGACGGGGCTCCGCAAGGGGACGGAACCACTCCGGAACCGCCGGGGTCCGAGGCCCCCGACCCGGTCGGCCTGCACGGGCGGTGGCTCACCGCCTACACCGTCGGCCTGGCCCTCGCCGTGGTCGTCGGGGTCGTCCTGCGGTTCTGGACCCGGTCGGCCCTCTGGCTCGACGAGGCCCTCACCGTCGACATCGCCAAGCTGCCTCTGCACGACCTCCGGGCGGCGCTCCGGCGCGACGGCGCCCCGCCCCTCTACTACGTGCTGCTGCACTTCTGGATGCGACTGTTCGGCACGTCGGACCTGGCGGTCCGGTCCCTTTCGGGGTTGCTGTCCGTCGTCACCCTCCCGGTCGCCTGGTTCGCCGCCCGCCGGTTCGCGGGGAGGTCCGTGACCTGGGTGGTGCTCGCCCTCCTGGCCAGCGCCCCGTTCGCCATCTACTACGCCACCGAGGCGCGCATGTACGCGCTGGTGATGCTCCTGACGGCGTGTGGCGTCCTGGCGGCGTTGCGGGCGCTGGCGAGCCCGCGACCCGGGAACCTGATTGCCGTGGCCGTGGTCACCGCCGCCCTCCTCTACACCCAGTACTGGGCCGTCTACCTGGTCGGCACCTTCGGGCTCTGCCTGCTCTGGCAACAGCGGCGCCGCGTCGCCGCCGACGCCCGGACCCGGGCCCGCTGGACGTTGGGCGGGGTCGCCGTGGGGTGCGTGGCGTTCCTCCCGTGGGTCCCGACGTTCGTGTTCCAGTCCCAGCACACCGGCACCCCGTGGGCCGCACCGCCGAACTTCGCGGCGATCATCAGCTCGGTCACCGGCTTCGCCGACAACCAGGCCACGCTGAGCACCGGGGGCTCCAACCAGGGGCGACTGCTCGCCCTGTGCTACTTCCTCCTTGCCTTCCTCGCCCTGTTCGGCCTGGCCAAGGACCGTTGGCACATCGAGCTCGACATCCGGACCCGGCCCCGGGGGAGGGGCATGTCCTTCCTCGTCGTGGCGACGCTCGTGGCCGCGGTCGCCGGAGGCATCATCGACCGGAGCGCCTTCAGCCCTCGCTACGCGGCGGTGGTCTTCGTGCCCCTGCTCCTGCTGGTCGGCATGGGTACCCTGACCCTGATCGACGCCCGGGTCCGCAACGGGCTCATGGCGGTGGCGACCCTGGCCGGCCTGGCGCTCAGCGTCGAGAACGTCTGGACCCAGCGAACCCAGGCAACGCAGGTGGCCGCCGTGCTGTCGGCCCACGCCAAGCCCGGGGACGTCCTGGCCTACTGCCCCGACCAGCTCGGACCATCGGTGTACCGGCTCACCTCGTCCGAGCACCTCGACCAGCTCACGTTCCCGAGGGGCACCAGCCCGGCCTTCGTGAACTGGATCGACTACAAGCAGACGGTTCAGCACGCGTCCCCGGCTGCATTCGCCCGGCTCCTGGAGGAGAAGGCCGGGACGACCCACCAGATCTGGCTGGTCTGGGCCCCGGGCTACCAGGCCTTCGGGACGCGTTGCGAGAGGATCGCCAGCGCGCTGCTGGACGCGCCGGGTTACGGCGGGCACCAGTGGGTCAACCTCAAGCCGAACAAGTACTACGAGCCGATGCAGCTCACCCAGTTCGCTCCCCCGGCCACTTCTCCGACCGCCCCTGGGTCCGCCGCCCCGTGATGGACCTCGGGTGACCGGAGCCGTGGCGGGGGAGACCCGGCAGGCCGATCTTCCGAGCTCCCCGGCCGATGGGCCGGGGAGTCTCGCCCCGCGGCGTTCCGAGCTCCTCCGGCGTGGCACGCGGGTGCTCGGCAAGGTGCTCGTCCCCTGGGCGGTCACCCGCGTGGTCGTGCTCGGCACGCTCGCTCTGGCCCACCTCATCGTCACCCGGACCCATCCGAGCGCGCCGGGCGTGGCCTTCCGGGTCCACCAGGGGCTGCTCGGGTGGGACGCCGGCTGGTACCAGTCGATCGCCGGCATGGGCTACGGGCCGCTCGGCCATCAGTCGCTGCGGTTCTTCCCGCTGTTCCCCCTGGCGGGCCGTGGTCTGGCCCTGCTGCCCGGCGTGCACGACGGTGCCGCCCTCCTGCTCATCGCCAACCTCGCCTCCCTGGTCGGGACGGCGCTGCTCTTCGTGCTGGTGCGCCGGGAGCTCGGCGACGAGGGGGTGGCCGGCCGGTCGGTCTGGCTCCTCTCGCTCGCCCCGGCGGCGTTCACCTTCGTCATGGGCTATGCCGAAGGGTTGCTGCTGGTGTGCACCACGGCGTGCTTCCTCGCCCTGCGCCCCGCCCGGGGACGGCGACCTGCCTGGTGGTGGGCGGCCGGCTTCGGGGTGGCGGCCGCCCTGACCCGGCCCCTCGGCGTGCTGCTGGTCCTGCCCGCCGCGGTGGAGGCGGTCCGGGCGTGGGGGGCGACCCCGGGGCGGCGGCGGGTGGCGGTGGCCGCAGCGGTGCTCGGCCCGCTCGGCGGCCTCCTGATCTTTCTCGGGTGGGCCCAGGTGGCCGTCGGAGACTTCTTCGAGCCGTTGCGGGTGCAGACCCAGGGCCGGCACCACGGCGGGCTGAGCGATCCCTTCCGGACCCTGGTCGACGATGCCCGGGGCGTGCTCCACCATCATTTCGGCACCGCGCTCCACGTCCCCTGGGTGGTGGTCGTCCTGGCCCTGCTGGTGGTGTGCTGGCGGCGCCTTCCGGCCGCCTACGGGGCCTTCGCCACCGGGACCGTGCTCATGGCGCTCGCCGGTACCAACCTGGACTCGTTCGAACGGTACGCCCTCAGCGCGTTCCCGCTGGTCGTGGGCGCTGCCACCCTGATCGGTCGGCGCGAGGTCGAGCGGCCGGTCCTCGTGCTGGCCGGCACCTTGCTCGCCGGGTACGCGTTGCTGTCGTTCCTGAACCTCTCGGTCCCCTGATGCCATGGCCGGACCAAGCACGACGGGCGGGGGTCGAGCGGGTAATCTCTGCGCAGAGCCAGGCCGGGGTGCCCGAGCACGAGACGCCGCCGGAGCGTTCCCTCGCATCCGCCCACCCCTGCTCCGGGCGAGGTGACGACGTGGGTCGAGCCGGTGTCCGGGGTCGAGCCTCCGGGGCGAAAGGAACGTGGTGTCGACGGTAGGGACGCGAGCGACAGAGGACCGGTCGGTGCCGACCGGTCCGGGCACGCCGCCGGTGGTGGTGGTCGGTGCCGGGCCTGCCGGCCTCACGGCTGCGTACGAGCTGGTGAAGCGGGGCGACGACGTGATCGTCGCCGAGAGCGACCCGGTGGTGGGCGGCATCAGCCGGACCGTCGAACGGGACGGGTGGCGCTTCGACATCGGTGGGCACCGCTTCTTCACCAAGGTGGAGCCGGTGGAGCGGCTGTGGCACGAGATCCTCCCCGACGAGGACTTCCTCATGCGGCCGCGCATGAGCCGCATCTTCTACAAGGGCAAGTACTACGACTACCCGCTGAGGGCCCTGAACGCCCTGCGCAACCTGGGGCTGGTGGAGGCGGTCCTCTGCGGCCTGTCCTACGCCCGCGCCCGGATCCGGCCTCCCAAGGACCAGACCAACTACGAGGGATGGCTGGTGGCCCGGTTCGGCTGGAGGCTCTACCGCACGTTCTTCAAGACCTACACGGAGAAGGTGTGGGGGGTCCCGGTGAGCGAGATGCCGGCCGACTGGGCGGCGCAGCGGGTGAAGAACCTCAACCTGGGCCGGGCGGTGCTGAACGCGCTGATGCCCAGCCGGAACCAGACGGAGATCACCTCGCTCATCGAGGAGTTCCAATACCCCAAGCTGGGGCCCGGAATGATGTGGGAGCACTGCCGGGACCTGGTGGAGAAGGGTGGCGGGACCGTGCTCATGGAGACGGAGGTCCGCGGGATCCACGTGGAAGGCGGGCGTGCCACCGGCGTGACCCTGGCCGGCCCGGACGGTGCCACCCGACGGGTCGCCGCCTCCCACGTGATCTCCTCCATGCCCATGCGGTCCCTCGTGCACGCGATCGATCCGCCGCCGCCCGAGGAGGTGCTCCGGGCGGCCGATGATCTCCACTACCGCGACTTCCTGACCGTGGCCCTGGTCGTGCCCGAGGCGGGAGGTTTCGCCGACAATTGGATCTACATCCACGCGACCGACGTGAAGGTCGGCCGGATCCAGAACTTCGGATCGTGGTCCCCCTACATGGTGAAGGACGGCCGGACGTGCCTCGGGCTCGAGTACTTCGTCTTCGAGGGCGACGAGCTGTGGAACAGCACCGACGAGGAGCTGATCGCCCGCGGCACCCGCGAGCTCGGGGTCCTGGGCCTCGTGCGGCCCGAGGACGTCCAGGCCGGCTACGTGGTGCGGGTACCCAAGGCCTACCCCTATTACGACTTCGAGTACCGGGCGAACGTGGCCGTCATCACCGACTACCTGGCGTCGCACGCCCCGAACATCCATCCCGTCGGGCGCAACGGCATGCACAAGTACAACAACCAGGACCACTCGATGTACACGGCGATGCTGACGGTGGAGAACATCCACGGGGCGACCCACGACATCTGGGCGGTCAACGTCGAGGAGGAGTACCACGAGCAGGGAGGAGGAGCCCGGCTCCCGGGTGCGGGCACCGGCCGCGACGCTCCCGTCCTCCCGCGGCGGGTGACGACCGAATAGTGGCCGCCGAAGGCACTGCGGCCCCGCCCGAGCCCCCGGAAGGGGCCGCAGTGGCCACGACGGGGGTGGGGGAGGCGATCGAGGCGTCCGTCGAGGGGATCGCCGGGGCACTGTCGATGGCACCGAGCGCCGGGGCCCCCAACCTCGGGGGGGAGCTCCTGATCGACCGGGAGGGATCGGCGCCTTCGGCCCCCTCGGTGACCCCGGAGACGGTTCGCTCCGGGATCCTGCAGGCCGGGCCCCTGGCCATGGCCGGGCTGGCGGCCAACGCGGCCAACGCGGTCGTGACCGTGCTGGTGGCCCGCCTCCTCGACAACCGTGCGTACGGATCCCTGGCCCAGCTGACCGGCCTGTTCCTGGTGGTGTCGATGCCCGGGTCGGCGGTCACCGTCGCAGTCGTCCGGCGGGTCACCAGCTGGAACGGCTCCGCGTCGCCCGGCGCCGTCCGCCGGTGGGCGGTACGGTTCCACGCACGCGGCACCGTGGCGGTCGCCGTCTTCGCCGTGGTGGTGGTCCTGCTCCGCGGCCAGATCGACGACCTGCTCTCCTCCCCCAACAGCACCGGGGTGGCGGCGATGCTGGTGGCCGGTGCCGTGTGGGTGCTCCTCTCCCTCGACCGCGGGCTCCTGCAGGCACACCGCGACTACCGGACGCTGGCGGTCAACCTCCTGGTGGAGGGCGGCGGCCGGGTGGTCGGGACCCTCTGCCTGGTCGGCGCCGGGTTCGGCGTGGCGGGCGCGGCGGTCGGGGTGCTGATCGCCGAGCTCGTCACCGCCGTGCACGCCCGCGTCGCCGCCGACCGGGCGTGGTCCACCCCGCGGAGCCCGGGCCGCGCCGGGCGAGCAGGGGTCGGACGGACGCCCGCGCTCTTCGGCCCCGGGGCGTTCCGCCGGTGGTGGACCGAGGCGTGGCGGGCGGTCCCCCGTGTCCCTTCGGTGTCGGGCGAGCGGTCGAGCATCGCCGTCGACCTCCTGATCGCCCTCCCGTCCCTGGCCCTGATCGCCCTGCTGCAGAACGTCGACGTGATCGTCCTGGCCCGCGATGCTCCGCACGCGAGCGGGGCGTACGCCGCCATCTCGGTGATCAGCAAGGCGGCCGTGTTCGCCGCCTTGGCGCTGGGCGGCTACCTGCTCCCGGAGGCGGCGATCCGCTGGCACCAGGGGCACCATGCGTTGCGTCAGTTGACGGTGGCGCTGCTCCTGCTCGGCCTGCCGGCGATCGCGCTCCTGGCCGTGGCCGTGGCCGCACCGCACCTGCTCTTGACCGTGGTCTTCTCGCCGCGCTACGCCGGGGCGTCGGGCTCCCTCGCCACGCTGGTACTGGCCATGATCTTCCTCAGCGTCACCGTGACCCTCACGATGTACCTGCTGGCCGTGGGATGCCGCTGGATCGTCGGCGTGCTGGTGGCCGGCTCGGTGGCCGCGATCGTGGCGGTGGCGCTGGCGCACGGAGCTCCGGCGGCCACCGCGAGCCACGACCTGGTCGTTCAGGCGGCGCTCGCCGCGGCCACTTGCGTCGGGTTCGCTGCCATCCACCTCCACCGGCTGCGTCCCCGGCCGGGCTGACACCCCGCCGGGGAGCCCGCGCCCGGAGGCCGGCGACGCGCCGACCGGTACGATCGGGGCGATGCCCGATCTCGAAGTGGTGTCGCCCTTCGCCCCGGCGGGCGACCAGCCGGCGGCCATCGCCGCGCTGGTGGAGGGCGTCCGCCGGGGCGATCGGTACCAGACCCTGCAGGGGATCACCGGGAGCGGCAAGACGGCCACCATCGCCTGGGCCATCGCCGAGCTCGGCCGCCCCACCCTCATCATCGAGCCCAACAAGTCGCTGGCGGCCCAGCTCTCCTCGGAGCTGCGCGACCTGTTCCCGAGGAACCGGGTGGAGTTCTTCGTCTCCTACTACGACTACTACCAGCCCGAGGCGTACCTGCCGACCACCGACACGTACATCGAGAAGGACTCGTCCATCAACGACGAGATCGACCGGCTCCGCCACGCCACCACCTCCTCGCTCCTGCTCCGCCGGGACGTCGTCGTGGTGGCGTCGGTCTCGTGCATCTACGGCCTGGGCTCCCCGGAGGAGTACCGGTCACGGATCCTGGGCCTCACCGTCGGCGAGGAGCACGACCGCCGGACGCTCCTGCGGCGCCTGGTCGACCTGCAGTACGACCGCAACGACGTCAACCTCGTCCGAGGGACGTTCCGGGCGCGCGGCGACACACTCGAGATCCACCCGGCCTACGAGGAGACGGCGCTCAGGGTCGAGCTCTTCGGCGACACGATCGAGCGCATCGTCCCTTTCGACGTCCTCACCGGGGAGATGGGCGAGCCGGTCGACGACGTGGTGGTCTTCGCCGCCACCCATTACGTCGCCGGCGACGAGACCGTTCAGCGGGCCATCGGCTCCATCGAGGTGGAGCTGCGGGAGCGTCTGGCCGAGCTGCAGGGGGAGGGGAAGCTGCTCGAGGCGCAACGGCTCCGGGTGCGGACCGAGCACGATCTGGAGATGCTCGCCGAGACCGGCGTCTGCTCGGGGATCGAGAACTACAGCCGGCACCTCGACGGTCGCCGCCCGGGAGAGGCGCCGTTCACGCTGCTCGACTTCTTCCCCGAGGACATGCTGGTGGTGATCGACGAGAGCCACGTGGCCGTTCCCCAGCTCCACGGGCAGTACGCCGGCGACCGCTCGAGGAAGGACATGCTCGTCGAGCACGGCTTCCGGCTGCCGTCGGCCATCGACAACAGGCCCCTCCGGTTTGAGGAGTTCGTCGAGCGGGTCCCGCAGGCGGTGTTCGTCTCGGCCACCCCCGGACCGTACGAGCTGACCGAGTCCACCACGATCGTCGAGCAGGTGATCCGCCCGACGGGGCTGGTCGACCCCGAGGTGGTGATCCAACCCACCAAGGGACAGGTCGACGACCTGATGGCCCGGATAGAGGATGCCGTGGCCCGGGGGGGACGGGTCCTGGTGACCACCCTGACCAAGAAGATGGCCGAGGACCTGAGCGACTACCTCGCCGACGCGGGCGTCCGGGTGCAGTACCTGCACTCGGACATCGACACGATCACCCGGATCGAGATCCTGCGGGAGCTGCGGCTGGGGACGGTGGACGTCGTGGTCGGGATAAACCTGCTGCGCGAGGGCCTCGATCTCCCCGAGGTCTCCCTGGTCGCCATCCTCGACGCCGACAAGGAGGGCTTCCTCCGGTCGGCCTCCGCCCTGATCCAGACGATGGGGAGGGCGGCCCGCAACGTCGACGGCAAGGTGGTCCTGTACGCCGACACCATCACGGGCTCGATGCGCGAGGCGGTCGGGATCACCCAGCGCCGCCGCGCCCGCCAGATCGCCTACAACGCCGAGCACGGCATCGACCCCCAGACCATCCGCAAGTCGGTGACCGACATCCTCGAGCGCCTGCGGGGCTCGGGCGGCAGCGGTCAGGCCAAGCGGACGCGCTCGGACGTCCGGGGCGGCAAGGCGGCCAGGGTGGTCCGGACCCGGGTGGCGGTCGGGGGCGGGGGCTGGGCGCCCGGTATGGAGCCGTCCCCCGAGCTGGCCGAGCTGGTGTCCCAGCTCGAGGCCGAGATGAGGACGGCGGCGGCCGAGCTGCGGTTTGAGGAGGCGGCGCTGCTGCGGGACGAGCTGGTCTCGCTGCGCTCCTCGGGGGCGGCGATCGCCGTCACCGAGCCCGCCGACGGCGACGACTGACCGGAACGGCGCCGCGCACCCCTCCGGTATCCTCGCCCCGTGACGAGCCGGTTGGTGATCCGCGGGGCGAGGGAGCACAACCTCCAGGAC
>DATKRB010000032.1:0-14097 GCA_035532415.1 Acidimicrobiales bacterium | reverse complement strand
CGTTGCCGGCGGCGGTCTCCGACGAGGGGGCGTCGCCCGCCTCGGCAGCCGTCGGGAGGGCACCGGGCTCGCCCAGGTCGGGGCGGCGGCGGCCGCCACCTGCGGACACGACCCGGCGGGGACGGGCCTGGCCGGAGGTTTCGCCGACGGCCATGGCGGCCTCCCGGCTGATCTTCTCCTCGGCGGAGACCTTGTAGGGCAGGATGTCGCCCTTGTAGATCCATACCTTTACCCCGATACGGCCGAAGGTGGTCTTGGCCTCACGGAAGCCGTAGTCGATATCGGCTCGCAGCGTGTGCAGGGGCACCCGGCCCTCCCGGTAGAACTCCCGGCGGGACATCTCGGAGCCGCCCAAACGGCCGGCGCACTGGACCCTGATGCCTTGCGCTCCCGCCTTTTGCACGGTCTGCACGGCCCGCTTCATGGCCCGGCGGAAACTGACCCGACCCTGCAGCTGGTCGGCGATGCCCTGGGCAATGAGGGCGGCGTCGAGCTCGGGCTGCTTGATCTCTTGGATGTTGAGCTGGACCTTCGGGTTCTTGGTGATCTCGGCCAGCTTGGTGCGCAGGCGGTCGGCCTCCGCACCCCTCCGTCCGATGACGATGCCCGGGCGGGCCGTGTGCACGTCGATGCGGAGACGATCCCGTGTCCGCTCGATCTCGACCCGGCTCACCGCCGCCCGCTCCAACTCACCCATGAGGTAGTCGCGGATCTTCCAGTCCTCGATGAGGTAGTCCTGATACTCGCGGTCGTTGAACCAGCGCGACTTCCAGTCGGTGGTGACGCCGAGGCGGAACCCGTAGGGGTTGACCTTCTGACCCATCTACTTGCCTTCTTCCTCGTCTTCGTCTTCGGCCGGCGTGGAGGTCTCGATCGTCCCGGGTTCAGCAGCCGCTCCCACCTCGTCGGCCGTCTCGTCGGTGGCTCCGACGTCTCCGTCCGCAGCTGCCGACGAGCTGGTTCCCGCCTTCGCCGCAGCCTCCGCAGCTTCCGCCTCCTCGGCCACCGCAGCCTCGGCCGCAGCCTCCGCAGCCGCCGCCTCCTCGGCCACCTGCTCCTGCGCGGCACGCCGCCGGGACAGTCGGCCGGACAGATCGGCCCGGCGGCGTGACTCGGCCACCCGGCGGGACCGGCCGCCGCCCATCGCATCGCGCTGCGCCCGGCGCCGGGCCAGGCGCTCGTCGGGCAGGCGGCTCACGATGACCGTGATGTGGCAGCTCCGCTTGCGGATACGGGTGGCCCGCCCCCGCGCCCGGGGCCGCCAGCGCTTCAGCGTGGCCCCCTCGTCGGCGAAACAGGCCGACACGTACAGGTCCTCGGGATCCTGCCCGTCGTTGTGGACGGCGTTCGCCACGGCGGAGGCGAGCACCCCGCCGATGACGGCGGCGGCCGAACGCTCGGTGGTGCGGAGCAGCTCGGCCGCCCGGCCCACCTCTTCGTTGCGGATCAGGTCGAGGACCTGGCGGGCCTTGCTGGCCGACATCCGCGAATGCCGCAGGACGGCCTTCGTCCCCGGACGCTCGTTGGTCTTGAGCCCGGTCATCTCAGCGTCTCCCCGCCCGTTCCTGTCCGGCGTGGTAGCGGAAGGTCCGCGTCGGCGCGAACTCACCCAGCTTGTGGCCCACCATGGACTCCGTCACGTACACGGGAACGTGCCGGCGGCCGTCGTGCACGGCAATGGTGTGCCCGACCATGTCGGGGATGATGGTCGAACGGCGGGACCAGGTCTTGATGACCCGCTTCTCCCCGCTCGCGTTCAGGACGTCCACCTTCTTCAACAGGTGGTCGTCGACGAACGGGCCCTTCTTCAGGCTACGCGGCATTTGGACAGCGACCCCCGGCTACCTTCGGGCCCCGCGCGTGCGGCGGCGGCGGACGATCATCTTGTCGGAATCCTTGTGGCGGGCTCGCGTCCGCCCTTCCGGCTGTCCCCACGGGGAGACAGGGTGCCGGCCACCGGAGGACTTGCCTTCGCCGCCGCCCAGAGGGTGATCGACCGGGTTCATGGCCACACCACGGGTCTGGGGGCGCACGCCCTTCCACCGGTTCCGTCCGGCCTTGCCGATCTTCACGAGCTCCGCTTCGGCGTTGCCGACGACACCCAGGGTGGCCCGGCAGTCGATGGACACCCGCCGCATCTCGGTCGACGGGAGCCGCAGCGTGGCGAACGGCCCGTCCTTGGCGACCAGCTGAATGCTCATACCGGCGCCTCGGGCCATCTTGCCGCCCCCTCCGGGCCGCAGCTCGACGTTGTGGACCACCGAGCCCACGGGGATGTAGCGCATCGGCAGCGCGTTGCCGGGCCGGATCTCGGCTCCCTGCCCGTTCTGGAGCAGGTCGCCGACCTTCACGCCGGCGGGGGCCAGGATGTAGCGCTTCTCGCCGTCGAGGTAGTGGAGCAACGCGATCCGGGCGTTCCGGTTCGGGTCGTACTCGATCTGGGCGACCTTGGCCGGGATCCCGTCCTTGTCCCGCCGGAAGTCGACGATCCGGTACTGGCGCTTGTGACCACCGCCCCGGTGACGGGCCGTCTTACGGCCGAGGTTGTTCCGGCCGCCCGAGCCCGGGCTGGGGGCCAGCAGGGACCGCTCGGGGCTGTCGCGGGTGATCTCGGCGAAGTCGGAGACGGTCTGGAACCGCCGGCCGGGACTTGTGGGTTTGCGTGATCGAAGCGCCATGAGGGTTCCCTGCTCAGCTCTCGAAGAGGTCGATCTTGTCGCCGGAGTGCAGCGTCACCATCGCCCGCTTGGTGTCGGAACGGCGGCCGGCGGTGTTGGTCTTGCGGTTCCGGGTGGCCTTGCCCTTGCGATTGAGGGTGTTGACCTTTCGGACGCGCACGCCGAAGGCCTTCTCGACCGCATGACGGACGTCGATCTTCGTTGCCCGGGGGTCGACGACGAAGACGTAGACGTTCTGGTTCATCAACGAATAGGTCTTCTCCGACACGACCGGCCGGATCAGGACGGACGTCGCCTCACGCATCGCTCTCGCCTCCGCTCGCATCGCTCCCGGCACCGGCCGCGCCCGAGGCACCTGCGGCGGTCTCCGGGGCCGGGGCGCCGGGCAGGGTCTCGTCGCTGAACACGATCCAGTCGTTGCGAAGGACGTCGTAGGCCGACAGCTCGCCCACCCGGACGACCTGCACCTTCTGGAGGTTGGCGAAGGACCGCTCCACCACCACGTCCGACTCGCCGAGCACCACCAGCACCCGGTCGGACAGGCTCAGGGCGGCCAGGGCGGCCACGGCGTCCTTGGTCCGCGGTGCGTCCCAGCCCCAGTGGTCGATCAGGGCGATCCTGCCGCCCTCGGCCCGGTCGGACAGGGCCGAGCACAGGGCCAGGCGCACCATCTTCTTCGGGGTCCGCTGCCGGTAGCTCCGGGGCTTGGGGCCCAGGGCGATGCCCCCTCCGGACCAGTTCGGCGCCCTGGTCGAGCCCTGTCGGGCCCGGCCCGTCCCCTTCTGACGGAAGGGCTTGGCGCCACCTCCGCGCACCTCGGCACGGGTCTTGGTGGACTGGGTCCCCGAACGGGCGGCGGCCAGTTGGGCGGTGACCACCTGGTGCAGGACCGCGGCATTCGGGACGATGCCGAACACCGACGGCTCGAGGTCCACCCTGCCCAGGTCGGCGCCGGTCACGTCGCGCCGGGTCACCGTCCGCACCTGGGCCGCCGGGCGGTCCTTGCGGACCGGGCCCCGGAGCTTCCGGATCACGCCGGCCTCTGAGGTTGCCACTGCGGTCATCGGGACCGCCCGGCCTTGGGGGTCGGCACCTTCACGGAGTCACGGAGGACGACCATGCCGCCCCGGGCCCCCGGGATCGCCCCCTTCACGAGCACGAGCTCGCGCTCGGCATCGGCCGACACGATCTGAAGGTTGAGAGCGGTCACCTGCCGGCCACCGGTGCGCCCGGCCATCTTGGTCCCCTTGAACACCCGCGAGGGCGTGGCGCACGCTCCGACCGAGCCGGGGGCCCGATGGTGCTTGTGGTTGCCGTGGGACGCCCCTTGGCCCTTGAAGTTGTGCCGCTTCATCCCCCCGGCGAACCCCTTCCCCTTGCTCACGGCGATGGCGTCGACCCGCTCGCCGGCGGTCCACCGGTCGACCGTCAGCTCCTGCCCGACCTCGAACTCGCTGATGTCGTCGAGCCGCAGCTCCACCAGCCGGCGTCCCGGGTCGACCCCTGCCGCCTCGAAGTGACCGAGCTCGGGCTTGGTGAGCGTGGAGCTGCGCCGGAAACCCCAGGTCACCTGCAGCGCGGCGTAGCCGTCGCGCTCGGGGGTCTTCACCTGCACCACCCGCACGGGCGCGACCCGCAGCACCGTCACCGGTATGGCGCGGTTCTGGTCGTCCCAGATCTGGGTCATGCCGACCTTCTCGCCGACGATCGCCTTGGTTGCCACGTGCTTTGGGCTCTCCCTGATGGTGCGCACGGCTCCCGTGCGCACGCCAACGCTCCGCCCGGGATCCCCGAGCGGAGCGCTCGAATGTTTCGGTCCGAGGTCCCCGACGGCCTTGGCGGCCGGCCGGGCGCTCGAACACGTCGGATTATGGTCAGGCACCGGGTGTCCCCGGGCCTTCGGGCCGAGAACCGGCCCGATCGATGAGGCTACACCAACGGGGAGGCCGTCGCCAGAGGCGGCGGCGGGCGCCCCGTCAGGCGTTCTGGATCTTGATCTCGATATCGACGCCGGCCGGCAGATCGAGGCGCTGGAGCGAGTCGACCGTCTTCGGCGTGTGCTCGACGATGTCCACCAGACGCTTGTGAACCCGCATCTCGAAGTGCTCGCGGCTGTCCTTGTACTTGTGGGGCGAGCGGATCACGGTGTACCGGTGCTTGTCGGTCGGCAAGGGCACCGGCCCCTGCACCTTGGCGTTGGTGCGCAGGACCGTCTGGACGATCTTTTCGGTGGACTGGTCGAGGATCTCGTGATCGTAGGCCTTCAGCCGGATCCTGATCTTCTGTCGGGGGGCGTCGGCCATGGTGATCCTCTCGCTGCTGGTCTCGTTCGCGCTTACTTGAGGATCTTGGTGACTCGGCCCGAGGCCACCGTGCGGCCACCCTCGCGGATGGCGAACCGGAGACCCTCGTCCATGGCGATCGGCTTGCCGAGCTCCACCGTCATCTCCGTGTTGTCCCCGGGCATGACCATCTCGGTGCCCTCGGGGAGGCTGATCGTCCCGGTCACATCGGTGGTCCGGAAGTAGAACTGCGGCCGGTAGTTGGTGAAGAACGGCTTGTGACGGCCACCCTCCTCCTTGTTCAGGACGTACACCGTCGCCTCGAAGTTGGTGTGGGGGGTGATCGATCCCGGCTTGCAGAGGACCTGCCCGCGCTCGACGTCCTCCTTCTTCGTGCCTCGGAGAAGGGCACCGATGTTGTCCCCGGCCCGACCCTCGTCGAGCAGCTTGCGGAACATCTCCACCCCGGTGACCGTGGTCTTCTGCGTGTCGCGCAGGCCGACGATCTCGACCTCCTCGCCGACCTTCACGATGCCCTGCTCCACCTTGCCGGTCACCACGGTGCCCCGCCCGGTGATGGACATGACGTCCTCCACCGGCATGAGGAAGGGCTTGTCGACGTCGCGCTCGGGCTCGGGGATGTAGGAGTCGACGGCCTCCATCAGCTCGAGGATCTTGGGCGTCCACTCGGGGTCGCCCTCGAGTGCCTTCAGCGCGCTGACCCGCACGATCGGGGTGTCGTCGCCGGGGAACTCGTAGTCGTTGAGGAGCTCCCGAACCTCGAGCTCCACCAGGTCGAGCAGCTCCTCGTCGTCGACCATGTCGGCTTTGTTGAGGGCCACCACGATGTAGGGCACGCCGACCTGGCGGGCCAGGAGCACGTGCTCCCGGGTCTGGGGCATGGGGCCGTCGGCGGCGGACACGACCAGGATCGCCCCGTCCACCTGGGCGGCGCCGGTGATCATGTTCTTGATGTAGTCGGCGTGGCCCGGCATGTCGACGTGGGCGTAGTGCCGGTTCGCCGTCTCGTACTCCACGTGGGCGATGGAGATCGTGATGCCCCGCTGCTTCTCCTCGGGCGCCTTGTCGATCTGGTCGAACGGCGTGAAGGCCGTGTTGGGGTTGCTCTCCGACAGGACCTTGGTGATGGCCGCCGTGAGCGTGGTCTTGCCATGGTCGATATGACCCATCGTTCCCACGTTGACATGGGGCTTCGTGCGCTCGAACTTCTTTTTGGCCATCTGCGGGACTACTCCCTGATCTCGGACGGACCCCCTAGGGCCCGCCGCGGCGGTCACCCGCCGCCTCCTCGTTTGGTAAAGCTTGCAACCGCGACGATATCGACCCGGCGCCCGACGCCGGGCAACCGTGCGGCCCGGCTCGCCTACTCCCCGTGGGCCCGAGCGACGATCTCCTTGGCGATCGAGTCGGGAACCTCGTTGTAGGCGTGGAATTGCATCGTGTACGTGGCACGACCCTGCGTGCGCGAACGCAGGTCAGTAGCGTAGCCGAACATGTCGGCCAGGGGAACCTGGGCTCGGATGACGTGGCTGCTGCCCCGCTGCTCCATCCCCTCCACCCGCCCCCGGCGGGACGAGAGGTCCCCGATCACGTCGCCCATGTAGTCCTCGGGGGTGACGACCTCAACGGCCATCACGGGCTCGAGGAGGACCGGGGACGCCGCCCGGGCGGCCTTCTTCACCGCCATGGAGCCGGCGATCTTGAACGCCATCTCCGACGAGTCGACGTCGTGGTAGGACCCGAACGTGAGCAGGACCCGGACGTCGACCATGGGATACCCGGCCACGACGCCCGAGGTCAGGGCCTCCTGGATGCCGGCGTCGACCGAGGGGATGTACTCCTTCGGGATGACCCCGCCGGTGATCTTGTCGACGAACTCGTACCCGCCGCCGGGGCCCGTCGGCTCGAGGCTGATCACGACGTGGCCGTACTGGCCCCGGCCGCCGGTCTGGCGGATGTAGCGCTCTTCGATCTTCTCCACCGGCTTGCGGATCGTCTCGCGGTAGGCGACCTGGGGCTTCCCCACGTTGGCGTCCACGCTGAACTCGCGCAGCATCCTGTCGACCAGGACCTCGAGGTGGAGCTCGCCCATCCCCGAGATGACCGTCTGACCCGTCTCCTCGTCGGAGCGGACCCGGAAGGTCGGATCCTCTTCCGACAGCGAGTAGAGCGCCTTGGACAGCTTGTCCTGGTCCGCCTTGGTCTTGGGCTCCACCGCGACGTGGATCACCGGCTCGGGGAACGTGAGCTCCTCCAGCACGATCGGATGGCCCGGGTCCGAGAGCGTGTCCCCGGTGGTGGTCTGCTTCAGGCCGACGGCGGCCACGATGTCCCCGGCGAAGATGGCGTCCTTGTCCTCGCGGTGGTTGGCGTGCATCTGCAGGAGCCGGCCCACCCGCTCCCGCTTGTCCTTGGTCGTGTTGGTGACCGTCCCGCCCTTGCGCAGGGTCCCCGAGTACACCCGCAGGTAGGTCAGCTTGCCCACGAAGGGGTCGGTCATGATCTTGAAGGCCAGCGCGGAGAACGGCGCGTCGTCGTCGGGGAGCCGCTCCGTGAGGTCCTCGGGCTTCCCGGGAAGGTGCCCCGGGGTGGGCGGGAGGTCGAGCGGGCTGGGCAGGTAGTCGACCACCGCGTCCAACATGGGCTGGACGCCCTTGTTCTTGAAGGCCGAGCCGCAGAGGACCGGGACGACCTCGCTGGCAAGGGTGGCGGTCCGCAGGGCCCGGCGGAGGTCGTCGGCCGTGATGGCCTCGTCCGCCAGGAACTTCTCCATGATCCCGTCGTCGTAATTGGAGAGGACGTCGACGAGCTGGTGACGGGCGTCCTCGGTCTCGCCGGCCAGCTCGGCGGGAACGTCCTCCTCCTCCCACTTCTCGCCCATACCGTCTTCCCAGACCAGGGCCCGCCGGCCCAGCACGTCGACCACGCCCCGGAAGTCGGCTTCGGCGCCGATCGGCAACTGCACGACGGCCGGCGTGGCGTCGAGGCGGTCGCGGATCATCTCGACCGTGCGCCCGAAGTCCGCACCGACCCGGTCCATCTTGTTCACGAAGCAGATCCGGGGGACCGAGTACTTGTTGGCCTGGCGCCACACGGTCTCGGTCTGGGGCTCCACCCCGGCCACCGCGTCGAAGACCGCCACGGCCCCGTCGAGCACCCGCAGGGAGCGCTCGACTTCCACCGTGAAGTCGACGTGGCCCGGCGTGTCGATGATGTTGATCCACGTGTCGCGCCACCGACAGGTGGTGGCCGCCGAGGTGATGGTGATGCCCCGCTCCTGCTCCTGCACCATCCAGTCCATGGTGGCTGCGCCCTCGTGGACCTCGCCGATCTTGTAGTTGCGCCCCGTGTAGTAGAGGATCCGCTCGGTCGTCGTGGTCTTGCCCGCGTCGATATGAGCCATGATCCCGATATTGCGGGTCCTGCCGAGCGGGAACTCGCGAATGGGAAGGGGGTCGGCCATGGTGCGCTACCTCAGGTCCTGCTGCTACCAGCGGTAGTGGGCGAAGGCCTTGTTGGACTCCGCCATCTTGTGCATGTCTTCCCTGCGCTTGACCGCCGCACCGATGCCGTTGGAGGCATCGAGGATCTCGTTGGCCAGCCGCTCCGCCATGGTCTTCTCGCGGCGCTGGCGGGAGAACCCGGTCAGCCACCGGATGGCCAGAGTGGTGGCCCGGCGGGGGCGGACTTCGATCGGGACCTGGTAGGTGGCGCCGCCGACCCGGCGGCTCTTCACCTCGAGCTCGGGGCGCGTGTTCTCCACCGCCCGCTTGAGCACGGCGACCGGGTCCGAGCCGGCCCGTTCGGCGACGAGCTCGAGCGAGCCGTACACGATGCGCTCGGCGAGCGTGCGCTTGCCGCGGCTCAGCACCTTGTTCACCACCTGGGTCACCAGCACGGACCGGTAGACCGGGTCAGGCTGGAGCTCGCGCCGTTGGGCAGGTCCGTTCCGGGGCATCAGGACTCCTTCTTGGCTCCGTAGCGGCTCCGCGCCTGGTTCCGCTCGCGGACACCCGACGTGTCGAGCGCCCCCCTGATCACCTTGTACCGGACGCCGGGGAGGTCCTTCACCCGCCCGCCGCGGACCAGGACGATCGAGTGCTCCTGGAGGTTGTGGCCCACGCCGGGGATGTACGCGGTCACCTCGGCGCCGCTCGTCAACCGCACGCGTGCCACCTTGCGCAACGCGGAGTTCGGCTTCTTCGGCGTGGTCGTGTAGACGCGGGTGCAGACGCCACGCCGCTGGGGCGCGCCTCGCAGAGCCGGGGTCTTGGTCTTGGTTACCTTGGCCTGCCGTCCTTTGCGGACCAGCTGGGCGATCGTGGGCACGCGCTACCTCTAACTCGTGGAGTTCCGGGATGACAACGGAGCCGAGCGGCGCGCGCAAGAGGCAGCGCCACACGGCTGATCAATGCTACGGCACCAGGGTCGATCGGGCAAGCGCCTGCCCGCCCGATCGACCCGGCTCACGCGCCGGCTTCGAGCGGATTCTGCTGGACGCCCCCGGCAGCGGTTCCCGCCGCGGGGACGCCCTCGCCGTCGGCGGTCGGTGCCGCACCGAGCCAGCTGGCGTCGATGGACGGGTCGAAGGGGTCGTCGCCGATCCCCTCCCCGCCGACGTCCCGCAGCCAGGCGGCCAGGTCCTCGGTCTCGGACGCTCCGGAGCCGATGGCCCAGAACGGAAGGGCTTCGGCGTCGGGCATCTCCAGGTTGATCGAGCGGTAGCGCTCCATCCCGGTACCGGCAGGGATGAGCTTGCCGATGATGATGTTCTCCTTCAGCCCGAAGAGCTGGTCCGAGCGGCCTTCGATGGCCGCCTCGGTCAGGACCCGGGTCGTCTCCTGGAACGAGGCGGCCGACAACCAGCTGTCGGTGGCCAGCGAGGCCTTGGTGATGCCCATGAGCTCGGGCCGTCCCTCGGCCGGGCGCTTGCCCTCCTCCACCAGCTGGCGATTGACCTCGGCGTAAATCTGGTTGTCCACCCGCTCCCCGGGGAGGAACGGCGCCTCGCCCGGCTCGGCCACGAGCACCCGGCGGAGCATCTGGCGCACGATCAGCTCGATGTGCTTGTCGTGAATGGACACACCTTGGTCCCGGTAGACCTTCTGCACCTCCTCCACCAGGTACTGCTGGGTCTCGCGGATCCCCTTCACCTCCAGCAGCTCCTTCGGGTCCTTCGGGCCCTCGACGAGCGCGTCGCCCGCGGCGACGTCCTGGCCGTCGACGACCTCCAGATGGGCCCGGACCGCCACCACCACCGATTCCTCGGTGCCGTCGTCGGCGACCACGGTGATCCGGCGGCCGTTCTCCTCGTCGTCCAACCGGGCGACCCCGCTGTGACGGGCGAGGACCGCCGCCCCCTTGGGGGTACGCGCCTCGAAGAGCTCGACCACCCGGGGCAGGCCGTGGGTGATGTCCTCACCCACGATGCCGCCGGTGTGGAAGGTCCGCATGGTCAGCTGCGTGCCCGGCTCGCCGATCGACTGGGCGGCGATCACGCCGACCGCCTCGCCCAGCTCGATCATGTTGCCCGTGGCCAGCGATTGGCCGTAGCAGGCCGCGCAGATCCCGTGAGCCGCCTCGCAGGTCAGCACCGAGCGGGTCCGGATGCGGGTGACACCCGGGTCGTCGCGCAGCTGCGCCACGATCTCGTCGGTCAACATGGTCCCGGGCGCCAGCTTGGACTTGTCCGACAGCGTCACCGGCTCCACAAGCAGGCGTCCGTACGCCCTCGTCTCGAGGTAGCTCCTCCGGCCGGGGCCGTCGGGCTCGACGTCCTCGATCCAGATCCCCCGCACCGTGCCGCAGTCGTCCTCGCGGACGATCAGCTCCTGGGCCACGTCGACCAGACGACGGGTCAGGTAGCCCGAGTCGGCGGTGCGGAGCGCCGTGTCGGCGAGCCCCTTGCGGGCACCGTGGGTGGAGATGAAGTACTCGAGCACCGACAGGCCCTCACGGAACGAGGACTTGATCGGGCGGGGGATCATCTCGCCCCGGGGGTTGGAGACCAGCCCCTTCATACCGGCGATCTGGCGGATCTGCTGGGCGTTCCCCCGGGCTCCCGAGTCGACCATCATGTCGAGCGGGTTGAACGACAGGGTGGAGAGCGTCTGCTCCATCGCCCGGCCGACCTCCGAGTTCGCCGAGGTCCAGATCTCTATCTCCTTCTGGCGCCGCTCGTCGTCGGTGATGATGCCCCGCTTGAACTGGTTCTCCGCCTTCTCCGCCTCTTTTTCGTAGCGGTCGAGGATGAGCTGCTTGTCCGGAGGGGTGCGGACGTCGTCGATGGAGATGGTCAGGCCGGACTGGGCGGCGAAGCGGAATCCCAGCGCCTTGATCTTGTCGAGGCTGCCGGCCACCACGTACTTGGGATGGGTTGCCGCCAGCTCCTCCACGATCACGCCGACCGGCACGTTGCGCTTGCCCACGACCTCGTTGACGTAGCGAAAGCCCTCGGGAAGCGCCTCGTTCAGGAAGACCCGGCCCGGGGTGGTATCGACCGAGAGCCGGTCCTGCTCGGGGTCGGGGACGGCACCGGCCGACTCGAGCCGGGCCGCCAACGACGAGCCGGCCAGGGGGCGCAGGACGATCCGCGCATGCAGGTCGATGTCCCCCGCGTCGAATGCGGCCTGGATCTCGTGGGAGTGCCGGAAGGCACGACCCTCGCCCTTGGCGCCGTCGACGGCCAGCGTGAGGTAGTAGGCCCCGAACACCATGTCCTGGGTGGGCACGGTGATCGGGCGTCCGGTGGCCGGCGACAGGATGTTGTTCGCCGAGAGCATCAGCACCCGGGCCTCGGCCTGGGCCTCGGCCGACAGGGGCAGGTGGACCGCCATCTGGTCCCCGTCGAAGTCGGCGTTGAACGCCGTGCAGACCAGCGGGTGGACCTGAATGGCCTTGCCCTCCACCAGCACCGGCTCGAACGCCTGGATCCCCAGGCGGTGGAGCGTAGGTGCGCGGTTCAGCAGCACCGGGTGCTCCCGGATGACGCCCTCCAGCACGTCCCACACCTGGGGACGGCGCCGTTCGACCATCCGCTTGGCCGACTTGATGTTCTGCGCCAGCTCGGCGTCGACCAGCCGCTTCATGACGAAGGGCTTGAAGAGCTCGAGCGCCATCAGCTTCGGGAGACCGCACTGATGGAGCAGGAGGGTCGGTCCGATCACGATGACCGAGCGCCCCGAGTAGTCGACGCGCTTGCCCAGCAGGTTCTGGCGGAACCGCCCCTGCTTCCCCTTCAGCATGTCCGAGAGGCTCTTGAGCGGACGGTTGCCCGGTCCGGTGACCGGCCGGCCGCGGCGGCCGTTGTCGAACAGCGCGTCGACGGCCTCCTGGAGCATCCGCTTCTCGTTGTTGATGATGATCTCGGGGGCGCCCAGGTCGAGCAGCCGCTTCAGCCGGTTGTTGCGGTTGATGACCCGGCGGTAGAGGTCGTTGAGGTCCGACGTGGCGAACCGCCCCCCGTCGAGCTGGACCATCGGCCGCAGGTCCGGCGGGATGACCGGAACGGCCTCGAGGATCATCGCCCGGGGGTCGTTGACCCGGCGTCCGTGGTCGTCCCGGCGGTTGAACGCGGTCACGATCTTGAGGCGCTTGATGACCTTCTGGCGCCGCTGCGTCGAGAGCGGGCGGCGACCGTCGGTCGCGTCGATCATGGCGCGGAGCTTGATCTCCTCGGCGTCGAGGTCGATGCGGTCGATGAGGCGCTGGATGGTCTCGGCCCCCATGCCGCCCTCGAAGTAGTCGTCGTAACGGACCCGCAGCTCCCGCCAGAGCAGCTCGTCCTCCACGATCTTGCGGGCATGGAGGTTGCGGAACTCGTCGAGGGACCTCTGGGCCAGCTCCACCTCGTCCTGGGCCCGGTCCCGGACCCCGGTGATCTCCTTCTCGACGGCGCGCTGGCGGGCCTTCACCTCGGCCTCGCGGGCGCCCTCCTTCTCGAGCTGGGCCAGCTCCTCCTCGAGCGCCTTGAACCGGCGGTCGACCTCGAGGTCACGCCGGCGCTCGATGTCGCCGATCTCCTCGGCGAGCTCGGCCTCGAGATTGGGCAGGTCCTCGTGCCTCTTCTCCTCGTCGACCCAGGTGACCAGGTTGGCGGCGAAGTAGATGACCTTCTCGAGCTGCTTGGCCTTGAGCTCCTCGCGCGCCTCGGTGCCCATGAGGAGGTAGGCGAGCCAGCTCCGGGTGCCCCGGAGGTACCAGATGTGCACGACAGGGGCCGCCAGCTCGATGTGGCCCATCCGCTCGCGCCGGACCTTGGACCGGGTGACCTCCACACCGCACCGCTCGCAGATGATCCCCTTGAAGCGGACGCGCTTGTACTTGCCGCAGTAGCACTCCCAGTCCTTGGTGGGCCCGAAGATCTTCTCGCAGAAGAGGCCGTCCTTCTCGGGACGCAGCGTCCGGTAGTTGATCGTCTCCGGCTTCTTCACCTCGCCGTTGGACCAGCCCCGGATCGAGTCCCCGGTGGCCAGGCCGATCCGCAATTGGTCGAACGTGTTCACGTCGAGCGCCATTACGAGAAGCTCCTCTCTGCGGCGCGCCGCTCGTCCTCCTCGTCCGACCCGCGTTCAGGCCGGCTGATGTCGATGCCGAGCTCCTCGGCCGTGCGGAACACGTCCTCGTCGATCTCGTGCATCTCGATCTCCGCTCCGTCGACCGCGAGGACCTCCACGTCGAGGCAGAGCGACTGCATCTCCTTGATCAACACCTTGAAGCTCTCGGGGATCCCCGGCTCGGGGATGTTCTCCCCCTTCACGATGGCCTCGTACACCTTCACCCGGCCGAGCACGTCGTCCGACTTGATGGTCAGCAGCTCCTGCAGGGCGTAGGCGGCCCCGAAGGCCTCCAGCGCCCAGACCTCCATCTCCCCGAACCGCTGGCCGCCGAACTGGGCCTTCCCACCCAACGGCTGCTGGGTGATCATCGAGTAGGGGCCGGTCGAGCGGGCGTGGATCTTGTCGTCGACCAGGTGCGCGAGCTTGAGGATGTAGACGTAGCCGACCGAGATCGGGTTGTCGTACTGCTCGCCCGTCCGGCCGTTGAACAGGACCGCCTTGCCCGTCGGCTTGATCTGAACGGTCTCGTCCGCCGAGTCCGGCTTCAGGGTCTCGAAG
>DATKRB010000031.1:0-13567 GCA_035532415.1 Acidimicrobiales bacterium | reverse complement strand
GGCCTCGATCGACTCCCCGTCGCCATGAGCCGACGGACCCGACGCGATCAGGGCGTCGATCGTCTCGGCGAGGGCGCTCAGCTCCATGGGGGAATTGAACCATCGGGGTGTGTCGACGATCCGCCGGGCGGGGAGGGGTGGGACGGGGCGGGGCGGGGGGCGGTTCACCGGTGCGACCGGAGCACCGACACGGGCAGGGAGCGGCGCACGCGATCGCGGGGTCGGGCACACCCGTTGGAGCGTTCTGCCGAATCGATCAGGAACGCCAGAGGCCGGTGGCGTCGACCATTGGCGTTGTGCAAGGGGGACCGTCGGCTACGAGGACCCGGATCGGGGCGGTGAAGGATCGTGGCACGCAGCACAGCAGAGCGGACCTGGTGCCGTAGCCGTCCGAGTGCACGCAGTTGGCGGAGAGCCCCCGCAAACGGGCAACCGGAACCGACCGGGCTCCCGGGTCCTGGTTCGGGGTCACCTTCGAGAGCGCCGGGCCGTCGCCACCGTTCGCACCGTCGGCGCCGTCGCCACCGTTCGCACCGTCGGCGCCGCTCGCACCGTTCGCCCCGTCGGGAGCCGTGTGGTCCCCCAGGATGGTACCCAGGGCCTGAAGGAGGGAGTCGCCACGCATCGTGGCCGCCTTGGCGACCTGCTCGTTCACACGGTCGCCCTTGGGGCTCGAGGTTCCGAGGGGGCTGTTCTCGAGCACGTAGGAACCAGGTGGCAGCTCCTCGGCGACCGGCGTGCCGTCGGCGGTCATGTCGAGCGAGAAGAGGGAGTCGCGGTCCCCGACCAGCATCCAACAGGGGTTGTAGTCCGAAGGGGAGAACTCCTCCACGAAGCGTTCCACCGCCTCCCTGGCGCCAGGCCAGCCGGCGAGCCAGAGGGGGAGCTCCCCTCTCGACCTCTTGGCGGGGTCCCGCCCTCCGTCCAACGGACGGTTGGTAAGGCCGGCCACCAGACCCCGCTCGTTCACGGCGAGCCAGGTTCCTCCGCCGAGCTCGTCGTATCCGCCGAGGATCCGAGGGGGGCCTTCGGCCAGGACGGTCATTGCCCGCGCCGGCCGCTCCATGCGCTCGTCCCGGTTGGCCGCGACGACGAGTGGCGCGTCCGGGTCCACCCGGGAGAGCATGACGAGCAAGCACACGCGGGGAACGCTACCGCCGGGAATCTCCCCCCACCGAACGGAGGCGCTCGAGCCGATGGCAGAGCCCGGACCGACGCAGCTGCCCGAACCTCTGCCCGAACCTCTGCCCGAACAGCGGGCCCACCCGCGATCGGGCCGGTCCGGGGTTCCCCCCGGCAGCGCGCTGGGGAGGCGCCGGTTGGCCGCGGCGCGGGTGGGCCGCCTCGCCACCACCACCCCCACCGGTCGTCCCCACATCGTCCCCTGCTGCTTCGTCCTGAGCGGGGACACCGTGTACAGCGCCGTCGACGCGAAGCCCAAGTCCTCGGCCCTGCTGCGCCGTCTCGACAACGTGCGGGCCAACCCAGCCGTCTCCCTACTCGTCGACCACTACGACGAGAACTGGTCCGAGCTCTGGTGGGTCCGCGTCGACGGGTGGGCACAGGTGCTCCATCCCGGCGAGGCGACGGACCGGGCGCTCGCCATGCTGGGGGAGAAGTACCCGCAGTACGGGAGCGTCGCGCTGACCGGCCCGGTGATCTCGGTGCTCGTCACCGCCTGGCGCGAGTGGCCCTGAGGCGCAGAGAAGTCAGCGCAGACAAGCAGGCGCAGAGAAGTCAGCGCGGGGGCCAGCGAACGGGCTCGGTGGCCGGCGTGTCGCCCGGTGCCGCGCCGAGGGCCCACGACCGCACCCAGGGGGAGCCTTCGGGTCCCCGGTGCGACGGGGTCGTGCTGTTCGCCATCCGTCGCCGGGCCTGCCACCAGTCGCTCGCCACCTCGTCGGCCAGCACGGCGACCGCCCGTTCGATGCGAACGCCGAACCGGCGGGCGTCCTCGCCCTCGTCGGGCCGGAGGGGTGCGCCGAACACGACGGTGACCGGAGCACGCCGAAGCCCGTGCCCGGCCCGCATCTCGGTCCCGGATCCCCCGGCCGGCCGGCCGCCACCACCCGCGCGCTTCGGGAGGACGTGACGGGCGCCGTGCAGGTAGACGGGCACCACCGGGCAACCGGTCCGCCGGGCCAGGTAGGCCGCTCCGCCCCGGAAAGGTTGGGCCCAGCCGTCGGGCGAGCGCCCCCCCTCGGGGAAGATGACGAGGTTCCACCCCTCGGCCAGCAGCTCGGCTGCGGCGTCGGCCGACCGGCGATTGACCTTCGTCCGCTCGATCGGGATGGCCGGCAGGACGAAGGACCACAGGGCGGCTTTCCATGTGCGGTCGAAAAAGTAGTCGGCGGCCGCGGCCACCACCGTGTGGTGGCGGAACCTGATCGGGAGGTTTGCCAGCAGGAGAGGGGTGTCGACGTGGCTGGTGTGGTTGGCGACGAAGATGACCGGTGCCTCCGCGTGGCGGAGATGCTCGCTCCCCCTGATGGTGGCCGGTGCCAGTGCCCGGGCCAGGGGGCGGGTGACGTTGTCGATCAGCATGGCCCGTGCCAAGCGGACTGGGTACCGCCTCGACCATCCGTGGTCGTAGTCGAGCCCGACGTGGCGCTCGGGTGCGGGACGCGGGACGCCCTGGGGCCAGGTCGGCGGCGCGAGGGGGAACCGGGCCCGTCCGAGGCGGCCCAGGGCCGCGGGTGTCTTCAACGGACGTCGGCCATCAGGATCGGAGGGGCGTGGAGGTGGGTCAGCGACGGCGAGGTCCCGACGACGTCGCCGGCGATCTCGAGCGCGTCGGCCATCGTCGAGGCGGGGGAGAACCCGAGGCGCCGCACGGCCTTCGGGTCACCGCCGACCACGATGACGCGTCCCAGGTGCTCGAGGGCGTGGGCGCACCAGTACCACATGTAGAAGGGGTGGACGCCGTGGTACGCGTGCGCCGTCCGGTAGAGGTGGATGTACCAGGGGTCGGTGGCGAAGGACTCTTCGAACTGCTTGTGCATGACCACCGGGTCGACCGTCTCGGCGAGCACCTGCTCGAAGAAGTCGATGTAGCTCGGGTGATGGCCGGGATGGAAGTCCCAGGGCGTGGGGTGCCGCAGGATGAGGACGCCGCCCTCGCGCACGAGTGGCTTCCCCCGGTAGAGGTTGAAGAAGTACCCGAGCCCGAGGCAGGCCACGAGGATCGGGTTCATGATGGAGTCGACGTTGTACGGGCAGATATAGGGCAGGCCCATGGTGAGGATGTCGGTCTGCCCGTTCACCTCCACCCCCTGTTGGGCCCACACGTTGGCGGTGGTCACCTCGTGCACCGCCTCGACCTCTCCCGCCTGCACCGAGCTCAGGGCATGGGGCGAGCGGATCGAGTGGAAGATCCGGCGGGCCATCGGCGACGGCGTGCGCGCCAGGGCCGCCGAGCTCGCCGCGTAGGTGGCGCGATCCCGCAAGGACCATTCCCACTCGCGCTTCTGCAGGAAGGCGAACGAGTCCGGGAAGGTGTCGTTGTTCAGCGTGGTCTCTATCTGAAACACCTTCACCCCGCTGGCGGCGATCAAGCGGCCCATTCGCCAGTTGGCCGTGTGCAGCTCCGACGCCGGCGCGTCCATGAAGGACCGGCTGTGGCGCATGGTCTGGGGGTTGTGGTGGTGGCGAAGGCTCCGGTAGCTGGCCAGGCCGGTCGCCACGCTCTTGTGCCCGCCGTCCATGGCAACCAGATTGATGTTCACGTACACGACGAGGTCGCTGGTGGCGGCGCGCTTGTTGATCTCGACGTCCTCGCCCTGCTCGGTCTGCCCGAGGTGCACGAGGTTGGCCGGGTCCTCGGCGTCGTGCTGGGTGAGGAGACCGTGCGGAGCGAAAGCCTCGTACACCCGGTTGCCCAGCGCGTGGCGTAGCTCGGGCTCGGTCATGCGCCGGTGGAGGGCCAGCGCCGCCACGAGCACGACGTCGTCCACCCCGGCGGCGGCGGCCATGTCGAGGACCTCCTCGATCACCATTTGGCGGACGTCGGGCGCCTGCATCGGGGGGAGGGGGAGGGAGACGTCGTCGAAGCAGATGGTGAGGCGCATGCCCGGGCGGAGCAGGGCGGGCAGCGGCTCGCTGTCGCCCAGGGGGTGGGTGAGCGCGTGACGGATGGCGGACACGGGGTCGGCCATGGCGTCGACGGGCTCGGGCGCGTACACGACCCGGCTGCCCTCGGGGAGGCGCTCGAGGGCGAACTGCTCGCCGTTCCAGAAGAGGGTCGGCGGGGTGGAGCGGTCCACCTCCAGCACGAATCCGGGCCTCGGGCTCATGAAGGGCTTCCTTTCGCGGGGGTTCGGTCCCTCCGGAGGTCGAAGGCGATCTTCACCGCGCCCCGACGGCCCGCGGCGCCGGCGTGGGCGAGCGCTTCCTCAAACCGCTCGAGCGGGTAGGTGGCCGACACGAGCCGGCCGGTGCGGAGGGCGCCGGCCACCTCCATGGCCAGGTCGAAGGTGCGCACCGGCGCCGGTGCGCCGGGGACCCGCTCGGACCCGTAGGCGTAGGCGCCGATCAGGCTCACCTCGCGGTGCCAGAGCGAGGCCAGATCGAGATGGACCCGGCCGGGCATGCCGACGAGCACCACCCGGCCACGCGGCCGCACGATGGCCAGGGCCTCCTGCAGGGACTCGGCGCTGCCCACGCAATCGAAGACGAGATCGGCGCCCCCGGTCAACTGGCGGGACCCCTGGCTCGGGGAGCCGACGGCCAGCGACCGGCTCCGGCGCCGGACCAGCCGGGCGAGCTGCCGGGTCGGCAGGGCCGAGGTGGCGCCGAGCTCGGTGGCGACCTGCTGCTGGTGGGGGTGGCGGGCGGCGACCAGCAGCGCCGAGGGCTCCGGGCATCGCCCGGTGCCGGCCAGGTGGGCCAGGGCACCGGTGAGAGTGAGGCCCACCGTTCCGGCCCCGATCACCGCCACCATCTCGCTTTCGCGTAGTCCGGCGTGCAGGACCGCGTGCACCGCGCAGGCCACCGGCTCGACGGTCACCGCGTCCTCGTCGCTCAACGAGTGGGGGACGGCGTGGAGCTGGCTCTCGTGGGCGACGAGCCCGGCGGCCGACCAGCCACCACCGGTGTCCGCGCAGAACCCGGTCTGGAGCCCGGGTCGCAGGTGTCCGTGGGCGACGTGCTCGCAGTCACCGGTGTGCCCGGCGGCGCAGGCCTCGCACGGCGGGTCGATCCCGCGGGCAGCGCACCCGAGGACCGGTTCGAGCACCACCCGGGTACCGGGATCGAGCACGGCGCCCTCCGCCGAGGTGGCGAGTGCCTCGACGGTTCCCACGACCTCGTGGCCGGGGACGAACGGAAAGCTCACGAGGTCCTCGAAGTAACGGGAGCTCCGGCCGTTCAGGGTCGTGAGGTCCGAACCGCAGATGCCCGACAGGAGGGGACGGACCGGGTGCCACCCGGGGCCGGGGAGCTCGGGCGGATCGCAGTCGGCGAGGCGGAGCGGCCCGATCCCGGCCGCCCGACCCGAGCCCAGCGACGAGACGAGGCGTGCCGCGGCGAAGCGCGCCAGGTTGCGCTCGAAGACGAGCGCCCTCACCGGTCGACCCGGTCGCCGGTCGAGATGTGCTCCGATCGCCCCCATGGTCGCCGGGTGCCGGGCCGGCGCAGGTCCAACGGGCCCAGCGGGAGCGGGGCGTGCGACCCGCCGGAGGCCTTCGACCAGTACTCGACGTGCCACCCCCGCCTGCGGGCGATGGCGGCGAGCCGGGCCTCGGGGTTGACGGCCACCGGGAACCCGACCGCCTCGAGCATCGCCAGGTCGCTCGAGGAGTCCGCGTAGGCCACCGACTCCTCGAGCGCGAGGTCGTGGGCCGCCGCGTAGTCGGCCAGCAGGAGGGCGCGGGCCTCGCCGATCGGCGGGAGCTCCTCGAGGCGGCCGTCGTACCGGCCGTCGCGTTGGCCGAGGCTTGCGCAGACGATGTCGTCGAAGAGCGGCCGGAGCGGCCCGATGACGAAATTGAGGGCCCCCGTGATCAGCAGGGTCCGGTGCCCGAGCCGGCGATGCTCGCGTACGCGGGCGAGGCCGTCGGGAAAGGACCGGGTGAGCAGGTGCCGATGGAACAGCTCCCACGAGTCCTTCTCCAATTGGGCGACCGGGGCGTTCTCGTAACGGCGGTAGAACGAACGCAGGAAGTCCCCGCGGTCGCGGCGGTCCAACGCCAGCAACGACGGCGCCTCCCCGAGGAGACCGGCGACGAAGGACGTCCGTTCGAGGGCGGAGAGGTGGCGGCTGGCCAACCAGGCGTAGGTGTCCACCACGTTGGAGGCGATGAGCGTGTGCTCGAGGTCGAACACCGCGAGGTGCCGCTCGGGCGACAGGATGGCCCGCCGGGCCCGCTCGGGGCGCTTGTCCACCACCGACCGACCGGCGGAAGTGCGCAGCCGCGCGTGCTCCACCACCGAGGGGAGGTGGACGTCGTGCACGTAGTGGTCCCAGTCGATCACCGCCGGGTCGAAGCAGAACCTGGCGCGGTCGGATTCGTCGGTGCGCTCCCACAGCTCCACCAGCCGGTCGACCCGGTAACGGGCCTCGGTCTCGGTGTAGGCGCCGTACAGCTCGACGTAGCCGAGTGCCCGTCGGGCCAGCGCGTGGCGGTCCTCGAGCCGGGCCGCAAAGGCGGCCTGACGGCCCCGCAGCGGCAGGGTGGTGATCAGTCGCTCGGCGGCGGACATGAGCCGGTCGGCCTGCTGGAGCTGGCGTTGGACCCGTCCTCGGCCTGGGAACGACCACGCGGGGACGTCGATCGGCTGGCCCTGCTCGTCGTACACGGGGTGGCGGCCGAACCAGTCCTGGCACAGCTCGACCAGCCGGCCGTAGCGCAGCGGGTTCCGGACACCCGACGCCACCTGTATGACGGCCGGGGGGCCCGGCTCGGGTCCCGCGGCGGCCACCGCGAGGATGGCCGCGACCACCAGGTCGACGGGGATCACGTCGATCACGCCCTCGGGCACGCCGGGAAATTCCCGGAGCAGGCCCCGGGCGTAGGAGACGATGATGGGCTCGGCCATGCGGAAGCCCCGGATCCAGCCGGGTCGCGGCTCCGACAGCGCCGACTCGATGATGGAGGGCCGCACGATGGTGAGGGGGACCGCCCGGTCGGGGGGGGCGGTCCCGACACCGTGGCCGGCCACCAGCGCCCGCTCGCCGAGGGCCTTGGTGAAGGGGTAGGCGTCGGGCCAGCCGAGCGCCTGGGCGCGCGCCGAGCCCGCGTCGACGAGCCGGCGGCTCACCCACTCCTCGCGCAGTTTCTCCGAGCGCGCCGCCAGGACGTGCTCACCGGCCCCGCCCATCTCGGCGCGCGCCTTCTTGGTGAAACGGGCGAGGTGGTCGGGCTGCCGGGACGCCGCCTGCAGGTCCTCGCGCAGGCGGCGGGCGCTGCGGACCTCGGCCTCCCAGTCGACGTCGAGGGTGAAGCGCTGGTCGTCCAGCAGCTCTTCGCGCGCCTCGCCCTGGTGGGTGCCCGCCACGTAGGCGGTCGAGACGGCGATCAGGTGCCCGGGGCCGGGCCCGGCGCCCGAGGCGACCGCGTCGGCGCGGGCTTGCGCCACCGCGGCGGCGACCCGGGAGGGACCGAGGAGGTTGACCTCAACCGCCTGGTCGAGCGGTGAGTCGAAGCTGACGGCGGCGGCCGAGTGGACGACGACGTCGCTCGACGCGAGCGCGGTCCGGCCGATGTCGTCGAGGCCGAGCCCGTCTCGACCGACGTCGCCCGGCACCGCACGGACCCGGCGCGCCATCTCGTCGTCGAAGCGGTCCCCGAGCTCGGACCGGAGCCGGTCGAAACAGTTGTTCCTGAGGATCTCCCGGGCGACCCTGCGATCGGCCGTCGTGCGGCGACCCGGCCGGACGAGGAGGTGCACCTCGGCATCGGGGATGACCCGGATGATGCGCTCCACCAGGGCCGTTCCCAAAAACCCGGTGGCACCGGTGATGAAGAACCGCTTCCCGGCCAGCTGGTCGGCGATGACCATGTCCCCTTGTCTACCATCTGGTAGGCCGGAGTGTCTACCATGTGGTAGGTGGCCAGCGGAACGCCGGACCGGATCCTCGGGGCAGCCCTCTCCTCCTTCGGGACCCGGGGGTACGAGGCGACCTCCCTCGACGCGGTCGCGGCCATGCTCGAGATCCGCAAGCAGACCATCCTCTACTGGTTCCCGAGCAAGGAGGCGCTTCTGGAGGCGGTTATCAGCCGGGGCGCGACCGAGCTGGCCGAGGCCATGCAGACCGCGCTCGACGACGCCGGGGTCGGTTGGAGCCGGGTCGAGGCGGTGGTGCGATCGGTCTTCCGGCTCGCGGCACGCCGCCCCGAGCTCCTCGGCCTGGTGCGCGAGGCGTCCCGGCTGGGCCCGCCGGCGGCCACCCAGTTCACCGCGGCCCTCGAGCCGCTGGTCCACCGGGCGTCGGATTTCCTGCTGGCGGAGATGGACGCAGGGCGCATGCGGCGCCACGATCCCCGCCTGCTGCTCCTCGCCATCTACTCAACGGTCATCGGGATGGTGACCGAGGTGGAGGTGCTCCGGGCCTTGGGCGAGGAACCGACCGCCCGCTCGCTGGTCCGCCGGCGCGCCGACGTGCTGGAGCTGCTCCGTTCCGCCCTGGTCACCGGTCCACAGGTCGACCCTGCGGTGTAGGCGGAGCGAAGGCCGACGACCGCGAGGGGAGGGCGAGGCGGAGCGGTCGGTCGGGCGGCGGGACGCGGGTCAGTCCGACGGCGGGACGCGGCGGCGCGGCGGTGCCTTGGGGGTGTACCGCTTGCTCGGCGCGGGCCTGGTCGGCCCAGCCGGCTTCTTCGCACCCCGCCGGCCGCGCCCCGATCGGCCGTTCCCCCGTGCTGCCGCCGGCTTCGTGCCCGTGCCCCGGGCACCGCCCGTGCCGCCGTCATCCTTGGTGCGGGTGGGTCCCTTGGCGGTGGGCGAGCCGTAGCGCTGGACCCGCCATGCCCGGATGAGCAGCCAACCGCCCAGGAAGATGAAGGGGAACGCCAGCACCGACTGAACGACCGAGAGCATTGCCAGCCCGGTCATGAGGGTGGCGAACGCCAGAGCGGCCCGGCGCCGTATCCGCGTGGTGATGAAGACGGCCACGGCGAAGATCAGCAGGATCGCGAGCTCGGTGAGCCAGTAGGACCTCGGGTGGGTCACGTTGGCCACACACGTGAAGTGCCCGCTGACCTTGGCGTACTCGTAGTGGGTCGGGCAGGTGTGGCCCTTCAGGGGTGCGGTGGTCTTCTGGATCGTGAGGGCAGGATTGTTGATGAAGGGGACGAAGGTGATGAGGGCGATGACGGCGGCCAGGATGGACGCGGCGTAGCCGAGCTTGCGCTCCGTGTCGTCGATCTGGGTGATCCGGGCCCGCTTCTCGGCGTCGGTGAGCTCCCGCTCGGGCTGCTCTTCGCGGCCTTGCGCCTGCGCCTTCGCCTGCGCCTTCGCCTTGGGCGGGTTCAGGAAGGTCTGGGACATCCGCTGCACGAAGGTGCGCGGAGGCGGCGGACCGCCGCTCTCCGCTCGGTCGCTGCCGTGGCCCTCGTTGTCGGGGGGACCGGGGAGTTCGCCTGCCATGGTCCGGACAGGCTACCGGCTGTGTCGGACCCTGCCGGCGGGGACTACCTTTGCGCGACGCTGGAGGGTGAGGGGGTCACGTGCAGGTACCGGAGCTTGCGTTCACGCCGACCGTGCCGGGCCTCGTCGCCCACGCGGTCGAGACCTTCGATCAGGAAGACTTCATCGTCACCGCCGACGACCGTTGCTCCTTCGCCGAGGCGGGATCGTTGTCGGCGGTGCTCGCCAAGGCGATGGTGGAGGCTGGAGCCGGAAAGGCGACCCGGATCGGCCTGCTGCTCCCCTCGGGGGTGGCCTTCGCGGTGACGTGGTTGGCCGCGGCCCGCATCGGCGCGCTCTCGATGGTCCTTTCGACGACCTACCGCCCGGCAGAGCTGCGGCGGGCCCTTCGGATCGCCGACGTGCAGTTCCTCGTCGCTCCGGCCCTCCTGCTCGGCCGTGACATGAACCTGATGCTCGAGGAGGCGGTCCCCGGTCTCGCCGCCCAGGAGAGGGACCGGATCCGTGTGGAGGAGCTGCCCTACCTCCGGTCGATCTGGATCGTGGGCGGATCGGACCGGCCGTGGGCGACGCCGGTGGACCTTGGCCGGCCCGGCGAACGGGTCGGAGGGGGCCCGATCGCAGTTGCCGGGAAGGACGGGCCCCTCGGGGGATCGGTCAGTGACGAGCTGTTGGCGGCGATGGAGTCCGAGGTCAGCGCGGCCGATCCGATGACGGTCATCTACACGTCCGGGAGCAGCGCCGACCCGAAGGGGGTGGTCCACACCCAGGGGGTGGCCGTGCGCAAGGTGGCCCCGAGCGTCGGCTTGGGGCTGCAGGCGTCGCAGCCCGGTCGCTGCTTCTGCGCGATGCCGTTCTTCTGGGTCGGGGGTCCGCAGATGATCCTCGGCGCCCTGCACAGCGGCGCCGCCGTGGTGTGCCAGGAGCGGTTCGAGGTGAGCGGGGCCGTCGATCTGGTGCGTCGCGAGCGCTGCACCTCCCTGGCCGGATGGGCGAGCCTTCTCGAGAAGATCCGGCTGGCTGACGCGGCGAGCGGGGAGGGCGCGGGCGAGGGCGGGTCGACGTCGCTCCTCCCGGCGGAGGCACCTCCCGGGTTCGTGTCGTCGCGCGGCGACACGAGGAACCTCGGCATGACCGAGACCTTCGGACCCCACGCCGACCCCGAGTACTTTGAGTACAAGGTCGTCGACCACGAGACCCAGGCCCCTGTTCCCGACGGTCAGGAGGGGGAGTTCTGCGTCCGTGGGTTCGGCCTCATGGCCGGGTTGTACAAGCGGGAGCGGGAGGAGGTGTTCGACGCCGACGGCTTCTACCACACCGGCGATCGCGGGTACCTCGAGTCGGGGCACATCTACTTCACCGGGCGGTACAGCGAGATGATCAAGACCGGCGGGGCGAACGTCGCACCTGCGGAGGTCGAGCGGGTGCTCCTGGGCCTTCCCGGAGTGGCGGAGGCATACGTGTTCGGCATCGATGACGCCGAACGGGGCGAGGCGGTGGTGGCGGTCGTCGTGGCCGAGCCGGGCCGCCGGCTCGGCCCTCAGGACCTACGGGCACGGACGCGGGAGCTTCTGTCGAGCTACAAGGTGCCGGCCCGCATAGACGTCGTGCCGGCGACGGCGGTTCCGCTGCTCGGCAGCGGCAAGCCGGACAAGCGGGCGTTGCGAAGCCGGTTCCTGCCCGCCTGAGCACGATCGGGCGTGGCGAGGACGCGGTGGTGCTCGGATCCCGAGACCCTGACCCTCAGCCCTGACGCTTGTTGCCCCAGCTGTCCCAGTGCGTGATGCGCTCGGGCGGCGGTCGGTGCGCGGGGCGGAAGTCCGTCCCCTTGGTGTAGGCCACAGGGAGCAGGGCCACCTGCATCACGTCGTCGGGAATGTCGAGTAGCTCGGCCACCTGCCTCTCGGAGGCGAGGTGGAAGCTGGTGATGACCGAGCCCAGGCCCCGGGCCCGTAGGGCCAGCTGAAAGCTCCACACGGCGGGGAAGATCGATCCCATCTGGGCCGCCCAGGCCATGGCCGGAGCGTCGGAGCCGAGCCGGCCCTTGATACAGGGGATGACGTGCACCGGCACGTGCTCGATGTTCTGGGCCAACCAGGTGGCCGAGTCCATGACCCGCCCGATCTGGGATTCCGCGTCGATGGTCTGGCGCTGCCGCTCGAGGTAGGCGGCTCCTCCCGCCCGGTACAGCTCTGCCAGGGCGGCGCGTTTTCCGGGATCGGTGACGATCATCCACCGCCAGCCCTGGTTGTTGGAACCCGTGGGTGCCTGCTGGGACAGGCGGATGCAGTCGAGGAGCACTTCGGGCTCCACCGGCCGGCCGAGGTCGAGACGCTTGCGCACCGCGCGGGTCGTCGACAGGAGCCGGTCCGTCTCGGCCAGGTCGAACGGGGTACTCGAAGTGGGATCAGCCATGGCCCTGTTCTACCTTGGGCGGGCACCCGGCCGTGCATCGTGTGCCGGGGGTCCGTCAGGAGCGCTGCCCGTCCGGCCCTTCGGCGGGACACGGGACCTTCGACAGCGCGTCCTTCAGCGTGGCGATCAATTCCTCGTCCTGGACCCGCAGGTGCTTCTGTATCTCCAATGCCTCGCTCAAGATGGCCTCGGCGTCCTTGAAGGTGTTCTCCGAGCGAGCGTCGGACGACGCGGCGGCGATGTTCTGGCCCACGATGATGATCGACAGCAGGACGAGTTGAAGGAACGTCTGGGCGATCCAGGCGATGATGCCCTCACCGCCCGGCTTCAGGGCGGCGGGCAGGCCGACGAGCGCGATGGCCGCAAAGGCGTAGGCACACCACATGGTGCCGACCCCGTTGGTGATCTTCACCGCCAGCCACGAGTTGAAACGGACGGTCGTCCTGCTCTTGATGACGTCGGCCGTCGTGACCGGTTTGTCGCGGTGTTGGAGGCGCTCGAGCGTGTGGGGATGCGGGACGTGGGTGTAGCTGCTCATGGCTGGGCCTTTCGTCGGATCTCCGATCCTCCCATGGGCCGGCCACGGACCTCCCAGGTTCCGTTCGCTCCTCGCGCCGGCCGAGCGCAACGCCACCGGTGCCGGCTGGGGTAGATTTCGTGGCCTTGGCGCATCGGAAGGGGTCAGGCCACCAGTCGGCCTGCCACTGCACCGAGCGCATGGCCGTGGACGGCAGCCCGCGGCCTGGGATCCAGAAAATGGTGGTTCAGCAGGTAGTGTTCCCCGAAAGGGCGCTTAGCTCAGCTGGTTAGAGCGCAGCCTTCACACGGCTGAGGTCGGAGGTTCGAGTCCTCTAGCGCCCACCAGGTCAGAGGCACTTTACGGGGTCGGAGCCAGACGGACTGCCCTACAAATGCCCTACAGAAGCCGGAAACGGCGTAGGGTGTCGGGCATGGGCGGTCGAGCGAGCACGAAGAGCCAACCGGGCACCATGCGCCAGCGGTCCCCGGGTCACTGGGAGCTGCGGGCGTTCATCGGACGCGATCCGGTTAGCGGCAAGCCCCGCCAAACCACACGCTCGTTCCGTGGCACGGAGAAGGCAGCGGGCAAGGCTCTTTCGACGCTGGTGGCCGAGGTCGAGGCGGGCAGGTTCAACCGAACCAGCGCGACCGTTGGCCAACTGCTCGACAAGTGGCTGGAGGCGACGGCGGTGAGCCACCGTCCCCGGACGGTCTATGAGAACCGTCGAAAGATCGAGGGACGACTCCGTCCCGCGCTCGGGGATGTCCGCCTCGACAAACTGGAGGCTGACGCCATCGATGCCGCCTACCGGGGCTGGCTGGCCGACGGGCTGTCGGCATCGACGGTGCACAAGTACCACTCGATCCTGTCGGCGGCATGTCGCCAAGCGGTCAAGTGGGGATGGATCGACCGGGCGCCGACCGACCGGGCGTCACCACCGTCCCCGGTCCGCAAGGACATGGTCGTCCCGACACCGGAACAGCTCTCCGCGCTGGTGAAGGTCGCAGACGAAGAGGACCCGGTCCTCGCCACGGCGATCGCTCTGGC
>DATKRB010000030.1:0-27260 GCA_035532415.1 Acidimicrobiales bacterium | reverse complement strand
CTCCGCCGGTTACCGATCCTCGAGGTCGTCGCCGAGCGTCTGGCCGCGCCGTGCCGCTCTGTCGGTTCACCGGTAGCCAAGCAAGCCGTGATGCAGATGGACCGGGCGTTGGACGCGGCCCGGCGAGCCGTTGCCGACCCGAACTACGGATCCCGCTTCTTCCGTCTCACCCTGGACCGGCTCATGACGGTGGCCCGCGTTGCGTACCTGCTCGACGGCGGGGAGGACCTCGCCGCAGAGCACCTTCTTGCAGCTGACGATCCTGAATCCGACGCCGGCTTCGCCGCACGTGTGGATGCACTTGCCGGATAGGGCTATCGGTGCAAATTGCACCGGCGAGAGCGCGTTACGCTTCCTGAGTCCGTTGTGGCGCCGACGACGGCCATTCGGGACGCGCAATGGCTACACGAGGGTCAGCTCGTGGATCGCTAGCGCCTCGGCCAAGTCGGCGGCGTCCGAGTCGAACATCTCGACGAACTGGTCGAGCGGACCGTCCGGTTCGAACAGCGCCCAATTGTGCAGGTTGTCGCCGAATCGCGAGTGGTAGGCGATCCCGTTCCACTGCCGCTTCCCGTCGACCGATCGTTCGAATACGTGCCTCGAGATCTCCTGTGTGAAGGCCCTCGGGACCGAGAGCCGGAGGCCGCGGCGTCGAGGTCGTGGATGCCGTAGTGCACCACGCGTGGCCCAAGCGCCGAACGGAGCTCGGCCAGGGATTCATAGTGGCCGATGTCGGCGAAGGCACCGACGAGCCTTCCTTCGCCCAAGCAGCGCTCGCCCAACCACGCGAAGGAGATCTCGCCGGCCGCGGGCGGCTCATCGTCTCCATCTTCGCCGACGATTTCCTCGTACCCATCGAAGACACTCGGATCGGGGCGGAAGTGACCGAGAGACTCCACGAACGTCCCGAGCCGCTCCGTCGCGGCGTAGAGCACCCGGTAGATGCCCTTGGGGTCGTCGAACCGGTTGCCGAACGTGCCGTCGCCCTCCGCGTAGGCCCAGTCGGGCCACGCCCACGGATCGTCGCGTCGCCCGAGCCGGTAGACGCGCTCGGGGCGCTCGACCTCCCTCACCCGCCGACGAGGAACGCCCGGGCAGCCGCCATGACGCTCGGGCCTACTTCGCCGAGGTCGCCCTCGCGGAGCAACCGCGCGGGTGACTGGTCGCCGAGGTGGGGGTTGAGTCCTTGGAACCATGCCTGCACGACCCGGCGGTCGTCGTGATCGGCGAGCAGGAGAGCTACCTGGAGGGCGAACCGAAGCCGGTCCTCCACGATCGGCGATCGCACGTCACGCACGCCGTCTGCCCATTCATGGACCGCCCTGGTCTCCCGAACACCAGCCAGAAAGGCGACCAGCCGTAGCCGAGGCGGCGCTCGAAGACGAGCTGCGCCGGGCCATGACCAGCGGCGACGACTATGCGAGCGCGGCCAAGCCCCAGATCGACTGGGATGACAAGGACGCCCAGGCAGACCTCGTCGACTCGAGGGCCAAGGACGCCTACGCCTGCCTGGCCCATCTCGACGGCTCCGAGCTTGCTCGAAGCGTCGAGGAGGCGGCCCGCCTGCTCGCAACTGTGGTCGGCCAGGACCTCGAAGTCGATGGGGACGGCACGTTCCGCATCGCCCGCAAGGTGGCCACCGACCGGGTGATCTCTGTGGTCGACCCCGAGACTCGCCATGGCCACAAGACCCAGGCCAAGGGGTTCGATGGCTACAAGGGTCACGTGGGCATCGACCCCGACTCCGAGATCATCACCGCCACGACGGTCACCCCCGGCAATGCCGGGGACGCCGGGGTCGCAGAAGAGCTCATCTCAGACCTCCTCGACGACACGGACGCCGACACGACCGGCGAGAAGAACGGGACCACCGCAGACAACCCCGGTGATCTGCAGGACGGAGACGAAACGACCCCGGCCACCACGGTCTACGGGGACAACGCGTACGGCACCGGCCCGTTCCAGCGTCGCCTCGAAGACTGGCCCGGGCGCGCGCCCGCCAGAAGCACATCGACTGGATCGCCGACTACCGGGCCACCCGGCCGAAGGTCGAGCGCAAGATCGCGCATCTCATGCGCCGCAAGCACGGCGGTCGACGGGCCCGGGTGCGCGGCCGGGTCAGGGTCGCCGCCGACTTCAAGCTCCTCGCCGCCGCCGTCAATCTGGCGCGCCTCGGGACGCTCGACGCACTCTCCACCCACACCGGGTGGAGAGTGGCAGGGGCGTGAGGAGCCCCGAATGGTGACCAGAGCGGCTGCCCGCCCTCTCCAGGCGCCACCCGCGCCGCGAGTAGACCAGGCTCAACTCAACATGGGTCGTCACATCACCACGCGGAGCCCGCTACGGGTCCTTGGTCACCCGCAGATCAACGGCAACTCAGCTGCCTGGACACCCCACAAGACACCAGCCACCTAGGGCGGATGCAGACCGCGTTGGCGGGTTGCGATGGTCGTCGCGTCACCTGGAACGAACTGACCGCTCAGCGGTCGTGATGTAGGTCCACCTTCGACACTCCGAACAACTTCTGGGTCAGAGCCTTAAATCGGGAGAACTCCGCTGATGGCGCAGCATCCTGCGATAGCCAAGCGAAGTTGTCGGGCTTTGGGTCTCGCGCCGCCGTCTCTTTGGCCATCAGCTGGAACCGCTCTCGAAGCTCTGGGTCTTCCCAGATGGCCGCTGCCATCTCTGCCGATGCCTTCTGTGTCGGGGTCTGCTTACTCATCGGAAGCCACCCTCACTGATTCCACTGGCCACGGCGTCGGCTCAAAGTCGCCCGTACGCATCGGGCGGTTGACCCATACGACCGGGAAGGAATGACCCTTCTGTTCTATACCGCTCAGGGCTTCGACCAGGTGTTCAACGCCGTCCGCATCGGTGATGACCACCTTGGTCCCCGCCTGAATCGTGGTGGTTGTCATGACACCCACCCTGGGGCAGGTATACAGATTTTTCAAGGTTTCTACCTGAACCTACCTAAATTGTTGGTAGAATCACGGTCTACCCAATAGACTTGCCTGAGACCGGCCTGCCATAATGGGACGGTAGACGAAGGAGACCCCTACATGCCTGACGAATCAACTACCACTCTGGACACGAGGCCCCCGTATCTCTCGCTGACCACCTTGACGAACTTCCTGGACAAGTGGGGCGATGGCCCCGTTCCGCCCCGAATCGACAAGTCAGCCCTGGATACCTACAGCGGCGCCACTCAATCGCAGCTCATGAGCACCCTGCGTCTCATGGGCTTCGTGGGCCAGGAAGGACAAGTGCTACCCAGCCTTCGCGAGGCGATCAAGGACCCCGAGTACCGCAGGCAGTACCTGAACCACTGGGCACGCCGTTTTTACGCCGAGCAGCTGGATCTGGCAGAGCAGGGCGCTACGGCCCAGATGCTGCACGAATCGTTCGCAGCGCATGGCTACAACGGGTCCACCTTGCGGAAGTCGGTCGTCTTCTACTTGGCGCTGGTCGAGGATCTGGGGCTGCCGACCAGCCCGCACTTCCGGCCCCCCAAGCAGTCCGCCACAGCCCCGGCTCGTCGCCGTCGGAGGGTCGCCCCCGAAGCCGAGAAGCGGCTACAGGAGGCGTTTCAGCCTAGTCGACCGCGACCACCATCCGGCGAGGTGACCACCGTCAAGATCGGGGACCTCGCCACCATCACCATCACCGTGGACGCGCAGTGGATGAAGTTGCCGGTTGACGTGATCACGCACATGCGCAACGCCATCGGGGATTTGGAGGCTTTGGGCACGGGGGAGCCCCAGGAACTGTGACCATCTATCGGTTTTTCGACTTCCACGACCGCTTCAACTACTGGGTCGATACCGACGAACCGGGCGACGACTTCCGGTTCTGGGTCATGGCCTGGCTCTGGAAGCTGTGCGACGACCCCCGTGCAGACGCAGCACCGGCAGACGGGTTGGGTCCACCCTGGTGGGTATGCAAGGTGCCCCAGGCCGAGAACCAGACCCACGGCGTCGTCTGCCTGTACTCAGTTGACGGAGACGTAGTGAGGTGCAGCGGCTTCAGTACCCTGAGGAAGCCGATTCCTTAGCAGTTGAGCCGGGTGCGCCAAGTAAATCACTGCCCTACTTAGGCGTCGCCCCGTCCATGGATCACATTTTAATCCCAACTGAATCCCATGGCAATCCCTTCCCTCCACCCGAGGAGCCCCCGCGGATCACCGGCCCGGAGGGGATCGACCTGGTCCCGGCACGCCGGCACCGGCCTCGATACCTGGTCACAAGACGACAGCCAGCAGACCTCCTCTCTCCCCAACTTCCATCTCCCCAGTCCAGCAAACCTGACCAGCCTGGCCAACTTTGCAGCCTTCCGTGGCACCACCTGCTCTCGGCGTGATCTGCGCGTGGACAGCGCGCGGTCCGGGTGGCCGGAGAGCGGCGATGGCCACCGAGCGAACCCTCGCCCACTCCCGGTGGTCCATGTTCGTCGACCCCACCTCGACTACGAGTCGCACGCCGTCGGCCTGGACCCCAACGAGGTCGGCGCCCTGCTGGTGGCCGCCGGACTCGGCTCCGCCGCCGAGCACGCGGGGCCATCGGACGCTCACCATCGTCCGCAAGGGAGGCAAGATCGCCACCATCCCCATCGCACCCCGCACCGCCAGGGCGATCGGCCTCGCCATCGGCGAGCGCGCCCGCGGACCGACCCGGGCGTGGCGCTTACCGGTCGTTCACCGAGCGGCGCTCGTGCCGGGATCGGTGGCCGCTCCACCCTGTACCGGCGGCTGCTCCGACGCGGCAGGCCGCGGATCGACATGAGCCTCGGGCGCCGCCACGCCGATCGCTGTCCCCGCCTGCTCACCCGGTGTCTCGAGGCCGGCGAGCGCCCGCTCGACGCTGCGAAGTCCCCGGTTCGCACCGGCGTCTCCCGGGGCGCGACGGAGCTGCTCGACCAGTCGCTCGCGCGCCCGTGTGAGGAGCAGCTCGCGCCCGCCGGCGAACTGGGCGATCTGGTGGGCCGCGTCGACCGGCGAGTACTGCTCGCCGGTCGAGACCGCGACCTCCACCACGTCGTCGACCCGGGGCTCTGGCACGAGCGCGGCCAGCACCTCGGAGGCGAACTTCGCCGGCGAGGTGCTGGAGCGGTCCCGTGGCCCGAAGGCGTGCTCGGCGACGACGTGGCCGCCCTTGGCTTCGAGCATGCGCCGCAGCTTGGCCAGCGTCGCCCCGGGAGCTATCCCGTAGGAGCAGAAGGTCGCGAGCTTCGTCGCCCCGAGCTCGGGGAAGCCGTCTATCGCGGCGCGGGCGGCACGGGCCGGCCCGACACCGGCGACGACGAAGCCCTCCACCCACGTGCCGAGCACGACGAGGTCCGCAGCCGCGATCTCCGCCAGCCCGATGTCGCAGAGCCGGCGGGTGGACACCGTCGCCCCGGACCGGGTGAAGCCCCGGGCGAGATCGTGTGCCAGCGCCTCGGTGTGCCCGCTCCGGCTCTCAAACGCGACGAGGATCGTTGCCACCTTGCCCGGGTGGCCGGTCACGCCGGTGTGGGGCTGGCGGTCGAGGATGGCCTCGGCGGCCCGGCGGCCCTGGGCCATCGCATCGACGACCGTCGACGGCCCCACGAGCGCGTCACCGGCGACGTACACCCGGTCGACCGTCCCGAGCGCCGCGCTCAGCCGGCCGATCTCGCGGGCGAGGGACAGCTCTCCGATGGGTCGGTGCCGGGCGAATGCCGGCCTGCCGGCGGCGAGGAGCCCGCTCGCCTGAAACCGCCGGTCCACGAGCTCGGGGATCCGGCGCGTGATCGGCTTGTCGGGCGCGACGCCGGCGAAGGCCGGGTCGATCCGGTAGCCCATCGCCATCACGACGAGGTCGACCTGCTCCTCGGTCACCTCGCCGCCGGTCACCTCGGGGAGCTTGGTGGCACTCACCTGACGGGTCGCGCTCATGACGGCGCGCTCGACCTGCCCGGCGCTGCCTTCGAGGCGCGTGAGGGTCCGGCAGAACCGGATGTCGACCCCCTCGTCGCTGGCCTCGTCGAGCTCGTCAGGGCGGACCGGGGCGAAACGGCGGTCCATCCAGTCGACGCAGATAGCCCGGGCCCCGAGGCGGCGCGCCAGGCGGGCGACGTCCATGGCCGTGTTACCCGCGCCGAGCACGAGGACCGTCGCCGGTTGGCCCGACCGGCGCTCGTCGCTTTGCGCGAGGAGCGAGCAGGGACGTGACCGGGCGAGAGCGGCTCGCGCTTCGGTGAGGAACTGCGTCGCGTCGACGACCCCACCGAGGTCTCCACCTTGGACCGGGAGGCGGAGCGCCTTGCCCGCACCATGGGCGAGGATCACCGCGTCGTAGGACTGGCGGAGCTCCTCGACCCGCTCGGGCGTGATCTCGCTGCCGCCGGCGAAGCGGACCCCGGCTGCGCGGAGCTGCTCCCAGGGTCGCTCGGCGACCTGGCGCGGCAAGGTGAAGTTCGGGATGCCCCAGCGCAACAGGCCTCCCGGCCGCTCGTCCTTCTCAAACACGGTCACCTCGGCTCCGGCACGGACCAGCTCGAACGCGGCACCGATCCCGGCCGGGCCGGATCCGACCACTGCGACCGAGAGACCGCTCCCGCGACCGTGCTCCGGCTCGAGAGCCGGGACCGGCGCGTTGTCGGTGATGAACCGCTCGATCGCCCCGATCGCGACCGGAGTCCCCCCGGCGAGCGACCAGGTGCAGGCACCTTCGCACTGCACCGCCTGGTCGCAGACCCGCGAGCAGACGTCGGGCAGGAAGCTCGTACGGCGGAGCACCCGGTGCGCCTCGTCGAGGTCCCCGCCACGGACCGCCTCGATGAAGGACGGAATGTCGTTGTGCACCGGGCAGCCGCGCACGCAGGTCGGATCCGGGCACCGCAGGCACCGCTCGGTCTCCGCGAGAACGGCGGTCCAAGTCGGGATCCCCTGCCGCGTCTCCTCGAGGTTGCCGGCGAGGTCGGCGACCTTGTGATGCGCTGGACCCACGCGCGGCGCAACGACGAGCGGCCCCTCGACCTCGATCGCGCTGAACGGGCAGGTCCGCACGCACTGGCGGCACCCGACGCAGCGACCGTCGTCCGCGACGGCCGTCCAGCTCCCGAGGTCCATGGTGAGCGCGCCCGTCGGGCACCGTATGACGCACTCCTGGCACCCGGCACAGCGGTCGGTGAGCACGGTGACGTGCGGGGTCCGGCCGGTCTGGGTGGGTTCGACAGTCGGTTGCAGAAGTGCCATCGTGGTGCCTCCCTAGGACGCGGCGTGCGTGATCACGTACAGGATCCCTGCGGTCAGGCCGCAGACGAGCGGGAGCGCGAGCGCTACCGCCCGGGCTGCAGCCGGGTGCCGGGAGATCCCGACCAGATCACGGCCCGAGATCTTCCAGCTCGCCCACATCGAGGCGAACATGCCGAGGGCGATCACGGCCACCTGGACCCCGACGATTCCCGGGTTCGACAAGATGCGCGTGTTGTAGAGCGCGGAGCTCGTCGAGCCGGCACCGAAGAGGTGCCCGACGGACGGCACGATGCGCGAGGCGTGCTTGAAGAACTTCGGCAGCTGACGGGCAAAGTAGTCCGCGCCGACGACGGGGATGAGCCCGTACATGAGCGGCAGGAAGTACATCCGGAACCGGCTCGTGCGGGAGATGAAGCTCGCCGAGCCCGGCTCACCAACGCTCGGCGCGAGGCCGGGGCCCGCCACGCCGGCCAGCGTGACTGCCGGGCTCGTCCCGAGGCCAGAGGCGAGCGACAGGCCCGAGGTGAGCGACAGGCCCGAGGCGGGTGCCGGGAACGGTGCGCGGCTTGTAGCCGGCGCGGGATCGAGATCACCGCGCGCGAGCGCCCCCTCCGCGACCTTCACGATGCCGGCCATGACGAGTGCCACGAGAGCGATGACGCCGACGTAGTCGACCGGGTTCGGGTAGGCCAGGTGCGTGACACGGGTCAGCCATCCGTCCATGCTCGCGTAGACGTTGGTCGCGTTGAACTGCTGGAACAAGACAAGACCCCAGAGCACCGCCACCGCCCAGGCGATGTCGGCCCGCCGCCTCGTCGGGGCGACCACCGAGGTCAGCGGCTTCTGCACGTAAAGGCCGATGTTGTCTTCGGGGCAGCCCTTGAAGCACTCGCTGCAGAGCCCGCAGGAGAGGTTCGAGTCCGCGCTGCCCGGCCACGTGTACCACGGGCATCCATAGCCGTTCACCCCGCCGCGCATGCAGTCCTTGGTCTTGCAGTCGAGGCAGACCTGGCGGTCCCTCGTGCGGAACCCTGCGACCGAGCCCATGGCGCCGACGGTGCCGATGAGCGCCGTGAGGGGGCAGAAGTAGCGGCAGAAGGTGCGCCGCTCGAACACGAGAAAGAAGAGCAGGGCGCCGCCGACGATCCCGAGCACCATGAAGCTCGTCGCCCAGGGACCACCCGGCCCGGCGATGTTGAAGTACTCCTCGATCCAGGTGAGCAGGAGGAAGCTTCCGACCGAGAGCAGGAAGCCATAGCGGGCGATCGGCTCGGGGAGCTTGCGCCCGAGCCCGAGGCGCCGTTGCGTTCGGGTCCAGAGCCCACGTCGCTGGATCCACTCGGCGAAGCCGCCGAAGGGGCACATGACGCACCAGGCCCGCCCGACGACGACCATCATCACGAACACGAGGCCGAACCAGATGTACCAGGTGATCGCGGTGCCGAAGTTGAGCCCGGGGACAACCGTGCCGAGCAGCCCGAGGAGGATCACGAGCCAGAAGATGATCTGGTTCGGCAGGATCAGCGCGAACTGGAACTTCCTGCTCCGTAGGATCCGGGCGACCCTCCGGTGCGCGGCGAGATCCCAATCCTTCGGCGGGTCGCTCGGCCCGAAACGCTCGGTGACACCCGAACGCACCGGTGGTCGCAGGCGGATGGCGACCGCCACCGGATCCCGAGGCGGGGCCACCTCCGGAGAGGACACGCCGGGCTCGTTCAGCAGTGTCATAAGTCCTCCTTCAGACCTGTAGCTCAGTACTCAACGTTACCCGTTGTAACGCATCTCCTCGCTATACGTCAAGTCATCAGCTATACTTATGTCATGGACATGACCTTGTCGAAGCGAGGCGACTACGTGGTCCGCTCGGCGCTGTGCCTGGCACGGGCCTACGCCGGCGGTGAGCACCGGAAGATCCGCGAGGTCGTGGCCGAGATGGACGTCCCGCAGACGTTCGCCTCCCAGATCCTCGCGGACCTCGTGCGTGCCGGCCTCGCCACCTCGCGGGCCGGCAAGGCCGGCGGCTACCGCCTCGTCCGGCCTCCCGAGGACGTGAACCTGCTCGAGGTCGTGGAGGCCGGCGAGGGGCCGCTCCGCTCGGAGCGTTGCGCCCTCGGGGAGGGACCGTGCCGCTGGGAGCAGGTCTGCCCGCTGCACGAGACCTGGGGAGCCGCTACCAGCGCGCTGCGCGAGACGCTCGCGAAGACCAGCCTCGCGACGATAGTCGAGCGCGACGAGGCGCTCGAGCGGTCGGACCACCCACTGCCAACCGACTCGCACCGCCACGGCGCGACCACGGTCGCCGTCGAGGACTGGGTGCAGGTCGAGCTCCCCGCCGGCGCAGTCCAGCAGAAGCTCGTCCGCGCGGAGTCCTGGTTGCCGGTCTGCATCAAGTCCGGTTACCTCGACGCCGAGGGACTGCGCCAGGGGATCGACCCCACGAGCCTGTCGTGGTCGCCCTCGGCGACCCCGGCCGTCGCGCTCGCGGCGTGCGACCCCGACAACGGCGGCCGCCAAAGGCTCACCTGGGAGGCCGGGGGATCCAGTGGTCCGTCGTCGCGCTTCGAGGGCACGCTCGCCGTCCAAGCGCTCGACGAGGAGCGAACGGAGCTCCGGGTCGACGGGAAGTTCCGCCCCCCGGCAGTGGCAGCCGCGGCCGACCTCGCGCTCGCCGAGCGTCTCAGCCGAGCGACGCTGCGCACGACGTTGCGCGAGGTGGCCAAGGTACTCGAGCGGCCGGGGAATCCCAGCCGCAAGCGCAGCCTCGCCGCACACTGACGCCTCGGAGCGACGCAGGGGCAGTCGTGGAGGTGGCGGTGGTCACGGCCAGCGGTTCCGGCCGAGGCTCAGCCGACGGAGAGCACGGCGACGAAGTCGCGTGTCCAGCCGACCTGGCACTGGTCGGCAGGGCGGTTCTGCCCCGGCACCTGCGCGACGAGAGTGCCGCCCGGGGTCGCCGCGGTGGCCAGCTGCACCCAGTAGGGATTGATGTCGAGCTGCATGGCGACCGTGGCACCCGCGCTGACGAGCGCACTCGCCAGGTCGGCGGGGACCGCCGACATGCTGGCCGCGTACAGCAGATCGCCCTGGGGGTCCTGCCCGAGGGCGCTCCGGGCGACGGCCGCACCACCGCCGAGGGTGGCACCCCATGCCGAGATGTTGCCCACCTGCGGGCTCGGCACACCGCCCTCAACCAGGGGCGCGAGGTTCTGGCGGACGCTGACGACGGTTAGGCCGGGCGGTGGGACGTCCTGTCCCCAGACGCCGACCAGGGCATCGCCGGCCGAATCGATCACGAGGCTTGCCAGCCCGTCGGAGAGCGGGGTCAGCACCTGTCCGCCCACCTCGACGCCCCCGGAGCCGGTGTTCGCCTTGAAGCCCCCGTTGAAGCAGGCCAGCAGGAGGGGCCGCTCGGCGCCACTGACCGCGGGACCCGAGTTCGGCCCGATCACCGCAGTGCCGGCCGGCGGGTCCTGGCTCCCCACATGAAGGCTGTAGTCGACGCGGCCGAAGAGGAACCTCGCCACGGTGACCTGGCTCCCGTCGGGTTGCGGGAAGGTGCGCTCGTCGACGGCGATACCGCGCGGCCCGGTGCTGAGCGTCTGCCAACCGGGCTCCTCGGGCGCGAACGTGGTGGTGGTCGGCGGCAGGGACGACGTGGTCGTCGGCTGGACCGGCTTGGTCGCCGACGCTGCCGGGCCCGGCGCGGGCCGCTGTGAGGAGCCGCCCGGTCCGGCGACCGGGCCGCCCGAGGAGCACGAGGCGAGCAACACCGCCGCCACGGCCGCCGCCACCAACACGAGGGGCAGGTGACGCCGGTGCTGGCGGCCGCCGAGGCGCGAGACTTCCATGGGACGGAGCCAACCACGTTTCGCGGCGCGACCGTCGCCGCCCCCGCGTCCCGTGTGAACGGCCCGTCGCCGGCCCGAGCCTCCGTGCTATCGTGACGACGACAAGTTGAAATAGTGCCACTGCGTAGGGGAAGCCGGTCGAATTCCGGCGCTGGTCCGCAACCGTAGACGGCGAGCCCGAAGGGCCCACCGTGAGCCGGAATACCTCACAGGGGCTGAGCTCCCACCGTCGAGACACACGGACCGGGGCTCGGTGGTCCCCCGTCCTTCGGGTGGGAGCCCCCGGGTCGTGGCCCGGGAAGCGAGAGACCATGACCCACCTCCGCCGCCTTGCGGCATCCGCGCTCGCTGCATCGCTGGCGCTGCTGATCGGGCTCACCGCCGCCGGTCCCTCGGGCGCCGCCGGTCCACGGATCCTGGCGGCCAACGTGCAGCTGCCCCAAGCAGAGGCTGCACGACAGGCAGCCCAGTGGCTCGGCAGCCAATTGACCCCCCAGGGGTACTTCCCGACCGCCCCCGGCTCGGGGCAGGCCAACCTGTCCACCACCGCCAACGTCGTCCTCGCCCTGGCGGCAGCCAACGTCGACCTGTCCGGTGCGCGGAGCGCGCTGAGCTACCTGCAGGCGAACGTCGTCGGGTACGTGCCGAACAACGGGGCCAACGGCCCGGCCCAGCTCGCGCAGCTCATCCTCGACGCGGCGGCACTGGGCGCCGACCCCCGCAGCTTCGGCGGCACCGATCTCGTGGCGGAGCTCCTCGCCACCGAGCAGACGAGCGGCACGGACGCGGGCCTCTTCGGGACCGAGAACCAGGCGACCAACTATGCGGCCGGCACCTACCAGCAGGGCCTGGCCCTCGCCGCGCTGGCCGCCGCGGGGGTACGCGGACCGGGCCAGCTCGGTGCGGCCATCACCTGGCTCGTCAATCAGCAGTGCCCCGACGGTGGCTGGGTCAGCCCCGACATCGCGAACAACGCGTGTGGTGGCAATCCGTCGTCGTACCAGGGCCCCGACACCAATTCGACCGCCCTCGCCGTCGAGGGCCTGGCCGCCCAGGGCGTCCTGACGCCCGCGATCTCGGCCGGCGCGCTCGGGTTCCTCACCGGTGCGCAGGACGCCGACGGCGGGTGGCCGTACTTCCCGGGCACGCCGGCCGCTCCGGTCACCTCCGACCCCGACTCCACCGCACTGGTCATGCAGGGCCTCCTCGCCCTCGGCGTGTCGCCGACGAGCGCGGCGCTGACCAAGGGCTCGGCCAACCCGGTCTCCGCGCTGCTCTCGTTCCGGCTGACCTCGGGCAGCGACGCCGGCGCCTTCTTCCTCCCACCGGCACCGGCGCCGGCGAACACCATCGCCACCTACCAGGCGGTGCCGGCCCTCGCCGGCCTCTCCCTCCCGTTCGGTCTCCCCGGTCACGGCTACTGGCTGACCGGAGCCGACGGAGGGGTCTTCGCCTTCGGTGGCGCCGGCTACTACGGCTCGCTGCCCAGCCTCGGCGTGCACGTGAGCGACGTCAGGGCGCTCGCGCCGACCGGTGACGGCAAGGGGTACTGGCTGACCGGAGCCGACGGCGGGGTCTTCGCCTTCGGCGACGCCCGGTACCAGGGCTCGCTGCCCGGTCTCGGCGTGCACGTGAGCGACATCGTGGGCACGGTGGCGACTCCCGACGGGGGCGGCTACTTCATGGTGGGGGCCGACGGCGGGGTCTTCGCCTTCGGCGACGCCGGCTACGTCGGCTCCCTGCCCGGCCTCGGCGTGCACGTGAGCGACATCGTGGGCATCACCCCCACCGCCGACGGGGGCGGCTACTGGGTGGTGGGGGCCGACGGCGGGGTCTTCGCCTTCGGCGACGCCGGCTACGTCGGCTCCCTGCCCGCGGACGGTATGCACACGAGCAGCATCGTGGGCATCACCCCCACCGCCGATGCCGCCGGCTACCTGCTGGCCAGCAGCAGCGGCGGCGTGTTCGCTTTCGGTGACGCCGTCTTTGCCGGGTCGGCCGCCACGGCCGGGGTGTCCGACATCGTCGGCATCGCCACCAGCCCGGCGCGTTCCGCGTAGCGCTCCGGCGCCAGGACGGGCGAGGCCTTCCGTGCAACGAGTCCCTTCGGCAACGGCAACGGCAACGCCTCCGGCACTGCACCGCCGGAGGCTGTCGCTCCGCCGGCGGGTCGCCGCGTGGGCGGGCGCCGCCACGATGACCGTCGGCGGCGTGGCGGCACTGGCGGCCGTGGAGCTGGCGGCCGTGGTCGCCCCGGCCTCCCCGGCGGCCGCCGACCCCATCGGGAGCTGCACCACGACGACCGGGGTGATCGTCGTGGTCGACTTCCGGCCCTGGGGTGGCGCGGTGACGCGTGGCTGCGACGCCACGCCGACCACCGGTTACCAGGCGCTCCTCACGGCGGAGTTCACGCCCGCCGGCGACAGCCAGGACGGTCCGGCCTACATCTGCCGGATCGGCTTGACCGGCGTCATAGGCGACGAGCCGCCGCCGTCCCAGGACCCGTGCGTGACGACGCCGCCCGCCTCGGCCACCTGGTCGTACTGGCACGCGAACGCCGGCCAGAGCACCTGGACGTACAGCATGCTCGGCGCGATGAGCTATCACCCCCTGCCCGGCAGCGTCGACGCGTGGACCTTCGGGGCGGCCGGCCCCAACAGCCAGCCCTCCTTCGCCCCGAGTGCCGTGCGGGCCACCAACCCCGGACCGCCGGTCACCGCCCCCACCACCGCCCCGGCCCCCGGCGCCCCCGGCGCCCCGACGACGACGGTGGCGTCCCCCGCGACCGCAGGCACCGGCACCGGCTCCGGCACCGGCTCCGGGACCAGCGCCAGTGCCAGTGCGCCGCCGACGAGCGCTTCCGGCTCGCCGTCCAGTACCACCGAGCCCGGACCGCGATCGAAGCTCAGGATCGCCGACGTCGCCCCGGTATCGGCACGCGGGCATCCGTCGGGGTCCCCCCTGCCGCTCATGGTCGGCGCCGCCGTGGTCGTCGTGCTGGCAGGTAGCGGGGGGATCGTCGCGTGGCGCCGTCGTCAGCACCGGGCCGGCTGAGCGTGCCCGTCCCCGCCGGTCGTCGACTCCTCGCGGGCAGGCAGCGGGTGCCCCGCAACCTGCACCCCATCGCCTGGTGGCTGTGGGCCCTGGGGTTGGCCACGGCGGCCAGCCGGACCACCAACCCGATCCTGCTCATGCTGGTGCTCGGAGTACTGGGCTTCGTCGTGGCCAACCGACGGGGCGAGGCGCCCTGGGCGCGGGCGTTCAAGTACTACCTGTTCCTCGCCCTCGTCGTCATCGCCATCCGGGTGGTCTCGCGGTCCCTCTTCGGAGGTGACACCGGGGCGGGCGACGTGCACGTGCTGTTCACCCTGCCCCACGCTCCCCTGCCCTCGTGGGCGGCGGGAGTGCAACTCGGCGGTCCGGTCACGCTCGAGGGGACGCTCTCGGCCCTTTACGCCGGCCTCCAGCTCGGATGCCTGCTGTGCTGCATGGGTGCCGCCAACACCCTGGCCAATCCCAAGCGGGCGCTGCGCGTCCTGCCCGGCGCGCTGCACGAGCTCGGGGTGGCGGTCGTCGTCACCCTCAGCGTCGCCCCCCAGTTGGTGGAGAGCGTGCAGCGGGTGCGCCGGGCCCGCAAGCTCCGAGGGGGCGCCACCCGCGGGTTCCGCGCGCTCCGGGGCATCGCCATCCCGGTGCTCGAGGACGCCCTCGAGCGCTCGCTGCGATTGGCAGCGGCAATGGACTCGCGCGGCTACGGTCGCACGGGGAGTGCGTCGCCCCGGGCTCGGCGGGCGACCGGTGCCTTCATGGTCGTGGGGATGTGCGGGCTGTGCGTCGGCGCCTACGGCCTCTTCGGCGGCTCGGGGCTGGGGCCGCTCAGCGTCCCGGCCCTGCTCGGGGGATCTGCGCTGTGCTGCCTGGGCCTGGCGATCGGGAGCCGCCGGGTGCGCCGCAGCCACTACCGGCCCGACCCGTGGCAGGCGCCCGAGTGGGCCGTCGTCGCCTGCGGGGCGGTGCCCGCCGTGCTCTTCCTGGTGAGCGCGGGCTTCGGCGCCACCGGGCTCAACCCGTCGGTCTACCCCCTGACCTGGCCGTCCCTTCCCATCATCCCGGTGCTCGGCGTCCTCGTCGCCGCCCTCGCCGGTCTCGCCGCCCCACCGCCGCTCCGCCCGGCCCGGGCCGTCGTCCGCGAGGGCAAGGACGACCGGGCAACCCCGCCGGGTGGCGACGGGTCGAGCGGGGCCGGCCGACCCGGCCATCGGGTCGGAGCGTCGGCGTGATCGAGCTCGACCACGTGAGCGTCACCTACGCCGGCGGCTCCTCGCCGGTCCTGCGAGACGTGAGCCTCCACGTCGAAGAGGGCGAGCTCGCCCTCGTGGTGGGCCGGACCGGTGTCGGCAAGTCCACCCTGCTCGGCGTGATCAACGGCCTGGTGCCGCACTTCACCGGGGGAACGCTCGCCGGCCGGGTCCTCGTGGCCGGTCGGGACACCCGGACCCATCCCCCGCGGGAGCTGGCCGACGTGGTGGGGGCGGTGGGTCAGGACCCGCTCTCGGGCTTCGTGACCGACACGGTCGAGGAGGAGCTCGCCTACGCCATGGAGCAGCTGGCGGTGCCCCCCGATGTCATGCGCAAGCGGGTGGAGGAAACGCTCGACCTCCTCGGCATCGCCGAACTGCGCGACCGCGCCCTGCACGAGCTCTCGGGGGGCCAGCAGCAGCGGGTGGCCATCGGATCGGTGCTCACGGCCCACCCGCGGGTCCTGGTCCTCGACGAGCCCACGTCGGCGCTCGACCCGACGGCAGCCGAGGAGGTGCTCGCCGCCGTCACCCGCCTGGTCCACGACCTCGGGGTGACCGTGGTCCTGGCCGAGCACCGGCTCGAGCGGGTCGTTCAGTACGCGGACCGGGTCGTCGAGGTGCGAGCCGACGGGACCGTCGCGGCCGGGCTCCCCGCTCCGATGCTCGCCGTCACCCAGGTCGCCCCGCCGGTCGTCGAGCTCGGTCGTTTCGCTCGTTGGGACCCTCTTCCCCTGTCGGTGCGGGACGCCCGCCGCCGTGCGGGTCCGCTCCGGGAGCGGCTCTCCGCCCGGCCGGTCCCCCCGCCGCGACGCACGACGCCCCAGGCGGCCATGGGCACGACGCCCGGCACCCCCACGGGCGTGGTGCTCAGCGCCCGCGGGATCGTCGTCCGCTACGGGGCCGTCACGGCGGTGCGCGGCGTGAACGTCGACCTGGCCGGGGGCGAGGTCACGGCACTGATGGGACGCAACGGCTCGGGGAAGTCCTCCCTGCTGTGGGCCCTTCAGGGATCGGGCCGGCGCCAGGGTGGCACGGTCGACGTGAACGGCACCGATCCGCGGTCGCTGCCCGCCGCCAAGGGCCGGCGCCTCGTGGGGCTCGTGCCACAGACCCCTGCCGACCTCCTCTACCTCGACACCGTCCTTCAGGAATGCGAGCAGGCCGACCGCGAGTCCGCCGGCGCCTCGTCGGTCGGTGCCCGGGCGCTGCTCGACCGGCTGGCGCCGGGGATCGCCGACGACGTCCACCCGCGCGACCTGTCCGAAGGGCAGCGGCTCTCGCTGGTCCTGGCCGTTCAGCTCACGGCCGCGCCGAAGGTCCTCCTGCTCGACGAGCCGACACGAGGGCTCGACTACCGGGCGAAGCGATCCCTCGTCGGGATCATCCACCTGCTGGCCGCCGAGGGGCGGGCGGTGGTGGTCTCGACCCACGACGTCGAGTTCGTGGCCGCCGCGGCGGACCGGGTGGCGGTCATGGCGGCCGGCGACCTCGTCGCCGACGGGCCGACGGCAGCGGTGGTGGGCGCGTCGCCGGCGTTCGCCCCCCAAGTGGCCAAGATCCTGGCACCGCTCGAGTACCTCACGATGGACCAGGTGAGAAGTGCCGTGGCGGGGGTCGACTAGTGGGCAGGGACGCGGTGGCCATCCGGATCGGGTTGCGATCGAGGTGGGTCATCGCGATGGCCTCGTTCCTCGGCCTCGTCGCCTTTCTCTGGCCGTTCGTCGTCGCACCCGGCACCTTCGGCGACAACGCCATGGCGCCGCTGATGTTCGGGGCGCTGCTGGTCCTCGTGGTCGCTGTCGTCTTCGCCGGGATCGCCGACGGCGGGATCGACGCCAAGGCGATCGCCATCCTCGGCGTGCTCTCGGCCGTCGGGGCCGCGCTGCGGCCGCTCGGCGCGGGCACCGCAGGCATCGAGACGGTGTTCTTCACCCTCGTCCTGGCCGGCCGGGTGTTCGGTGCCGGCTTCGGCTTCGCCCTGGGTTGCACGACCTTGTTCGCCTCCGCCCTGATCACCGGAGGCGTGGGGCCGTGGATGCCCTACCAGATGTTCGGCTGTGCGTGGGTGGGGTTGTTCGCCGGGCTGCTGCCACCCGCCTCGGGCCGGCGCGAAGTGCTCATGCTCGCCGCCTACGGGGCGCTGTCCGCCTACGTGTTCGGCTTCATGCTGAACCTCTCGTTCTGGCCGTTCTACCTCGACCCCCACAGCACCGTCGCCTACTTGCCGGGTGCGTCGTTCGCCACGAACGTGCAGCGGTACCTGTTGTTCGACGCGACGACATCGCTGGGCTGGGACAACGGCCGAGCCATCACCAACTTTGCCCTCATCGTGCTCGTCGGGCCCGCGATGCTGGCCACGTTCCGCCGAGGTGCCCGGCGAGCGGCGTTCGAGGCGCCGGTCACGTTTGAGGGCACTCCGGACCGATGACCGGGCCAACCGCGGGCGCACCGAAGGCGACGACGTCGTTCTGGTAACCTGCGGGTTCCGGACCGAGGCCCCCAGGGGCACGGAGGCGGAGGCGGTGCCGGGGTCGTTTCCCACGGCTCACGCCTCCATGAAAGGCCCGCCGTGACGCAGGAGACGAGGACCGACTCTTCCCGGTCCCTGCCGATCCCCGACAACGGCGGTGGGCGACCCCGGCGAGGCGGGCCGAGCCCGAGGCCCCACCGGCCCTGATGTCGAACAGCGAGGACTTCGCCGAGCTGTCCCGCAGGATCCGCGACGAGGGCCTGTTGGGACGACGACGTGGCTACTACGCGGTCATGATCGGGACGACGATCGGTGCCCTGGGCGCCCTGGCCGGTGCCGCCGTCGCCATCGGCAACAGCTGGTGGAACTTGGTCGTGGCCGCCGGCATTGCCCTCGTTCTGACCCAGATCGGCTTCATCTGTCATGACGCGGGGCACCGTCAGATCGGGGCCCGCCGAAGGAACAACGACGTTATCGGCCTTGTCCTCACCAATCTCCTCACCGGGTTCAGCTTCGGCTGGTGGCTGAAGAAGCACAACCGCCACCATGCACATTCGAACGATCCGGGCAAGGACCCCGATCTCGCTCCCGGCGCCTTGGCGTACACGCCGGCCCAGGCTCAGGCGCGGGGGCGCCTCGGCCGTTGGTTCGCCCGGACGCAGACGCTCTCGCTGGTACCCCTGCTGTTCCTCGAGGCCCTCAACCTCCATCTGGCCAGCGTGCTGTCCCTTGCCCGCCGCCGGGAACGGGCCGCCCTCGTGGAGGCCGCGCTGCTGGCCGTTCACGGAGCCGTCTTCTTCGTCGGGCCGTTCTTGGTCCTCTCTCCGCTTCGGGCAGCGACGTTCGTCGCCGTCACACAGTCCCTCTTGGGCTTCTACCTCGGCGCCAGCTTCATCACCAACCACGTGGGCATGCCGACGCTGGCCGGGGGCGACGACCTGGGGTTCCTACGCCGCCAGGTGTTGACCTCGCGCAACCTCTCCGGAAGGAGACTGACCACCTTCGTCTTCGGAGGGCTGAACGCTCAGATAGAGCACCACCTGTTCCCGACGATGCCCCGGGCAAACCTGCGCCGAGCACGCGAGCTGGTCCGCCCTTTCTGTTCCGAGCGCCGGATCGCGTACACCGAGCACAGCCCGTGGCGTGCCTACCGTGACGTGGTGCGCCACCTCCATACCGTCGGCACCCGATCTGCGCAGCCGGCCGTCGACTGAAGCCGTCGACCGAAGCCGTCGACCGAAGCCGTCGACTGAAGCCGTCGACCGAAGCCGTCGACCGAAGCCGTCGACCGAGGGGGTCGCTGAGGGGGTCCCCCCGATCCGTCGATCGGCCGACCTATCATATTTGCCGCATGGCAAACGGGAGGCCGGTCGCGCGGTACGGCGTTCGCCGGGCCGATCGCCAGACGAGCATCACGTCTCGCGACAACCGACAATGCCGGTCGGCCGGCGACGCAAGGAGCACCTGACGTGGCGGACGCACCAGACAGGGGCAGTCACCGTTTCGAAGGGTTCGACCATGTGCTGGTGCTCGATTCCGAGCTCGAGCCCTCGACCGCTGCGCTGCAGTTGGACGACACGATCCTCTCGAGGAGAGACCGGGGTGCCGATGAGCCCGGGATCGTCGAACCTGGCGCGACCAGTGCCGTCGCGCCCGTCACCTTCGCCGGCGTGGAGCAGGGCAATGCGGCAACTGAGATCCTCGATCCCTTCGTGCGGGCCATCGAGGTGCTGCTCCAAGGGCTTGCGGGGGCCTTGGGCGAGCGAGGAAGCCCGGCGACGATCACGTTCGGGTCGATGATCATCGAGTACAGCGGCCTCGGGCTGGGGGACGACGTCGTGCGGGTTCACCGGACCGGGCCGGCCCCATCCGGGCAGGTGACCGATCCATCCGCCGATCAGGGCGACCGGCAGGCCCTACGCGTCACCGCGGACCGGTGGGAGCTCGGGGCCTCCGCTGCACGGGAGGGAGACCATGCGGGGGCGCTCGAGCTCTTCGAGGCGGAGGCCCGGGAAGCGGAGGCGCAGAACATTCATCAGCGTGCTGCCATCGCGTACCGGTCCGCCTCGCGCGAGGCGGGGTGGATCGGCCGTCGCGACTACGCGAACAAGCTCCTGAGACTGGCCGGAAAGCACTATCTCTTCGTCGCCGAGGACGTCCACGTCGCTGCTCAGGGCAAGGTGAGGGCGTTCGTGACGGCAGCCAAGTGCTTCCTGCAGGCCGGTAACCTGTCTCTGGCGGAATCGTGCATCGCTCGGGCTCGGTCCGGTGCTCAGGCGCTGAGCGACACCGAATGAGGTGAAGGTCCTTCTCACGACCGAAGGTACGTTCCCCTACAGCACCGGAGGCGTGTCGACGTGGGCACTGTCGCTGATGACGGGTCTCCCCCATCATGATTTCGCAGTTGCGGCGGTCACCGCGAACCCGCCGTCGTCAATGATGTACCGGCTCCCCCCGAACGCGGTGGTGCTCCCGGTCCCGTTGTGGGGGCTCGATCTCGTCGAGGAATACGTGCCCAGTTCGCATGGCGTGAGCCGGCGGCGGCTGACGACGCCGGCGGCGATCGGGACCCGGTTCCTGCCGCCGTTCGAGCTGCTGCTCGACCAGATCCTGGTCGCAGTCGGCCAACCGGCCGATGTGGCAGAGGCACTGGCCGACATCGCTCGTTTCGCGGATTCGCACGACCTCCGACGGGCGATGCAGGACGAGCGGGTCTGGACGCTGGTGCATCAGCGCCTTCTGGCCAACTCGCTCTACCGCCACGTGAAGCTCGGGGAGGCGATCGGCCTCGCCCGCTCGCTCTACCGATATCTGCTGCCTCTCACCATTCCGATACCCGACGTCGACGTGGTGCACGCATCGGCGGCAGCCTTCTGCGTGTTGCCTGCGCTTGCGGCGAAGGTCCGGCTCGGTATCCCTCTGGTGCTGACAGAGCACGGGATATACGTGCGCGAGCGGATCCTCGAGCTCGTGCGGAAGGACGCTTCGACGCTCGAGAAGGTGATGTTCTCCAACCTCTATCGTGCGATCGCTCAGGCCGCGTACCACGTCGCCGATCTCGTGGCGCCCGTGTGCAGGTACAACGTCCGGTGGGAGACAGAGCTCGGTCTCGCCCCCCGCAAGATTCGAGTGATCTACAACGGCGTGGATCCCGATCGGTTCTCCCCCGGTGCAGATGGTGTCTCCTCGGGTGCGGGTGCGGGTGAACGGCGTCCCACCGTGGCTTGGGTCGGCCGGATCCAGCCGCTGAAGGATCTTCTCAATCTGATAAGGGCGATCCGAATCGTCAGCCGATCCCTCCCCGACGTGCTCTGCGAGATCTTCGGCCCCGACAGCGACCCGACCTACGCGGCACAATGCCGAGAGGCCGTGAAGGCGGCAGGGCTCGGCGAGACCATCCGGTTCGAGGGCCCCACAACTGACACCGCGCGTGCGTACCGCGAGGCCGACCTCGTGGTGCTGAGCTCGATGTCCGAGGGCTTCCCCTACACGGTCGTCGAGGCGATGATGTGCGCTCGGCCCGTCGTGGCCACCGATGTGGGCGGCGTCTCGGAGGCCCTCGATGACGAGAGCCTTCTCGCCGAGCCCCAGAACGCCGCCTCGTTGGCCGATGCGATCCTGCGGCAACTGGGTCGCCCACGCAGCGAGAGGGAAGCCCTCGGTGCCCGCCTCCGGCAGCGAGCGGTGGCGAACTTCACCGAGCGGCGGTTCCTGAGCTCCTATGACGACCTGTACCGGGAGCTCGATGTCCGGGTTCATTGACAGCCAGATCCTGAGGTTCGACGACGACCTGCAGATCGAGGCGCGCACCGTCCTGGCCCACACGGCCGAGCCCCAGAACTCGTTCGAGGTGGCCGTCATCATGGAGACGTTGGGGCACACCGACGCGACGGCACGAGCGCGCGGGTACTCGAACCTGTTCGACCTGGCCCGGCACCTCCATGCGAGCCTCGAGGAATTCGGCACCCTGGCACCGGCCCCCGCCGGCGACGAGAAGGCCCCGCAAGGGCCTACCGTCAGGCGGACGCGCGAGGGGGTGGGCCTCTTCGTCGGTTGCTCGCTGCCCTGGCTGACCGCGGTGGCCCTGTTGCTGGCGACCGGCACCGGTTTCTGGTCCGCCTCGGTGTTCACGCCCGACCTGGCGTCGGCCCTGGTCCTGGCGCTGGTGGTCGGACTCGGCTCGAGCGCCCTGTTCACCTTCCCGTTCGGCCGGCGGGCCACCTTCTACCTGTTGCAGGACAATCGGTCCCTCCTCGCGTGGACCGCCCGGTGGTTCATCGGAGCCGGTGCGGTCGGCTGCGTCGCCATCACGGGCGCCGTGTACCTCCTCCTCGAACGGGTTCTCTCCGCGTACACCCCGGGGAGCACCCGGGCCTTCTTCGAGATGGGCGTGGCCATCGCCCTTCTGCAGCTCGCCTTTGCGCCCCTGTACACGCTTCGGGCGTTCGGTTGGCTTGCCGGTGCGACTGCCGCGGGCGCGGTGGTCATCGTCGTCGGTCTCGGTCTGGTGAGCCACGGGGTATTCACCGACCCGTTCGACGTCATAAAGGTGCAACTGACCTCCCTCGTCACCATGGTCGTCATCGCCTCGGTGGGGTGCGCGTGGCTCCTGCGCGAGGACGGCCGGGGGATAAAGGCGCCGGATCGATGGGCAGTCCTCCGGTCGACGTCACCCTACGGGCTGTACGGAGCCGGGTACTTCTTGCTGGTCCTGGTCGGCCAGCTGGTCGCGGGCGGCGTCTGGCACGGCTCCTTCCACTACTCGCGGGGCTACTCGGTCGTCACCGGCGCGGCGCTGCTCGTGCTCCTGCCCATGTTCGGGTACACGACCGTCGCCGGGGAGCACTTCCCCGACGAGGTCGACTCCTATGCCCGTCGGTTCTCGGTGGAACAGGTCGGCGAGGTGTCGAGCCAGGCGACGAGGACCCACTGGCGCCGATCGGGAATGGTCGTGGCCATCGGGCTCGTCGCGAGCGGCGTCCTGATCGGTTTGGTCGCCCTCCTCCGCCAGGACCTGGGCGCTGCCATGATCGTCTGGGTGCACCTCCCGCTCTTCGCCGTCACGCTCCTCTCGTACGTCGCGCTCGCCGTCGGTGTCCTGAGCAGCCAGACCCTGTTCATGTTCTCGAGGCCGACCGTCCCGACCGCCGGCGCCGTCGTCGGAACCGCTCTGTGTCTGGGGTGCGGGGGACTCGTCTCGCTGATCTGGTCAGGTGGGTCGGCCGCAGCCGTCGGGCTCCTGGTGGGCACCACCACGTTCGCCATGGCAACGACCCGAGCAGCAGCGCGCGCGCTCCGGCATTTCGACAGCTCGTACTACGGGGCCCTTTGATGCTGCGCTCGTGGGCCGCCGAGTCCTGGGGGCGTCGCATCGCCGTCGAAGCCGCCAGGCCGAACTGGCACAGCGCCACGTTGCGTTTCCTCGGCAGGGTCGTCTGGGCCGGGCCGATACTCCTCGTGGCTGTCGGGGCGGCCTTGTGGGCAGGCTCCGGCGGTTCGGCTCTGGTGGCGTCAAAAGGCGCGGTCTCGCTCTGGCGGGACGTGAGCGGCCTGGCGACGTCGGTGAGCTTTCGAAGCCCCCTACCGCTTCGTGATCTCGGCGACGCCTTCACGTTCAACGGTTCGGCATCACCGGGCATCGGCTACGCCGCGCTGGGCCGGCGTGGGCTGGCTGTCGGAGTGCAACGACATCCCGACCGCTTCGAAGGTTGGTTCGCAGTGACCAATGCCGCATACCCGGCGGCCGGCGCCTACCACGTGCGTATGGACCGACCACCGGGCAATGTCGACGGAGGACGGGCCCAGGGCGAGGCGGTGTTCGCCGTGCAGACCGGCACGACCAGCCAGAACGGGCTGATCAACTACGTGGTCGTGGCGAGCAACAGCACGGGCGGCACGACGTTCTGGACGATCGGGTACGCCCACGGCCACGTGAAGGACGCCCGATTGCAGATCCTGGCCCGGACGCCGGCATCGGTCTCCTCACCGACCGGTCGCGAGATCACCCTTCAGACCGACGGCCGGCGCCGGCTCGCCGTGTACTTCGGCCGGACGCTGGTCTTCGCCTCGAACCGCTTGCATCTCAACATCGAGCCCCCCTTTCAGGCCTACCTCGAGGTGCAGTCGCGCCGGGTGCCCTACACCTCCTTCTTCCACGATTTCTGGGTGACGAACAGCACGTCCGTCACGGTGGCAGGCGTCTCGTCGGGCGCCCGGCTCAGCCTGATCGGCCCCGACGGCCGGGTATTCTCGTCGGCCACCTCCCACGGCGGCGAAGCCCGGTTGGATCTGCCGGTCCCGCTCGCTCGCGGCAAGGCCGAGCTTCTGGTGCAGGCTGGTTCCCACCGGGTACGGCTCGGCCCTTTCGCGTACAGCGGAGGTGACGCATATCGCGTGTCGGGGCTCTCGACGCGAGGCGGAGGTGCGTCGCCGACTTGAACGACCGAGGCAACGAGGCGACGCCATACGGTTCCGGCTTCTTGCAGCGGACACCGCAACCGGTTGCCTGCTACTACGGGTGGCCGAGCATGGTCAACGGATCCGACGGCGACACCGAGCGAGCAGCCGGGTACTTCGAGGCGTTCGAGGCCACGGTCCTCGGGGATGCGACGCTGACCCCTTCGGGCGATCCCCGTGCCGGCGAGTTGATCGCGCGGTTGGGTGGTCGCTGCCGTGTCTTCGGGTACCTCAGCCTGGGCCTGGGGCCGGGCCAGCCGGCCTGGTCCGACTCGAGCATGGCGCGGAAATTCGAGCAGTGGGTCGAGATGGGCGCGAGCGGGCTCTTCCTCGACTGTTCCGGCCGGGATTTCGGTGTCTCCCCCCGCCGGCTCGCCCGGGCCATTGACGCGGCTCACCGGCTGGACGTGCCGGTCGTCGTGAACGCCTGGGATCCTCTCGACCTTCTCGCTCCGGGGATCACCCTGCACGGGAGCGACGGCTACCTGGCCGAGAACGACGTCCTGCGCGGCGGCGAATTCAGGTTGCGACGGGAGTACCGGCAGAAGCTGCAGGAGGTCGAACGATGCCGCCGATGGCTCGGCATCTCCGTGTGGGCCACCGGGACGCTCGGCCGGGCCGACGGTGCCGGGACCTATGAGCCGGAACTGGTCGATCGCATCGCTCTCGCCTGGGCGGCCGCAGAAGCCCGACCGCCGGACTATCTCGCCATTGCCGATCCCCTGTACGGAGCGCCGGACAGCCGTATGCCGTTGCCCCCGCACGCAGGCCGGCCGAACGCCGGGGCGACGGGGGTCGATGCTCTCCGGATGGGCCCGGGCAGTCTTGCAGGTGATGAGTCCACCACGCCCCGGCCTCCGGGGGGCGCTCGGAGCCTGCTGCATGGGGCCGCGGCCCGGGAGGGATGATGGTGGCGCATGCCAGAGCGCTACCTCGAGGGGTCCACCTCCTCCGCGTCGGTTCCCGAGGGTGGGACCGCGCCATCTGTTGAACCCCGGGCCGCGCCGGCGAGCGGTCCTCGGGTGCTCATGTTCCCCCAGTCCGCCGTCGCCTCGGCGTTGGCGGTCGCCCTCGTCGTCGCCCTCGGGGCGGTCATGTTCCCGTTCCGGAGCCACATGAGCGTGGCGACGACCGCTCTGGTCCTGGTCGTACCGGTCGTGGTAGGCGTGGCAACCGGCGGGTTCGTCGCGGGGATCGTCGGCATGGTGACCGGTTTCCTCGTGTACGACTTCGTGTTCATCCCGCCCTACTACACCCTTTCCGTCGGGGCGGCCCAGAACTGGACCGCGCTCGTCGTGTACGCCGTGGTCATGGTCGTGGTGGCCCGGGTGGTGGCAAGGGTGAACGCAGCCAGAGCGGAGGCTCAGCGACGGGCGACGGAGGCCCGCCGCCTGTTCGACCTTTCGGAGTTGCTCGTGCGCGACTCGTCGATGCCCGAGCTCCTCCGGACGATCGTCACCACGGTCCGGTCCGCCTTCGACCTCGACGGTGCCGCGCTCATCCTGCCGGTCGACGGACGCCTCCACCTCGTCGCCTCGGCCGGCGTGCCGCTGTCGGATCCCGAGATCCGCCGGCTGACGGCCGACGCCAAGGTCCCGGTCAGCCTCGAGACCGCCTCGGTACAGCGGGGCGGAGTTCAGGCCGTCCCGCTGAAGGCGTCCGATCACGCGATCGGGCTGCTCGCGCTGCGAGGGCTCCGTGGCACCGGCAGGGACCACGAGCCGCTCCGCACGTTCTCCAACCACCTGGCCCTGGCACTGGAGCGGGCCCAGCTCCGGGAGCAGGCCGTGCGGGCTCAATTGCTCGAAGAGGTCGACCGGCTGCGGCGCTCGCTCGTGGGCGCGGTCTCCCACGACCTCCGTACGCCGTTGGCCACGATAAAGGTCGCGGCCTCAGCCCTGATCGACACCGCCGCTCCGCTGAGTGCGGAGGACTCCTTTGAGCTCGCCGGGCTCATCGACGTGCAGGCGGACCGGCTCGACCGGCTGGTGGCGAACGTTCTCGACATGACCAGGATCGAGTCAGGGGCGCTCGAGCTCCGCCGCCGACCGACGACGGTGACCGAGTTGGTCGACGAGGCCCTCTCGATCCTGGGCCCTTCCCAGGACCTCGAACGCGTTGAGTGCCGACTCCCTGCGAACCTCCCGCGCGTCGATGTCGATCACGTCCTCATCTGCCAGGTTCTCGCCAATCTCGTCGACAACGGCACCCGCTACTCCCCCTCCGGCACGACGGTCACGGTATCGGCGGCGTGCGGTGGGAACGGGCAGGTGGAGGTCGCCGTCACGGACAGAGGACCCGGCGTGCCGGCGGGCGAGCGCACCGGCATCTTCGAGATGTTCAATCGCCGCGAGGCCGGTGGCAGAGGCGGCCTCGGCCTCGCAATCGCGCAGGCCTTCGTGGAGGTGCACGGCCAGCGGATCTGGGTGGAGGAGCCCGATGGTGGCGGTGCCCGCTTCGTCTTCACCCTGCCTGCGTCGGATCCGGCCTGATCGCGCTGGTCGATCGCCTCCGCCTTTGGAGATCGAAGCGGGCCCAAGTACGATTGTGGCTGTCAGCGAAAAGGGCAAACCCACCGCAAGGTGGGGGCGCAAAGCTACGGAGCCCACGAGGCCTGCCGAGCTACCGAACGAAAGGGTGCCGGGATGTCTCCGACAGCCAGTTCTCCCCGCAGTCGGCTCTCCGATCAGCAAGCAGCCACGGACGGGCGGGCGGGAGGCCCCCCCCGACCGAGGTACCGGGGACTCGTCACCCTGGTCGTCTCGGCCCTGCTGCTCGGGGGTGGGTTCGCCGTGTTCTCCCCGACACCCAAAGCCCGCCCGGCCGCCGCCTCGTCGCCCGCGTCGGTCCTCGGCGTGTACGCGGGATCGGAGAACGTCGCCGGCGTCAGGCAGTTCGGACAGGCCGTCGGCGTGCAGCCGGCCAACGCCATGGACTTCCTCGACGGCTCCTCGTGGGCCTCGATCATC
>DATKRB010000029.1:0-36834 GCA_035532415.1 Acidimicrobiales bacterium | reverse complement strand
TGGCCGAGGTCGACCAGACGGTGGACAACCTGACCTCCATCCTCGAGCCATTTCTGATAGTCATCATGGGTGCGGTGGTCGGGACGATCATCATCAGCCTCTACCTCCCCATGTTCGACTACATCAAGCTCATCCACTAGCCTGACCCGACCGTCGGGCCCGCCGAGCGAAGCCCGGATGACTGCCGGGGTGGACGATGCCAGCGTGACGGCCCAGCTCGGAGGGCTCCTCCGAGGTGGTCGGCGAGCCCTGAGCCGGGCCTGGCCCGTCGTCCGCTTCCTCGCCGGCATCGGGTTGGCCGCACTGGCGCTCTATGCCCTGGGTGGTCACCGGGACGAGCTGTCCGGGTTCGAAGCCGTCCTGCACAACCTGCGGTGGTGGTGGTTGCCCGTGGCCGTGGTCGCCGAGGCGGCCTCTTACGTGGCCTTCGCGGGAGTTCAGTTCCGCCTGCTTGCCACAGGCGGAGTCGAGCCGCCGATCCGGCCCCTGCTCGCGATGACCTTCGCCGCCCAGTCGATCAACAATTCGCTTCCCGCGGGTGGCGTGTTCGCCACCGTGTACGGGTTCAGGTGGTACCGGCGTTTCGGTGCCGACGACACCCTGGCGGCCTGGGCCCTCGTCGGGGTGATGGTGGCATCGGTGGTCTCGCTCGCCCTGGTGGCGGCCGGAGGCCTCGCGTTGGCGGCCGACCAGGGCGCCGACCTCGGCCTGATCCCCGCCGTCGTCGGCGTGCTGCTCATCGCCGTGTCCGTCGGGGCCCTCTTCGTGTACGAGCGACCCCTCGAGTGGGTCGTGGGGTGGGCCCTGCGCACCTCCCGGAGGCTGACGGGCCGTCCCCGGGGAGAGCTGGCCGAGCAGATCGCCCGGGTGGTGGAGCGGGTCACCGTCGTACGCCTGAGCTGGCGTGACGTCTCGGCCGTCGTCGGCTGGGGGCTCGCCAATTGGCTGCTCGACTGCGCCTGCTTCGCCTTCTGTTTCCTGGTGATCGGGGCCACGATCCCCTGGGGGGGCCTGCTCCTCGCCTACGGTGCCGGCCAGCTGGCGGCCAACCTGCCCATCACTCCGGGGGGGCTGGGCGCCGTCGAGGGCAGCATCACCTTCGCCCTCGTGGCCTTCGGGGGCGACAAGACGAGCAGTGTCGACGCCGTGCTCGTCTACCGTCTCATCAGCTTTTGGAGCGAACTGGGGGTCGGATGGGCCTGCGCTGGATGGTTGGCGCTCGGGGTTCGGCGGGAGAAGTGGCCGCGCCAGGTGCTCGACGCTCCCGTCGACGTCAGGACGCCGCCGGCGGCAGCAGGGGTGGGACCGCGGTGAGCAGGGTCCGGGCCACGAGGTGCGGCGCCGAGAGGGCGGGACGGTGATGCGCCCACCCCGTGCCCGGCGATCGCGGCTCGCCGTCCGGGGGATCGTGGTGGCGGCCGCCCTGATCGCCGTGACCTCCCTGGCGGGATGCTCGAGCGCCCGCTCCTCGCTGGGCACGGTCGACGGCGGGTGCTTCCTCGCCCTGCCGGCGGCCAGCGCCGCGGTCCACCACCGCGGCCGTCTGCTGGGGGCCGATCTCGTGGGGGTGGGCTCCCTGCGGCACCGGCCTCTCATCTACCGGACCGCCACCGAGGCGCCGGGACCGAAGGTCCGGCAGGTGTGCCTTGTGGCCTTCGGCGGCTCGTTCACCAGTGGGACGGTCGAGCGACCGGCGGGGCACGTGGCCGGCCGCCTGGCCGTGGTGGTGGTCGAGTACCCCCACAGCCGGTTGCTGGGCACGGTCGTGCTCAGCCGGGCCCCGGTCCGTTTCGGCCACTCGCACGCCGGATTGAGCTGAGCCGCTCTCCGACGGTCGTAGCGTCAGGGGGGCTCGGCGGAGCGGGCGTCGTGAACCGGCCCGACCGCCATGGGCCCTACGCTGCTGGTGGTGGCCAGACCCGACCGCCTCGAGCGCCTGACGGACCTCATCCTCGTGCTGTTGCGCGCGCAGCGCCCGCTGACCCTCGACGCCATAGCCGACGAGGTTCCCGGCTACCCGGTCGACCACGACGCCCGCCGCCAGGCGTTCGAACGGGACAAGCGGTTGCTGCGGGACGAAGGGATCCCGGTCACCGCAGAGCCGGTGGAGGGGCAGGAGCAGTTCGGGTACCGGATCCACCCCGACGCCTTCTACCTCCCGGAGCTGCACCTGCAGCCCGACGAGCAAGCGGCGCTCCACCTCGCGGTCGCCGGCGTGCACCTCGGCGATCCGAGTGGCCGCCATGCCCTGCTGAAGCTGGGGGCGACGGGGCTGGGCGAGTCCCGCCCGGTCGCGTCGTTGGTCCCCCCGCCCGCGTTGGTCCCGCTCTTCGAAGCGGTTCGGTCGCGGGCCGAGGTGGTGTTCGCCTACCGCGGACTGGGGCGTCGGGTGGCCCCCGGAGGCCTGTGGTTCCGGTCGGGGCACTGGTACCTGGTGGGCTGGGACCGGGACCGTGCAGCGGCCCGCACCTTCCGGGTGGATCGCATGGAGGGTCGGCCGGACCCAGGGGTCCCGGGCAGCGGCGAGCTGCCCCAGGGTTTCGACCCGTCCGAGGCCGCGCCCGACGATCCCTGGCGGATCGGGGAGGGTGACGAGGGCGATGCGCTGCTCTGGGTCGATCCGGTGGAGTCGGGCCGCGTCGTGGAGGAGGTCGGTGAGAGCGCGGTGCTCGAAAGAAAGGACGACGGCTCGGTGGTTCTCCGGCTCGGCGTCACGAGCACGGACGCCTTCCGATCGTGGGTGTTGGGTCTGCTCGATCACGCCGAGGTGATCGGGCCGCCACCCCTGCGCGCGGCCATCGTCGACTGGCTCGACCGTTTGGCCGCCGGCTCCTCGCCCGAGGCGGCCACCGTGGCGCCCTTGCCCGCCGGCGGTGTGGAGTCCGCGTTCCCGCCTGCGTCCCAGGACCGACCTGGTTCCTCCGATCCTTCCGGCCGTCCCAACTTCCGACGCGATTCGAGCCACCGGCTCCGCCGCCTGCTTGCCATCGTCGGCTGGCTCGCCCGGGTCGGCGAGGCTCGCATCTCCGACATCGCCGATCGCTTCGGGATACCCGAGGACGAGCTCGTCCACGAGCTCGAACTGGCCGCCTGTTGCGGGGTGCCGCCCTACTCACCGGACGTGCTCATGGAGATCATCGTGACCGACGAGACGGTCAGTGCTGTCCTGCCGGAGGACCTGGCCCGGCCGAGGAGGCTGACGGCGGCGGAGGGCTTCGCCCTTCTCGCTGCCGGGCGGACGATCCTCGCAGTGCCAGGGGCGGACGAGCACGGCACCCTCGCTCGGGCGCTGACCAAGCTCGAGTCGGTGCTCGGTGATCACAACCGCTTGGTGGTCGCCCTTGACGCTCCCGCCATCCTCCCCGAGGTCCGCCGGGCAACCGAGGACCACCGGCAGGTGGAGATCGAGTATCACTCGGCGTCGTCCGACGAGACGACCCGACGGATCGTCGATCCGCTGCAGGTGGTCACCCGCGACGGTCATTGGTACCTCGACGCCTTCTGCCACTCGGCTGCAGCGAACCGGCGCTTTCGCATCGACCGCATCCGCGCGATGGCATCGACGGGGTCGACACCGGATCCGGCGCGCCTTCCTCCACAGCGGATCGGCCCCGATGCGTTCGTGCCGGGTCCGGGAGCGGTCGCCGTCCGTCTCGCCCTCGGCCCCGAGGCGTCGTGGGTCGTCGACAGCATCCCCGTCATCGGTGTCCGGCGTGACGGCGGCCGGGTGACCGAGGTGACCCTTGCGATCGGCGGCACGGCATGGCTCGAGCGGCTCCTGCTGCAGCTGGGGCCCCACGCCCGGGTGCTGGACCCAGCGCCCCTCGTGGATCTCGGTCGCGACGCGGCGACGCGGATCCTGGCGCGCTACCGCGCCCTCACCTGACCTCCGTCCTCGTGATCGGCGACGGAGGCTCCGTGCCTGCTCACGTGCCCGTCTGCTCACGTGCCCGTCGGCTCCGTGCCCGTCTGCTCACGTGCCCGTCGGCTCCGTACCCACCGCCGTCATGTCGTGAGAACATGTGAAAAATCATGAGATAGGCTCAAACGATGTTAGGGATCCGGAGACTCCCGAGTGGTGGTGGCTCGTACTACCTGGCGGACCTGGCCGCCGAGCTGGGGCCGGCCCGGGGGGTGGGCGGCCCCGGCGGGTGGGTCGGCGGCGGTGCCGACGGCCTCGGGCTCGAGGGGGCGGTCGGCGGCCGGGCGCTCGCCGCCGTGCTGTCGGGCCGGCATCCCGGAACGGACCGGGCGCTGACCGCCGGGCGATGTACGGTCGGCGGGTTCGACCTCACGTTCAGCGCGCCCAAGTCGGTCAGTGTGCTCTTCGCCCTCGGTCACGACGAAATGGCGGCCGAGGTGGTGGCGGCACACCGATCAGCGGTCGGCGCGGCGATGGGATATGTCGACCGGCGCGCCCTCACCGTGCGGCGGGGGAGCGGGGAGGACCGCGAGTTGCTCGGCACCGGCGGACCGGTGGCCGCTTCGTTCACGCACGGGTTGAGCCGGGCACTCGACCCGCACCTTCACACCCACGTCCTGGTGGCGAACCTCGCCCAGGGATCGGACGGGCGTTGGTCGGCGGTGGACGGGCGCGGGTTGTTCGCTCATCGCGCAGCGGCGGGCTCCCTGTACGAAGCGCAGCTCCGGCATCACCTCACGGCCGCCTTGGGGATCGAATGGGAGCACCGCCGTAGCGGCCGGCGCGAGATCGCAGGCTTGAGCCCCGCCGTCCTGGGAGGCCTCTCCAACCGCTCGGCCGAGATCCGGGCCCATCTGGCCGGGCGTGTCGCCCCGACGGGCCGGGCCGGACCGTCGGGGCGCGCCCGGCACGTGGCCTGGGCGGTGACCCGCGAGGCGAAGGTCGCCGGTATCGAGCGGGACGACGTCGTCTCCCGATGGCGGGCCGTAGCCCACGATGCCGGTATGGGGGAGCTCGAGCTCGCCGCGATCACCGGTCGCCGGCTCGACCCTCTGGCCGGTGTGGACGAGCACCGGTTCGCGGCCGCCCTGATGACTTCCCCGCATGCGCTCACCACGCGCCGGGGTGTCCTCGCGGCCTGGGCGGAGGCGCTGCCCCGCGGAAGCCCTGCCCATGACGTGGAGCGATCGACGGATTGGGTGCTGGGGCTCTCGGGTCCGAGGGGAGGGGGGACCGGGACGGAGACGGCCCGGGGGGTTCGCGAGCCGGTTCGTTCCCTCGCCGGGATCGTGCCGCGCCGCTACCTGCTCGGCGCCCTGGGCCCGCGGCCGATCTCCATCGAGCACCAGCAGGCATGGCGTGACGCGGCGGACTCCATCGACCGGTACCGGGATCGGTGGGGAGTGACCGATCGGTCCGATGCGCTCGGTGGCGATGCTCAGCTCGGCCGCCTACCGGCCCGCCAGCTCGCCGACCGGATCCGGGCGTCCAACCGCGTCAGCGAGATGCTCCGCCGGTTGGGTCGTGACCGCGGCGCGACCCTTCATCGGCCGCACCTTTCGATCGGGCGCGATTGATCCTCAGCGCTCCCGCTCGGGGTGCGTGGCGCCGAGCGGATCGGTGGCGCGACCGGTCTCGTCCCCGCGTCCGGAGGGCAAGCGGTGCCGATCCCGGAGAGACCCCTGCCGATCCGGGCCAAGGAGCTCCCGCCATGGTGACGAGAGGTGGGCAGGCGAAAGGGCGACCCATCCGAACCGGTTCCGCGCGTCGACGGCGAGCGCAGACCCCGGTCGACCTCGGGCGATGGCGTCCATCGGCAGCCGCCGCCTCGTCACCGCCGAGTCGCTGAACGACGGGTGCACCCTGCCGTCGCCGCCCTGGGCGGACCCCACCGTGCGGGTTCTCCGCTCCTCATCGCCGGCCAAGGACGACAGGGTCTGGAGCGTGGGGATGTCGGCGATGCCACCCAGCACGACGGTCGTGCCGAACAGGGACACGAATCCCTCGGCCTGCGGGCCCCAACGGGCACGGGCCTGCGAGAGGTCCTGCAGGCATACGAGGGTGAGAAGTCCCTGGCCGGCGCCTTCGCTGACCATCGCGGGCAGGTCGGGGATCGGTGCGATATTGGCTGCTTCGTCAATAGCCAGCAGTACCGGCGGGGATCCGGCGCCCGACGAGGCGCGACGGTAGGCCGCCTCGCGTATCTCACCCAGCACGCCGACGACGAGTGGAGCGAGGACCTGCTGCTGCCGACCGGTCGCGCAGATGTAGAGAGTGCCCGATCCGGCACAGAACGAGTCGGCATCGACGAACGGGGGCTCCGTCGACGCGAGCGCGGAGCTCGATCGGTAGGCGGCCAGCACCCCGGAAGCGGTGGACCAGATGCCCGATTGCTCCCGGTGATCGGTGGCAAGGATCCCGGCGAGGAGATCGGTCGCGGCACGGTGGGCTCCCGGGCGGTTGGCCAGAGTGTCGAGCGCGTCGGCACCTTGATGCCGGTCGACCCAGCCGAGGACAGTGGACATCGGCTCGTCGGCGATGGAAGCGGCGTGCAACAGTGGCGCGAGCAACGCCGATGCGCGCTCGACCCAGTGGGAATCGACCGGAGAACCCACTCCGGGTCCCCCGACGGGACGGGAGGCCCTCACCATGGTGTCGGCATTCAGCAGTGCGCCGTCCCACGATGAGCTGGCGGTCACCGGTGACCAGCCGACCCGAGTGACACCGGGTGGAAGCTCGATACTGCCGCTCGGATCGTAAAGCAGCGCGCTGCCTCGCCCGGAGCGCAACGCGGCGGTCGCACGAAGGACGTCGGGCTTGGTTGAGGTAGTGACCACGGCTCCCTCGGCACTCAAGACGTTGGGGATGACCAGGGAGGATGTCTTCCCGGAACGGGAAGGCCCCAGCACGAGCGTCGACCGCCCGGGTCCCGACCATGCCCAACCGTCGACACCCTCGCCGAGGTAGATCCCGCCCCCGGCCGCCCTCGAAGCCGCGTGAACGGCCCGTAGCGCGCGCTCGGAGTCGCCATCACCCCACGACCATCCCACTCGCTCCGCCGCCGCCGACATCGTCGTTGATCTTCGCACTCGGCGGATGCGAGATGAAAGGTTCATCGCGCTTGTTCGTGCGCGGAGCGTCGAGCACGTCGCCTCGCTCGTCGCGTTCCTCGGTGTCGCGCCGCTGGGGACGATGCATCGCAGTGGATCATGTTCCCGCGGGGCGCCGTAGTGAGCGGGCGCGTGGTGAAGGTCCGCGGGTACGAGTGCGAAACGGCTCCGAATTCGCGTCGACCGGTCATGTCCGTCGCCCTCGCGCGGGGTTCGATCGCGACGAAACGCGAAGCAATGCTTGACCTGGGGAGGAAAACGAACTGTGATTGTACGCAGCCCGAAGCGCGATGGAGGAATTGTGAGCATGCACGCAACGGTTCGGGAAACCTGTGGAGGTCTTCGCGATGCGAGTCGCGCCGAATCTCCGGAGCGTGCTGATTGCGTTCTTTCAACCGTGCACAGGGTGATCGGGAGCACGACGATCGGCGGAAGCGGGGCAAAGCGCTCCGTGGAGCGCCTTCGGCATGCTTCACCCCAAACCAACCAGTCATGGGAGCTCCGCGGGCACCGGTGCCGTTCACGAACGGTCGACCGCTGTCCCGTGTCTTCTCAGCGCTGAAACCAAGGAGGAATCTGTGGCGATTGCCGTGAAGAAGCGAGCCCCGGCGAAACGGGCCGCCAAGCGGGCCCCGGCCCGGAAGGCGACGAAGAAGGCGGTGGCCAAGCGCGCCCCGGCGAAGAAGGTCACCAAGCGGGCCCCGGCCAAGCGCGTGGCCAAGCGCGCCCCGGCGAAGAAGGTCACCAAGCGGGCCCCGGCCAAGCGCGTGGCCAAGCGCGCCCCGGCGAAGACAGCCACCAAGCGGGCCCCGGCCCGGAAGGCGACGAAGAAGGCGGTGGCCAAGCGGGCCCCGGCGAAGAAGGTCACCAAGCGGGCCCCGGCCAAGCGCGTGGCCAAGCGCGCCCCGGCGAAGACAGCCACCAGGGGCAGGTAGCCCGTCATCTGTCGCCTGGCGGCGAGTGCGGCCAGGCGGGTGAACGGAACAACGCGGCGAGCGGGGATCTCCGGGTCCCCGCTCGCTCGCGTCGGGGCCGGCGAGGCGCGCTGTCGAGACGAGATCGTCGAGATCGTCGAGATCGTGGGCGCGACGGCGATCAGAGATCGTCGATGAGGTGGAAGCACTCGCCGAGGGTGGCGCCCCCGGCTCGACCGTGCTCGGCGAGCTGCTGCCTCATCCGGGCTGCGAACTTCTCGACGGCCTCCGACCGGGGCCACGCAGGAAGGTCGCCGTCTCCGGTAACGGTGTCAGCCGCCAGCCCGAGCGTCGTCTCGAACTGGCTCCGATGGGCCAGCAGCGCGTGGACCTTGGTGTCGGCGAAGCCCGTCACGTCCTCGACGTGGTTGGGGATGTCCGCTTCCCACAGGAGCAAGGCCCGGGGGCGATGCGGTGGAACGTCCTGGTCGGCGAAGAAGAGCGGATCGCGGGCCGCGACGATCGAGTCGGTGAGGATGAACCCGGCGTTGCGGTGGTCGGGGTGGAGCCGGTACCGCCTCCAGGGGTCGTGCCCGAGCACGACATCGGGTCGGGTCGACCGAATCCACCTGCAGACGTCCCACTGCTCGCGGATCCCGTTGCGGAGCTCGCCGTCGGGCCAGCCGAAGAACGCCACGTCGCTGCTCCCCAGCCGCCGGGCCGCCTCCCGCTGCTCGTCCTGCCGGGTCGCCACCAGGGACACCGGGTCGCGATCGGGGTCCCACGTACCTTTTGCGCCGTCGGTCAGGACCAGGAGGTGGACCTGGCAGCCGGCTGCCGCCCACTTGGCCAGGGTGCCGCCGGCGCCGAGCTCGATGTCGTCGGGGTGGGCCCCGACCGCGAGGGCGACCTGTGGGACCGGAAGGTCCACGCTCGCCGTCCCCGTCCCGGGCAGGCCGTCGACCTCCACGACGCGTCCCGCAGGGCGGGTTGCGGCCCCGTCGTCGACGTCGGTCATCGACGGGTCATCCATTACCCGGTCGTGCCCAGCGCAGATCGGCGGGCCAATCGACGTCGCGGGAGAGGTCGGGCACCCGGAGGACCCGAACGGGCAACCCGAGACGACTGCATTCGGACAGGTGGCGCTCGAACGAGCCCGGGCCGTAGGAGAACCGGAACCCGCTGCGCACCGGGAGCCGGATGACGTTGGTCCCGTCGTCGCGATGATCGGGCACGAGCGTGATCCCGTCAAAGCGCTCGAGCACCCCGAGGCCCGAAGCCATCGGGAGATCGCCATGGGCGACGGTGACCTCCACCACCCCCATGCCGGCCAATCGGTCCACTCCGGCCTCGACGGCTCCGTTCAACCCGCGCCCGGGTTCCCACACCACGAGGGCGCCACGCGATCGGGCCCAATCGGCCACCGCGGTGTCGTCGCAGACGACGGCCACTGCGAGCGGGACCGCCGCAGCCAGCACCCGCTCCGCCATGTCGCGGACGAGCGCGAGCCGATCGCTGTCGGTCAGCGCGGTGCCCAGCCGCCGCTTGGCGTCGGCGAAGCTCTTCACCGGCACCAGGACGGCCTGCAACCCGAGCAACGGATGGGAGGACGACCGTCGGGCGGCCTGCGGGCCGGTCACGGTGCCGACGGTCATCTCCCCAGTGTAGGAGGGAAGCGGCCCGGCAACCTGTCCCGGCCCGGCGGGACGATGGGGACGCACGGACCCCGTAGGCTCGGCCCGGTGGGGGAGATCACCGTCGGGATCATCGGCGCCGGATCGTGGGGGACGACGGTGGCGTCGCTGATGGCGACCAAGACGAGGGCCGTGCTGTGGGCACGACGCCCGGCCCTCGCGGAGGCCATCAGCCGTACCCACGAGAACCCTCCGTACCTGAAGGGCCTCCCCCTCCCGGGTTCGCTGGTGGCGACCGCCTCGTTGCGGGAGGCCGTCTCCGGGGCGGGAGTGGTGCTCATGGCCGTGCCGTCCCACGGGTTCCGCTCCGTTCTCACCGATCTCCTGCCCTCGCTCGCGCCCGGAGTGCCGATCGTCAGCCTGGCCAAAGGGATCGAGTCCGGCTCCCACCTCCGGATGTCGGAGATCGTCGCCGAGCTGGCGCCCGACAATCCCGCGGGGGTCCTGACCGGGCCCAACCTGGCGCGTGAGGTCGCCGAGGGACAGCCCGCGGCGAGTGTCGTGGCCCTGCGCGACGCCGACGAGGCGGCCAGGATCCAGGAGCTCCTCCACACCCGCACCTTCCGCGTCTATACGGGTTCCGATGTCGTCGGGTGTGAGATCGCCGGGGCGACGAAGAACGTGATGGCGATCGCGGCCGGGATCTGCGACGGGCTGGGTCTCGGGGAGAACACCCGCGCCGTGCTGATCACCCGCGGACTCGCGGAGCTCGCCCGGCTCGGGGTCACCTTGGGTGGCCAGGCCCTCACGTTCGGCGGCTTGGCGGGCGTCGGGGACCTGGTCGCCACCTGCGCCAGCCCGAACAGCCGTAACAGGACCGTGGGGTTCGAGCTTGGCCGCGGCCGCTCACTGGGGGAGATCGTCGGGGGGATGCGCATGGTCGCAGAAGGGGTCAAGACCGCCGGTCCGCTCCTCGGGCTGGCCCGGGCCCACGACGTCGAGATGCCGATCGTCGAGCAGGTGGAAGCGATCGTCGGAGGCCGCCGGTCGCCGCGCGACGCCCTCGTGGCCCTGATGGACCGTCCCGCCCGGCCCGAGTGGGACGAGGCGCTGCTGCGGGGCGGCTCCGGCTGATCCCCGGTCGGAGGCGCGCCCCGTCAGCAGCGGGCGATACGGATGGTGGCGATGCCGAAGGGTCGCAGCTCCAGCGAGCCGACGAATTGCCGGAGCGTCCGGCCGCGCAGGTCGACTTCCCAGGCCTCCACCCCGGCACCGAGATCCAACACCGTCGGGGACTCGCCGGGGTTGAACACGCGCACCTCCAGCATGCCTCCGGAGCGACGGACCGCCGTCACCTCGGCCCCGTCGACGCGCAGCTCGCTGCCTCGCGAGGGCCGGGTGCCGCCGCCGAGGGAGGTGACGACCTCCAGCGGCAGCAGGAGGTCGTCAACGGCGGCCCAGGGGTCGACGTCGCCGAGGACCAGTGCGTAGCGGAGCGTGATCGTCCTGCCGACCAGCTGAAGCCCTTCGACCGGTGTGAGAGGCCCCGCCGGTAACGGCCGGTACTGCATCCCGAGCCGCGAGAGCATCCCGGTGGACCTGAGCACGGTCAGCGCGATCGAGCCGGCCTGCTCGCCTGTCGGGGTCTGGTGGAGATCGACGAGCTCGTACTCGCACACACCCTCGTGAAAGACCGTGAGCCCTCCGGCCGAGACGAACCTCCTCGCGGGGAACGTGGGAAGCCCGAGCTCGTCGGGTCGGCCCTCTGCGGACAACCCCCGCGACACCACGCCGAACGCGCACTCGGCCCGGGAGGAACCGGCCGGCTCGGGCAGGGGCAGGTGGACCCGCAGGCGATGGTCCCGGGACGGGTTCACGAACGACGTGGCGACCCGGAGCGCCCGCTCGTCGGCGCGGACCTCCAACTCGGTCGTCACCGTCGCGACCTGCACGCCCTCCCGGGTCTGGGAGCTCTCGTCGACGCGATCGGGCCACCGGTAGCTCGAGGTGATCCGTACCCTCGCCCGCACGGGACCGCGCTCGTCGATGGTCACCTCCACCGATTCCGGTGTGTCGACGAGCGTGTCGGACAGCGGCGGGGAGTAATTGTAGGAGTCGCCCAGATCGCCGCCGTCGACCAGGCGGCCGAACCCGGCGATGCGGTCGACGGTAAAGGTGCCGTCCGTCGGTTCGACGAGCACGGACACCAACCCGTTGCCCAGAGCGACCGTTCCCCCGGCTCCTCGGTCGACCCCTTCGGGGATCTCGACGGTCACCGGATGGGCGAGGGCCCGGGGCGAGAAGCTCCGCCAGCCGAAGCCCGGGACGGTGGCTGCCCGCGCGGCGATCCGGCGGATCGGGGGCTGGTCGAGGGTGACCCGCACGACCACGTCGGGCCGGGCGCCCAGCCGGGTGTAGAGGTCCTGCTTCACCTCGGCCACCGGGACCCCGCCGCGCTCCTCCGCCCCGATGGTCACCGTCAGGTCGATGCCGGTCTCGTCCTCGTCGATCGCGACGTCGTGCACCCAGGCGCCGTCGCTGATCTTCGTTCCCTGCAGCATGCCGAGGACGGTGCGCATCGTGTCGGCGTCGACGGTCATGGAGCGGGGCAGACCGAAGCGCTCCGAGAGGACCTGCACATGGGGTCCCGCGGGCTCGTCGGCGGAGACGACCAGTTCCACCACCCCCGAACGGGGACGGCTCGAAGGATTGACGACGGCCGGACCGGGATCGGCCAGGGACCTGGCCAGCGCCCCCAACGCTCGTTCGGCCAACCCGGCGGCGATCTGGCGTGATTCGGCGGTCCGTTGCAGGACGGCGTCCACCACGTCGTCGACCGAGCACGCGCAGATCGAGTCGTGGGCCGAATTGAGGACGGCTCCGTGCCACGCGAGCTCCAAAAGGCGTTCGGGCCACTCCGCGGCGGGGAGGAACAGGGCGGCATACGGTTCGGCACGCCGCTCGATCGCCCGTTCGGTCAGCGCGGTGGAGCGCTTCACGTCCACCCGGTTCGACGTCACCCCCATCAGGACGTTGGCCCTCGCTCCGGAGCGGAGCTCGCCGCGCCAGAGGGGGAGGCCCTCGGTCGGCGCCCCGGCCAGGTAGGCGGGGAGGGAGGTGATCTCGAACCGGAGATCGTCTTGGATCTCGTTGGCCTCCTCGATCACCCGGCCCAGCCAGGGATGGGGGCGGAGGTGGTCCGAGCCGTTCATGTACAGGAGGTCGTCGATCAGGAGGTCGGCGACCTCCTTTACATGGTCCGTCGCCCGTCGCACCAGCGCCTTGGCGTCGCTCGGCAGGGACGACCCGTTCCCGTAGCCGACCGGCAGGTACTCGGCGCGCACGGCCGAGCCGTCCGGCGCCTCCCACCAGAAGCCGGTGCTCGCGATCTCCGACGGGACACCGCGCCAGACGACGGCTCGGGGGAGGCCGGCGAGGCGGAGGATCTGCGGCATCTGGCCCACGTGGCCGAACATGTCGGGCAGGTAGCCGACGTCCATGGCGCCCCCGAAAGCTGTCGCTCGGGCAAGACCCTTCTGCAGGTTCCGAACGATGGTCTCGCCCGACACGAGGAACTCGTCCATCAGGACGTACCACGGTCCCATGGTCAACCGCCCTGCCCCGGCCAGGGACGCGATCCGGGCCTCGGCGCCGGGCCGGACCTCGAGGTAGTCGTCGACCATCGCCATCTGACCGTCGAGGAGGAAGTGGGAGTAGGAGGGATCGGACTCGAGCAGGTCGAGCAGCTCGTCGAGCACCTCCACCAGGTCCTGCCGGAACGTCTGAAAGGGTTGGTGCCACTCGCGGTCCCAGTGGGTGTGCGGGACGACGGCGACGCGACGGCTCATGGGCGCCAGATTACGGCCGTGCCGGTTGCCGTTGGCTACGGTGAGAGCGTGCGGATCGCTTTCGCGACCGACGAGCGGACCGGGGTGACCGAGTCCGTGGTCGCCGGCCTCCGAGCAGACGGGCATCTCGTCGACCTGGTCGCCGACGGGGCCGAATGGCCCGAGGCCGGAAGGACGGTGGGCCGGGCGGTCGCCTCGGGGGGCGCCGACGTCGGGGTGGTGTGCTGTACGTCCGGCACCGGGGTGGCGATGGCCGCCAACAAGATCCCAGGTGTGCGGGCCGCCCTCTGCACCGACGCGGCGACCGCAGCCGCCGCCCGCCGCTGGAACGACGCCAACGTCCTGGCGCTCGGGCTCCGGTTGACCACCGAGGCAGTCGCCCGCGAGGTCGTCGAGGCGTTCCTGGCGACGCCGTTCGATCACGCCGAAGCCGACGCAGTCGACCGGGTGGAGCCGGGGGGCTGACGTGGTGGCCCGCGCCGGTCGGCGTCCCACCCTGCGCGAGGAGCGCCGGTTCTGGCGAACCGGCCACCGGTGGGTCGCGGGCATGGACGAGGTGGGCAGGGGCGCCTGGGCCGGCCCGGTGAGCGTCGGGATCGCCATCGTCGTCCCGTCGGTCCGGTCGTCGACGATGCCCGAGTGGTTGCGGGACTCCAAGCTCCTGGTGGAGCAGAGGAGGGAAGAGGTCTTTGACGAGGTCGCTGCCTGGTGCCTCGACGGCGCGGTGGGCCATGCCAGCGCAGCCGAGTGTGACCGTTGGGGCATGACCGCAGCCCTCCGGCTGGCCGCGTACCGGGCGTTGGACTCGCTCGAGCTGCCACCCCACGCGGTCGTGATCGACGGTCCGTCGGACCTCCTGCGCGAGCGGCGGGCATCCGGGCCGTCGGGTGCGCGCGGAGTGACCGAGCAGCTCCCGCTCCCTGCCGTCGCCGTCCCGGGGACGGTGCGCCCACTGGTCGGCGCCGATGTCACCAGCGCCGCGGTGGCGGCGGCGTCGGTCCTGGCCAAGGTCGTGCGCGATCGGATCATGCGGCGGGAGGCGGAGCATTTCCCCGTGTACGGGTTCGAGAGCAACAAGGGATATCCCTCACCCGCTCACCAGACAGCGCTTCGGGGCTACGGCCTCTCGGCCATCCACCGGAGGACCTGGGCATTCGTAAAGGGGCTCCCCCTCGGCTGACCGCCCGTCTCGGGAGGTCCGGGACGGCGGCGCGGGAGCCGGTCGCGGCGGGGGATGCAGACGGACCGGGCCGTCGGACCGAGGTCCGCGTACACTGGGACGTGGTCCGATGGTCTTCGTCTTCGCTCTCTTCGCCTCGCTCGCCAATGCGCTGACCAGCGTGTTGCAGCGTATGGGGGTGGAGGACGCGCCCAAGGACGCGACCCTGAGGCTCAGCCTGCTGACCCATGCCTTGCGCCGCGGCATCTGGATCCTCGGGTTCTCAATGATGATCGTGTCGTTCGCCACCCAGGCCGTGGCCCTTCATTTCGGGAGGCTGAGCCAGGTGCAGCCGATCCTCACGACCGAGTTGCTGTTCCTCGTCCTCATCCTCTCGACCTGGTTCCGCTTTCGCGTGGGCCTCCGGGAGTGGGCGGGCGCGCTGATGGCCGCCGGCGGTCTGACCGGGTTTCTGTGGTTCGCCCAGCCGACGGGGGGGGAGTTGACCCCGAAGAACTGGGAATGGATCGTGGTCGGCGGGGCGTGCGCCGTCGGAATGGTCGTGGCCACCGTTCTCGCCCTGCAGGGTCCGCGCTGGTGGCGGGCCGCGATGTTCGGGACCGCCGCGGCCATCGGCTTCGCGTTCACCGCGGCATTGACCAAGGTCGTCACGACCTACACCTCACACGACTGGATAGCCGTCCTCCGCCACTGGGAGACCTACGGACTGGTGGTCGCCGGACTGACGTCGGTCTTTCTCGCCCAGAACGCCTTCCACGCAGGCCCCATCGCGGCCTCCCAGTCCACCCTGGTGCTCGTCGATCCGCTGGCCAGCATCCTGATCGGCATCGGTCTGTTCGGCGACAACCTGCAGACCTCGGGCTACCACGGCCCGCTCGAGGCGTTGTCGCTGCTCGTCCTGTTCGCCGGCGCCTTCTCCCTTTCCCAATCGCCCCTGGTGAGCGGGATGAAGGGCGATGAGAACGAGCACCACGAGATGCTCTCGCTCCGGTCCGGGTCGAAGCGGCTCGCCGAATCAGTGGCCCCCCCGGCGGTGACGCGACCCTGAAGCCGCCAGCACCGACGTCAACGCCGAGTCGATGTCGGGGTGGACGAACCGGTGGCCGAGCGTCTCGAGACGGGCGGGCAGGGCCCGCTGGCTCGCCAGCAACAGCTCGTCTGCGAGGTCCCGTCCAAGGGCGGCGACGAGAACCGGCCGCGGCAAGGCCAGCCGAGCCGGCCGTCCGAGGGCCCGCCCGAGGGCGCGGGTCAGCTCGGCGTTGGTGACGGGGCGGGGCGCGGTGGCGTTCAGTGGTCCCGACAGGCGTGCATCCCCGAGGGCTCGGACGACCACCTCCACATGGTCCTCCAACGTGACCCAGCTGACGTACTGACGCCCTGTGCCCAGGCGGGCCCCCAGCCCGAGCCGGAACGGCGGCAGCAGGCGGGCGAGGATCCCTCCGACCGGCGCCAGGACCACTCCGGTCCGGAGCCGGACCACGCGGATCCCGGCGTCCGACGCGGGACCCGACGCAGATTCCCAGGCCTGGCAGACATCGGCCAGGAAACCCGATCCGGCGCCGCTCTCCTCGGTCAGCGGCTCGTCGCCCCGGTCGCCGTATATGCCGATCGCCGAACCGGAGACCAGCACCGACGGCTTCGGGGCGAGGTTCGCCAGGACCTCGGCCAGCAGGCGGGTGGGGTCGCGGCGGCTGGCCGTGATCAGACGGCGGCGAGCCGGGGTCCAGCGCCGGTCACCGATGCCGGCGCCGGCCAGGTTCACGGCGGCGTCGATCGGGCCGGACCGCTCGAGCGCGCCGTGGTCGACCCGCCCGTTGGGCGGGTCCCAGGCGACCGCGTCCGCAGCGGGGGAGGCCGGCGGGCCCGTGGGCCGGACGAGGTGGACCACCCGGTGCCCGTCGTCGCGGAGCCGTCTGGTGAGAGCCCCGCCGATCAGGCCGTGCCCCCCGCTCATCAAGACGTTCATGGTTCCATTCTCCCCCTGCCGTCCCCCCCTGCCGTCCCCCCCCGCCGTGTCCCCCGGTCCCGGCCGTCTCGCGCTGCAGGGGGGAAGCCGGGTGCCGGCCGGCTCCGGAGGTCCGTTAGGCTGAGGAGATGACCGATATGGCCCGTGAGCAGCACTCTGCCGTCACCGGGGTCGGCGCGCCGTCGGCGCCGACGGCAGGTTCCTTCGGGCCCAACGCGTGGCTGGTCGACGACATGTACGACCAGTTCCTCGCCGACCCGTCATCGGTCGGCCAGAGCTGGAGAGAGTTCTTCGCCGACTACCGACCCACCCCGGTGCCGCCCGGCCCGAGCCCCGTGACCCCGCGCCCGGCGGCGCCGTCGGCGATCGACTCGCTGCCCGCGCCCGGCCGGACGGGTGTGCCTGCCGCGCTGCCCGTGCCGGGTGGCGGAGGTGGGCTCGTCGGCCGGGCCCTCCCGGCACCGCAGCCCCCGCCCGGCGGCCCGGAGGCTCCGTCCGGTCAGGGCGCCGGTGGCAGCGCCGACCAGGCGGAGCGGCCGGTGCCGCTGCGGGGGGCGGCGTCCCGGATCGTGACCAACATGGAGGCCAGCCTCGGAGTGCCGACGGCGACCAGCGTCCGAGCCATTCCGGCCAAGCTGCTCGAGGTCAACCGTCAGATCCTCAACAACCAGCTGGCCAGGACCACCGGGGCCAAGGTCAGCTTCACCCATCTCATCGGTTACGCGTTGGTGCTCGCCTTGCGTGGGGTACCGGCGCTCAACGCCTCCTTCGTGAGCGGGATCGACGAGAAGGGCACGCCGGGTGTGCTCCGGCATCGCCATGTCGGCCTCGGGCTGGCGGTCGACATCGAGAGATCCGACGGGTCGCGCACGCTGGTGGTCCCGTGCATCCGGGATGCCGACACCCTCGACTTCCGCTCCTTCGTCGTGGCCTACGAGGACCTGGTGCGCAAGGTGCACTCGGGCAAGGCGACGGCCGACGACTTCGTCGGGACGACGGTGACCCTGACCAATCCCGGGACCCTCGGAACGGTCCAGTCGGTGCCCCGGCTGATGGCCGGCCAGGGGGCCATCATCGGCGTCGGGGCGCTGGCCTTCCCGCCCGGGTTCGAGGCGGCGGACCCGCGGGTGACCGCCGAGCTCGGGATCGGCAAGGTGGTAACGATCACCTCCACCTATGACCACCGGATCATCCAGGGCGCCGAGTCCGGTCTGTTCCTCGGTCGGATGTCGGAGCTCCTGACGGGTCGGCACGCCTTTTACGACAGCGTGTTCGAGTCGATGGGCGTCCCCTACGAGCCTGCCCGCTGGCGCACGGACGTGAACGCCACCGCCGAGACCGAGGCCGGCGTGCACCAGCGTCTCGTGAAGCAGGTGCACGTGCAGACCCTCATCAACATGTACCGGGTGCGCGGGCACCTGATCGCCCATCTCGACCCGCTCGATGCGCACCCGGTGCACTCCCACTCCGAGCTCGACCCGGCCACCTACGGGCTCACCATCTGGGACCTCCCCCGCACCTTCGTCGCCGACGGCCTTGCCGGCCGCGAGGTGGCGACACTGGAGGAGATCCTGAACCTGCTCCACGATGCCTACTGCCGGACCCTGGGTGTCGAGTACATGCACATTCAGGACCCGAAGCAGAAGCGTTGGATCCAGGAGCACGTCGAGGGTGTCCCGGTCACGTTCACCGACGGCGAGCAGCGTTACATCCTCGATCGGCTGAACGCCGCCGAGGTGTTCGAGCGGTTCCTCCACACCCGCTACGTCGGTCAGAAGCGGTTCGGGCTCGAGGGTGCCGAGTCGACCATCGTGCTGCTCGACATCCTGCTCGACGAAGCGGCTTCGGCCGGCACCGCGGAAGCGGTCATGGGAATGGCCCATCGGGGGCGTCTCAACGTCCTGGCCAACATCGTGGGCAAGTCGTACCGCGAGATCTTCGAGGAGTTCGAAGGGAACCTCGACCCGGACTCGGTGCAGGGCTCGGGCGACGTGAAGTACCACAAGGGTGCCAGCGGGAAGTTCACCGGCCGCTCGGGGAAGAGCATCCCGATCACCCTGTCGTCGAACCCGTCGCACCTCGAGGCGGTCGACCCGGTGGTGGAGGGCATGGCCAGAGCCAAGCAGGACCGGCTCGCCCCCCCGACCGACGGCACGCCGGGGGAGCTCGCCGACCGGGCCGACGTCTTCCCGATCCTGCCGCTCCTGGTCCACGGTGATGCCGCGTTCTCCGGGCAGGGCGTCGTGGCCGAGACGCTCAACCTGTCGGGACTCTCCGGCTACCGGACGGGGGGGACGGTCCACGTGGTGATCAACAACCAGCTGGGTTTCACCACCGCCCCGGAAGCGGCCCGTACCTCGGTCTACCCGACCGATGTGGCCAAGATGGTGCAGGCGCCGATCTTCCATGTCAACGGTGACGACCCGGAGGCCTGCGTGCGAGCCGCCCGGCTGGCCTTCGGGTTTCGCCAGCAGTTCCACAAGGACGTGGTCATCGATCTCGTCTGCTACCGCCGCCACGGGCACAACGAGGGGGACGACCCGAGCTACACGCAGCCCCTCATGTACCAGCGGATCGAGGCCAAGCGCTCGGTCCGCAAGCTCTACACCGAGGCGTTGGTGCGGCGGGGTGACATCACGCTGGAGGCAGCGGAGGAGGCGCTCGACGACTTCAACGACCGCCTCCAGCGGGCGCTCGACGAGGTGCGGGCGGAGCCGCCCCCGCCTCCGGCCCGACTCCCCCGCACGGATCATGCCGGGCAGGCCATCGTGCCGGTCGCCACCGGGGTGGACGAGCCCGAGCTGCGCGCGCTGGCGGGCGTCACCCGCACCGTTCCCGACGGCTTCACCCTTCACCCCAAGCTCGCGCGCCAGTTCGCCCAGCGGGACACGATGGTGGCCGCAGGTCTGGTCGACTGGTCGCTGGCCGAGGCCCTGGCCATCGGTTCGTCGCTGGCGGAGGGGACCGACGTGCGGCTCACCGGGCAGGACACCCGCCGGGGTACCTTCAGCCAGCGCCACGCGGTGCTGGTCGACTACGTGACGGGCGACGAGTTCGTCCCGCTGTCCCACCTGCCGGCGAACCTGGTCCCGCCCCCGGCGTCGCCCGGCGGGCTCTCCGTGTCGCCCGGGCATTTCACCGTCCGCGACTCCCTCCTTTCCGAGTACGCGGCGGTGGGGTTCGAGTACGGCTACTCCGTCGAGTCACCCGACGCCCTGGTGGCCTGGGAGGCCCAGTTCGGCGACTTCGTGAACGGGGCCGAGATCATCATCGACAATTTCCTCGTCGCCGCCCAGGACAAGTGGGGTCAGCATGCCGGGCTCGTCCTGCTGCTTCCCCACGGGTACGAAGGGCAGGGCCCCGAGCATTCGTCGGCCCGGATCGAGCGCTTCCTCTCGCTGGCCGCCAACGGCAACCTCCGAATCGCCGTACCGTCCACGGCCGCCCAGTACTTTCACCTCCTCCGGGCCCAGGTCCGCCGGGTGCCGAGAACGCCGATGGTGGTCGTCACGCCGAAGTCCCTCCTCCGGGCCCACGAGTCCCGCTCCCCGCTTTCCCTCCTGACGTCCGGCTCCTTCGCCGAGATCCTCGACGATCCGGCCGTGGGCGACGCCGCGGCGGTCCGGAGGGTGGTCCTGTGCAGCGGCAAGGTCGCCCACGAGGCGCTCCGCCGCCGTGACCAGCTGGTGGCCGGAACGGCGAGCCCCACGCCCGCGGCGCTCGGCGTGGTAGGCCCGCCTCCGGTCGATCCCGGCGCGGTGGCGGTCGTTCGGGTCGAGCAGCTCTACCCGTGGCCCGAGGGCCCGCTTGCCCGGATACTCGATCGGTACTCCAACGCGGACGAGGTGGTCTGGCTGCAGGAGGAGCCCGAGAACATGGGGGGCTGGTCCTTCGTGCATGCCAGGCTGCACCGGCTGCTGCGTGAGCGGTACTCGCTGCACCACGTCAGCCGGGAGGAGTCGGCCAGTCCGGCCACCGGCAGCGCCGCCCTGCACCAGCTCGAGCAGGCGGATCTCCTCTCGCGGGCGGTCGGCTGAAGGGTGGTCCGACACTGGCGGGAGAGAGCCCCGACCCGCCCCGTCCCGAGGCGACCTGAGGGGCTTCGGGCGAAGGACCCTGGTGGGGAGTGCTTGACTAGCGGCCAGCATGGCTGAAAAGCACCACGTGGTCGTGGACGGATCGAACCTGGCCACCGAGGGACGGACCCTGCCGAGCCTGGCTCAGCTCGACGAGGCGGTGCGCGCCTACGCGGCCGAGGACCCGAGCGCCGAGATCGTGGTGGTGGTCGACGCCTCGTTCGAGCATCGGATCGACGCCGGCGAGCGGGAGCTCCTCGAGCAGGCGGAGCTGCACGGCGAGGTGGTCTCCCCGCCGGCCGGGGCCATCGGGCGGGGCGACGCCTTCGTCCTGCGCATCGCCGAGCGGACCGCCGCGGTCGTCCTCTCCAACGACTCCTTTCAGGAGTTCCACGGCGAGCACCCCTGGCTGTTTGAGGAAGGCCGGCTCATCGGCGGGAAGCCCGTTCCCGGCGTCGGATGGATCTTCACCCCCAGGGTGCCGGTACGGGGAGCGAAGAGCCGCGAGGCCACGAGCAGGGCCAATCGGGACGCGCGGGGAGCGGCCGTTCCTGCACCGGTGAAGGCCGCGGAGCTGGCCAAGGCGGCGAGGAAGGTGGCCAAGGCGGCGAAGAAGGCGGCGGCCAGGCATCCGGACGGTTCGGCGCCCAAGGTCGGGGACGTCTGGCGAGCGCCACCGGCGATGGCCCCGGACGGGCCCGCCGCGCTCGCGCTCGAGCGGGTGGCCGGCGTCGAGACTGCGGGTCCCGAGCCGGCCTTGCCCGGTGGCGGAGCCGATGTCGAGGCCCTGGTGCCGGGGCGTGGGGACGAGGCGGCGGAGATCCCGGCGGGGGGCGGGGAGGAGCTGCCCGCCGGAACGGCCGCCCCGGCGAAGAAGGCGGCCAAGGCGGCCAAGAAGAAGGCCGCCCCGGCGAAGAAGGCCGCCCCGGCGAAGAAGGCGGCCAAGGCGGCCAAGAAGAAGGCCGCCCCGGCGAAGAAGGCGGCGAAAGGTGCCGCCCCGGCCAAAAAAGCTGCCAAAGCGGGCAAGGCGGCCGAGGAGCCCGCCAAGGCGGCGAGGAGGGGGGTGGTCGAAGAACCCCCCACGGAGCCCTCCGAGCCGTCCCAGGCGGCCAAGAAGAAGGCCGCCCCGGCGAAGAAGGCCGCCAAGGCGGCCGAGCCGGTGAAGAAGGCGGCGAGGAAGAGGGCGGCGGCAACTGCCGTTCCGTCCGAGCTGGCCGCGGCCACCGGGCCCTCTCAGGCCGAGCCGGTGGCCGAGGCGGTGGCCGAGCCGGGCCGGGGTGGGGCTGCAGAGCTGCGGCGACGGGCCAGCGTCGTCGACCGCCGGGTCCGGGCGGCGATCGCCGAGGCCACGGCCGAGGCCCTCGATCCGTCGCAGGTCGAGGTCCGGGTGGCGGCCTCGCAGCGAGGCAGGGGAGCTCCGTCCAAGGGCGGCAAGAGGACGAAGCGCCGGCGGACGTCCACGTCACCTCCGCCGGCGGTGAACGAGCCGTTGACGTTCATCATGTTCGTCGCCACCTACCCCATCGGCAGCACGGTGGAGGGCGTGGTCGCCTCCTACACCTCCCACGGGGCCATGGTGGAGGTGGAGCTCCCCGACGGGAGCACCCTGCATTGCTACGTCCCGCTCTCGGGGCTCGGTGATCCCCCGCCGACGAAGGCCCGCGAAGTCCTGACCCGTGGGGAGTACCGCCGGTTCGTGCTCGTCGGGCTCGATCCTCCCAGGCGGGTGGCCGAGCTGGCTCTGGCGCCGGAGTCACTCCCCGGGGAAGCCGGCTGAGGCGGTCCTTCCACCGCTATCGTCCCCTGGGTGGACCCCAAGGACCTCTTGCCCCATCGTGACCCGTTCCTCTTCGTGGACGAGGTGATCGCGGTGGATGCCGGGAAGTCGGCGGCCGGTCGCTGGAACCTCACCGGGTCCGAGGCGTTCTTCGGCGGCCACTTCCCCGGTCGGCCGACCTTGCCCGGGGTGCTCATGGTGGAGGCGCTGGCGCAGCTCGGCGGGATCGCCGTGCTGGCCGACGAGCGGTACGCGGGCAAGCTCCCGCTCTTCGGGGGTATCGAACGGGCCAGGTTCCGCCGCCAGGTGGTGCCCGGTGAGACCCTCGAGCTCGAGGTCGGGATCGGCAGGCTGTCGGCACGAGCGGGAACCGGTCACGGGCGTGCCCACGTCGGGGGGGAGACGGCGTGCGAGGCCGATCTCCTCTTCGTCCTGGTGGACCGAGGGTAGCGCGGGGGCCCGGATGCGGATCGCCACATGGAACGTCAATTCGCTGACCGCCCGGTTGCCCCGGGTGGTCGGATGGCTCGAGTCCGAGCAGCCCGACGTGCTCTGCATGCAAGAGACGAAGCAGGCGGACGCGGCGTTCCCCGTCGAGACGTTCGCCGACCTCGGCTACGAGGCCGTCCATCACGGTGACGGGCGGTGGAACGGTGTGGCCATCCTGAGCCGGATCGGGCTGCGGGACCCGTCGTCGGGGTTCGGGACCGAGGAGGATGCCGGCGGGTGCCGTATCGTGGCCGCCACCTGCGGAGACCTCCGGGTGCACTCGGTGTACGTGCCCAACGGACGCAGCCTCGACAGCGAGCACTACGGGATCAAGCTGCGGTGGTTGGCGCGCCTCAGGGACTACCTGGGGGAGCATTGCGAACCGGGCTCCGGCGTTGCCGTCTGCGGTGACTTCAACGTCGCGCCGACGGACGGCGACGTCTGGGACCCCGAGCACTTCGTCGGGATGACCCATGTGAGCGGTCCCGAGCGCGACGCGCTCCAGGATCTCCTCGACTGGGGTCTCCAGGACGTCTTCCGCCGGTTCCATCCCGAGGGCGGGGTGTTCAGCTGGTGGGACTACCGGGGTGGCGATTTTCACGAGGGCAGGGGCCTCCGGATCGACCTGATCCTGCTCAGCCCGGATCTCGCCCGGCGGGCCACGGCGGCCCGGGTGGACAGGGACGCCCGCAAGGGCACCAAGCCCTCGGACCACGCGCCGGTGGTGGTGGAGGTGGACGAGACCGGTTGACGGCCGGCCGTCGGCCGAGGTCCGTCGGCGGTCGACGCGTCAGGCCCGCGGCCGGTCGGCCACCAGCCGGGCCCGGAGCTCTGCCATCCGGGCAGCGGTTTCGCGTGGGCCGAGGGGCTTCGATTGCGCCTGCAGCCCTTCGGCGGCGCGGGCGACCGCGTCGAGCCATGGGCTCGCGGCGCGTTCGGCGCCCGATGAGCCCGCCTGGTCGTCGCGGAACCGCGCCCAGCTGCACGCCAGCTCGTCCTCGGCCCGGGTCAGCGCGACGTACAGGAGGCGGCGCTCCTCCTCCCTGGCAGCGGGGCCTCGGGCCGAGGCGATGGGGACGAGCCCGGCCGACAGGCCGATCACGAACACGGTCGGCCATTGGAGCCCTTTGGCACGGTGGAACGTCGCGAGCACCACCCGGTCGGGATCCGGCTCCTCCCGGCCGGCCCGGCGCCTCCCGGCGCCCTCTGACCCGCCGTCGGGGTCGCCGGGCCGGCTCGACGGGGTCCGGACGTCGCTGGCCGGGCCGAGCTCCCCGCCCGCGTGCGCGTGGGGCACGAGCGCTCGCTGCAGCACCTGGCCGACGAGGGAGAGCTGGGCGTTCGTCCTCGCCAGCACGGCGATCTGCGACCATCGTCGGCCGGGGCGGTGCGCGAGCCAGATCTGGTGTGCCAGCCACTCGGCCTCGGCGTTGTCGGTCTCGTGGACGGTGATCCGGGGGACCGGCCCGTCCGGCCGCGTGCTCGTCGGGACCCCCTGGTCCGGTCCCGTCCGGGCGGAGCCCGCCGGCGAACCGAGCCCGAGTGCCGCAGAGGCGACGATGACCACCTGCGGCGAGCAGCGGTGGTTCTCCTCGAGCCGGATGACCCGGGTGCCCGGCAGCAGACCGGGCAGCCGGTCGATCAGCGTCGGATCGGCGCCGTTGAAGCCGTACACGGACTGGTTGGGATCCCCGACCACCATGAGGTCGGGCTCATCGCCGAGCAGCGAGGTGAGCAGGCGGAACTGGGCGGGATTGACGTCCTGCATCTCGTCGACGAAGAGATGCCGGAAGCGCCAGCGGACGGCGTCGGCGAAGGCCATGTCCGCGGCCAGCACGTCGGCGCAGGTGGACAGCAGGTCGTCGAAGTCGAGGACCCGCTGCTGGCGCCGGACCTCTTCGTAGCGTTGGTAGAGCTCGGCGATCCGGTCGTGGGGGAGAAGGGTCCGCCGTCCGTGCCGTTGGGCCTGGGCAGCGTAGTCCCCGGGTCGCAGGAGCCGGGCCTTGGCCCAGCCGATCTCGCTGTCGAGCTGGGCCACCAACGCCGGCCGGGCGGGTCGTGGGCTGCCCCGCCCGCCCCGCCGGGCCCCGCCCCGGGGGAGCTCGTCGGTGCCGGTCGCCGTCTCCGAGTCCGCCCTCCCGGTGCCGATCGTCGCCAACAGCGCCCTGCGGTCGGGGAGCACGTTGGGCGGAGCGAGGTGGTGGTCGGCCCGATGCTGGCGCAGCAGGGAGAGGGCCGTCCGGTGAAAGGTGCCCGCCCTGATCCCCTCGCCGACGTCGAGCGACCACAGGCGCCGGCGGAGCTCATCGGCGGCCTTGCGGCTGAAGGTGCACACGAGCACCCGGTCGGGGTCTGCCTCCCCTTCGTGGATCCGCCGCGCCACCCGGAGCGTGAGGACCCTCGTCTTGCCAGCTCCCGCTCCCGCCAGCACGCACAGGAGCGGATCGGGCGCCTCGACGGCCTCGCGCTGGGCCGGGGTGAGGCCGGGAGGCAGGGTGGGGTCGGCGTCGTCCACCCCGCTGAGCCCCATCTCCACCACGGTACCGGGGGGCGGCGCCCTTCGGTAGGGTTGCCGCGTGCCGGCCACGGGGCCGCGGCATGGAGGCAGCGTGCGACAGGTCAACCCGGGGTCCCAGGTCCGAGCCGGTGCTTCGGTCGTTCGCTGAGGGGGTGTTGATCGGTCGCTCGTCGGGAACCGCCACCCCCGACGTGCTGGCCCTGCACGGCTGGGCTCGGACCCACCGGGACTTCGACGGGGTGCTGGCTTCGATCCCCGCCCACGAGGACGGGCCGGCGGACCCCGAGCTCGACGCCATCGCCCTCGACCTCCCGGGCTTCGGGGCCGCTCCGGCGCCGGCCGAGCCCTGGGGCACCGCCGAGTACGCCCGGGCCGTCGCCCCGGTGCTGGGGGAGATGGCCACCCCGGTGCTGGTGCTGGGTCACTCCTTCGGGGGACGGGTGGCGCTGCAGCTCGCGGCGGCTCGGCCCGATCAGGTTCGGGCGCTGGTCCTGACCGGTGTTCCTCTGTTGCCGCCGCCGGGCAGCGGAGGGCGCCCACCGCTCGGCTTTCGACTGGCCCGCCTCCTCCACCGGGGAGGGCTCGTCACCGACGACCGGATGGAGGCGGCGGGCCGCCGGTACGGGTCGGCCGACTACCGGGCGGCAGAGGGCGTGATGCGCCAGGTACTGGTCAGGACGCTGAAGGAGCGCTACGAGGAGCAATTCTCGGCCATCGGGTGCCCGGTCGCCCTGGTGTGGGGGGACGACGACACGGACACACCGCTCTCGATGGCCACGGCGGCGGCCGGACACCTGGCCCGTTCGACGCTCACCGTCTGCCCGGGCGCCGGCCATCTCACCCCGCTGACCGTGCCCCACGTGCTGCACCGGGCGGTGCGGTCGGCGCTCGGGTGATGGGTTCCGAGCAGGCCGCAGCCGTCCTGACGGACGCGACGGGTTGGTCGGCGTGGTCGGCCATGGCCGTCGCCGTGCTCGCGCTGGTTCCCGCCGGCTCGCGCTGGCTCCGGGTGGCCCAGCGTGAGCACTACCTTCCGGGGGCACCCACCAGGTTCGCCCTCCGGTGGTGGTCGAGCCGGCCGGCCAACGCCGGGCTCCTCCTCGCCGGGGTCGCCGGGATCGCGCTGGCCTTCCGATGGCCGCTCGGCGCACTGGTCACCGTCGCCGTCGCGGCGGTGGGCCCGCTCCACCTGTCCGTCCGGGGGCGGACCGCGGCCCTCGCACCCACCCGCCGGCTGCGTTCGCTGGCCGCCGGGTGGCTCGTGCTCGAGGCGGCGGTGCTCGCGCTCGGAGCCCTGGTGGGGACGCCCGCCCCCGCCGCAGCCGCGTCGGTGCTCCTCGTACCGGTCCTGGTGGATGTGGCCGCTTGGGTCCTGGCGCCGGTGGAACGGCGCCTGGGCGGGCGGTTCGTGACGGAGGCGACCGGGCGACTGCGCACCGTGGGCCCGACCATCGTCGGCGTGACCGGATCGTACGGGAAGACCTCCACCAAGAACCACATCGCGCACCTGGCGGGCGGGACGCGGTCGATCGTGGCCAGCCCGGCCTCGTTCAACAACCGTTCGGGGCTGGCGCGGGCGGTCAACGAGCAGCTCGCCGACGGGACCGAGGTCTTCGTCGCCGAGATGGGGGCGTACGGCCCCGGGGAGATCGCCGAGCTGTGCCGGTGGTGCCCGCCGGAGATCGCGGTGATCACCGCCATCGGTCCGGTCCACCTGGAGCGGTTCCGTTCGGAGGAGCGGATCGTCGCCGCCAAGTCCGAGATCCTCGTGACGGCCGGGACGGTCGTGCTCAACGTGGACGATCGCCGCCTCGCCGACCTGGCCGACCGCCTTCGCGGCGCCTCCGGGTCCAAGGTGGTCGTGCGGTGCTCGAGCGTCGACGACATGGCCGACGTGCTCGTCCGGCGGGTCGGGGGCTCGCTGTCCTTCTCGCTGGCGGGAAGGTGCGTGGCGGCCGGGATCGCCGCCCCGGGGGGCGCCCAACCGACGAACCTGGCCTGCGCGGCTGCGGTGGCCCTGGCCCTCGGCGTCCCCGAGGACGTGGTCGCGGCCCGCCTCGGCTCGGTCCCGAGCGTGCCCAGCCGGCTCACGTCGGCCCGAGCCCCCTCCGGCGTGCTGGTGATAGACGACACCTTCAACGCCAATCCCGCCGGGGCGCGCGCGGCGTTGGAGCTGCTGGCCCGGAGTGGGGCCGCCGGCCGCCGGGTGGTGGTGACGCCGGGGATGGTCGAGCTCGGCCCGGCCCAGGCGGTGGAGAACCGGGCCTTCGCCGAGCAGGCCGGCGAGGTCGCCTCCGATCTGATCGTGGTCGGTCGGACCAACCGGCGCTCCCTCCTGCAGGGGGCGGCCGCCAGAGGCCCCGGCGCTCCGGCAGGTCCGGGCGTGCGGCATGCGCCTGGGGCCATGAGCGTCCGGTGCGCGACGACACGCGACGAGGCCGTCACGTGGGTGCGCGAGCACCTGGGCGACGGTGACGTGGTGCTCTACGAGAACGATCTGCCGGACCACTACCCTTGAGCGGTTCCACCAGCTGCCGATCGATCGAGGGAGTCCGCCGTTGCCCGACCTGGCCATCATCTTCGGGGGACCGTCACCCGAGCACGACGTGAGCGTCCTGACCGGGCTGCAAGCCGCTCGGGAGCTCTCCACCGGGGCCCTCGCCTCGGTCCGGGCCCTCTACTGGTCGAAGGTGGGCGAGTGGTACGAGGTCGATCCGGGGCTCGAGGCGCCGGCCTTCGTGGACGGTGTGCCCAAGGGTGCCGTCCCGCTGCGCCTGGTTGCCACGGCCGGCGGGGGCTTCGTCCCGCAGGGCGGCCGGCTGGGCCGGCCCCGGTCGCTCCCCCTTGACGTCGCCGTCGTGTGCTGCCACGGCGGACCGGGGGAGGACGGGACCCTGCAGGCGGTCCTCGACCTGGCGGGCATCCGCTACACCGGGCCGACGGTTGCGGGTGCGGCGATCGGGATGGACAAGCTGGCGTTCACCGGCATCGTGGCTGCCGCGGGCATCCGGACACTCCCGCGGGTGGACCTTCACGAGCACAGTGCCGACGTCGGGTTCGCCGGGCCGTACATCGTCAAGCCACGGTTCGGGGGATCCTCCATCGGGATAGAGGTCGTGGCGGAGCTGGCGACGGCCCGCTCGATGCTGGCGACGAACCGGCACTGGGCGCGCGGAGCGGTGCTCGAGCCGTACCGCCGGGACTGCTTCGACCTGCAGATCGCCGTGCGGACCTGGCCGGCGACCCAGCTCTCCGCGATCGAGCGCCCGTTGCGCACGGCCCGGGCGGGCGGCGCGGCCGGCGAGCCGGAGATCCTCGGGTACGCCGACAAGTACCAGGGCGGGGAGGGTATGGCCAGCGCGCCCCGCGAGCTCCCCGCCGAGCTCCCCGACGGGCTCGTCGAGGAGATCCACCGGGCGGCGCGCTCGGTGAGCCGGCTGGTCCCGCTCCGGGGCGTGGCGAGGATCGACTTCCTCTCCAACGGCGAGGAACTGTTCCTCAACGAGGTGAACACGATCCCGGGCTCGCTGGCCCGCTACCTGTGGGTCGAGCCTCCCCTTCCGTTCGCCGCGCTGCTGTCGGACCTGGTGGACGAGGCGAGGACCCGGCCGACCCACCACTACGGCGCCGAGGGCGCCGACGGCACCGTGCTCCGGGGAGCCGCGTCGATCGCGGCCAAGCTGGCCTGACCCCGCCCCGGGGCCTCTGCCCCGGGGGAGGCGCAGACCTGCCGGGAGAGCTCGGCATAAAGCCTCCCGGTGCGTTCGGAGGGAACGCTCCCCGGATCGAGGTCGTCGACCATCCGTCGGCAATCGATCCACTCCCGCCGCAGGCGGTCGACGTTCCCGCGGGAGGCGGCCCAGCGCATGGCCGCCCGCGACACCGATTCGCTGTAGGGATCGAGCACCCGCGCCCGCTCGAGTGCCCACTCGGCCAGTTCGTCGAGCCGGGCGTCGGCGGCCAGTCTCGCCACCTCGCAAGCCGCGCCGACGAGCAGATCCCTGGTGCGACCGGCATGGCCTTCCGCCTGCCACCAGGCGTACCCCGAGAGCGCTCCGGACAGGGGCTCCCCTTCCACCAGCTCGAGCGCGGCCCGGTAGAGGGCCAGGGCTTCCTCGCCGTCGCCGGCGTCCTTCGCTGCGGCGACGAACGTCGCCGCCCGGTCCACATCGACGGTCACGAGATCCGAGATCCGGTAATGGCCGGTCTTGAGCGCGCAGGGAAGGTACGGCTCGCCGGACGGGTCGGTCCCGAGCGCTCGGCGCGCAGCGGTCGCCACGTTGAACAAGGTCTTGGCGGCAGCGTCCGAGTCGGCCGATCCGAGGACCCGGGTGCGCAGCCGGTCGCTGGTCACCGGGGCCGGGTGCTGCAGCGCCAGGTAGGCGATCAGCTCGGTTGCCCGTCGTACCCGCTTGGGTGGTAATTCGTCCTGCAGTCCCTCCACCCGGGGCACGGGAACGAGCAGGCGCACCTCGACGGGTCCGGGACCGAGCGAGCCCGGAGAGTCCGAGGCACCGCTCGCTTCCCACGCGGAGGACGCCGGGACCCGTCGGGCGAGGGGAACGGTGGACCTGCGACCGAACGGCCCGCCGGGAGGTTCGCTCGGCAACGGGGCCCCGATCTCCGTGGGCGACCCCAGGAGCTCCTGCGCCGGACCTCGCGGCGAGAGGCGGAGGACATGGGCGCGCAGGGTGAGGCCCAGCGGGTGGATGGAGGCGGCGCGGGCGTCGACCGCCACCGTCAGGTCCGTCGCCGGTAGCGGCAGGGTCGTCACGGCACCGCAACGGGCGCGGGCCCGGCTGGTCAACAGCGAGGGATCGCCGATGAACAGGATCCGAGGGTGATCGCCGGCCGTTCCCGAGCCTGACGACCCGTGAAGAGCGGCCTCCCTTTCCGCCGTCGCCGGATCGATCGTGACGGTCAGTCGATCGGACCACGCCCAGCTCTCGGCAGCGAGACGCATCGTGGCCACCAGCGCACCGGCCTCCGCACCGATGACCGGGAGGCAGCAACCCGGCTCGACCACGGCCAACCACGTGCCGGCGCCGTCGTCACCCACCGGAACGACCGCGGGGTACATCGGCTGGTGCGACCGGCATGCTTCGGCCAGATCATCCGGATCGTGACGGGACGAGAGATGCCAGGTCCGTCCTTCGTCTCGAAGCTCCCAGAGGTCCGGGCACCAGCCCGCTCTCGCGGAGAGCCAGGCGTCCACGCCGTCGGCGCCGATCCGGAACAGGCGCACGGGCGGCGGTGAGGTCCAGGCCGGCATGGATGCCAGGGAGGCCGACAGGTGGCGGTTGGCGAGCTCGAACCAGTCGAGGACCGGTGCATCCTCAAAATGGCCGATCAGCGTCGCCAGGTCGACCGCGTCGTCGGAGTCACCGAGGAGGGGGTCCCCTCCGACCCCGGCCGACCGCCGGTGGCGGCGCGCCCGACGGGCCAACGCCGAGGCGCCGATCACACCGATCCCGAGCGCCACGAGCTCGGCGAGGGGCGGCCCCGACGGCGCCGGAGCCGCCCCTCGATGCCGAGAGCGTGAGGGCCCGCGGCCCGCGGCGCGCCGGTCGGCCCCGGGCGCAGCCGCCGATGCCCCGGGCGCAGCCGCCGATACCGACCGGATCGCCGGGCGCGATCCGGTCGACGGGATCGATGCGGCTGGTCCGGAGGTGGTGAGCGCGACCGGACGGGTCGCTGCGACAGGATCGGCCGTGTCGACGGGGAGTGTCAGCACCCAGCCCGGGCAGATCACCGAAGGGTCGACGAAACGCCTGCCGTCGAGCATCAACCGCCCGAGGTTCAGCTTGGCGATGGCCTGCCACTCGCCTCCGTCTCCGTAGATCAGTTGGGCGATGCCCCACAACGTGTCGTCGGGCTCGACGACGTACCGGGCAGGTTCGCCGGCGTCGGTCGCAGGGGCCGCAGTCCCCTCACGTGGAGCGACCGCTGCCGCGACGGCGGCGGTGGCGGACCGACCCCGATCCGGGCTCGCGGCACCTGCCTCGGTGCCGAGGGCCAGGGTCAACGGAACGATCACCAGGACGGCGGCGGCGATCCTGGCGGCAAGCCGATCGATCACCCTCGTCCCCTCGGCGGCTCCGGTATCACCTCGTCGAACCCGCTCGACGACCGACCCCAGGAGCGGCCAGCAACAGTTGAGCCAGGCGATCCATGCGATCGCGCCGAGGACATCGAAGAGGAACGGCGAGGAGTCGTGCGGACGGCCCCAGCGGCCCGGCGCCGGAGCGCCCACCGCCACCCACAGCACCGCAGGGACGGCGACGAAGATGACGACGGCAGCGGACAACCCGGTGGCAAGGTCGGCCAGCTTCCGCCGCGGCGTGGCTCCGTGCACTCGTCGGCTCACGCGGCACCCGGCCCGATCGTCATGGAGTACGACACCGCCGTCTGCAACGGCTGCAGCTCGGCGAGGGTGATGGTGCACTCCCCGGTCCCCCCGGTGACCCCGACCTGGAGCCCGCTCGGTCCCGATCGGCTCTGCTGGACGCCCGGACAACTGACGGAGAGGGACAACGACGCGGTCCCCGCCCAGGTGGCGGCTGCGGTCACCCCCGATCCGCTCGCCGGGTACTGGTACTGGGCGGAGACGTCGTCCGGGTATTGGAGGTAGCCGGGATCGGTCTGGGTGGCCGGCGTGGCCGGTTGGGGCACCGGCGACGTTCCGACTGCGGCAACGGGTGCCGGTACTCCGGTCGGGATCGACGGAACCGGCCCGGTCGGGATCGGGAGCCCGGCCGATCCGGCCGAGGGCGGGGCCGAGGCGGTGATCGGCAGGCCCTGGGCCGCGGTCTTCGCCACAGGGGAGAGCTCGGGGGATCGGGAGGACTCGAAACCCGTCCCGGCACCAGGCCCTCCGCCGGTGGCCGCCGCCGGACCGGTGCCGGCCGCCGGCGCCGGGGTCCGGGACGCGCCACGGGACCGGTCGCGGGCCGCCGCGGTCCGTCCCTGGCGTCCAGCCGTTTGAACCCCTCCTCCCGGAGCCGCGGAGATGGCGGCGACGAGGGCCATCAACGCGAGCACCACCGCGAGGACGGCCCAGCCATGGGGGATCGCACCGCCGACCCCGGTCCGAGAGGCCCGGCGTGTGCCCGGGTCCTCGTGACGCGCGACCGTGCGGGCTCGCCTCCCACGGTCCACGGGATCAACGACGCCACGCGACGGCTACGCGCACAGTTGGCGCTCGGCGCGTTGGCGGCGCTGGGCGAGGTGGCGCCGGCTTCGCCCGGTGAGCTGTGCGAGCTCGCAGATCGAGAGCCCGAGCACCCGGGTCCCGTAGAGGACGGCGGCATCCGAACGGTCCAACCCGCGCCCGGTGAGGTCGTCGATGGTGCTCGCGAGCAGATCGAGGTCGCTCGTGTCGTGGCCCGGTCGGCCGAGCACGGCGTCGTCTGCATCGAGCCCGAGCTCGAGTTGGTCCTGAGCCGAGCGCTGCTGGAGGAGTTGGCGGCGGAGGCGGCATCGCACTGCAGAGAGGAGGTCGAGCACGGCGTAGTCGCGGTCCTGCCCCGACCAGGCCACGATGATCTCCCACGTGGTGGCGATCAGGTCGGCGAAGAACGTGCCCCCGTCGTCCCAGTCGCCACCGGAACCCCACGCCAGTCGGCGGGCGACGCTCACGAGCCCGGGGACGACGGCCTGCAGGATGGTGCGCGGCACGAGGGGGTGCACCGACTGCGAGCGCAGCATCGCCTGGACGACTCGCGCCGCGTCCACCCGGTCGGCAGCGCCGCTGGCCCGGCGCAGGGCCGACACCAGCTCGCCCAGGTCGTGCACGCCGAGCGCGCCGATCGCCGGTTCGGCAACCCCCAGGAGAGCCACCGCCCGCCGGGACTCGGGGCCCCTGCTCACCCCCTCCCATTCGGCCGTCAGCTGGTCGATCGGTCTGATTCGCAGATGGGTCATGGCAGGATGCTTCGCGGGAAGGCTCCCCCTGGTCCTCCCACCATGGTGAATCGGCCGGCTACCTGGGATCCCCCCGGAAGGGGGAGCGTCGGATCCCGATGGCAGATCACCCGGTGAGGGTCGGAGATCCTCGGCAGAACGATCGGGCGAGGGACCGCTAAGGTCCCCGCGATGGACATCGAGGAGTTCTACAACGCCGATGACCGGCGCCGCCGTTCCGCCGAGATCGAGCTCGGGACGGAATGGCGCGACAAGGCCGGTGTCCGCTACGAGCTCAACTGGGTTGAGGACACCGGCGAGCTGTACGTGATGCGTGAGCCGGTCCCTCATGAGTGGACCGACCCCTTCGGCGGCATTCACGTCAACGCCGGGGACGATGCGCCGACGGACGGGATGACGGTGGCGGTCGTGGCTCACATCGCCACCCGGGAAGAGCTCGAGCGGATCCTGTCCGGTTGGGGGACCCGGATGGATGCGCCGGACAGCACGGGGTGGCTCGAGACCGTCTTGCGATCCGAGGGAGTGGCCACCTGGTCGGAGAACGCCCCCGACTAGCACCGGCCGGTCCGCGATGCCCTGGCACGGTCGGTTCCGCTCGCCTTGCTCCACGGTGCCGTCGCCCTCCTCTCCCCGAAACCCGAACGCTGACCCCGAACGCTGACCGCGAACGCTGACCGCGAACATGGAACAGCCGGGGAGAACATGCAAGGGAAGTCGCGAGAATTCGCCCGCAGGCGAACCGGCTCAGGGAGTTGTCGGTACCATCGTCGGGAGCGGGGGACGGTCGGGATGCCGGCTCTCGGCCACGGCGCACTCCTTGCGCAGGGCGCCGAGCAGGTCGCCCTCGGCGACCCGGGCGCTCTCGGAGATGGTCGTCTCGAGTGCGATCCACTGACCGTTGGCCGAGGTCGCGGCGGCCGCCAGCGGCAAGGCTGTTCGCAGCTCGTGGTAGGCCTGGTCGACCTTCGCGAGTGCTTGGGCGGCGCTTTGCGTCTTCTGCGCTCCGGTGTACAGCTCGAGCGAGCGCTCGACGTGGGCACAGGCCTGACGGGCCAGGACGTCTCCGTCGTGCTGGCTGCCGCATCCGCTCAGGGTCACCGAGAGGGCCAGCACCGCCAGCACCGGCGCGGCCGTCAACCCCCGGTGCACCTCAGCCGAGCCAGCCGTCCGCGGACTCCAAGAGGAACCGGCTCACCGCCAGGCAGCGGTCGAAGACGTCGCAGAGCAGCTCCTCCCCGGCCAGGACGCGCGCCAGCGAGACCGGATGGCGAGCGACGATGTTGAGGCGCCGTTCGGGCCCGTCGGTCGCCGAGGCGAACGAGTCGATCGCCGAGACCTCCAACGGAAGCTCGATGCCGCCGATCCCTGCAAGGTCGATGTGCAGGCGCAGGAGGTCCGGCCCATTGGGCAGCGGAGGGAGCGCCCAGGTGAAGCTGAGGGGGAAGTGGAATTCGTCGGGCGGGTCCTCGTCGTCGGCCAGACCGACCACCGCGTCCTCAAAGGACAGGAGGACCCGCGGCTCCACCTCGAGCGCCAGATGGAGGTCGAGCGGGCCCCCGCAACCCTCTTCGGGGTGCAGGTCCACCTCCCACACCTGGCGGAGCGAGTAGGTCTCCACGAAGTGGCGTTCGTCGTGGACGTGAAACCCGTGGTCCACGGAGTGGTCTTTCAGGTCGGCCACGTACCCGGCGACGTCGATGGCTGCCACAGGAAAGCCAGCCTAGCGGTGCCCTCGGAGGCCGGATCCGGGGTGGACCCGGAGCGGTAGGGTCGACCGGGTGAACGACGAAACCCTCCTGGCCCTGCTGAGCGACGCAGCAGACTCGGTGAAGCTCGCCCTGAACGAGCTGAAGGACTGGGGACCCGCCGGGACCAGGCCCGGGCAGTACCGCCTCGACCTGGCTGCCGACGAAGCGGCGGTGGGCGTCCTCAGGCGGGCCGGCCTCGCCGTGCTCTCGGAGGAGTCCGGGTTGAGCGGGGGGCCGGCCCGGCTTCTCGCCGTGCTGGATCCGGTCGACGGGTCCACCAACGCCCATCTGGGGCTGCCGATCTACTCGACGAGCATCTGCGTGCTCGATGACGACGGGCCACGGGTGGGGCTGGTGGTGAATCAGGCCACCGGCGTTCGCTACGAGGCCGTTCGCGGCGGGGGTGCTCGGCGAGACGGGCTGGCGATCGAGCCCTCCGGGTGCAAGGAGCTCGGCGAGGCGGTGGTGGGCATCTCGGGCTTCCCCGGACGACACCCCGGATGGGCCCAGTTCAGGGCGCTCGGTGCGGCCTCGCTGGAGCTGTGCGCCGTGGCCGAGGGGGTTCTGGACGGGTACCTCCTGGTGGGGGGCTCGACCCTCTTCCCTTGGGACTACCTGGCCGGCGCGCTGATCTGCGAGGAGGTGGGTGCGGTGTTGGCGGACCTCGACGGCACGGAGCTCTTCGTCAGGGACGGCTCCCGTCGGCGCCTAGCGGCCGCGGCGACACCGGAGCTGTTGGACCTGCTCGTCGCCTCGGGCGCCTGAGGGTCGCCGGTAGGGGCGACGCGGCAGCGACGTAGTGTGTCGATGCGGGCGCTTAGCTCAGTTGGCTAGAGCAGCTGCCTTACAAGCAGCAGGTCGTCGGTTCGAGTCCGGCAGCGCCCACTTCTTGCGAACCGACGACCTGTTGGTTGCAAATCTGCTGGACCAACCACAAAAGAGAGGACAGGCTGGCCAGCCCGACCGAGTTGGACAAGATCGTGATCGGACCGGATATCGAAAGCTCAGCCAAGCCGGTAGGCCAGCCGCGTTCGCCAGTGGACGTCACGCCGGACTTCGCCCTTCAGGATGGCCGCACATGCTTCCTCGCCCGCTGCCGCGCACCATGGGTCCTTGCGAAGTAAGCACATCTCGCCAGTCGCCTGGACCCACGTCGTCGCCCACAGGGCGCTCAGCGTCCCACCATGTTGGTGGCCAGCGACGTAGCACGGTTTAGTCAGGTAGTCGTTGCCTTCCACAACCTTCTTGAAGACGGAATTGGTGACGATCAGTTGATGACGGTCGGCCGCCGCGCTGCACTTGAACGCCCAGTTGACGGGCTTGCCCGCCCACACGTAGTTGGAGGCACCACGGACGCGTGGCTGGATATGCCGGCCACTGGCTCTGGTCTACCAGTACGACGCGCTCGGCTGAGTTCGACGCTGCGCTGGCCGCAGCTGCGACCGACGCGGGTACCGATCGACGATTGGAGGATCAGATCTGGTTTCTCGGCTGCAGCGCCTACCGCAAGTACAAGCTCATCGCCTGGTCCATGTGGATCTTTGCTGCGGCACTCATCTGCGGGGGGGTGGCGATCGTGTTTGAGGTCTGGCCGTGATGGCAGCGATTTTGTCGTTCGAGCGCGCAGCGGGTCCGGGCATCGGGACTTGAGGGCCCACCCACCTTGGGGAATGAGGCCAGGGCGTAACCAATACGTAGGTGCCCTAGGAAAATATAGGAACCTATAGGT
>DATKRB010000028.1:0-36814 GCA_035532415.1 Acidimicrobiales bacterium | reverse complement strand
CTACGGCATCTCGGCCTCCTCCCAGCAGTCGATCCGGGTGGTGTACGCCGGCGGTTCCACCCAGTGCTACAAGAACTTCTCGGTGCCCTTCGGCGGCGTGGACTTCACCGCCGACGTGCTGCAGATCAAGTCGGCGGGGTGTAACGGGGTCGTCGGGTCCTTCGTCGACTCCTCCGACATCGCCCTCGCCCAGGCGGTGAAGAACGCGGGGATCAAGGCCCAGCAGATCTACTTCACCGGCTACGACCAGCAGGTGCTCCAGAGCGCGACGGCCCGAGCGGCGCTCAACGGCGCCTACATGGCGGCGGTCATCAACTTCACCACGCCGAACTCCGCGGTGAAGAAGATGATCGCCACGGTCAAGAAGTACGACTCGTCGTACACGGGCGGGATCATGGACCTCGGGCTTTACGGGTCCTACGTGTCGGCCGACCTCATGATCAAGGGCTTGCAGATGGCCGGTAAGAACCCGACCCGGGCCAACTTCATCTCCAAGCTGCGTACGCTCAAGAGCTACAACGCCGGGGGCATCCTGCCGAGCGGCACCCCGATGACCGGGTTCGGCACCGAGGCCATCGTGCCGAAGACCCTCTGCGGCTACTACATGCAGCTGAAGGGGAACAAGTTCCAGGTCTACACGGGCAAGGCCGTCTGCGGGAAGCGCATCGTCGTCCCCTCCACCTGAGCGCCGCCGAGGCCCTCCGAAAGGGGCTCTCGTCCCCGCCTCCTGTCGCCGATCGTTCAACGATCGGCGACAGGAGGCGGGGTGGATCTCAGCGGCGGATCCTCGGAGCCGGCTCCGGCTCCGGCTCTCAGTCTCGGGCTGGTTCCCCGTGGGCGGCGTTGGCAATTCCCAGCCGCCAGTACGGCTTGACCGAGAGATGCTCGGCCGGGAGGCCTCGGGCGAGGAGCGCCTTCCGCAGGTTGTCGACCACCTTCAGCTCGCCGTTGAGATAGGCATGCCCTCGGCCATCGGGGAGCTTCAGCTCGTCGATGGCGTTGACGAGGACATCCGACCGGCCGGGATCGACTCCTGACCGGTACAGCCAGGCGAGATGCAGGTCGCACCCGGGCTGCACCCGGAGTGCCTGCTCGTCGGCCCGGCCGTCCACCTCGAGCAGGACGATCGCCTTCGAACCGGCTCCGAGCGCCTCCACCATGGCGAAGGTGGCGGGGATGGCCGACTCCTCCGCTGTGAAGAGGTGCCACTGCGCCTCGGTGTCGAGCAGGATCTTGCCGCGGGGGCCGATCGCCTCGATGCGCGCACCGGGCCGGACGCCGGACGCCCAGGTCGCCCCCGGTCCGTCGCCGTGGAGGACGACGTCGACGTCGAGCAGCAGGGCGTCAGGGTCGAACTGCCTGATCGTGTACCGGCGGCGGAAGGTTCGGTCGCCGTCGGCGGGCACGGAGAACATCAGGTCCTGTCCGGGAACGTGCTCGAAGCCCGCCAGGCTCGGGGCTCCGAACCTGATCCGTCGCATCGATGGGGTGAGAGCGAACGCCTCCACCACCTCGAGATCGAACAGCGAGGCGCCGGACAGCCGGGACGGAAAAGTCGAGTCCCCGAGTCGCCCACCGCCACCGCCGCTCATGCCGGTTCCGGATCGAGAGTGGAAGCCGATGGGGCGGCGGCCGGGCCGGTCGCCGCGGGGGCGAGAGCCTCGTCGGCGGCCGGTCTGCCCACGTTGGGAACGAAGAAGGACACCGCAAAGGCTGCTCCCACCAGACCGGCGGCGATGGCGAACGCTCGGCCGTAGCCAGAGGAGAGAGCCACGGCCACCGAGCTCCCGTTCGAAAGCAGCGAGTTGGTGTGATCGGTGGCAACCGTGGCGAGGATCGCGAGACCGAGCGAGCCCCCCATCTGGCGGGAGGTGTTGAGCACGCCCGACGCCAAGCCGGCTTCCGTTGCCCTCACTCCCGCGGTGGCGGCGGCCGCAAGGGGGGTGAAGAGCAGCCCGAGCGCCAGGGCGATGGCACAGCCGGGCCCGAACACGTGCTCCCAGTAGCTCCCAGCCGGCGGGATCTGCGACAGCCAGGCGAAACCGCCACCGGCCAGCACGGTGCCGGCGAACAGGAGCGGTCGGCAGCCCAGTCGGGTCAGGCTCCGGCTGCTCAGCTGGGCGCCGATGATGATGGAGACGGCCATCGGGAAGAACGCCAGGCCGGCGCGCAGCGCTCCGAACCCCAACACGTTCTGAAGGTAGAGGGAGAGGAAGTACCACATGCAGAAGAAGGCCGCAAACCCCCCCACCAGGCTGGCGACGGAGAATAATGCCAGTCCGGCGAGGTAGGTCCGCCGCCGACCGAACAGATCGGCGGCCCGCCCTCCCAGAAGCAGGAACCCGGCGAACGTCAGCACGTAGGCATTGACCACCCACTGCAGCCCGGTCGGGCTGTAGTGCAGGTCCCGGCCGATGGAGGGAAGGCCGACGTTCACCACCGAAACGTCGAGGACGACCATGAACTGGGCGATGCATGCCAGCGACAGCACGATCCGATCGGAGGATTGCCGGTTGGACGTCAGCTCTTGGAGGGCTGGCCCGCCGGTGTCGATTCCGCTCATTCCCATGATTCTGCCGCGTCGGCGCGCCGGTCCGATCACCGATGCGGTCCCGGACAGCTCAGATCAGCCGGAGCTGTTCGACCGGGCGCCCGAGCGGACGGGCCTGAACGGACGGGAACGGCGCGTCCCGCCCGGTCGTCGCCGGATAGCGGCCGACGGCTGGGGCGAGGCCGGCGAGGCGTGCCTGCTCGCCTGCGAGCTGATAGGAGCGGTTCTCGAACCGTTCCTCGTAGAGGCCGGCGAGGTCCGGTCGCGCCGAGCTCAGCCAGCTGAGATAGTGCTCGCGCACTCCGGTGCGCAGGTGGAGCGGAATGGCGGTGATCGACACCGCCCCCGCCTCGAGGCAGGCGTCGGCCACGGCTCGTACCTGATCCTCTCCGTCGCTGAGGCCCGGCAGGATGGGGGCGATGAGCACACCACAGGGCACGCCGGCCTCGTTGAGCCGCCGAACGGCGTCTACCCGACGGTCCGGGGGCGGTGTGCCCGGCTCCGTGAGCCGCCAGACGTCCCGATCGAGCGTCCCGATGGAGAGGTCGACCCGGACAACCGTCCGGGCGGCAGTGGAGGCCAGCAGATCGAGATCGCGGAGCACGAGCGTCGACTTGGTCAGGATGCTGAAGGGGTTCCGGACTTGGCCCAGCACCCCGACGATACCCCTGGTCAGGTGGTACTTGCCCTCGGCGTGCTGGTAGGGGTCCGTGTTCGTCCCCATGGCGATCGGTCGACCGCGCCACGCCGGAGCCCGGAGCTCGGCCCGGAGGCGCTCGACGGCGTTGACCTTCACCACGATCTTGCGCTCGAAGTCCTCCCCGATGCCCAGCCCCAGGTACTCGTGGGTGGGTCTGGCGAAGCAGTAACGGCAGGCGTGGCTGCATCCCCGGTAGGCGTTGATGGTGTGGCGAAAGGGCATTCGGCTCGTGGTCGGCACAGAGTTGATGATCGACCGGGCGTTCACATGGAGGAACTCCATCCCCGCGAACTCACCTCGCCCGACATGCCGTTGCGCCACCGTCTCGTCCGGGAACAGGGCGTCGGTGGCGTCCTGTTCCGCCAGCTTCCATCGGAGCCGGGACTTGTCGTCGGCGCGGGCCACCCGGCTATGGTAGCGAACATATGTTCGTCGCGTCCAGCCCCCCGCGAGGCCTGCTCGGTGCCGGAGATCCTGGTCGAGACCCGGCGAAGGAGGGAGACCGTCCCCCTGGGCACGGCATTCGGGGGGTAGCCTTTCCCCCACTGTGGTGACGACGAAAGGCCGGCCCGCGGCCGGTCGATCCTCGGCCCGGGCCGCTCCGACGAGCAGAAGGGACCACGTGCGCTCTGACGTTTCGAGCCGTCGTCTCCCGGCGCATGCCGCCGGAAGATCGGCCGATCGCGAGGTGCCGGTCGGGCTGTTGGGCGACCACGCGGCAGATCTCTGGGCAATCGGCCTGGTGGCCGTGGGAGTCCTGCTCGGCCTCGCGCTCTATGGTGCGGCAGCGGGTTCGGTGGGCCACGGGGTCGACAGGGGTCTCGCGTACGCCGCGGGGTGGGTCCGGTACCTGTTGCCACCGGTCCTCGGGGTGGCGGGGATCTTGATCATCGTCGGGCGTTATCGCCCCGAGCCGTTCCGGGGCGTGCTCGGTACGGCATTGGGCCTGCTCGCCATCTCGGGCCTCGCCGATCTCGCCGGGGGCTCGCCGGCGATCCGCCATCCGTCGACCACTCTGAGCGCGGGAGGGATGCTCGGTGCGGTGGTCGGGCGCCCCCTGCAGATCGGGGTGGGCACGGCCGGCGCGGCGGTGGTCCTGATCGCATTCGTGGCGGTCGCGGCGATCATCACGACCGGCGTTTCGATCGGGACCGTCCTGCGGGTGCTGGGCGTGGCGGTGGCGGCGGGAGGCCGCGCCTTCGCCTCCTGGTGGGGTCGTGTGGGGAGTGCCTCGACGTGGCACGCGGACGCGGTCGATACCGAGACCGACGCGGGAGACGAGACCGACGAGGACGATGACGAGACCGAGGACGAACAGGGGTACGAGCTAGAGGAGGGAGAGGAGGTCGACGAGGACGAGGACGAGGACGAGGAAGAGGAAGAGGACGAGGACGAAGGCGTCGGGGCCGGCTCGGAGGTGACGGGCCGGGTGGGAACCGAGGGCAACGGTGGTCCTCCACCGCAGGCCGGGGGCAACGACGGGGAAGGGGCCGGTTCGGACGAGCACTCGTCGGCGGGGGGCATCGTGGCGGTCACCGCGTCGGTCGGTCCGGCTGGAGGCGAGTGGCGGCTGCCGCCGGCCGGCCTGCTCAAGCGGTCACGCGAGCAGCGTCACGACGAGCGGCAGGTGGCGATGGCCGGCGAGTCGTTGGTCGCCGCCCTGACCGCTCACGGGGTGGAGACGAGGCTCGTCGGGCGCACGGTCGGACCCACGGTGACCCGCTTCGAGCTCGAGCTCGGGCCGGGAGTGAAGGTGGCGCGGGTCACGAGCCTGTCGAAGGACATCGCCTATGCCATGGCATCGCCCGACGTGCGGATCCTCGCTCCGATCCCGGGGAAGTCGGCCATCGGGGTGGAGGTGCCCAACCGCAAGCGTCAACTGGTCTCCCTCGGCGACATCCTCGTCTCGGAGGAAGCCCGCGACGCCAAGCATCCACTCGACGTCGCCCTCGGGAGAGACATCGCCGGCCGGGCGGTGATGGTCGGACTGGCCCAGATGCCCCACGTGCTGATCTCGGGGGCAACGGGGGCCGGGAAGTCGTCGTGCATCAATTCCTTGATCACCTCGGTGCTCATGCGGAGCACCCCCGACCAGGTCCGGATGATCCTGGTGGATCCCAAGCGGGTCGAGCTGGGCCAGTACAACGGCCTTCCCCATCTTCTCACTCCGGTCGTCGTCGACCCGAAGAAGGCGGCGAACGCGCTGGCCTGGGCGGTGAAGGAAATGGAGCGCCGGTACGATCTCCTGGCCGAGTACGGCGTGCGGGACATCACCGGTTTCAACGAGGCCTACGACCGAGGCGACCTCGGGCCTCGGGGTGGCCCGTCGGTGCGCCGGCAAGTCGCGACCGTCGCCGCCAGGGCCAAGGCCCGGGCGCAGGCGGAGATCGCCGCGAAGGCGGGCGTGACCGAAGAGGACGATGAGGTCGGATCGCCCGACGCCGACGACGGTTCCCTGCACGAGATCGACGTGCAGTACGCCGACGACGAGGAGTCCGCCGACGATGACGCCGAGGAGTACGAGGACGAGGACGAGGAAGAGGACGAGTACGAGGACGCAGAGGACGAGACCGGGGCGCAGTATCACGACGCCGCCGAGGAGGACGAGGAGGAGTCCGCCGAAGAGGACGAGCCGCCCGGTCCCGACCGGTTGCCCTTCGTGCTCGTCGTGGTCGACGAGCTCAACGACCTGATGATGGTGGCCGCGCGTGACGTGGAGGAGTCGGTCGTGCGGATCGCCCAGATGGCGAGGGCTGTCGGGATCCACCTGGTCCTGGCCACGCAACGACCCTCGGTCGACGTGATCACCGGGGTGATCAAGGCCAACGTGCCGAGCCGGATGGCGTTCTCGGTCTCCTCGCTCGCCGACAGCCGGGTCATACTCGACCAACCGGGAGCCGAGCGACTCATCGGCATGGGGGACATGCTCCTCCTGACGGCGTCCTCCAACATCGCGCGCCGGATCCAGGGTCCGTGGGTGTCGGAGGAGGAGGTGCGCTCGGTGGTCGGGTTCTGGCGCCGCCAGGGGCGGACCAGCGAGCAGGTGGTGGGGATCGATCTGGCGGAGGAACGGGCGGGAGCGTCGCCCACGGCCGGCGGCGACGACGACGAGCTCCTCGCGAGGGCGATGGAGGAGGTGGTCCGGTCCCAGTTGGGCTCCACCTCGATGCTGCAACGCAAGCTGCGAGTCGGCTTCGCCCGGGCCGGCAGGCTGATGGACCTTCTCGAGCGGCGCGGCGTCGTCGGACCGTCCCAGGGCTCGAAGGCCCGTGCCGTTCTCATGACGCCAGAAGAGCTCGACGGCGACTCCTGATCTAAACGGCGTCGGCTCCAACTCAGTGACGCGGCCGAGCGCCTACCAGCTCCCAGAACCCGTGCCGGGCCCCGTGCCGGGCCCGGACCCGGGCGGGCGGCTCACCCGGGCGCAGCTCCGAGCGCTCCGCGTCGCGAGCCTGGGGAGGCGAGGAAAGAGGCTCGAGGGGACCGACCACCACGTTGCCCGGGGAGTGACGGCGGGAGCGGGCCGAGCAGCCACCCAGGCAGTGGCGAAGGGCACGGTGCCACGGCGCGTGCGGTGGGCGCGGCGGGTGATGATCTCCCTCGTCGTGCTCCTGTTGGCCGCGCTGGCGGCCATCGTCCGGGTGACGTCGTCGTCGTCCCGCGTGGAGGTGCTGGCTGTTCCGAGCGAGCCCGTCGTCGCCCGCGGTGTGGCGCCGAGCCTGCCTTGGCCGGCCACCGGCGAGGCCGCGGTATCGGTTCCGGCGGTGGGGTTCACCGCCCAGTCGGGGCCCGAGCCCCCCGTGCCCGTGGCCAGCCTGACCAAGTTGATGACCGCGTGGGTGATCCTGCGGGACCACCCACTGGCCTTCGGCGAGGTGGGTCCGACGATCACGATGACGGCGACCGACGTGGCGGACTTCGAGCTCGGGAACCAGACCGATCAGGCGGGGGTTCAGGTCGCGCTGGGAGAGGCTCTGACCGAGCGCCAGGTTCTCGAAGGACTCGTCGTTCGCTCGGCCAACAACCTCGCCAACACGTTGGCCCGCTGGGACGCGGGCACCATCCCCGCCTTCGTGGCGAAGATGAACGCCGCCGCTCGTGCGTTCGGGATGTCCCACACCACCTTCGTCGACGCCAACGGGTTCGACCCCGGATCGAGGTCAACGGCGCGCGATCTGCTCACGGTGGCCGCAGCACTGATGTCCAACCCGTCGTTCGCCGCGATGGCCGACCTGCCGTCGGTCTCCCTGCCGGTGGCCGGGCTCCTCTACTCGTACACCCCGCTGGTCGGGACAGAAGGGGTGATCGGCGTGAAGTCGGGCTTCACCCAGGCCGCCGGGGGGTGCGACGTTCTGGCCCTCTCGACCACCGTGGGTGGCCGGCCCGTGATGGTGCTGGCTGCCGTTACCGGACAGGAGGGGTCCGACGTCCTGGCCCAGGCCGGATCGATCGCGTTGCAGCTTGCCCGGGTCGCTGCGTCGGGGGTACTGCCGGTGCGGGTGGTGAGCAGGGGGGAGCTCGTGGGTATCGTCAGCTCCGGCGGCGCGAGGGTTCGAGTGGTCGCCGCCGCCCCGGCATCGGTGCTGGCCTGGGCCGGTCGTTCGGTGGTCACCAGCCTGCAGGTCACCGACCCCCCGAACGGCGGAGCGGGGGTGGGGACGGTGATCGGCGAGAGCGTGGTGGAGGCCGGTCACCAGCGGGTCGCCGTGCCGGTCCGGCTGGCAGGGAACCTCCCTGCTCCCTCGTTGGCCCAGCGCCTATTCTGAGGGCATGCTCGCCCGGGCTCCCGCTTCCTCTGCGAACCTCGGTCCGGGTTTTGACGCTCTGGCCATCGCTCTCGACCGCTATATCGAGGTTGAGGTGGAGCCGGCATCACGGTTGACGGTGCGAAGCGAAGGAGAGGGCGCCGGTATCGCCGACGATGCCGGACACCTCGCGGCGCGGGTGGCCATCGACGTGGCCGGGCACGACCGGCTGGCCATCACCGTCCGGTCGGAGATCCCGGTGGCAAGGGGCCTGGGCTCCTCGGCCGCCCTGGCCGCCGCCGCCGCCGCCGCCGCGGGAGCCGAGGACCCCCTGGCGGTGGCCTCGTGGATCGACGGGCATCCCGAGAACGCTGCGGCGAGCGTGTCCGGCGGCCTGGTGGTGGCGACGATGGTGCGGGGCTCGGTGCGGACGGTCCGACTGCCGCTCGACCCGACCCTGGTGTTCGTGCTCATCGTCCCGGACCGCCTCCTGGCCACGGCGAAGGCCCGCCAGGCGCTGCCGGCGCAGGTGAGCCGGGAGGACGCCACGTTCAACCTCGGGAGGATGGGCCTGTTGCTCGCCGGGCTCTCGGATCATCGCCTCCTGACGCGTGAGGCCACCGAGGACCGCCTGCACCAGGACTACCGGGCGCCGCTCTTTCCCGAGGCCCCCAAGCTCCTCGCCGCCCTCGTGGAGGGTGGTGCGCTGGCCTCGTGCTGGTCGGGGGCCGGACCGAGCCTTCTGGGTATCTGTGCCGAGAGCCAGGGTCCGGCCGTGCGCCGTTCGGCGGAGGAGGCCCTGGCGGCCGCCGGGATCCCCGGGAGGGTCCTCCTGCTGCGTGCCGACCGGCGAGGTCTCGTCGTCGGCGACGGGGTGCGGCTGCCCGATCTCGCCGGCACCGGGACCGTCGTACCGCCGGGCGCCCCGGGGCCCCCGGGAGGGAGCAGTCCGAACAGCCCGGGGACGGTGCCGGCCGATCCCCGGGACTGATCCCGCGGGTACGGAGCTGGACGACGCCGGGCGTACACTGCGCGCATGGCCCGCAAGTTCGTCATCCGCACGTTCGGGTGCCAGATGAACGAGCACGACTCCGAGCGCTTGGCCGGACTGCTGGTCGCCGACGGGCTCGAGCCCACCGACGACGTGGCGAACGCCGACGTGGTGGTGCTCAACACCTGCTGCATCCGGGAGAACGCCGACAACAAGCTGTACGGGCACCTGGGCCATCTCAAGTCGCTGCAGGCGGCCAGGCCCGGGATGCAGATCGCCGTCGGGGGGTGCCTGGCCCAGAAGGACCGGGACCTCGTCCGTCAGCGGGCCGGGCACGTGGACGTGGTGTTCGGGACCCACAATCTCGCGAGGGCGCCCGATCTGCTGCGCCGGGCGGCGGTCGACGGCCCGGTGGTGGAGGTGCTCGACGCCCCCGACCCCGAAGGAAGCCCGGACGAGCGGAGCGCGTTGTCCGCGGTGCGCGAGCTCCCCTACGCGGCATGGGTGACCATTCAGACAGGATGCGACAACTCGTGCGCGTTCTGCATCGTGCCCTCCGTGAGGGGCCCCGAGGCGAGCCGTCGCCCCGAGCACGTGGTTGCCGAGGTGGAGGCCCTCGCCCGCCGGGGTGTGGTTGAGATCACGCTCCTCGGTCAGAACGTGAACTCCTACGGCCGGGACCTCACCCGCCGCCGTCCGCTCTTCGCCGGCCTGCTCACCGCCGTGGGCTCGGTCGAGGGGATCGAGCGGGTGCGGTTCACGAGCCCGCATCCGAAAGACCTTCGTCCCGAGACCATCGAGGCGATGGCCTCGTCGGCCGCCGTCTGCGAGCAGCTGCATCTCCCGATCCAGTCCGGAAGCGACCGCGTGCTCGCCGCCATGCGTCGGGGCTACACGGCGGAGCGGTACCTGGCCCGGCTGGCCGCCGCCCGCGAGGCCGTCGGTGATCTGGCCGTGACCACGGACATCATCGTGGGATTTCCCGGCGAGACCGACGACGACTTCGAGGCCACCCTGGCCGTGGTCGCCGAAGCGGGCTACGACAGCGCCTACACCTTCATCTTCTCGCCCCGGCCCGGCACCCGGGCGGCACTGATGACCGAGCAATTCGTTCCCGGAGAAGTGGTGGCAGAGCGGTTCGAGCGGCTTCGGGTGGTGGTGGAGCGGTCGGCCCTCACCAGGCACCGGGCCCGAGTGGGCAAGTCCGAGGAGGTCCTGGTCGAAGGGCCGAGCCGTCGCGACGAGACGGTGCTGACCGGTCGGACCCGCCAGGGGAAGCTCGTGCACTTCGCCCCTCCGGGCGAGGGCCGTCTGCTCCCCGGCTCCTTCGCCGAGGTCACGGTCACGGGGGCAGCGCCGCACCATCTGTCGGGCCTCTTCGGCCGGGCGACCGCCCCGGCAAGATACCGGCGGTCCATCCCGGTTCACGTCACGGCCGCCCCGCCTGTCGGAGGCTGATGGAGGGGTCCGGTCCGTTCGCCGGCGCCGCCCTTGTGGGCACCACGGCCTCGGGAAAGTCGGCCGCCGCCGAGGCCGCCGCCCGACGGTTGAGCGATCTCGAGCTCGTGTCGATGGACTCCATGTCGGTCTACCGGGGCATGGACCTCGGGACCGCCAAGCCGTCAGCCGAGCTTCGGGCCGAGGTGCCGCACCACCTCCTCGACCTGGTCGACCCCTCCGAGGAGTTCACGGTCTCGCAATTCCAACGCGAGGCGCGTCGTTCGTTGGAGGAGGTGGCACGACGGGGGAACCGCGCGCTGCTCGTCGGGGGCACGGGCCTGTACCTGCGGGCCGTGGTGGACGACCTCGCGCTCCCGGGCCGATGGCCCGAGGTGGCGGCCGAGTTGAACGAGGAAGCGGACCGCCCTGACGGGCTGGCGGCGTTGTACGCCCGGCTGGTCCGGCTCGACCCTCTCGCCGCGGGGCGGACCACGCCGAGCAACCGGCGCCGCATCGTGCGAGCACTCGAGGTGGTCCAAGGATCGGGCAGGCCCTTCTCCTCGTTCGGCCCGGGACTGGGCTCCTACCCCCCCAGCCGTTTCGCGCTGGTCGGGCTCCCCTTCGACCCGGCCCGGGTCGACCGGCGCATCGCCGAGCGGTTCGAGCGGTGGTTGGCGGAGGGACTCGTCGACGAGGTCCGGTCCCTGGCGGCGATCCCGGGGGGCCTGTCACGGACGGCCCGTCAGGCGCTCGGGTACCGCGAGCTGCTCGCCCACGTGGAGGCGGGGGCCCCGCTCGATCAGTGCGTCGACGAGGCCGTCCACCGGACCCGGCGGTTCGCCCGGCGGCAATGGGCCTGGTTCCGCCGCGATCCGCGGATCCGGTGGGTGGGACCGGACGAGGACCCCGTGCAGGTGGTGATCGCCGCGCTCGGAGGTGCCCGGCCGGCGGGCCCCGGCGGCCGCCGCGGCGGTCCGGGCTCGGAGATCCCGGTCCGGAACCCGCTCGAACTTCGCTCGTGAACTGCGAGACTGGGGGCATGCACTCGCGGGATACCCGATCCCTCAGCTTCACCAAGCACCACGGCGCCGGCAACGACTTCCTCGTCGTGCTCGATCCGTCCGACGAGATCGGATTCGAAGAGCGCGAGATCCGGGCCCTGTGCGACCGCCACCTCGGCGTCGGTGCGGACGGGGTCATCCGGGTGGGGCGCGGCCGCTGCGGGGCGGAGCTGTCGATGGACCTGCGCAACGCCGACGGGAGCCCGGCCGAGATGAGCGGCAACGGTATCCGCTGCCTGGCCCAGGCGGCCGTGGACGCCGGCCTGGTGGTCCCGCCCGCCTTCACGGTGGAGACGGCTGCCGGGCTCCGGACGGTGGAGTACCGGCCGGGAGAGGACCCGGGTACGGGTTGGGCGAGCGTCGATATGGGGGCGGCCCGCGTCGGGCCGGAGGAGACCTCGTCACTGTGGGACGGGCCGTTGCGGCATGTGGACCTCGGCAATCCTCACCTCGTCGCCCTGGGCGCGGATCCGGCGGACGTGGACCTCGCCGGGCTGGGCCCCCGCTTTCAGGAGTCGGTGCAGGGCGGGGTGAACGTCGAATTCATCGCCGTCGGGGCGAGGAGGGACGAGCTCGTGCTCCGTGTGTGGGAGCGGGGCGTGGGGGAGACCCTCGCCTGCGGGACCGGGAGCGTGGCCGCCGCCGCCGCCGCGTCGGCCTGGGGACTCGTCGGCGACACGGTCCGGGTGCACAACCCCGGGGGGACGCTCGAGGTGCTCCTCGGTGCGCCCTCGGAGCCGGCCCGCCTGGCCGGGCCGGTGCGCAAGGTGGCCGACGTGGTGGTCGATCGGGCGTCGTTGGCATGAGGGACGCAACCCGGGGTTCGGCGGAGGGCGCCGAATCATGACGCCCGAAATTGCCGGCACCCTGATCGACCGCTCGTTCCGCGAGCGGATCGTCCTGGTCGGCGTGGTGCTGCCGGGATCCACCCCCGAGGACATTGAGGCCGCGCTCGACGAGCTCGCCCTGTTGGTCGGCACCGCCGGTGCCGACGTGGCCGCGCGGGTGGTCCAGCGGCGTGACCGTCCGGACCCCGCCACGTTCATCGGCAAGGGCAAGGCCCGCGAGCTGGCGACCCTGTCGGAGGCGGTGGACGCCGACACAGTGGTGTTCGACGAGGAGCTCTCGCCCGCGCAGCAGCGCAACCTGCAGGAGCTGATCGGGCGGACCGCCATCGACCGCACCGCGGTCATCCTCGACATCTTCGCCCAGAACGCCCGCAGTCCCGAGGGGAAGGCCCAAGTGGAGCTGGCGCTCCTGCGTTACCGCCTCCCCCGCCTCCGAGGGAGGGGCGTGAGCCTCAGCCAGCAGGCCGGCGGCATCGGGACCCGGGGGCCGGGCGAGACCCAGTTGGAGGTGGACCGCCGACGGCTGGTGCGCCGGATGCACCGGCTCGAGGCGGACCTGCGCGAGGTGGACCGGACGCGTTCGGTGCAGCGAAAGTCACGGGCGCGCGGGCGCCACCGCGAGCTGGCGCTGGTGGGCTACACGAACGCCGGGAAGTCGACGCTGCTGAACCGGTTGACCGATGCGGGTGTGCCCGCCGAGGACCGGCTCTTCGTGACCCTCGACCCCCGGACTCGCCAGCTGGCGCTGCCCGGGGGCGAGACGGTGCTGGTGACCGACACCGTGGGGTTCGTCCGCAAGCTTCCCCATCAGCTCGTGGAGGCCTTCCGATCGACCCTCGACTCGGTCCGGCTGTCTGATCTCGTCGTGCATGTGGTCGACGGCTCGGCCCCGGACCCCCGGGGACAGATGGAAGCGGTCCGCACCGTGCTGGCCGAGATCGGAGCGTCCGACGTTCCCGAGCTCGTGGTCGTGAACAAGGCTGACCGCTCACCCGAGGCCAAGCGCCTTGCCGACGAGATCGAAGGATCGGTCTGCATCTCGGCGCGGACCGGCGAGGGTCTCGACGCGTTCGTCCGCACCGTCGGGGACCGGCTGCGTCTGGGGGACCGTGTGGTGGCCCTCGTCATCCCGTGGGAGCGGGGCGACGTGCTGGCCGCCGTCCATCGCGAGGGAGAGGTGGTGGAACAGGAGGCCGAGGAGGACGGGGCCAGGGTGCAGGTGGTGCTCGACGAGGCCGGCCGAGCCCAGTTCAGGGACTACGTGGTGGCCGCGTCCTGAGGGTTCACCAGCGCAGCGGGTTGCGCCGGGGCTGCAGGCCGAAGCCCTGAACGGTGAGATCGTCCTCTTCGACGTCAAAGAGTACCCGGACAGCCCCCGCCCCGAGCAGCCAGACGTGCCGTCCGTGCTGGGAGGGCATCGGCTGGGCCGACCACTCGAGCTCCTCGCGGGCCGCCTCCCGAAGGTAACGAAGCGCCCGGTGGGCCGGCTCCCCGAGGTCGTCCATCTGGCGGGAGGCGTGCGCCGACAGGATCACGTTGAACGGCTTGCCTCGTGCGAACACCGAGTCGTCGGGCTCGACGTCGGCGAAGAGGGGCAGCTGATGGCGTCCCGCCGCGCTCCCGGTGGAGGAGGGCCCACGTGAAGCCGCCCGGTGCTGGTCCGACCCCCGGCTCCCGGACCGGTGCTCGTTCGTCCTGTGGTTCTTGCGAGGCATCGGCCGATCTCCTACGCCCCGGGGCTGACGCCCCCGGACAGGTTCCGTTCTAGCGGGACTTCCCGGCTCCCGCTAGCCGGGTCACGAGGGTCGCCACCGTCCAGGCGCCGCGGCGCCGATGATTCGAGGGTCCTTGGCCATTCGGTGCGCCGACATCGTCGAGAGCAGCTCGCCGGCTCGGCGCGCCTGCCGACCTTGTGTGCAGCGGAGTGGCGCCCATACGTGCCGTTCCGGGCGGAACGGCACGTATGCCACGTTGCGAAGATGACCTCTCGCAAGTTTTTGGACCCGGGTCCCGGAGGACGGACCAACCCGGAGGACCAAGGATCCCCCGCTGAATAACACGCGCGAGGTACGCTGATGCCGTGGAGGTCGCCCCCGACGCGCTCGCGCGATTCTTTGAGGTGGTGCTTCCCCACCTGAACGAACGCCAGCGCCGGATGGTCGTGGGTGCCGCGGTCGGGATGTGCGGTCCTGGCACGAAGTCGATGGTCGCCGAGGCGTCTGGCATGAGTCGTAACACCGTGATCAAGGCGGCCTCCGAGGTGGAGGCAGGAATCGAACCGTCGGACCGGGTCAGAGCGCCTGGGGCCGGGGTCAAGCCGATCACCGAAACCCAACCCGAGTTGCTCGCTGCCCTCGACGAACTGGTCCACCCCGAGACCCGTGGCAACCCGATGTCGCTGCTTCGATGGACGTCCAAATCGACGGCCAACCTGGCCAAGGACCTCGTCCGCCAAGGGTTCACCGTGTCCGACGACACCGTCGGCCGGTTGCTCAAGCGTCTCGGGTTCTCGCTGCAGGCACCGTCGAAGTCCAAGGAGCAGACCAGGCACCCTGATCGCAACGGCCAGTTCGAGTACCTGAACGCCACGGCCGCGGCATTCGTCGCCGACGGCCAGCCGGTGATCAGCGTGGACACGAAGAAGAAGGAGTTGGTCGGCGAGTACGCCAATGGCGGGGTCGAGTACCAACCCACCGGGCAGCCGGTGGCCGTCCTCGACCACGACTTCATCGATCCCGAGAGTGGCAAGGCCATCCCCTACGGTGTCTACGACATCATCAACAACGACGGGTGGGTGTCGGTCGGTGACGTGGCCGACACCTCGGCCTTCGCCGTTTCGACGATCCGGCGGTGGTGGCAAGAGATGGGGCGAACCCGGTTTCCCGAGGCGACCAAGTTGCTCATCACCGCCGATGCCGGTGGATCGAACGGCTATCGGATCCGCGCCTGGAAGGTCGAACTGGCCAAGCTCGCTGCCGACACCGGCCTCGAGATCACCGTCATCCACTACCCGCCGGGGACCTCCAAGTGGAACAAGATCGAGCACCGCATGTTCAGCTTCATCTCGATGAACTGGCGAGGACGTCCGCTCACCTCCTACCGGACGATCATCGAACTCATCTCGGCCACGACCACCGAGACCGGCCTGACCATCCGCGCCGAACTCGACACGGACTTCTACCCCAAGGGCGTCGTCGTCACCGACAAGGAACTGAAAGCGCTTCCGCTGACGCGACACGAGTGGCACGGCGACTGGAACTACACCCTGCATCCGACGCCGATTGCGCAATCAACTTCGCGGTGAGCCCCAAGGACCCTGGTCGTCGCAACCGTGGAACAATCCCTGGCATGGACGAGCCGCCGGAGCTGCAATACAACGGACACTGGAGGATGGCTGTCTGGGCCCTCCGAGTGGGGTACGTCGGGCTGGCCGTCGCCATCGCGGGCCTCATCGTGATGTCGTTGGGATCCACGCCGTGGGTCCTGGCCGTCGGGGTGATCATTTGGCTCGCCGCCGCAGCCGTCACGTTGGCGGGGTTCTTCTGGTCCCGGCACGAGCTTCCCGAGCCACGACCTGGGTACTGGTCGATGCGGTTCATGCTCATCCACGACACGGTCCGCGCCCAGTCGTCGGCCCAGCGGTCCTGACGGCTCCTCCCTGCGCGGCTGCGTCCGCCGTGCGGCAGTCTCCCGTCCGGTCGACCCGACCGGGATGTGCCAGTACTGAGCGGGTGCGAAGGGTGCCCCATATCACCGGGTCGGTGGGACAAGCGATTACCGTTTACAGCACCCAGTCATCAACGACTGTCAGGTCGGTGAACTCCGGAGCACCTTCGAAGATCTCCATCATGGTCGCCCTAGCGGCCTGAAGTCCCTCCTGGCGTCAGACGCCGTTCATACGAGTGGGGGAGACGCCGGCGGGTCGTGGGTCGCGGGTCGCAGCCCTCGACGGTCTCCGGGCCTTCGCTGTCGTGAGCGTGATGCTCTACCACGCCGGTGTACCCGGGGTGAGCGGCGGACTCCTCGGGGTTGACGTCTTCTTCGTCCTGTCGGGGTTTCTCATCACGTGGCTACTGGGCCGCGAGCTCCTCGGGCGACACACCGTCGGGCTGGTGAGATTCTGGGGGCGGCGTGCCCGGCGCCTCCTTCCTGCTCTCTTCTTCCTGCTGCTCGGCGTGGCGCTCTACGCGAGAGCGTTCGCCGGCCAGACGGATCTTGCCCTCCTGCGCGGCGACGCCCTCTCCTCCCTGCTCTACTTCGCGAACTGGCACTTCGTCTTCGCACACCAGGGGTACTTCGCCCAATCCGCCGCGCCCTCCCCTCTCCTGCACCTGTGGTCGCTCGGAGTGGAGGAGCAGTACTACCTCGTCTGGCCCCCCGTCGCCCTCTTCGCGTTCGGGCGTGGGGGTCTCAAGGCCCTTGCGTGGGTGGCCGGCATCGGCGCGATGGCCTCTGCCATCCTCATGTTGTCGATGGAGGCGGCCGGTTTCAGTGTCGACCGCCTCTACTACGGGACCGATACCCGGGCGCAGGCGCTCCTCGTCGGGTCGTTCCTCGGGGCGATCGCATCGCACGACGACTGGCGGGTCCTGCGCGGTTGGTGGACCGGCACATCTGCCGGACGGCGGACCGGGCGATCACTGGGGTGGGTGGGGGCGGCGGGCCTCCTGTGGGCGTGGCACGCATTGGACGGTCAGGACGGGTTCCTCTACCGAGGGGGCTTCTTCCTCGTCGCGTTGGCGACGGCCTCGGTCATCGCGACCGTCACGACCTGGCCGCACAGCGGGCTGGCTCAGGTGTGCTCGCTACGGCCCCTCGTCTACGTGGGACGGATCTCCTACGGGCTGTACCTGTACCACTGGCCCATCTTCCTCGCCCTCGACCACGCCCATACCGGGCTTTCCGGTCCGTCCCTACTCGCCGCCCGGCTGGTCGCCACGTTCGCCCTCGCAGCGATCTCCTTCGCAGCGGTAGAGGAGCCGATCCGGCGAAGCACGGCGTTCACCCGGTGGCGCGGCCTGGCCCTTGCCGGGGCCGCCGGCGTCGGCGTTGCCGCGGTGCTCGTGGTCGCCACCACCGTTCCCCCCTCCCCGCCGGTGACGACGGCCGTCGCCGCGGGAGCCCGGATGCCGGCTGCCCTCCGTAAGCGGCTTGCCGCTGCCCATGCGTTCACTACCGACCCAGTGCGGTTCCTTCTCGCCGGGGATTCGCAGGTGCTCACGCTGGGTGAGGGACTGCGGGTCGGCTCGCGTCGGCGATACGGCGTCGACGTGATCGATGGAGGCGTGCTCGCATGCGACCTCGACCCCGGACTCCCCATCCGGTACTCGGGCGAGGTCGTCCGCGCGTCGACGAACTGCAGGGGTTGGCAAAACGTCTGGCCCCGGTACGCCCGGCAGGTCCGCGCGTCAGTGGTCGGGGTGCTCGTCGGGCGCTGGGAGCTCTACGACCACTACTACAAGGGTCGGTGGACCCATGTCGGCGAACGGCGGTGGGATACCCATCTGAGGAGCCGGCTCACCGACGCCGTGAAGGTGCTCGAAGCGACCGACGCCCGGGTGGTGCTCTTCACCGCGCCCTATTCGGATCCGGGTGTCGAGGCAGCCGACGGCGCTGCCTTTCCCGAAAATTCGCCCTCACGCGTCGATGAGTACAACAAGATCATCCGCCAGGTGGCGACCAGTACCGAGGCCACGGTCATTGACCTCAACCGGCTCCTCGATCCCCACGGCACGTACGCTCGCGCGATCGGAGGTGTCATCGTGCGGTCCTCCGATGGCATCCACATCAGTGTCGGCGGGGGCGAGTGGCTCCAGCCACGGATTTTGCCGGCGGTCGCCGAGCTCGGGTTGACGGGAAGCCGCAAACATAGGGTGGGTCCGCCGGGACAGCCGACGGCCGCACCTTGACGGTCCTACGCGTTCAACTGGAATGAGTGGTCGGGAAGAGTGAGTGGTCGGGAAGGTGGATGAAGGCCGACATCGGCTCGTCACCGGCCAGGGGCCCCTTGCAGGCGCTTTGGCGATGGAGCGGGCAGCGGTGGCGGCGATGGACGTCGATGACACCTGGCGGGGGGTGCTCCCCTCCAGTCCACACCTCGAGGGACGCTCCGGGCTGCCGTCTCACCGGCGACCCGCGGGATATGCAGACCCATAGGTACATACGATCGAATACAGACAGAATGCGTATTGATACAATCGAATAGCACGATTACCATGACGACAACGAAATGCAATGGCGCTGTCCGAGTGGCCCTCCGTTCCGAAGGTTCGCCATGGCTCGGGAGGCAACGGGGACCTCACCCGGCAAAGCACGAAGACAGCTGGACGTACGAGAGAGATCCCGGGCAGCAAGCACAACTTGCTCCCGGCAACCGGCAACGGAGGACGACCTAACCATGCCCCTGAAAACGCTTCGTCGGTGGTCGTCCGTGGCGATTGTTGCCATGGTAGCCACAATCCTCCCAGCGTTCGGAGATGCGTCGGCCGATGCCGCATCGCCGCCAGCGTCGCTGAAGCCGTTGAATATCGGCGTTTCGGGGGGATTCACGAGCGGCGCATTCCTCGAGAACCAGACCGCTCTCTTCGCACGCTACGGCTACAAGCCGGCCTTTCAGACCTTCACGGGGACCGCACTCGCCGTCCCAGCGCTGGAGTCCGGGTCGATCGACGCGTTCGAGAACGGCCCGCCCCCGGCCGCCGTCCTCGGCAAGAGCTACCCCAACCTCAGGTTCCTCGGACCGGTCGGGTACAACAGCTTCTCGCTGGACGTCGCCAAGAGATCCCCCATCCGTTCGCTCAAGGGGCTCGTGGGCAAGAAGGTGGCGGTCTTCTCGCAGGCATCCCAGCAGTGGCTGCTCATCAACGCCCTCATGAAGAAGGAAGGGATAGCTCCCGGCTCGATCCAGTTCGTCTTTTCGAGCCCTGCCTCGATGCAGAACCTCCTGACGAGCGGCCAGGTTGCCGCTATTGCCGTGTGGCCGCCCTACGGCACGGAAGGGAACAGGACGGGCCAGGACAGGACCCTGTTGTCGGCAGGCCAGATGTACCAGAGCCTTGGCATCGGCGGACATTTCCTTGCCGACGGCCTGTTCACGACCAGCTCGTATATCAAGACCAATCCCAACGCCATCCGGGCCCTCATCGCCGCCGGGGACGCCTACATCAAGGCCGCCACCACCAAGTCATCCGAGGTGGCGTCGACGTGGGCGAAGTCCGGAGGGGCCTCGCTCGCAGCCGCCAAGTACGTGATCCAGAACCACTACTTCTCGTTCCCGACCAGCATGAAGCCGGACCCGACGAGCATGGCGGACATGTGGAAGCTGTACCAGATGGCCGGTGTCGTCACGGGTTCGCAGGTTCCCAGCTACGTGCGCCAGATGGCGACGTACACGGTGCCGAAGTAGCGCATCCGCCACCTCGGACGATGGACATCCGCCGAGTCCAGCATCTCGCATGTCGTTCGGAGCCGAACACCCGTGTCCGGACGAACGCGTACTCGCCGGTATCCCCATGCCCGTGACCACCTCCGACACCAGATGACCCGCCCGACCAAGCCAACGGCGATGGCCTCGCAACTCCGTCGCCGCGCCAATCGCCGGGCACAGGTGGTGACCGCAGTCGTCGGCTTGGCCATCGTGGTCGGCATCTGGGAGCTCGTCGTCATCGGGCTCAGGCCTCCAGCGGTCAAATTGCCTCCGCCGGCGGCCGTCTTCGCCACACTCGGGCACTTGCTCGCCTCCAGCGCGTTCCGGACCGACGTACTGGTGAGCCTCCGACGGGTCGTTCTGGGATGGGCCATCGGATCGACGGCCGGCATCCTCGTCGGGTCCTTGGCCGGGCTGACAAGATTGGGAAAGGTCCTGCTCGAACCATCGCTCCGGTTCCTGCGTTTCATAGTCCCCTTCGCCTGGGTACCCATCGCCTCCGTCTTCTTCGGCCTGAGCGAAGCAGGGAAGCTGTTCATCACCTCCTATGCCTCGTTCTTCATAGTGGCGTTCATGGCCGTCGAGGGCGTGCGGGCTGTCGACCCCGGTCTCATCGACGCGGGGCGCCTGCTCGGTGTCAATGGGCGGATGCGCCAATGGGCTTCGATACGGCTGCCAGCGGCGGGACCGGAGATCCTGACCGGAATCAAGATCGGTATCGGCTTCAGCTGGATCTCCCTGCTCGTCGCGGAGATGGTCAACGCCACGAACGGCATCGGCGTCGTCCTCTACACCGAGACCCAGTACTCGGACACGGCGCGGGTCCTCGCCCTGGTCATCGTCATCGGCGTCATCGGGGCCGCCCTCAACCTCGGCGTCGCCAGCCTGGCAGCGCGCCTGCCGTGGACCAGCGGTAGCCGGTGATGAGCTTCCTGGCAGCCGCCGAGTCGGACACCGAACCCGCGCCGCTCACCGTCGGTGAGGCACCGGCTAGGCAGGGATGGACGAAGTATGCCACGGCGGTTCGGAACAGGGTCGTGGCGGTCCTCGCCCCCGCCGCGTTTGCCGTCGTCGTCTGGTGGATCGTCGGCTTGGCCGACCATTCGATCGTCGGCGTCATCAGCACGCCGACGGGTGTGCTCCACGAGATCACCAGCTACGCGCGGTCGGGGAACCTGGCCACGGACGTCGTCACGAGCCTCCGCGAAGCGCTGCTGGGATGGGCCGCCGCCGTGGTGGCGGGCGGCGCGACGGGCCTGCTGGCGTCACGCATACGCGTGGTGCGGTATGGCCTGGTGCCCATCGTCGAGGTGATGAGGCCCATATCACCGATCGCCTGGTTGGGCCCGTTCGTCCTGTGGTTCGGGGTGGACCTCTTCAGCAAGGCCGCGCTCATCTTCGTGTTGTGCTTCTTCACGGTCTTCGTCGGCGCTTTCGACGCCGGCACCAAGGTCGACCCCTCCCTCGTCGACGCCGGCCGGATGCTGGGGTCGTCGAGGCTGGGGATCGGTCTCGGGGTGATCGTGCCCGCGTCGTTCCGCACCCTTTCGAACGCTGCCCGCTTCTCGATCACGGCCGCGTGGGGGGGAACGGTCATCGTCGAGATGATCGGCGCGTCGTCGGGCGTCGGGTACCGACTCCTGCAGTTCGGGTCGGTGGACAACGCAAGCGGTGTCATCACGGTGATGCTCGTGGTGGGCGCGGTCGGCGTGGTGCTCGACACGCTCATCGGTGCCGTGTTGGCCGGGCCTCTGAAGCAGTACCGGTGAGGGAGGATCGCCAGATGGGTCGAGCCGCGTTGCAAGAAGACGGTCACACACCGACCGCCGACCGGACTCCCGGCGCTGGCCGGGAGCGCGCCGCCGGGCCCGCCGGGCACGACCTCGCTGCCGGCACGGGGCTGGTCGGCGAGGTGCCGCCCGGCGCTCGGCTGATCGTCGAAGACGTGGGAAAGGTGTGGGGGAGTGGCGCCAGGGAGGTAGTGGCCCTGAAGGACGTCAACTTCCAGGTCCGGCCCGACGAGTTCCTCTGCGTCATCGGCCCCAGCGGTTGCGGCAAGAGCACGATCCTTCACATCATTGCCGGCCTGCGCCCGGCCTCTATGGGCCGCGTCCTCTATCAGGGAAGGGAGGTGCACGGGCCCCACGCCGACATCGGCATGGTGTTCCAGAGCCCGTCCCTCTTCCCGTGGAAGACGGTCGAGAAGAACGTCGAGTTCGGCATGAAGAACCTCGGTGTGCCCCGGCCCGAGCGCAAGGAACGGGTGGAGGAGCTGCTCGACCTGGTCGGGCTCGTCGAGTTCGGCCAAGCGTACCCACGCGAGCTGTCCGGGGGGATGGCCCAGCGAGTCGCCGTCGCCCGGGCCCTGGCGACCCGGCCGGAGCTCCTGCTGATGGACGAGCCGTTCGGCGCGCTCGATGCACAGACCCGCGAGGACTTGCAGATCGAGCTCGTCCGGATCTGGAGTGAACGTTCCTCCAGCGTGGTGTTCGTGACCCACTCGGTCCAGGAGGCCGTCTACCTCGCCGACCGCGTCCTCGTCGTCACCCAGCGACCGGGCCGTGTCAGTGAAATCATCGACGTGCCCCTGCCGAGGCCACGGGACGTAACCTCGGAGGAATTCCGGATCGTCATGAAAGCCGCCTACCGAGCCCTGAGTGACGTCAGAAGCGGTGCATCGGGTTCAGGGGAGACGGAGCCGGGACAGCGATGAGCAGCACGGAACGGGCAGGTTGGGTGGGCGACCGGACGGACCTCACGAGATACGGGTATTCGCGCATCGACACTAGGGAACCGCGACGCCTGCCAGGAGGGAAGGCCGTCGCGTTGTGGATCGCCACGAACCACGAATTCTACGAGCTGAGCCCCCCGGAGCGTCCCTCGCGCCCGGGTTGGCCGCGGGTACGAAGCGACGTCCTCAACTATTCGTGGCGCGACTACGGGAACCGCGTGGCGGTATGGCGGCTCTTCGACATCGCCGCGGCACTGGGCCTGAAGCTCAGCGTCTCCCAGAACGTCGCCATGATCGACCACCACCCCGAGATCGCCGAAGAGTGTGTCGGCCGGGGGTGGGAGATCTTCGCACACGGTGTCTACAACACCCGGTACATGTGCGACCTGGACGAAGCCGAGGAGCGAGCGGTCATCGAGGACTGCGTGGCCACCATAGAGCGGGTGGCGGGCAAGCCACCGGCGGGATGGCTCGGCCCCGCGCTGTCGAACACGCCGAGGACCCTCGACCTCCTCGCCGAGTACGGCTTCACGTACACCTGTGACTTCTTCCACGACGATCAACCAACGGAGTTGCGGGTGGAGCAGGGCCGGCTCGTCAGCGTGCCGTACACGTTGGACCTGAACGACTTCACCGCCTTCGTCGGGCGGAGCGCGACGCCCGAGGAGTACGCTGCATCGCTCGTGGACCAGCTCGAGGAGCTCAGCCGCGAGGCGGAAGACAGTGGGTCCTACCGGGTGATGTGCGTTGCGCTCCACCCGTACCTCGTGAACCAACCGCATCGCCAGACCGCCCTCGTCGAATGCCTGGAGGCCCTCACCTCCCGCGAAGGAGTCTGGTTGACGACCGGCGCCGAGATCGCGGATTGGTTCCTGGCCGGAGCAGGTGGGGACGATGGCGGCCGGGGAACCAGCCCGGCGGATCGGGGTCATCGGTGAACTCCGGGGACGGCTACCTCGAGTACCCGCGCCGGCGCCGGGGCATGGATCACGACCTGTACCGGTGGCGCACGATCGGCGAGGCGCCGTTCTACCGCTGGCCGGGTGGGAAGAGCCTGGCGGTGTGGTTCTGCATACCCCTCGAACAGCATCGGCCTTCACGGTTCGTCCCCGGCTTCAGGCCCGCGGGAGCCCCGCAGTGGCAGCCTTTCGACTACCGGGAGTGGACCTGGCGAGACTACGGGCACCGCGTGGGAATCTGGCGGCTGCTGCGCATCCTCCAAGGCGCCGGCATCAGGGCGACGGTTCCCGTCAACTCGGACCTGGCGCGCAGGTTCCCTGAGCTCCTCGGTGACCTGTTCGAATTCGAACCGGAGCTGATGGCACATGGCGTCGCGGCCAACGTCGTCCATCACGACGCCATGACGCCGGCGGACGAGGCCAGCCTGATCGACGAGTGCCTGTCGACCTTGGCCTCCCACTCCGTCCGGTGCCGAGGCTGGCTCTCACCGGGCTTCAGCGAGTCGTTACGCACCGCGGACCTGCTCAGGGAACGTGGCCTGACGTACGTCGGCGACTGGGTCAACGACGACACTCCGTACCGCTTCACCAACGGGCTGGTGTCCTTGCCGGGCGGCTACGACACCAGTGACCTGAACGTGGTCTGGGACGGCGCCCGCTCCGCCCGGGACTGGTCCGAGCAGGTGATGGCCATGCTCGGGTTCCTGGCCGAGGAGGCGGCGGCCGAGGGGCCGCGGGTGGCGTGCGTGATGGTCCACCCGTGGTTGACGGGGCAACCCCACCGGGTCGACTCGTTCAGGCGGGTCGTCGACTTCGCGGCCGGCCTCGACTCGTGCTGGCGGGCGACCGGCGCCGAGATCGCCGGACATGCGCAGGCGGAGCTGCCGACCGTCGACGGGGCAGTGGAAGGTTGAGACGGCGCAGGAGCCGGCGGCGCGGACGCCGCGGCAGTGGGGCCGCCTTCGCTGCCGGTGCATCGAGCTGGCGGCACGCGGGCGTGCCCGGTCCGCCGAGGGCTGCGTCCGAGTGGCCGACGACATCGCAGGAGAGGAGACTATGAACGTGGAGAGAGGCGCCGACCCGGCGCCGTGGGACGACGTCCTCACCGAACAGGATCGTCGCGTGATCGAGAACGGCGGGTACGGGAAGCAGCGCGGCCTGTCCGGGAAGAAGGCCCTCGTCGTCATCGACTGCCAACGGGTCTATATTGGGCGGGACGCGCCGGTCGACGAACAGCAGGACCAGTGGCCCGCCGGGGGCGGGGAGGTCGCCTGGTCGGCAGTGGCACGGATACGGTCGCTGCTCGAATCGGCGCGTTCCAACGGCGTACCGGTGATCTACACGAGGAACGTCCAGAAGCAGACGCTGGCTTTCGACGGCTTCACCAAGAAGTCAGGCTGGAACCATGCCATGACGATGGAGGGCTCGGATGCGGTGGACATCGTGCCGGAGATCGAGCCCCAGGCCGGCGACCTGGTGCTCGACAAGAGCTACGCCAGCGCTCTCCACGGTACACCCCTGCTTTCATGGCTGATCACGCTGGGTGTGCGATCGTTGATCGTCACCGGCGTGTCGACGTCCGGGTGCGTCCGGGCCACCACGGTCGACGCCATCTCGTACGGCTTTGACGTGGGCGTCGTTGAGGATGCGGTGGCGGACCGGATCAGCGTGTCGCACAAGGCGGCGCTGCTGGACCTCTGGATGAAGTACGCCGATCTCCTGAGCGCGGAGCAGGCCCGGGCGATCCTGAGTGGTGGTTCGGTGTGACGCGAGGCGGGGCGCGCCACGGTGCGGTGTTCACAAGAGCGATGCGGGATTCGGTAGCCGGTCGTCTCGGGGGTGGAAGTGCCATCGCCCGGGCCTGAGCAGCCGCTGGCATACGAGATCCTGGCCCGCTCGTGCGGGAGACCGCGCGTCGAAGCCGGGGATGTCGTCTGGGTGCGGCCCGACCGGGTCATGATCCACGACGCTGGCGGACCGCGGCGGCTGGGCCCGGAGCTGGCGGCGCTGGGCGTCGATGTCATGCACCCCGACAAGCTCATAGTCGTCAGCGACCACTACGCGCCGGGCAATTCCGAGGCGACGGCAGAGGTCCTACGCATCACCCGGGAATGGGCCAGGTCGCATGGCGTCGGCGCGTTCTTCGACATGGAAGGCATCTCCCACACGCTGATCGTCGAGAAGTGCCTCGTCGATCCGGGCATGCTCCTCATCGGCGGCGACTCGCACACGCCGACGGCGGGTGCCCTGGGGGCGCTGGCGTTCGGCATGGGCCAGACCGACATGTTGAGCGTCCTGGCGCTGGGGGAGACCTGGCTCGAAGTGCCGCGGCTCATCCTCGTTGAGCTCCACGGCGAGTTGCCGTGGGCGGTGACGGCGAAGGACCTCGTGCTCGAGATGATCCGCTCGGGGATCGCCGGCCGGTGCGAGGGCAAGGTGATCGAGTACCGTGGGGAGGCGTTGAGCGCCCTCGACGTCGAGGAGCGATCGGTCCTGACGAACATGGCGACGGAGATGAGTGCCATGTCGGCGGTGATCCCGTACGACAGCGTGACCGCAGCCCACTTCAGGCGTGCCGGACGGGAACCGAGCCGCGGCGAGGACGGCGGCGCCGGCCCGGCTCCCGAAGAGCGGGTGTCGCTGGCCTGCGGCAGCGTCGTACCGTTGGTGGCGTTGCCGCATTCGTTGCGGGAGATCGCCCCGGCCGCGGAACTGCAGGGTGTCGCGGTGTCCCGGGCCTACATCGGTGCCTGCACGGGAGCGAAGCTCGCTGACCTGATGATGGCGGCGGAGGTGCTGCGCGGCCGGCGGGTAGCGGATGGGGTGCTGCTGCACGTGGCGCCCGCGTCGGAAGATGTGCTGCGCGCCGCAACGCGCAACGGAACGCTCGAGGTGCTGCTGGAGAGCGGCGCCAAGATGCTGCCCACGGGATGCGGCGCCTGCCCCGGCTTCGGGAACGGGCTCCTGTCGGCTGGCGACGTGTGCATCTCGACCACCAATCGCAACTTTCCCGGTCGTATGGGGAGCACCGAGGCACGTGTGTTCCTCGGCTCCCCGTGGACGGTCGCCGCGTCTGCCGTTGCTGGCCGCGTCTGCGACCCGCGCGAGGTCGCCGCGGAGCGGGCGGGATGACGGTCGGGGAGGGATGCCGATGATCGTCGAGGGGAGGCTGTGGCGCTTCGGCGACAGCGTCGACACGGATCGCATCATGCCGGGGAGGCACCTCATCCTGCCCTTGGAGGAGGCGATGCGCTTCGCGTTCGAAGCCGTACGCCCGGGCTTCGCCTCCGAGGTCCGGCCAGGAGACGTGATCGTCGCCGGGGAACAGTTCGGTTGCGGGTCGAGCCGGGAGTTCGCAGCGGCGGCGTTGAGGGAGCTGCGGGTCGGCGTGGTGGCAGCGCAGAGCTTCGGGAACATCTTCTACCGGAACTGCATCAACGTCGGGTTGCCGGTCGTGCACCTGCGCCAGGCCGTCGACACCGTGCCGGGCGCCGACGGGGACTCGGCCCGGGTGGACGTGGAGAACGCGATCTTCATCACCGAGGCCGGCGCGGCGCAGATCGAGCCGCCCAGGCCGGAGGTGCTCGAGATCCTGATGGTCGGAGGACTCCGACCGCTCATCAGGACGCGGCGTCGGATCAGGGAATAGAGGAAAGCCGGTGGGAGCGGATCGAACGTCCTTGGCGACGCTGTTGGCGGGGGAGGATGCCATCCTGGTCCCCGGCACGCCGACGGCGTTGATGGCGCGGATCGCGGAACACGTCGGGTTTCGCGCCGTCTACCTCGGCGGAGCAGCGTTGGCCCAGACGATGCTGGCCGTGCCCGATGTCGGCCTCGTCACCCTGACGGAGCTGGTGGAGGCCGTGGAACGGATCGTCGCAGCGGTGGACGTCCCCGTCATCGTGGACGCCGACACCGGCTTTGGGGGGACCGGGAACGTCACGCGGACCGTCCAACTGCTCGAGCGAGCAGGGGCGGCGGCGGTACAGATCGAGGACCAGACGTTCCCGAAGCGATGCGGCCACTTCGACGACAAGGCGGTAGTGACCCGGGAGGAGATGGCGGAGCGACTCCTGAGCGCGGTCTGGGCCCGTCAGGACGATCGGCTGGCCATCATCGCCCGGACGGACGCTGCGGCCGTGCTGGGAATGGACGAGGCGATCGCCCGCGCCCACCTCATGGTCGACCTGGGTGCCGACCTGGTGTTCGTCGAGGCGCCGAGCAGCCGTTCGGAGCTGGAGCGGATCGGCCGCGACCTGAGCGGTGTCCCCCTCGTTGTCAACCAGGTCGAAGGTGGGCGTACGCCGCTACTACCCCGTGGCGACCTCGCTGCCATGGGGTACCGCGTCATCCTACGCCCGGGGTTCGCCACCAGGGTGGCGATCACCGCGGTGGAGCGGGCGTTCCGCCTGCTGGCGGCCGACGCCGACGCGGAGGCGACGGCTGCCGATGTCTTCCCGTTCGGTGACCTGCAGGAGCTCGTCGGCTTGGACGCGTTCGAGCACAGGGAGCGGGTATTGAAAGCGGCAGCGGCAGCGGCAGCGATCGGCGATCGTCCAGCGAACGTTGCCGGGGAGTGACGGACGCAGAGGGTCCCGCCCGGGGGTGGAGGCCAGCCGTCGTGCCGGCGACGTGTCCGAGCGGCGGTGAGGGGAGTGCCACGAATGGATGAGATCGACGTCGTCGTCGCCGGTGCGGGTGCTGCCGGGCTGGCGGCCGCGCTGGCGGCAGCGCAGAACGGCGCCAGTACCTTGGTGGTGGAGCCGTCACGCAGGTACAGGGCGACGTGCAATACCGTTCAGACGGCTGGCATGATCCCCGCGCCCGGCACTCGCTGGCAACGGGAGGCGGGCATCACGGACGACTCGCCCGAGCGCTTTTACGCCGACATCGACGCGAAGACCAAAGGGACGACGTATGCGGCGCTGGCCCGGCGCCTCGCGGGCGTTGCCGGCTCCATGCTCGAGTGGCTGGTCGGCACGACCGACCTAGAGGTGGAGCTCGCCACCGACTTCGACTACCCGGGGCACAGCCGGCAGCGGTGCCACTCTCCGCGTGACCGCAGGGGTGGGACGCTGCACACGTCCCTGGTGAACGCGGTGGCGAAGCGGGACGAGGTGCACCTGGTGACGCCGGCCTCCCTCGAAGAGGTGTTCGTTTCGTCCGAGGGCTCGGTCGAAGGCGTCGCCATCCGGCACGGCGACCAGGGTGTCGAGACGGTGCGGACGGGGAGGGTCGTGCTCGCTTCTGGCGGGTACGCCGGGAAGCCGGAACTGGTGGCTAGGTACGCCCCCAGCATCGCCGGTGCGCTGTACTTCGGCTCCCAGTGGAACACCGGAGACGCCCTCGGCATCGTGCAGCGAATGGGAGGTGACGTCGGATACCTCGACGCCTATCAGGGGTACGGCGCCATTTCGACGAGATTGGGGATCATGGTCAACTGGCCCCTGGCGATGCACGGCGGCGTCATCGTCAACCAGGCCGGTTCGCGTTTCGGCGACGAGACGAGCGGCTACAGTGAGTTCGCCGAGCTCGTCGAGGCGCAACCGGGCCGGACGGCCTGGATGCTGTTCGACCGGGAGGTGGCCCGCCGCTGCCAGCGCTTTCCGGACTTCCGGGAGCTCGAGCGGACCCTCGACCTGAACTGGTCGGCCGACGCCAGCGAGCTGGCCGAGCACATGAGGGTCGACGCGGAGGCGTTGGCGGCGACGCTCGAGCAGGCGGGACTGGCGGCGGCCGGAACGGAAGCCGACCGGTTCGGTAGACGGAACTGGGAGCGCATGCTCTCGTTCCCGTTGGCAGCCGTCGGGATCCGTGGCGCGCTCTTCCATTCCCAAGGCGGCGCGCTGGTGGACGGGCAGGCGAGGTTGCTTCGAGATGGCACACCGGTGCCCGGGCTGTACGCCGCTGGTGGTGCCGCCGCCGGTATCAGCGGCGCCGGGCCCTCCGGCTATATGGCAGGGAACGGGCTGTTGTGCGCGTTGGGGCTTGGCTGGCTGGCCGGGCACCACGCCAGTGGCCAGCCGGTGGGCCATGGATGACGGGGCCGCACTGTGGTGTGCGCCCGGAGCATGACGGCCGCCGGCCGCGAGGAGGGATGACGACCATGCGAGCGTGGAGGGTGCACGGGGCCGGCGAGCCCAGGGACGTCTTGCAGCTGGACACCCTGCCTGCGCAGGTACCGGGACGGACTGAGGTGGTCGTGTCGGTGGAGGGGGCAGCGCTGGGGTTTCCCGACGTCATGCTGTGCGAAGGCACGTACCACCACAAGCCGGCCCGGCCGTTCACACTCGGGTGCGAGGCCGTCGGTACGGTAGTCAGGGCCGGGGAGGGTGCCGAGGGCTGGCTCGGCCGCCGAGTGATCGTCGCCCCGTTGAGCTACGGGTGCCTGGCGGAGGAGGTGCTGGTGGGCTCGCAGGGATTGCTGCCGGTGCCCGACACCATGCCGACTGCGGCGGCTGCGTCGTTGTTCATGGCGTACCAGACCAGTGCGGTCGCCCTCGAGCGTCGTGCGCGGCTGGCGGAGGGCGACACACTGGTCGTCTTCGGCGCGACCGGGGGGGTTGGTAGTGCAGCCGTCCAGCTGGGCCGGGCCATGGGTGCCCAAGTCGTGGGCGTGGTCGGCAGTCCGGCCAAGGCCGACGCTTGTGCGCGCAACGGTGTCGACCGCGTCGTCGACGCCTCGTGCCAGGACGTCGTGGACGCGGTGCTGGAGCGGACGTCGGGCAGAGGCGCCGACGTGGTGTTCGATCCCGTCGGTGGAGCGTTGTTCGACGCAGCGGTTCGCTGCACGGCGGTGGAGGGCCGGATCGTCGCCGTGGGGTTCGCGAGCGGTGTGATCCCCTCGCTGTCGGTGAACCGGGCCCTGATGAAGAACTTCGACGTGATCGGCTTCCGGCTGCAGCCCTACCGAGAGGACTTCGCGTTCACGCGACAGGTGCACGATGACCTGCTCGGCCGCTTCACCCGCGGCGAGGTGGACCCGGTCATCGACGCGGAATGCTCGCTCGGCGAGGTGCCCGAGGCGCTGGCCGATCTGAAGGGAAGAGGGGTGACGGGTCGGAAGGTGGTGGTCCTACAGCCGAGCGGCGATGCGACCACCGGGTCCCGCTGCTAGCCGCCCGAGGCCCAACTCCGACCGTGGGTGCGGGCAACCCAATCGCTGATCACGGGGACGTCACCGAATCTGACGTCTCGAACCGACGAGGATGGACTAGCTGAGGATGAGCGAGCTCGAGTACGAGAAGTCCGGGCACCGGGCCACTTTCACGTTCAACCGGCCTGCGCAGCGCAACGCGCTGAACATGCGGACATGGCGCCTGCTGGAGGAGGCCGTCCTCGACTTCGATGACGACCCGGACATGCGCGTCGGGATCGTGACCGGGTCCGGTGACACCTTCTGCGCGGGGCGGGATCTCACCGAGCTGGCCGCCATGGCGGCGTCCGGCCAGGAGGCCCCCGTCGTCCCTGCCGAACTGCGTGAGGTGTTCTCGCGGTCGCCCAAGCCGTTCGTCGCCGCCGTCAACGGCCCGGCGGTGGGCGGCGGCTTCGAGCGCGCGATCGACTGCGACTTCCGGGTGGCGGCGTCGGGCGCCTGGTTCAGCCTGCCCGAGCCGCGCCACGGGCTGGTCGCCGCATACGCGGTTCACCACCTGGTCCGGATCGTGCCCTTCGGCGAGGCCATGCGCCTGCTGCTCACCGGCAACCGGATTACAGCAGCGGAGGCCCTGAGGATCGGCCTCGTCCAGGAGGTCACGGACGCCGGCACGCTGCTGGCCAGGGCGGAGGAGCTCGCCGACCAGGTCGCGTCGGCGGCGCCACAGGCGATCGCTCTGACCAAGCGTTTGGCCATGGTGTGGCGTTGGGTCGGCCTCGAGCGCTCACATGCGCTCCTGGCGGAGGGGGAGCCGGCCCTCGACGCCGATCGCCGGGCTGGCCTGGCGGCATGGGCCGGCCGACCCCGATGAGCGCCCGGCAGGGTGGCGCTCATCGGGGTGGCGCGCGCCAGGACGTGCCCGGCTGAGCGCCACGGTCAGGTCGGGGGCTGTGGCCGCTTCGTAGTCGGACCCGACGATCCGACCACGCCATCTGCCACCAGGTCCCGGACCTGTTCGGGGGTGTAGCCGAGCGCCGCGAGGATCTCTGCTGCGTGCTGGCCGACCCGCGGCACCATGCCCCCGTTGACCACCTGGGTACCGATGCGGAACGGAAGCGCCGGTACAGTGAAGCGCTCTCCCGTCTCACCGACGGCGGAGGTGAAGTAGTGGTCGGCGACCACGTCCGGCGACGCCAACACCTCGCTGTGGTCCAGCACGGCACCGACCACGAGCCCTTCGCCGCTGAGCAGTGCCACGACTTCCGCCCGTGTCATTGCCCGGAAGGCGTCCGACAAGATGTCGAGCAGGTCGAGACGGTGCGCCACCCGCACGCGGTTGTCGGCGAACCTCGGGTCCGCGACGAGGTCGGCTCGCCCGAGAAGCGTGCAGAGGCGCTCCCAGTGCACGTCCGTGTACGCCGAGACGACGACGTCACCGTCCTTCACATGGACCAGGTCCGCAGCCGGCGCCGCGTTGGGCTGGCCGTTCCCGCTTCGCTCGGGGACGATGTCGGTCTGCTGGTACTCGTTCCAGACGGTCCCCTGCAGGTGGATGGCGACGTCCAGCAAGCTGACGACGACGTCCTCACACACCCCTGTCCTGGCCTGCTTCAGCAGTGCGGCCAGGATGCCCTGCGACAAGCAGTAGGCGGCCGCCGCATCGACCACCGAGAACCCGACGCGCTGCGGGTCCGACGCCGGATCGCCGTTGATGGCCATGATGCCACTTTCCGCCTGCGCTGCGATGTCGTAACCGGGCCGGGCTCGCGAGGGACCGTGGTCACCAAAGCCCACCACCCGGGCGTACACTACCCCGGGGTTGAGGCGGCGAACGTCGGCGGCGCCGAGGCCGAAGCGCTCCATGTTCCCGGGCCGCATGTTGTGCACGACTACGTCGGCGACCGACACCAGCCTGGAGGCCACCTCACGACCTTGTCGCGTCTTGAGGTCCAGGACGATGGAGCGCTTCTTTCGGTTGTACGTCCGCAGCATCGCCGTTCCATAGATCCCGACGGATCGCACCGGATCGCCGTCCGGTGGTTCGACCTTCGTTACCGCGGCGCCGAGGTCGGCGAGCAGCTGTGCGGCGCCGGGCCCGGCGATGTACTGTCCGAACTCGACGACTTCGACACCCGCCAGCGGTAGGCTCTCGTCTTCACTGGGATCGCGCAATTCGCTGCGTCGAGCCTTTCCGCTCGTAGCGTCCCGCCCAGCAATCATGGGCAAGGATCGGCACCGGCCTCCTCAACGGCGATTTCCATAAGCATTCTAAATCAGAAGAACCGAATTTGATGTTGTTCGCCGATGTGGCGAGAGCATAACATGTTGCTGACAACAGCTGAAGCCCTCGTCTGGGACTCTGGTAGCCGATTCGAAGGCACGACCGCTCTAACGGCAGGTGTAAGAGACGAACTGTTCCGCTGTCGCTTCCTGCCTTCGGGGCAGAGGGGCATTGAGCAGGCACGCACCGGGGGAGGTGCAAGAGCCCGAAGGTAGGACAGAACATTGATTCGCGATAGCACCGTGTTCTCGGCGTTTCTCGAGACCGTTCGGAAGTTCGTCGTCTCCGAGGCCGTGCCGATCGAAGCCGAGATCGAGCGGCGCGACGAGGTCCCAGAGCACTTGGTGCAGCGGATGCGGGAGCTCGGCTACTTCGGCTGGTCGATTCCGGAGGAGTACGGCGGTTCCGGGATGACCGTGGAAGAGCTGGTTCTTGCCGCGATCGAGTTCTCGCAGTGCTCTCCGGCCATTAGGGCGCGCGTCGGCACCAACACCGGGATCGGCTCCGGCGTGATCGTCAACGACGGCACCGAGGTGCAGAAGGCGCGCTTCCTGCCGTTGCTCACCTCCGGAGAGATGACCGGCAGTTTTGCGCTCACCGAGCCCAACGCTGGCTCCGACGCGACGGCGATCCGCACCAGCGCGGTGCGCCAAGGTGACAAGTACATCCTCAACGGGCACAAGCGCTTCATCACCAATGCCCCAATTGCCGACCTCTTCACGGTGTTCGCCCGCACCGACCCCGAGTCACGGGGCGCGAAGGGGATCTCGGCATTCCTGGTGGAACGCGGTACCGAAGGGCTCAGGACGGGGCCCGCATACCAGAAGATGGGACAGGCCGGCTCACCGGTGGGCGACGTCTACCTCGAGGACTGCGTGGTCTCGGAGGACATGTTGGTAGGAGGCCTGGAAGGCCTGGGGTTCGAGGCGGCGATGAAGACCCTCGTCCGTCAGAGGATCCACCTGTCTGCTCTGTGCGTCGGACCGGCGATACGCCTGCTTCGCGACGCCGTGGACCATGCGCGGAGCCGGGAGCAGTTCGGCAAGCCGATTTCGGAGTTCCAGCTTGTCCAGGGCATGCTGGCAGACTCCCAGACGGATATCTTCGCGGCGCGGAGCATGGTCCTCGAGAGCGCGCAGCGCTGCGATGCCGGCCGGGACGTGCGCCTCGAGGCATCGATGTGCAAGTACTTCGCGTCGGAGATGTGCGGTCGCGTCGCTGACCGGGCGGTGCAGATCCTGGGTGGCTACGGCTACCTCGCCGGTACGGCTGTCGAGCGCTTCTACCGCGACGTGCGTCTTTTCCGGCTTTACGAGGGGACCAGCCAGATGCATCAGCTCACGATCGCAAAGCTGGTCATCAGGAACGCGGAGTCCGACGGTTGGGGAGCTCACTGACGCCGCATGGCCGAGCCGGCACGGTGAACGGGTGAGCGGCGTGCCGGCAGTCGCGGGCCTGGGCCACGCCGTGTGACCAGCGGGGTCGGGGCCGTGGGAACCCCGCCGTCCGTCAGGGGGCCTCGCCCTTCGGGGGGCTAGAGGATCCGTCCCCGTCGACGGCTAGCGCCTTGAACCGCGTCGCCACTGGCGAGAGGTGCCCCCGCCGGTGGAAGAGCCCGATGGGCCGCCTCACGGGCGGCGACAGGGAACGCACCATGGCGCCACGCTCCACGGCCGCCTCGACCCGGGGGCGCGGGATCAGCGTCGAACCGGCACCGGCGAGCACCATGGGCAGGATGGCTTCTCGGTGCGCGACCTGCACCGCGATCCGGGTGCGGACACCGGCCTCGGCCAGCAGCTTGTCGAAGAAGTCCCGTTGAGCTGATCCCCTCGGCACGACGATCATGGGCTGGTCCGTTAGCGACTCCAACGCCACCGTCTCACCAGGATCGGGGGAGCCGGGCGGCATGAGGAGCACGACCTCGTGCTCCCCGATCTTGTACTGCTCGAGGGACGTCGGCGGCTGAGGAAGGTAGCCGATGCCGACCTCACACCGCCCGTCCGACACACTCCGGGTGAGCGGCACCTCCGGCACGGCTGTGCTCAAGTTCACGCGGACCTGAGGGTTCTGCCTTCGGAACGCGCCGATCAGGGACGCTGTCGGATCAGCGGCGACGGCAGGCTCGGTCACGAGATCGAGGCGACCTCCGGCGACGCCGACCGCACTGGCGACGGCCGAACAGGCGATGGCGGAGTCGCGGAGCAGCTGACGGGCAGGTCTGACGAACGCCCTGCCCTCCGGGGACACGAGCATCTGTTGACCGACTCGACGGAAGAGGGTCACCCCCAGCTCCCGCTCGAGGCTCCGCAACCCGTGGGACAGCGAAGGTTGTGGGACGTGGAGCGCGAGCGCCGCCCGCCGCATCCCGTGGTGCTCGATCGTCGCCAAGAAGTACTCGACATAGCGAAGGTTCACGGTCGACCACCTAGCACGGGGCGGGCAGCAGGCGCTCGAAGGGGTGCGCGGCGCGTGGCCCGGGGGCGGTCGACGCCCGCCGTCAAGCGACGACGACCTCGGGCACGAGCGGAAGCTCGCCATCGGTCATGAGCGTCATACCGTGCGTCAACACCCATTCCTTGAAGGATCTGGCGAGCGACGACAACCCATACCGCCCGTGCACGAGCGCTACCTCGCGGGTCAGCGGGGGTGTGATCTCGTACCGCGCCGCACTCCGCCGTCGCGCCACCTCCGCCACCGACGCGGGGAGGAGCGTCGCCCCGGCGCCGGCGAGGACCAGCGGGACGAGCGACTCGCTGTCGTTCGACTCGACCACTACGTGTATGCCCATGTCGCTCAGCTCCAGGTCCTTGTCGAGGAGGTCCCGCACGGCGGATCCGGGTGGGCCCAGCACCCAGGGCAGCGCTGCAAGCTCGGCGTGCGACAGCGCACGGGCCCCACCCCAGCCGTGGTCGAGGCCGGGGGGCACGATGACGGAGAACTGCTGGTGCCCAAGCGACCAGTACTCGAGCTCTGGGTCCCGCGATGTCACGTATGTCATGCCGATCTCGCACGATCCCCCGGACACCAGGTTGTTCACGTCCGAGACGGAGTCGGCGGTGCCAATGATGTTCAGGCCGACGCCGGGGTACGCCTGCCGGAAGCCACCGACGAGCCGGGGGATCGGGTCCATGGCCAACATGGGATAGCTGGCGATGTCGATCCACCCGGAGGTGCTCCTCGTGACGCTTTGGACCGCTTCGAGCGCCTTCGACGCGTCCTCCAGCGCCTTCCGTGCGGGCTCGACGAGCGCCCGCCCGGCTGTCGTGAGCGCGATGCCGCGCCCGACCTTCTCGAACAATGCCGCCCCGAGCTCGCGCTCGAGCACGTGGACGGCCTGCGACAGCGACGGCTGGGCCACGTGGATCTGGTTCGAGGCCTTGCCCATGCCCCCGTGGTCGACGATGGCCAGGAAGTACTCGAGGCGCCGTAGGTCGACCACCGACTGAGGCGAACCGTCGTTGGTGTGAGCAGGAGCAGCCTGGACCCCATGCCCGCCGACGGATTTCAGTGTCATCCTGCGCTCCAGGGTCCTACGTTTCGAGTTCGACGCGTGCGCGAATGCTAGCACGGCCGGTCATTCGATCGGTCCCCGGCGCGACCCCGCGATCCCAACGGTCAGGGTGCACGTAAGGGGCATACGGCTCGCCGGTGCCGTCCCGGCCGCCGTCTCGACACCGGCCCGTGGTGGCAAGGCCCCAGATCGTCTTGCCGCCGACCGCCACGAGTCACGACTTCGGGCACGGTTCCTGCGTGACATCGACGCGCACGACCTTCCCGGCTGGCCCGTTGCTCACGCTCAGGAGCTCGCTCCCTCGTCTGCCTCACTACTGCGAGCGCGGAGATACCTGGAAGTCCCGGGCCTGTTGCAGGGCCGCTCGAACGCTTGGTGGCACGTCGAGCGCCCATTTGCACCCATGCGAGGCGTCACGACAGCTTCGCATGGGAGACTGCGCCATGACCTTCGAGACAGCCCGTCGCCATCTCG
>DATKRB010000027.1:0-3209 GCA_035532415.1 Acidimicrobiales bacterium | reverse complement strand
CCCCCAGTGACCGGCGCAGCAGGTCGAGCGCGGCGATCGTCGCGTACTGCCGCACCCGAGCCCGGTCGCCCGGGACGTTGAACTCGAAGGCCTCCGGCCCGCGGTCCGGTCGGGCCAGACCGACGAAGACGGTCCCCGGCGACCGGCCGTCCTGCCCGCCGGGGCCGGCCACCCCGGTGATCGACAGTCCGACGTCGGATCCGAGCACCCGCCGGGCCCCTATGGCCATCGCCTTCGCCGCCTCCTCGGACACCACCGGTCCCACGGGCACGTCGAGCACGTCGAACTTGACCTCCGACGCGTAGGACACGACCGATCCCCGGAACCAGGCGGTCGCCCCGGTGACGTTCACGAGCCGGGACGCGGCGAGCCCCCCGGTCAACGACTCGGCGAGCCCGACGGTCCATCCGTGGGCCGCCAGGACATGGGCCACGGCGTCCTCGATGGCCTCGTCGTCGACGCCGAACACCACGTCCCCTGCCGCCTCGGCCAGGATCGAGCGGATCTTGGCTTCGTGCCCGTCGAGGAGCCCCGCGGCCGTGGCCGCGTCGGCGGCGCGGACGGTGACCCGAACCTTGATCCCCTCGATGCCGCTCGCCAGCAGAGCGATCGTCGCCGCACCGGTTCCCGGGCCAGCCGCCTCGGCGTCGAGCGCGTCGATGTAGCCGGCGAGTACCTCGCCCAGGCCCGACTCGCTCATGCCCCAGGTCCGGATGACCCGACTGGCGATCGTCCCCTCGAGCTCACCCCGCTCGGCCATGCGGCGCTGCAGGTCCGGAGCGATGGCGCGGGCGAACATGTCGGACATCTCGTAGGGGACGCCCGGCACCGCGTACACGACCTTGTGGCCGACTGGGCACATCAGGCCGGGGGCGGTCCCCTTGGTCTGGGGGATGATCGACGCACCCCGCGGCACGTCGGCCTGACGGAGGTTCGACTCCGGCATCTGGCGACCCCGGCCGGCAAACATGGCCCCGATCTTCGCCACGATCTCCTCGTCGCGCTCGAGGGGGACGTTCATCACCTCGGCGAGCGCGTCCCGGGTGATGTCGTCGTGGGTCGGTCCGAGGCCGCCGCAGACGATGACCCCGTCGCTGCGGGCGAGCGCGGTGCGGAAGGCGAGGACGATGCGCTCGTGGTTGTCCCCCACGGCCTGGTGGAAGTGCGACGCGACGCCGAGTGCGGCGAGCTGCTCACCCAGCCACTGCGAGTTGGTGTCGGCGATCTGCCCGAGCAGGAGCTCGGTGCCGACCGCCACGATCTCGATGCGCACGACCGCTCAGGCCGCCCGGTCGGAGCCGCGCGACCCGGCGGTACCCGCCGCAGCGCGTTCGGCCGCGGCCCGGCGGCCGTCCACGAGGTACTGCGCCCCGGTGTAGACGGTGAGGACGGTGGCCACCCACATGGCTCCGTTGAGCAGCGTCCAGTGTCCGGCGAGTGGCGGCGCCAGGCACATTCCGATGGCGATGTCCTGCACCAGCGTCTTGAACTTGGCCGAGTTGCGGGCCGGGATGGAGACCCCGTGGCGCCCGACCACCGAGCGGTAGATGCTCATGGCGACCTCGCGCACGGCGATGATGGCCACCGGCAGCCACCAGACGATGCCCTTGGCCACCAGTGCGACCAGTGCGCCGAGCACCACGGCCTTGTCGGCCAGCGGGTCGAGGAAGGCCCCCGACCGGGTCGTCCCCTGCTTGCGGGCCAGCCACCCGTCGATCCCGTCCGACATGGCCAGCAGGCCGCCGAACACGAACGTGAACCAGTTCGCACCCCACCGCAGGATCAGCACGATGACCACCGGGGTGGCGAGGAGCCGGATCACCGTGATGCCGTTGGCCGGGGTCAGCAGAGCCGAGGGCCCGAACGTGGTGCTCCGCGTCGGGTCCGCCGGGGACGCGCCGGGCGGCGGCGTGCCCGGCTTTGCCGGGATCCCGGGCCCCAGGGTGCCGTCGCTCACCGTCCACCGATCCCGGCCGCAGCGAGGGGAGCGGAGCCGTCGACCGGTCCGTCGCCCGGTCCGTCGCCCGCGACCTCGGCCGACACGTCCGGACCGTCGGCGTCGGTGACGACCACCTGGACGAACGTCCCGACCTCGAGATGGCCGGGCACGGTGACGATTCCGTCGATCTCGGGAGCCTCGCGGTACGAGCGTGCCTCGCCCGGGGCGTCCACCAGCACCTCGATGGTGGTGCCGATCAGGTCTTCGCGGCGCCGGGCCGTGATGGCGTCCTGGAGCTCGGCGCACTCGCGGATGCGCTCGATCACCAGCTCGTCTGGCACTTGGCCGTCGAGGTCGGCCGCGTAGGTGCCGGCCTCGTTGCTGAAGGGGAAGAAGCCGACCCAGTCGAGCTGCGCCTCGTCGATCCACGCCAGCAGCCGGTCGTGATCGTCCTCGGTCTCGCCCGGGTACCCGACGATGAACGAGGACCGGAAGGCCGCCGTCGGTTCCGCTTGGCGGATCGAGTGGATGCGCTCGAGGAACCGGTCGCCCTCGCCCCAGCGCCGCATGCGCTTCAGCAACGGTCGGGACACGTGTTGGAGGGAGAGGTCGAAGTAGGGCACGCCGGTCGCCAGTATGGCCTCGACCAGGGCGTCGTCGAGGGTGGAGGGATAGAGGTAGAGGAGGCGGGTCCACCGCGCCCGCTCCGCCACTCGGGCCACCAGGTCGACGATCGGCCGGTTGCCGCCGACCGCGGGCCCGTCGATGCGAGGCTCGACCCGCCCGCCCGAGCGGTCCAGGGCGAACGACGACAGGTCCTGGGCCACGAGGACGACCTCGGCCAGCGGGGCGCCGTCCGCACCGAGTTGGTCCACCTCGGCCAGGATCGATTCGACTGTCCGCGAGCGCTGCTTGCCGCGGAATGAGGGGATGGCGCAGAAGCCGCAATTCCGGTCGCACCCCTCGGCCACTTTCACGTACGCCCACGGGGCGACAGTTTGCGGTCGGGGCAGGTTGAGCAGGTCGAAGGCAGGAACCGGGGTGGTTGTGGGCTTGGGGCCTGGCTTCGCCCCGAATGCGACCGGGACCCGATCCGGCGTGGCCGGCGCATGGAGCGGGGCACCGAAGGGTGCGACCAGGTCCACCTCGGGAAGGGCTTCGGCCAGTTCATCGCCGTAGCGCTCGGCCATGCAGCCGGTGACCACCAGCCGGGCGCCGTCCCGACGGGTCTCGGCCAAGGCGAGCACGGTGTCGATCGACTCCTGGCGTG
>DATKRB010000026.1:0-4214 GCA_035532415.1 Acidimicrobiales bacterium | reverse complement strand
GTTGGAGCCATTGGGGCGGCGAAGCGGGATCGCGACGCGGACGACGGCACCGCCGGCGGGTCCGTTCTCCACCACGGCAACGCCCTCGTGGGCCTCGGTCAGCGACTTCACGATGGCCAGCCCGAGCCCCGTTCCACCCCGGTTGCGGGTGCGGCTTTCGTCGGGCCGGCCGAAGCGTTCGAACGCGTGGGCCAGGAACGAAGGGGGGAACCCCGGCCCCTGGTCGGCAACCTCGAGCACCGCCGTGCCGCCGCGAGCCTCGAGGCGAACGATGACCACGGAGCCCTCCGGGGCATGGCGCAGTGCGTTGTCGATCAAATTGTCGATGATCTGGCGATATCGACGCTCGTCGGCGTCGGCAACCAGGCCCGGCGGTGAGGCGACCTCGATCGCGATCCCGTGTTCGGCGGCCCGGGTCCCGAATCCACTCACCGACTTCTCGACCAGTGTGCGCAGGTCGGTGGGTTCGAGGCGGACGTCCAGCGCGTGCTCGTCGCTCTGCGACAGGAGCAGGAGGTCGTCGGCCAATTCGATGATGCGATCTGCTTCGGTGGCGGCCAGGTCGACGGCCTCGACGAGCTCGGCCTGGCTCCGCCCCGGACGCCCGGCCAGTTCGAGCTCGCTCTTCAGGATGGCCAGCGGGCTGCGGAGCTCGTGTCCGGCCGCCGACACGAAGCCGCGCTGGCGGCTCAGGGCGCGGTGTAATCGCTCCAAGAGCCCGTTGAGGGTACTGGCCAGCGAGGCGATTTCGTCGCGCGATCGGGGAACGGCCAGGACGGCGTCCGTGTCGTGCTCGGAGATCTCCGCCGCCTGCCGACGCATCCGCTCGACGGGTCGCAAGGCGGCGCCGGCCAGCAACCAGGCTGCGATGGCAGCGACGACAACGCCGATGGCCCCGCCGACGGTGATCTCCAAGCCGACCCGAGCAACCGCCTGGTCCACCGTGGCCAGTGACTCACCGACAACCAGCACCGACGGGTTGGCCTGACCGGTGGCGCCGGCGAGGAGGAGGAAGTGGTGCTGCTGACCGACGATGGCCCTCTCGATCACCAGGGGATGCTGTCGTGCTTCTGCCAGCTCGGAGGCGGTGAGCAGTGGCCTGGACGTGCCGGGCCCGGAGGCATCAACGATCCGAGCGGCCGGGCCGAGGAGCTGGGTAAGTTCCTCGATCGCCAGCGAGCCGGGCGTGAGGGGGGTGCCGGGGTCCTGGACGCCGACACCCCCTCCGCCGTCGGGGAACTGCTGTGAGATGGCGTCGGCCCGGACTTGCAGGGAGGTGAGCACCGAAGCCCGCAGGCCGGTCGACAGCTCGGTGACGAACACGGTGCCGCCAATGGCCGCGGCCAGCGCGGTCCCGGCGGCGAACAGAATGGCGAGGCGGAGCCGGATGGGCATCGCTCAGGCCCCGCCGGGGTCGTGCAACCGGTACCCGGCCCCCCGGACCGTTTCGAAGTCGTTCCGTCCGTAGGGCCGGTCGATCTTCCGGCGCAGGTAGCCGACGTATTGGTCGACGACATTGGACACCCCGCCGTAGGCGTAGTCCCATACCTGATCGAGGATGGCGGAGCGGGTGAGCAGCTCACCGGGATGCCGCATGAACAGCTCGAGCAGGGAGAATTCCTTGGCCGACAGATCGAGCTCGTCATCCCCCCGCCAGGCCCGCCGGCTCGCTGGATCGAGCCGCAGGTCGCCCACCGCCAGGACCACCGGCCGCTCGGGTTGGCCTCGCCGAACCAGCGCGCGGATCCGGGCCGACAGCTCGGCAAAGCTGAACGGTTTGGCCAGGTAGTCGTCGGCGCCGGCGTCGAGCCCTTCGACCCGGTCGGCGACCTCGGTTCGCGCCGTGAGGAGGAGGATTGGCGCCCACCGCCCGGCGGCTCGGAGCCGCCGGGCGACTTCGAAGCCGTCGAAGCCGGGGAGCATCACGTCCAGGACGATGGCCGAATAGGGGTTCTCCGTCCCCATCCAGACGGCGTCCGGGCCGTCGCCTGCCATGTCCACGGAATTGCCCTCCTCCTCGAGACCGCGTTTGAGCAGGCTGGCCATCCTCGGGTCGTCCTCCACCACCAGCAGGCGCACACCAAAATCCTACGGATCCAAGATGTGAGGTGGATGTGAAGGCCGCCTCCCGATGGCGGCGAGAGGCGACCCGGTCCTGTCGGGGGCTGTAGGCGGGGAAATCGAGCCAGTCGGTGTTGATGTCGAGCACCATCCCCCGAACCGCGCCCGCCCGGACGAGCAGGTCGGCGAGGGAAGGCTCCACGGCCCCAGGATCACCTCGCTGCAGGCCGCTGCCACCACCCGATGGGGAGCCACCCTCGCCCACCAGACGATCGTTGATCGACCTCGACGTCTGCCTGGGTCATATGGGCCACCCCATTCACTGTTGAGCGGCGGCGAGGGCCCGGTGGAGCTCCACCGGGCCCTCTGCCACGTCCTACTCCGGACCGTCGAACTGGTGGTCGGCGTTCACGCCCGCGGCATCCTGGTGGCCACCGGGGCCATCAGCCTGAGCCGTCCCCGGCGCCTCTGACGTGCCCGGGGTCTCCGAAGTCGACGAGTTGTCCGACGCCTGCGGAGCCGAAGTCCCGGGCGTCGATGTCGAGTTCGACTGGGGTGCCGGGGTGGTTGCGCCTGAGGTCGTGGCGTAGGCCAGTCCGCCCACGCCGAGCACCGGCACCATGGCCGCCCCTGCGATGAAGAGCTTGCGCTTCAGATCCATTTCTCTATCTCCTTCGTGAGTTGATGGGATACCTGGACGATGACAGACGGTCGATGTGACGGCCGTGAGAGCCACATGTCGAGCCACGAGCGAGCCGCCGCCGCGTCCCACTCGGGATTCGGCCGGCGGGAACCCCGTCGGATCCCCGAACAACCGCGAGAGATACGGATGACGCAGGTCGTGCCCGCCTGCGTACAAGTGATTGATGTCATCGAGGCCCGTACGGAGCACCGTGTCTACACCGAGGTTGGTCCGGAAACTGTCCCCGGACCCGGTGAGATCCACCTCGGGACCGAGAAGGAGCAGTGCCGACGGCATGGCCAGACCTTCCCCGAGCTCTCGGGTGTGTCTGTCCCGGCCGGGCGGCGTCTCGCAGTGCCCGCCATGCCGCCAGGTCCGACGTGGGCGGATTCGGACGCGACGCAGCTCCCTGCCGATGCTCGGTCAGCATCGCCCGCGCCTCGAGACTGATCGACAAGGGCGCCGGGATCTCGCGAGCAGGCACGGAAAGCACCGTCACGTCGCGAAGGCTGTTGCTACCCTCCCGAGGAAGTGCGGGTTCGATCGAGGCGGCCGGGACGGCATGCTGGGGGAATGCGCTGGCTCGTCGACGGCATGAACGTGATCGGATCGAGGCCCGACGGTTGGTGGCGGGACCGGCCGGCGGCCCGGCGGCGGCTCGTCGGGGAGCTGGCCGCATTCGCCGAGCGGGAGAACGGTGAGGTGACGGTCGTGTTCGACGGGCGCGGGGATCCCGGGGAGGTCGAAGCCGGCCGGGCCCAGGGTGTCACCGTCGACTTCGCGCCGGGCGGACCCGACGCGGCCGACCGTGTGATCGCAGCGATGGTGGAGCCCCAAGTCGCCACCGAAGGCTCGAGGGATGCTGCGACCGACGACGGGTCCGCGACCATCGTCACCTCCGACGCCGAGCTCGCTCGCCGGGTCCGGGCCTTCGGGGCGGACGTGATCGGCGCGGCCTCGTTCCTGCGCCGGATCTCCCCCGTCGCCCCACCCGGCCGACCGGGACCGTCCCCCGGCGAGGCGCGCCAGGTGGGACGGTGGGATGGACATCCAAGCCCCGATATGTAAAGGTAATTTCAGTTGCGTGAAGAGATTCAGGTGACTCAGGGGGTGGTGGTCATGGCGAGCCCGTACCGCAGGTACAAGGTGGGCACGGCAACTACGATCCTGGCCCTCGCAGGGCTGTTGCTGGCGTCGTGCGGCTCGAGCGGATCCCCTTCGTCGTCGGGTGGGGCGAGCAAGAGCACGATCACCATCGGCTACGTCACCGACCTGACCGGCGTGGCGTCGTCGACCTTCGCCGACGGTGCCGGGGGGGCCCGGGCCCGCGTCGACCTGCAGAACGCCCAGGGGGGGGTGAACGGCCACAAGCTGAAGCTGGTGGTGGAGGACGACCAGTCGAGCCCGACCGTCAACAAGACGGCGTCCCAGGACCTCGTGCAGAACAAGGGCGCCTTCGGGGTCATTCAGT
>DATKRB010000025.1:0-8409 GCA_035532415.1 Acidimicrobiales bacterium | reverse complement strand
CTAATGCATGCCACTGAAGCTGCCTTGAACGGCGCGTCGCTCGGCCGGGTGTCGCAGTACGCGAGGTGAATGGCTAGCTGTCCAGTCAGATCCAGTTGTCGGCAATTCGGTCTCAGCAGGGACCTATTGCCGGCAACAGCTAAGTTCTCCCGTGCCGCCTGCGCTCGCATTTCGTCGACGAGATCCGAGCGCGTTCACCAACCGAAGCAGGTTCCCGTGGCACCGAAAGCTACGACCTCTACAGGGCCAGTCGATCGGCCACGGCGGACCCTTGGCTTGGCGAGCACGGTGGCGATCGGGATCGGCGGGATGGTCGGTGGTGGCATCTTTGCTGTCCTCGGATTGTCCATCGAATTGGCGCGAGGCGCCGCTCCGATCGCGTTTCTCATCGCTGGCGGCGTGGCCCTCCTCACCGCCACTTCCTATGCCCGGCTTTCGGTCGCCTACCCGAGCCGCGGCGGGACGGTCACCTTTCTCAACGAGACATTCGGGTCGGGTGTCTTCGTCGGCGGACTCAACGTCCTGTTGTGGCTCAGCTACGTCGTGATGATCTCGCTGTACGCCGCCGCCTTTGCCGGATATGCGGACAGTCTCCTCCCGGGACGCCCGTCGGCCGTGGTCGACCATCTCCTCCTCAGCGGCGTCATCATCGTGATCGCCGTCCTCAACGTCGCCCGGGCCTCCGTCGTGGGTCGCGCCGAGGAATGGATCGTCGCGGCCAAGGTGGCCATCCTGCTCCTCGTGGTGGCCGCGGCCTTTCACGGTGTTCACCCGTCCCACCTGTCCCCGCGTGCGTGGCCGGATCCTCTCGCCATCGTCGGAGGAGGCATGGTGATCTTCGTCGCCTACGAGGGTTTCGAGCTCATCTCCAACGCCGCCGAGGACGTGCGCAATCCCCGCCGCACGCTCCCACTGGCGCTCTACCTCTCCGTCGGGTCCACGATCGTCTTGTACGTGCTGGTTTCCATCGTGACCGTGGGAACCCTCACCATCACTCAGGTGCGTGGCGCAAGCTCCTACGTCCTGGCGGTGGCAGCCCGTCCGGGCCTCGGTCAGGTCGGATTCGTACTTGTGGCGGTCGCCGCTCTGCTCTCGACGACGTCAGCCATCAACGCCACCCTCTATGGCTCCGCCCGACTGTCGTGGACGATCGCCCGTTCCGGTGAGCTTCCAGAGGCGTTCGACAAGAAGGTCTGGGACCGACCCGTCGAGGGTCTGCTGGTCACCACCGGACTCACCCTCGTTGTCGCCAATGCCTTCAACCTCAACAGCATCGCCCTCACCGGCAGTGCAGCGTTCCTGGTCATCTTCGCCGCGGTGAACATTGCAGCTGCTCGCCTGGCCGAACGCAGGACACAGCGCGCCTTGGCTGTGGTCGCAGCTGTGGCATGCGCCGCCTCGCTCGTTGCCCTGATCCTGGAGGAGCGGACCCGCAACCTCTGGGGTGTGGTCATCGTTGGTGGGCTCGTCGGCGGATCGTTCGCCATGGAAGCCCTCTATCGGAAGGTCACGCATCGAGCGATCGCCTCCCGCCTCGCTGTTCCCTCGAAGCCGGCCGACCGCGGATCGACCGGAGCAACATCGACGTGAACCAGTCCGTCGAGACAACCGGTGAGGCTGGTGGCTCCACCTGCCGGAGGCGGCGATGCTTGGCCGGTTCGAGTTGGTGGACCGCATGTTCGGTCCGAGGTCCCGGATATCGCACCGGGGCTTCGGAGGCCACCATGTTCGAGAGGTTGCTGACGCAAACGAGGCAGCGCAGGGTGGTAGAACTTGGCCTAGTCAGCGAGGCTTCAGTTGCAGCTCCGCTGTTCTCGGAGGAAGATTGGTGGCCCCGATGGGACACAGAGGTGAGGCGCAGGTCACCGATGGTGCCGCGCCATCAGAGTTCGAGGCTTCCCAAGGGTTGCCGTGCGACGCTGGGGTTCCTTCGAGTAGGAGTCCCGACGCCGAGATGCGAGGTCCCGGTTGTGCCTTGGGGTTGCCAAACCTGGACCTGATCAGCGGATGAGCCGTCGGCCGATGTCTGGCGAGTTAGACGGGCCCAGTAGGCGGTGGAGCGAGCAGACACTGGCCCACTGCTCCTTGGTCGCAGGTTGCGCGGTGACCCTTCTCCTCTCCTCCTTCGCCGTGTTCGGACTCTCCTCTGGCTCCGCTGGGGGGGCTCCCGTTGCTGCGGTGAACTCCTGCTCCCTGAGGTTTGACTCTCCAGTGGTGGCCATGGCGTCGCATGGGGTCGACGGATATTGGGAGACCGACGAGCAAGGGCAGGTCGGGACACTCGGTTCGGCTCCCTGCCTCGGCTCGACCGCTGGGCTCACCCTCAACCAGCCGGTGGTGGGGATGGCGGCCACCCCCGACGGCCTCGGCTACTGGTTGGTGGCAGCCGACGGCGGCGTGTTCGGCTTTGGCGACGCCCGGTTCTTGGGCTCGACGGGTGGAACCACCCTCAACCTGCCGGTGGTGGGGATGGCGGCCACCGCCGACGGCCTCGGCTACTGGTTGGTGGCAGCCGACGGCGGCGTGTTCAGCTTCGGCAACGCCCGGTTCTTTGGCTCCGTGGTGGGTGGACTGACTTCCCCAGCGGTAGGGATGGCCGGAATCCCCTCTGGCGCAGGATACCGGCTCGTCACCGAGCAGGGCTCGGTGGACAACTTCGGATCGGCTCCGGCCCAAGGTGCGGTGATCATGTCACCAGGTTCCACCATGCCGTGTCTGGCCAGTCAGTTGACCGGATCCCTCGGTCCCGGGTTCGGCGCAGCCGGGAGCATCTGGACCGTGGTCCTGCTCCTCAATCGGAGCACCACGACCTGCTCCCTTCAAGGCTATCCACAGGTCGCCTACGCCTCGAGCGTCACCGGTCGCCAAGTCGGAGCGACAGCCCTGCACATGGTTTCACCAGCGGTCCCGACGGTCACGCTCTCGCCCAGGGGCGTCGCGCAGGTCGTCGTGCAGCAGTTCGCACCGTTCGGTCCTCCTGCATCCTGTAGTCCGACCCCGGTGGCGGGACTCCGCCTCTACCCTCCCGGGCGCCCAGCTGCCCTGTTCGTCTCCCAGCCGGCGACCCGCTGCGGCAGCCCCGGGTACATCGGCCTGCGTGTCGGCCCGATCGTGCCCTAGACCCGACAGCAGCCCAACGTCCAACCAGCTCCTCACCCGGCAACTCGGGATCCGGCCCCTTCCGGGTACTTCCGCCTCAAACCTTCTGACCCGTGGAAACGGTCGACCTACTCCGGTCGCACGTCCTCATTTCCGGCCCTTCTTCGCACTCGTAATGCGTAGGTCAGGAGTTCGATTCTCCTCCCAGGCTCCAGACCCCGCGTGGCTCTGCTTGACTGGCCCGGTGACCGACACGTTCCGCCGCATCCTGCTCGCCACCCGCCCGAGCGGGCGGATCGACGCCTCCACACTCCGTATCGACGATTCGGCCGTGGTGCCCGAACCCGGCGAGGGCCAGGCGCTCGTCAAGGTGCAGTACCTGTCGATCGACCCCACCATTCGGACGTGGATGGACGACGCACCCGGGTACCTTCCCCCGATCGGCATCGGCGACGTGGTCCGCAGCGGCGCCATCGGCGAGGTCGTGGCCAGCCGCACGGACTCGCTGCCGGTCGGATCGGCGGTCTTCGGCATGCTGGGGTGGCAGGAGTACGCACTGGCCGACGGTGCCGACGGCTCGATGACGGTGGTGCCCCCGGGCGTCGACCCGGCCGTCGTGCTCGGCGTGCTCGGCGTCACCGGGATGACGGCCTACTTCGGGCTGAAGGACATCGGCCGTCCGCTCCCCGGGGACACCGTGGTGGTGTCCGGGTCGGCGGGGGCCACCGGTTCGGTCGTCAGGCAGCTCGCCCGGATCGAGGGTGCCGGCACCGTCGTGGGGATTGCCGGTTCCCCCGACAAGTGCGCGTGGCTCGTCGACGAGCTCGGCTTCGACCACGCCATCAACTACCGCGACGAGGACGTCGCCGCCCGGATCCGGGCCACCTGCCCCCGGGGCATCGACGTCTACTTCGACAACGTCGGCGGCGGGATCCTCGACGCGTGCCTGGCCAACCTGGCCATGCACGCCCGGGTCGTGCTGTGCGGGGCGATCTCCCAGTACAACGAGGACCGCCCCGTGGGACCGAGGAACTACCTGCAGCTGATCGTGAAGCGCTCCCGCATGGAGGGCTTCCTCATCCTCGACTACCTGGACCGGTTCCCCGCCGCCCAGCTGGAGATGGCCGGTTGGGTGATGGAGGGTCGGATCCGACACCGCGAGCACGTGGTCGAGGGCCTCGAGCATGCCGGTGAGGCGCTCGACCTGCTCTTCAGCGGGGGCAACACGGGCAAGGTCGTCGTCGCCGTCTGAATCCCGCACGGCGCCCGCCTGCACGGCCCGGCGGGCATCGCCCCTGGTCCCCGGGGGGTGCCCCACGGGGACGGTCGGGCGGGCCATGATGGTGGCGCGATGGGCGACCGCACGCGACTCCAGAGGGTCCCGGGACCCGCAGCACCCGCCAAGCCCCTCGTGGCCGCCGGCGTCGTCGTACTGGCCGCCCTCGGGACCCTGACGGCGGTCACGTGGCCGGGTCCGAGCGTCACGTCGACCGCTCCCCAGATCCCGGGGAGCCCGGCCGCTCCGACCGCAGCCGAGATCACCCCGGTCTGCCGGACCACGTCCCCGGCCGCGGTGCTCGGCCCGGCGACGAGCCTCCCGGCCCGTCCCACGAACACGGTGGTGACGCCGCCGGGCGGCGTCGTGAACTTCGCGGCGACCACCGCCGCGCTGTACGTGAACACGGGGACCCGCCTGGTCACCTACTCGCTCGCGGGTGCCCAGCAGGGCTCGTTCGCCCTGCCCTCCCACTTCACCGGCAACTCGGTGTCCGCGCCGGTGGTGGACCCGTCGGGCAACATCTACCTCGCCTCGTACTACGGCCAGCTGGTCGACAAGTTCTCGCCGTCGGGCGCCCTGCTCTGGTCGGTGGACCCGCGTGGCGGCAACCCGACCGGTCTGTTCTCGGTGGGAGCGGGCGCCTCGTTCCAGGTCGTGGTGAGCCTGGTGCAGGACACGGCGGGAAGCCTCGTCCTGGACCAGGCGACCGGGTCGGTCACCGGTTCCTTCCCCCTGGTGGACAACGGCTTCGTCACCCCGGAGGCCGACGGGAACCTGCTGTACTCGGCCAACGGCTACGTGGAGACCGTCTCGCCGTCGGGACGGGTCCTCTCCACCTTCGGCTCGTCGCACATCGAGGGCAACGGCGTCCACACCGGGTCGGGCACGCAGTTCTCCTACCCGGGCCAGGCGCTGCAGGGCCCGGACGGGACCATCTACACCGTGGACCCCGACCACACCATCGAGGCCACCAGCCCCGAGGGGTTCCTGCGGGGGAGCACCTCCCTCGGCTCCGCGCTCGCCATCGGGGGCGGGAGTGCCTCCCTGGTGGGATCGACCCTCTACTTCCAGTCGGGACCGACCTTCAACAACGGGGCCGACGCGATCTCCTCGGTCCCGCTGTCCACCCTCCAGGCCTACCTGTCGTCGGCCCAGGCCCCCCTGAACAGCCTCGGCTGGGGCGCCGGGCTGGCGACGGCGGCGACCGGGAACTACTTCGCCCCCGGCGCGACCCCGGCCGTCGTGGCCACGTTCGACCCGTGGTGGGCTCCTTCCGCCCCGCACCTGCGCCTGTCCTACTCGGTGGAGGACACGGCGTCACTCACCGCGGGGACCGTCCCGGCTCCGACGGAACTCCCGTTGCCGACGACCGCTGCGGGGCTGGCGTCGCTGCCCCTGACCCTCCCGGTCGCCGACACCCTCCCCGGGCCCTACCAGGTGCGGGCCACCCTGTACGACACCTCGACCAGCCCGCCCACCGCCCTCGGCACCACCTGCATGCCCTACACGGTGGGCGCCCCCGGTGACCGGCTGGACTTCGCCGCACTGCCCGCCGGGATCGGCTCGGGCGGCCCGACCGATCCCCGGGGCGTCGCCCTCAACGCCCAGCTCGGGCTGGACTCGCTGCGCAACGGCACCATGGTGGACTGGGCGTCCCTCCTCCCCGGCTGCAACGCGTCGGCTCCCACGGCGGCGACCTGCGGCCCGACGGCGCTCACCTTCGCTTCGGCCAGCACCGACCCCTACAAGGCCGCCTACCTGGCCGACCAGGACCACCTGACGTACTGGATGCAGGTCAGCGGTGGTGAGCCGGTCCCGACGGCACTGGTGAACAGCGGCCTGTGGCAGGCCGACGTCGCCGCCCTCGTGGCGCACTACGCCACCGTGCCCGCCGGGTGCACGGCCTGCGCGCCGGTGACCACCTGGGAGCCCTGGAACGAGGCGAACAACACCGGCTGGGGCAATGCCGGGACCTACACCGCCAAGGTGCTCGCCCCGTTCTACGCGGCGGTCAAGTCCGTGCTGCCCGGATCGTCCTCCACCGTCTTGGGCGGCTCGACCCTCGAACCCTCCGTCGGGTGGTGGCAGCAGCTCATCGCCGCCGGCGGCCTGGCCGACATGGACGTCGCCTCCATCCATCCTTACACCGGCTCGAACGACGCCTACGAGGAGGACGGGATCCCGGCCCAGGTCCGCCAGCTCCAGGCCCTCCTCGGCGGCAAGCCGCTGTGGTTCACCGAGGTCGGCTGGTGGAGCGACGGCGACTACAACTTCCTCGGCCAGGCTGACGACGTCACCCGGTCGATGATCTGGCAGAAGGCCCTGGGCGTCCCCGTCCAGAACTACTTCTACGACGAGGGCAGCTGGGGCAACAACGGGGTCTCGTTCTCGCTGGTGCAGGCCGGCCAGTCGGTCGACTACGTGAAGCCGGCGGCGCTGGCCACGATGACCACCTCGGGGCTGCTGGCCGGCCGTCCCTACCTGTCGATGCCGTCCATCGGGATCCCCCAGGCCTACCGGGCCGACTTCGGCACGACGCCGGGGGGCACGACCGACGTCAGCGCGGTGTGGACCGACGGGCTGCCGGTCACGGCATCGCTGACGCTCACCGATCCGTCGGGCGCCGCCGTGCCGGTCACCGCGACCACCGAGTACGGGGGGGTCACGACCGCCCAGGCGGTGTCGGGGACCGCCTACGGCCTCCCGCTGTCGGGCCAGGTGACCTTCCTTACCTACCCCGCCGGCGACACCCTGACGGTCGGGCCCACCGAGGGCTACGGCACCGACCTGGCGTCGGCCGCCGCCGGCGCGACGGCCGACGCCTCGAGCGGCAACGCCTCGGCCGCCATCGCCGGCCTCCCCGCCGGCTACGGCCAGGGCTGGACCTCGGGCCCCGGGGACAGCACGCCCTCACTCACGGTGACCCTGGCCGCGCCCTCGACGATCGACCGGGTCGTGGTCGACACGCAGTCGGTCGGCTCGACCGCCCCGGGACTGCGCAACTACACCGTCTCGGCCGACGAGCCGGGCACGGGGTGGGTGACGCTGGCCGACGAACGGGGGCAGTTCCGCGATCACCAACTCCAGTTCGCCTTCGACCCGGTGTCCGTGAGCGCCGTGCGGATCTCGGTCACCGAACTCGACTACGGCGGGTACTACGGCGGGGGCATCCCCCCCTTCTGGCCGGCGACCCAGAGCGCCGCGGCGTTCGTCCACGCCCTCGAGGCTTACGCCGGCTCGGGCGGGCCGGCCGTCGTCGACGGGAGCGGCCTGCCCACCCTGGCCTGGTCGGACCCGGGGGGCGGAACGGCAGGGGGGACGTCGACGACACCACCCCCCGGCGGCACCGCCCCACCGACCTCCGGGTCGCCGGCACCCGGCCCGGGCGACGGCTACCGGATGGTGACGTCCGCCGCCCAGGTGTCGGCGTTCGGCGGCGATCCGTCGTACGGTCCCGACGGCGCCCACTCGCTCAACCGGCCGATCGTCGGCATGGCCGACACCCCCGACCGGCGCGGCTACTGGCTCGTCGGCTCGGACGGCGGCATCTTCAACTTCGGCGATGCCGGTTTCTTCGGCTCGACGGGCGCGCTGGGCCTCAACGCCCCCATCGTCGGCATGGCCTCGACGGCCGACGGAGCCGGCTACTGGCTCGTGGGAGCGGACGGCGGCATCTTCGCCACGGGCGACGCCCCCTACCTCGGCTCGACCGGGGCCCTCACGCTCAACCGGCCCATCGTGGGCATGGCCGCCACCCCCGACGGCCGCGGCTACTGGCTGGTCGCCTCCGACGGCGGCATCTTCGCCTTCGGCGACGCCCCCTACCTCGGCTCGACCGGGGCCCTCACGCTCAACCGGCCCATCGGGGGCATGGCCGCCACCCCCGACGGCCGCGGCTACTGGCTGGTCGCCTCCGACGGTGGCATCTTCACCTTCGGCGATGCATCCTTTGCCGGTTCTGCAGCCGGGTAGGGAGCACACGCGTCCAGTGGCTCGCGCCGGCGACCCGCTGCCGCCTTCGCGCCGCCTAT
>DATKRB010000024.1:0-76580 GCA_035532415.1 Acidimicrobiales bacterium | reverse complement strand
GGTGGCGTCATCGGGCTTCTCCTGCAACGTTTTCACGATGACGGCCTCCACCGCATCATCGGTGACGGTGCGAGGTGATCCCGGTCGGGGCTCGTCGACCAGCCCGTCGAGCCGCTTGGCCACGAACCGGCTCCGCCATTTCCCGACGGTGGCCTCGGCTATACCCAGACGTGCGGCCACCTCACGGTTGGTCGGCCCCTCGGCACAGGCCAACACGATCTTCGAACGCAGAGCAAGAGACTGAGGACTCTTCGGTCGGCGCGCCCAACGTTCGAGCGTCTCTCGCTCGTCCTCGGTGAGTACCAGCGGCTTCTTCGGGCGTCCGAATCTCGGCATGTGCACCTCCATGGTCACATGCCAGAACGCGCCCCCCAAGTACGAAATTCCCCTTAAGGCAACATTTCTTGTGAATTGGCGACTCAGGACACTAGTTGAATCCGGCGAGCCGGCCCGGAGCACGAGCTGGGCCGACGGATCGACGCCGCTGAGGCGGCGAGCAGGTGGGTGACGCCCTTTTGACGGCTGATGAGCCCGAGGAACACCACAACGGGTGGGCCGGGATCGACGCCGAAGGACTCGAGGACGTCGGTGCTCGGATTCGGACGTCAGGCGACCGCTCCGACCGCGTTGTAGCGACGTCTTGGATCTTGCCCACCACCGTCACCTCGTGGTGACCGACTATAGGCCGTCGGCACGGGGTAGTTGAGCGGGACCCGGTTGACCGGGTCCCCGTGGACTGATCCACCCGTTGTGCGAGTCCGAGCCCCACGATGTGGGGAAGGAGGACGGCACGACCATGAAGCGACGCCGGCATACGCCCGAGCAGATCATCCGCAAGCTGGCCGAGGGCGAGAAGCTCTTGGGACAGGGCCAATCGATCGATGAGGTGGCCCGCCACCTCGAGATCACCGAGTCGACCTGGCACCGCTGGCGGAACCAGTACGGCGGCATGAAGGCCGACGACGCCAAGCGCCTGAAGGAGCTCTAGAAGGAGAACGGTCGGCTGAAGCGGATCGTGGCCGACCAGGCGCTCGACATTGAGATGCTGAAGGAGCTGAACCGGGGAAACTTCGGTGATTTATGACTTGACGGACCCACGCTGACGTGCGATAATGTGGGTATGGAGTTGTCGATCCCGAACATCGCTCGGATGATCCCGACCGAAGCGGACGCCTACGAACTTCTTGAGCAGTGGCGTTGGCACGGCGAACCTGTCTGCCCGCACTGTGGATCGATCAACGACCACTACTTCTTGACGCCCCGCGAGGGTGTCCGCAAGACGAACCGCGGGACCGAGACTCAGCGGCGTCTTTGGAAGTGCAAGGACTGTCGGGCCAAGTTCTCGGTCCTCACCGGGACGATCATGCACGGCACCCACATCTCAGTCCGTACTTGGGTGTTCGTGATCTTCGAACTGTGCTCGTCCAAGAATGGAATCGCCGCCCGGGAAATCGAGCGCCGCTACAAGCTGACGCCGAAGTCCGCGTGGTTCATGCTTCACCGCATCCGAGAAGCGATGACGCATGGGCCCGGGGCGGATCTGTTCTCGGGCGTCGTCGTCGCTGACGAGACGTGGATCGGCGGCAAGCCCAAGAACCGCCACGCGAACAAGCGGGTCGGTTCCAAGCAGGGGCGGACGGACAAGACGCCGGTCGTGTCCCTGATCCACGCGGAGACGGGTGAGGTTCGCTCCAAGGTCGTCGCCAATGTGTCGGCCCGGTCGCTCCGGTCCGTCATCGCATCCCACGCCCGCATGGAGGAGACGACGCTTCACACGGACTCCGCTGACTCCTATGGGTCATGCGCTGATGATCTGGCGGTGACGGCGTCTCCACCAACAAGGCCGAGCACTACTTCTCCCAGCTCAAGCGATCCATCGACGGCACTCACCACCATTTGAGCCGTGAGCATCTCGGCCGGTATCTTTCGGAATTCGATTTTCGCCACTCCACTCACGGGATGACGGACACGGCCCGAGTGGATCACCTGATGGGTAGAGTGGTGGGCAGGCGGCTGATGTACTCGGACTCACGATAGGGGGGGCAGGACCATGTCCCAGGCGCTGAGACTGAGGATCGAGGGCCCACCCAGCCGTATCTCCGCAGAGGCTCTGGCACGCGCGCTGACCGAGTCTCTAGCCATTCTGGCAAACATTGGTCGAGCCGTCACGTCTCGGCCCCAGCGATCGCACAGTCCCTTAACTTGGTACATAACCAAGCTTGAGTCCTCGAGCGCCACGGCGGTGCTTGAAGCCGAGTCCACGGCGTCCGACGTCGACCAGGATACGGTCGACCTAGTTGGGAATGAGTATGTCGACGGACTGCGCGCAGTCGAGTCGGGCACAGCCCTTCCGCGGTTTTCTGACCGAGACCTCTCTCGATCGCCTGAACCGCATAGCGCAGCCGCTCAGTCGACCTTCCGCCGAATACCTTGAGGCGCAGTGGGGGGACGGGGGCGGCGGCCCCGCATTACGCAGCATGCACAGGGCAACCTGACTGAACTCCGTGCCACTCGGGTTACTTCGATCGGATCGATCACGGGCACTCTGGACGCCCTGTCGGTACGGAGGAAGAACACCTTCCAGGTCTTTGATGATCTCTGGAAGCGACCGGTCGGTGCTGAGTTCGCCGACGATGAAATGGAAACAGTAAAGGCGGCGATTGCCCACCGCGTCGTGGTGTCCGGGATCGTAATGCGCAACGCGAAAGGGCAGCCTGTTCGGATCAGGGACCCACGGCTCCGCATCATGCCTGACGGCCCGCCTTTGTCGGGCTTGGTTGGGGTTGCCCCGGGGTTCGTTGGTGACAAGACCCTCGCGGAATACATGGAGTCTGTCGGTTGACCGATCTCCTTCGGTGCAAGAAGCCCTTTCTCGACACCTCCGTCTTTTTGGCGGCGATCAATAATGAGCAACAGGCGGCGGAGGGTTCGGTTCGTGCGGAAGTCGCCGCGCAAATCTTCAAAGCCGCTGAACGCAAAGAGATTGACCTGTTCTCGTCATCGCTTGTGGCGGCCGAGATCATCTACAAGAAGGGCAGTCTCACGCTCTCTGAGGAGTCTGAGCCAGCGATCGATGAGTACCTGAACAACTCCCACCGACCACTCTGGGTCGATGTGGACTATTCCCTCGCTGTAGATGCTCGCAAAATTGTGCGCCGAAATGGACTGCAGGCTGCCGACGCCCTTCATCTGGCCGCTGCGGTTCGTGCGGGTTCCGATATCTTGCTTAGGTGGGATCGGAAGTTCAATGCTCTGACGACCATTGATGGCGTTCGGGTTACTGATCCCTATTGGTACGGAGCTCGGGAACTCGAATTGTGAAGAAGCGATACAACCCAACGCCCGAGGAGCGCGACGAACGGTTCAGCCTCTACGGGCTTGATCCCGAGCAGGTCGTGGAAGCGGTACTCGAAGCGCCGCCCGAAGAAGGGCCCAAGCCGCCCGAGTCAAAGCGGCGTCGCAGGTCGTAGTCTCAGCCCATGGGGTTCCCTTGGGCCACCTTTTGGACAGCCGTCGGCAGTCTCGCGGCGGTTGCTGGAATCCTCGGAGGTGCCGGAGTGGCGCTCTTTTTCGGCCGGAAGGCCACGGTCACGGTGTCGGCGGTCGCAGGCTCCCAGTAGCGCAGCGTGCGGGTGGTCACTCCGGCCAGCCGGGCAACCTCGCCGATCCGAAGCGGGACCTGCTCCACGTTCAGCTGGCGTGCGCTCCTCAAAACGAGGACACCTCTTCGACGACCGGATCGAGATCGGCGAGCCCATCCCGTGAGGGATCGAGGGCATCGGCGTGCACGTAGCGCCCGCCGCGGCTCCACGAGGCAGCCGCAGCGACGAGACAGGCCCCGATGGCGAAGTCGAAGGCGGTATGCAGGCCCTGGCGGAACGGGGTGGCGATGAGGTGGGGGAAGAACGAACGGCCCCCCAGCACCGCGGCCCGACCGGCTGGGAGGTGGGCCAGCACCGATGTCCCGAGAAGGTGCTGCATCGGGTTGTAGCCGAGGAAGGCCGCGAACAGGACCGACACCGGCGGGAGATGGGCTACGCGAGCGGCCACCTGCGGAGAGATGCCCTGATGCACGAGTCCTTGGTACATGGTCGTCGGCAGGACCGCGGAGAGCCCGATGATCATGAGTGAGAAGAAGATCCCGATCGACAGGACCTGGGCGGAGTTCTGGAACGTCGTGTTCATCCCTGAGCCGGCGCCCCGGTGACCGGCGGGCAGGCTGTTCATCACGCCCGCCCGGTTGGGCGACATGAACAGCCCGTTGCTCATGCCCATCAGAAGGAGCAACGGGGCGAAGGCCCAATAGCTGAAGTCGACCGGCAGCAGCTCGAGCAGAAGGAAGGCGAGGGCCGAAAGCAGCATCCCGCCGGTGGCGAACGGACGGGCACCGTAGCGGTCGGAGAGCACGCCTGATACCGGCCCGGCGATGAGGAACCCGGCCGTGAGCGGCAGCATGTAGATCCCGGCCCAGAGCGGGGTGCGGGCGAAGTCGTAGCCATGCAGGGGCAGCCAGATCCCCTGCAGCCAGATGATCAGCATGAACATGAGGCCACCACGGCCCACCGCCGAGAGGAAGGTGGCGAGCGTCCCCGCGGTGAAGGCCCGGATGCGGAACAGCGGCAGGCGGAACATGGGCTCCGCCGTGCGTTTCTCGATGACCGCGAAGACGATCAGCAGGAGGACGCCCACACCCAGCTCGCCGATGACCGCGGGGCTCGTCCATCCCATCGTATGGCCCCGGTACGGCTCGATCCCATAGGTGATGCCGACCATCACGGCGATGAGCCCGAGGGCGAAGGTGATATTGCCGGCCCAGTCGATCGACGTCTTGCGGGGTGGGGTGAAGTCGTGGAGCATCATGTAGGCCCACACCGTGCAGAACAGCCCGATGGGCACGGAGACGAGGAAGATCAGCCGCCAGTTGACGGGGGCCAACAGGCCACCGAGCACGAGCCCGATGAACGTCCCGCTGGTCGCCGCAACCCCGTTGATGCCGAGGGCCATGCCTCGCTGGTTGGAAGGAAAGGCGTCGGTGAGGATCGCCGCGGAGTTGGCGAACACCATCGCCCCCCCCACACCTTGAAAGATCCGCATGACGATGAGCCAGATTGCCCCGTCGGTCCCCGACATCCAGGTGATCGTGAGCATGAGCGAGAAGAACGTGAACACGGCGAAGCCGAGGTTGTAGATCTTCACCCTGCCGTACATGTCGCCCAGTCGACCCAGGCTGACGACCAGTACGCTGGTCGCCACCAGAAAGCCCAGGATCATCCAAAGCAGGTAGAAGCTGTTGCCCGGCAAGAGCGGGTCGAGCTTGATGCCCCGGAAGATGGCGGGCATGGCGATGAGCACGATCGAGCCGTCGATCGTCGCCATCAGGACGCCCAGGGTGGTGTTGACGAGGGCGATCCATTTGTACCGGTCAGACTGGACGGCGTTCCCTTTCAGCACCCCGTTCGGCAAGGAGCCGTTGCCCATCTGGGGGGAGAGGGGAACGCCTCCGACTTCCTGGTTGGCTGAGGTCTGCGAGCGCCTTTGGATTTGGAGAACTTACCGTCAGTTGACGTCAACGTCAATTGGTCGACCGACTCCACGGCGGCGAAGCCCGTGGCGCGCCCCGCCGGCGGGAATCGGCACCGTGGCCGGCCGCGGCGACCGCTGGTACTGTTACCTGCGTGACTACGCAGATAGTGGGGGAGGAGCCGAGCGAGGCGCAGGTGGCTTGGGCGGTCGACACCCTCAAGCTCCTCGCCGATGCGACCCGGTTGCGCATCGTGTGGGCCCTCCTGCACGGGGAGCACTCCGTGAACAACCTCGCCGAACATGTCGGGGCGCAGCCGGCGGCGGTCTCCCAGCATCTGGCCAAGCTCCGTCTGGCCCGACTGGTGCGGGCCCGCCGGCAAGGTACCCATGTCCACTACCTGATCGACAGCGACCATGTCCGCCGGCTGGCCGGAGAGGCCCTCTTCCACGCCGACCACGCCACCGGCGACCTCCCGGCCGAGCACCGTCACCCTGGTGAGCTCGTCGAGGGGAAGGGGCGCACGGCATGAGGACGCCGAGCTCGACCGACCCCGACGCCGGCGGGGAACACCCTCGGCAGCCGGTCCGCAGCCGCCCTGCCCACGGTCACGAGCACGGCGGCGACGGGCACGGCCACGAGCCCGGCCACGGCCACGAGCACGGCGACGGGCACGGTGAGCGTCATCGACAGGGGCCCCTCGGACTGGTCCGCTCGATCTTCTCGCCGCACAGCCACGACCCGATGGAGTCCGTGGACCAGGCGCTGGCCCGCAGCGACACCGGCATGCGGACCCTTCAGATCTCGCTGGTCGTTCTCGCCGCCACAGCGGCCGTTCAGATGGCGATCGTGGTCCTCTCGAGCTCCGTCGCGCTGCTGGGCGAGACCGTGCACAACCTCGCCGACGCCCTGACGGCCGTCCCGCTCGGCCTCGCCTTCTGGCTCGAGCGCAAACCCCCGACTCGCCGCTACACCTACGGCTACGGCCGAGCCGAAGACCTGGCCGGCGCCTTCATCTGTGCCACGATCGCCGCATCGTCGATCGTGGCCGGCTGGGTGGCCGTCGACCGGCTCGTCCACCCCCGTCCCGTGCATCACCTCGGCTGGGTCGCCGTCGCCGGCGCAGTCGGTTTCCTCGGCAACGAGGTCGTGGCCGTCTACCGCATCCGCGTCGGCCGACGCATCGGCTCAGCCGCCCTCGTGGCGGACGGCCTGCACGCCCGCACCGACGGGATCACCTCGCTCGCCGTGGTGGCCGGCGCCGCCGGTGTCGCCGCCGGATGGAGCGCCGCCGACCCCATCGTCGGGCTGCTCATCACCGTCGCCATCCTCGACATCCTGCGACACGCCGTGCACGACATCTACCGTCGGCTCATGGACAGCGTCGACCCCGAGCTCGTCGACCAGGTCGAACACGAGCTCTCAACGGTGAAAGGGGTCGAACGGATCGAGGCCGTCCGCATCCGCTGGATCGGGCACGAGCTTCATGCCGAAGTCTCCGTCATCTCCGACAGGAACCTCACGCTGGCCGCCGCTCACGCCATCTCCGAAGAAGCCCACCACCGACTGCTCCACGAGATACCCCGCCTCAGCCAAGCACTCATCCACAGCGACCCCTGTGCCGACGTGGGTGAAGAGCCCCACGCCCTCACCGCCCACCACTTCCACGGATGGGCGGGTCAGCGCGGCCCGCAGTTTGCGCCTGACTCCGCCGAACCACGCGAGGTGCTGTCCACCCAGAGGGAGTGAAGCTCCGTTGAGCAGGTGGTTTGACAGCCTGACGCCAGGTATTTAGTTTTTCACCTAACATTTCGTCGCCTAAATAATGGTCAGTGGCCAATGCTGAGATCCACACAGCCCGGCAGCGACGTACCGGCCGGCCGTATCGACCCTCTGGTCAAGCGGATCGCCATCGTCGTCGTGCTCGGCTCGATCATGTCCATCCTCGACACGACGATCGTCAATGTCGCGCTCGACAGTCTGTCGCGGGACCTGCACGCCCCCCTGAGCGATATCCAGTGGGTCGTCACGGCGTACCTCCTGGCGCTCGCCGCCGTCATCCCGATCTCCGGGTGGGCGATTCGCCGGTTCGGCGCCTTCGGGGTCTACCTACAGGCTCTCGTCCTGTTCACGATCGGCTCGGCCCTCTGCGGTGTGGCAACCTCGATCGGGGAGCTCATCGCCTTCCGGGCGCTGCAAGGGATCGGCGGCGGCCTTCTCGTGCCCACCGGCATGACGATCCTGGTGAAGGCGGCTGGTCCCACGAACCTGCCGAGGGTGATGAGCATGATCGGCGTACCGATCGTGCTGGCGCCGGTCTTCGGCCCCACGCTCGGCGGGTTCCTGCTCCAGAGCGTGGGCTGGCATGCGATCTTCATGATCAACGTGCCCATCGGGATCGTGACGGCGATCGTGGCCTTGCGGCTGCTTCCCCGGGACGGACCGGACAAGGAGAGTGCGGGTCGACTCGACTGGCCGGGGCTCCTCCTGGCCGGCGCAGGCTCGGTCGGCATCATTTACGGGCTCTCCGAGAGCGCCAGCGCCGGCAGCTTCACCTCGGGCAAGGTCGTCTTGCCTGTGCTCGTCGGGGCTCTGCTCATGGCAGCGTTCGTCCTGAGGGCGCATCGAATCGCCAATCCGCTGCTCGATCTGACGCTGTACAAGATCCGTGCCTACAGCGCGGCCACCGTGGTGATGTTCTGCCTGGGGGCTGCGCTGTTCGGCGCGCTGATCCTTCTTCCGCTCTACTTTCAGGTGGCGCGCGGCCAGGACGCGATCCACACCGGTCTGCTCCTGATCCCCCAAGGTATTGGCGCCGCCATCGGGATGAACCGTTCCGCGCTGGCGACGCGCCGGCTCGGCGCGGGCCTCACGTCCCTGTTGGGAGGCGTGATCCTGGTGCTCGCCACGGTGCCGTTCCTCTTCATCGGCGCGACGACGTCGTATGTGCTGATCAGCGCGGCGATGGTCATGCGGGGCTTGGGAGTCGGCCTGGCGATGATGCCGGCCATGACCGCCGCCTTCTCGGTCCTCAGCCACGACCAGGTCAACGATGCCAGCCCGCAGCTCAACGTCATCCAACGCGTGGGGGGCTCACTCGGGACGGCCGTCGTCGCAGTCGTTCTGCAGAGCAAGCTCAGCCACCTCTCGGGGCACCCCACCGCCGATGCCGTCGCCGCGGCCTTCGCCCATACGTACTGGTTGGTGCTCGTCATGTTGATCGTGGCGCTCATCCCGGCCGTGTTCCTCTGGCGGATCGAACGTCGAGCGCATCTCGAGGGGCGCGAGACCGCCGTCTCGGAGGAATCGATCGTGGAGGCCCTCGCGTGACGAATGCACCGTCGCGTCGTTCTGGGGGAACGGGCACCGGCAGCGCGGGGGACCTCGTCATCCCGAGGAGGACAGGTACGCGACACAGCCCTCTACGGTCGACAGGTGCGAGTAGTCGCGCTCGGGGATCTCGAGCCCCGTCGCCTCGCTGAGCCCGACCGCGAAGTTCAAGAAGTCGATCGAGTCGAGATCGAGTGCCTCCTGCAAGGTCTCGCCCGCTCCGACCTGGTCGAGGTCGGCCTCCGGCGCGACCTGGTGCAGGACCGAGCGGATCAGCTGGCGTGCCTCGTCGTCGGTCATAGCTTCTCGGGCTCCTGCAACAGACGGTCGATCTCGGCCAGGAAGCGTCCACCCCGGTGGCCGTCGCTCGTCCGGTGGTCGGCTGACAGCGTCGCCGTGACACAGGGACGCACCCCGAGCATGCCTGCTTGCGCGTAGGCCCGCTCGGTGACCCGGCCGAAGCCGACCAGTGCCACCTGCGGGGGATAGATCACCCCGAACACCGCCTCCACCCCGAGGTCGCCCAGGTTGGTGACCGTGATGGTCGGGTCGCTCATCTCCGAGCTGCGAAGCACCCCGGACCGGGCGCGGCCCACGAGGTCCCGAAGCTTCGTCATCAGCTCGTCGAGGGAGAGCCGGTCGGTGTCGTGGATGGCCGGCGCGATCACGCCGCCCGTCCGCAGGGAGACCGCCACCCCGACATGCACCGGCTCGCTCGGGGTGAAGACGCCGTCGACGAAGAAACCGTTCGTCTCCGGCACCCGCGCCACGGCGCGGGCCGTGGCCTTCAAGAGCAGGACCGGCAGGACGAGACGGCTCGCTATCGGTCGGTCGAGGTTCGCGTGCTCGAGCCAACCGAGCGTGGCACTGACGTCGATGGTGGTGCTCAGGTAGTAGTGAGGGATCTCCCGCTTGGACCGCGCCATCAGCGCGCCGATCGCCCGCCGCATGGCGGCCTGGCGGTCCTCGGTCACCGCCGTCGGCGGCGGCAGGGCGTGCTCGGTAGGTCCCGGGGCCGGCATCGGGGGCTGGGCTGTGGCTGTGGCTGCGGCTGCGGCTGCGGCTGCGGCTGCGGCCAGGCGTACGTCGCGCTCCACCACGGAACCGTCGGGGCCGGTCCCCGACAGCGCCGAGAGGTCGATCCCCAGCTCGGCCGCGAGGCGGCGGGCAAGGGGCGAGGACGGTGTGCGCCGAGAGGGCAGGGCCGCCTGCTCGACGTCGGCCCGGGTGACCTCGCCCGCCGGCCCGCTGCCTCCGAGCGTGGCCAGGTCGACCCCGAGCTGCCCGGCCAAGTGGCGGACGATCGGGGAGCGGACGGGCGGGGGACGACGCGGCGACGGGGCCGGCGACCCCGGGGGCACGCCCGCCTTCTTCTCGGCGGCCGGCGTCGTCGCCGCCACCGGGGCACGTGGTGCCGCTGGGATGGGCGGGGGTACGGCAGGGATCTCCCCGGGCGCCCGGGCGGTGACGCGGGTGAGCACCGTGCCCACGGGCACGGTCTCGCCCACGGGAACCAGGAGCTCGCCGATCACCCCGCTCTCGAAGATCTCGACCTCGATGGTGGACTTCTCGGTCTCCACGACGGCCACGACGTCGCCGCGGTGGACTTCGTCGCCGGACTGCACGAGCCACTGCGAGACCGTGCCGGCCTCCATGTCGGCGCCGAGCGAGGGCATGGTGAAGTCGCCCATTCAGGCCCACAGCCGGCGGACCGCCGCCATGACGTCGGCCACCTGGGGAATGGCCTCGTCCTCGAGGTGCTTGGCATAGGGCATGGGCACCTCGGCGCCGCACACCCGGGCCACCGGGGCGTCGAGGTCGTAAAAGACGTCCTCGGTGATGCGGGCGCTCACCTCGGCCGACAGGCTGCCCGTGCGCCACCCCTCGTCCACGACCACGGCGCGATGGGTGCGGGCCACCGACGCCGTGACCGTGGCGGTGTCGAGCGGCCGCAGGCAGCGCAGGTCGATCACCTCGGCTCCCACGTCCTCGTCGGCGAGCTGCTCGGCGGCGGCCAGTGCGGTGCGCAGCGTGCCGCCGTAGGCGACGATCGTGACGTCGTCGCCGGGGCGTCGGACCGCCGCCGAGGCGATGTCGACCGGCCCGTCCTCGTCGGCCAGCGGGCCCTCGGTGTTGTAGAGGGCGCCGTGCTCGAAGATGAGCACGGGGTCGGGGTCGCACAGTGCCGGCCACAACATCCCGCGAGCGTCCTCCACGGTGGCCGGGGCGAGGATCCGCAGACCCGGTATGTGCGCGTACCATCCCTCGAGGCTGTGGGAGTGCTGGGCGGCGAGCTGGCGGCCGGCCCCGGTCGTCATGCGGATCACGAGGGGCACGTTGAACTGCCCCCCCGACATGTACAGCAGCGTCGCCGCGTTGTTCAGGATCTGGTCCAGGGCGAGGAGGCTGAAGTTGACCGTCATGATCTCCACGATGGGCCGCATCCCGCCCAGGGCGGCCCCGATGCCGGCCCCCACGAAGGCCGATTCCGACAGGGGCGTGTCGCGGATCCGCTCTGGCCCGAACTCCTCGAGCAGCCCGAGGCTGACCGCGTAGCAGCCGCCGTAGCGGCCGACGTCCTCGCCCATCAGGAACACCCGGTCGTCACGCGTCATCGCCTCGCGCATCGCCTCGCGCATCGCCTCGCGGTAGGTGACGGTGCTCATCGGCTCCCCGCGGCGCCTTGGGGCCCGGAGGTGACGAACCGCTCGAGGTCGCCCACCGCCTCGAGCGTGCCGGCGTCGGCGAAGGCGACTGCGTCGTCCACCTCGGCGGCCACCTGGGTTCTCATCTGCTCGACCTCGTCCGCCGCGAGGCTGCCGGTGGCGATGAGCCTGTCGGCGAGGGTCGGGATCGGATCGTGCTCCTTCCACCGCTCGATCTCGGCCTTGTCACGGTAGCGGTCGGGGTCGTACATGGAGTGCGCCCTGAACCGGTAGGTGCGCAGTTCCAAGAAGTGGGGGCCGCCACCGCCTCGGACCGCTTCGGAGGCGTGGCGCGCCGCCTCCTCCACGGCGACCACGTCCATGCCGTCGACCTCCCACGACGGGACCCGGTAACTTGCCGCCTTCAGCGACAGGTCGGTCTCCGACTCCGAGCGCGCCAGCGCGGTTCCCATCGCATAGAGGTTGTTCTCGCAGCAGAACAGGACCGGCAGGTGCCAGAGCGCAGCGAGGTTCATCGACTCGTGGAACTCGCCCTCGGCCACCGCTCCGTCGCCGAAGAAGCAGGCCGTCACCCGGCGGCGGCCTTGGAGGTGGTCGGCGAGGCCGAGCCCTACGGCGAGCGGCAGGCCGCCGCCCACGATGGCATTGCCGCCGTAAAAGCGGGTGGCCGCGTCGAACAGGTGCATCGAGCCGCCCCGGCCCCTGCTGGCGCCCTCGACCTTGCCCTCGAGCTCGGCCATGGCGGCCCGCATCGAGATGCCCCGGGCGAGCGCGTGACCGTGATCGCGGTAGGTGGCGACCACTGCGTCGTCGTGTGACAGCGCCTCCATCACCCCGACCGCACAGGCTTCCTCGCCGATCCCGAGATGGAGGAACCCGCGGATCGCCGAGCGGCTGTAGAGCTCGACGCAGCGCTCCTCGAACTGCCGGATACGCAGCATCTGGCGCAGGAGGTGGACCGCGTGGTCCTCCTCCTGCGCCTTGTCGCCCTCGGGCTCGGTGCTTGCGGGCCGGGCATCCTGGCCCCTGGTCACGGTCGCACCTCCAGGGTGGACGTGTCGCCCTCGGGCAAGCCGAGCTCGCGCGCCTTGAGCAGGCGCCGCATGATCTTGCCGCTTCCGGTGTGGGGCAGGTGCTGGTCGAAGGCGATCTCCCGTGGTGCCACCGCTGCCCCCAGCCGCCGGCGGGCGAACCCGAGCAGATCGAGACGGAGCTCCTCGCTCGCCTCGTAGCCGACCCGAAGGGTGACGAAGGCCTTCACCACCTCCCCGGCGAGGGGGTCCGGCTTGCCGATCACGCCGGCCTCGGTCACTGCAGGGTGCTCCATCAGGGTGGACTCCACCTCGAACGGCCCGATCAGATGTCCCGCCGACTTTATGACGTCGTCGCCGCGCCCCACGAACCAGAAGTAGCCGTCCGCGTCGCGCCGGACCAGGTCCCCGCTCAGGTACCAGCCGCCGGCGAAGCACGCGCGATAACGCTCCTCGTCGCCGAGATAGCCGCGGAACATCGAGGGCCACCCCGGCCGGAGGGCCAGCTCGCCCTCCTCGCCCGCGAGCGCCTCCACGGCGGCGCCGTCGTCGCCGATCCTGACCTTGCCGTGCTCGTCGTGCGCGAGCACGCCGGCGTCGATGCCCGGCAGCGGTCGGCCCATCGATCCCGGGCGGATGTCCATGCAGGCGTAGTTGGCCATCATGATCCCGCCGGTCTCGGTCTGCCACCAGTTGTCGTGGATGGGGACCCCCAGCGCCTCCTGTCCCCAGACGACGAGCTCGGGGTTGAGCGGCTCGCCGACGCTGGCCACGAAGCGCAGCCGGCTGAGATCGTGGGCCTTGGCCGTCTCCACGCCGGCCTGCATGAGCATGCGCAAGGCGGTGGGCGCGGTGTACCAGACGGTCACCCCCTCGGCCTCGAGTACCTGGTACCAGCGCTCGGCGTCGAAGTCGCCCTCGTCGACGATGCTCGCCACGCCGTGCACCAAGGGGGAGATGATCCCGTAGGAGGTGCCGGTCACCCACCCGGGGTCCGCGGTGCACCAGAAGATGTCGTCGGGGTGGAGGTCGAGCGCGATGCGACCGGTGGCGTGGTGCGACACGACGGCCTCGTGCACGTGGATCGCGCCCTTGGGCATGCCGGTGGTGCCACTCGTGAAGTGCAGCAACGCCATGTCCTCCGGGTCCGTGGGCGCGATCTCGTAGTCAGCGCCGGCCATGGCGAGCACGGCGTCGAGATCGAGGGTCCCCTCGGGCCACGTCCCGCTCTGCCCCTGCGGGCCCGCCGAGAGCAGTACATGGCTCAACGCCGGTAGCTGCTCCCTGATGGCCGCCACCTTGTGGCGGTAGAGGGCGGGCGTGGTGACGAGCACACGGCCGGAGCCGAGATCGAGGCGCTGGCGCACGGGCTCGGGGCCGAACGCGGGGAACAGCGGGCACAGGACGGAGCGGTGCTTCAGCGTCCCCAACGCGGCGACGTAGAGCTCGGCGGTTCGCGGCATCAGGACGAAGACCCGCTCACCGTGGTGGACGCCGAGCGCGCCGAGGGCGTTCGCGAACCGGTTGGACCGGCCGGCGAGCTCGCCGTACGTGACGTCGTGGCGCCCGCCGTGCCGGTCGAGGCAACGCAGCGCCAAGCGGTCATGCCCCTGTCCGGACGCGTGACGGTCGACGGCCTCGTGGGCGATGTTCAGACCGCGGCCACCGGGAAGACCGTCGAGCAGGCGACGCTCGCCTTCCCAGGTGAAGCCGGCCCGTCCGGCCGCGTAGTCGACCATGTTGGGACCCGGGCCGCCGAGCGGGCCGGCCTTGTGGATCGTCTCCCACCGCACCGTGTCGTCCTCCCTCCCCGGCTCGCGCGCCCAGGGTAGATCGCCCGCAGCGCGACGCTACGCCGGTGCTCGGGGGCGTTCCCAGGGTCGAAGGTCACGTTCTCGGGATGGGGTCGTCGTCGCCGGGGGGAGCGAGGGGAAGGAGCATGACGGGAAGGGTCGATGCACCGAGCACCTCCCGGACGACGCGTGCCCGGCCGGCCCCGCTGTCCTGGGACCAGCTCAGGACGACCAGGTCGGCACCGCGCTCTCCGGACACCTCGGCCACCCGCCGGCCCACCGGGCCGGCTCGGAGCTCGATGTGGGTCGCTCGGGGGCAGTGACGGGCGAGGAACTCTCCCCCGAGGATCCTCAGGTCGTCATCGGGGCGGTCCAGCATGGCGGGCAGGGTGGCGTCGGTGAACACGTGAAGGACGACCAGCTCCACGCCGGACCCGAGCAGCGGGCACAAGTGCTCGAGCACCGGCCGGGAGGAGATCTCGGTGCCCTCCAGGGGGAGCAGCAACCGGCGGATCGGGCCGGGAGCGACCATCTCGGGGGGCACGACGACGACGGGTTTGCGCGCGTGACGCAGGACGTGGTGCGCCGTGCGCCCGACGGGTCGTCTCCCCCCGGGGGTCGCCCGGGCCCCGACGACCACGGCCAGGACCTCGGGCGAACCGACCGCGGCCATGAGCACCTGATCGACCGGGCCCTCGAGCAGCCGCAGCGTCACCCCGGCGCGCTCGGCCAGGGACTCGGGCGTCTCCGTCGGGCCGTCGGCGACGTGAAGCGCCTCCACCCGGGTGCCTGTCAACTCCCCGATCCGGATGGCGGTCTCCATCACCGGCCGGGCTGCGGCCGTGGTGTCAAGGGCGGCGAGGATGGTGCTCATGACGGCTCCTGTTCACCGGTATCGGATCGATCGCGACGCTGCACCCCGGCGGCTCGCACCGAAGCGCAGACCCTTCCCCGAAGCGCACGGACAGGGGGGTGTCACACGTGACCGTGACCCGATCGTGCTCGGCCCGCACGCCGAACCTTCCGCCCCGGAACCGGAAGCGCAGGCCGAGGACCGACCAGGCCCCGGGCAGGCACGGGTCGACGGCAAGGGTGTCCTGTTCGGCCCGAAGTCCGAGGAACCCGTAGGCGAGGGCCTGCCAGACCCCTCCCATGGTGGCCAGGTGCAGACCCCCCGCGGTCGTCCCGGTCAGGTCGTCGAGGTCGAGACGGGCGGCCAGGCGGAACAGCTCGAGCGCCCGATCGGGCTCCCCGGCGCGCGCCAGGAGCGAGGCGTGGATCGCGGGGGAGAGCGAGCTGCCGTGCGCGGTGCGGGGCTCGTAATACGCGAGGCAGGGGGCGAGCGATCCGGCGACGGTCTCCTCGGGGACCAGGTGGTGGAGCATCAGCACGTCGGCCTGCTTCAGGAGCTGCGAGCCGGCGACTCGCGTCGGACCGAGCAGCAGGTCGACGGCGACCGGCGGCGGGGCCACCTCGGACATGAGAAGGGGCTCGAGGTCGAAGTAGCCGGCGAACTGCTCGTAAATTCCGGTCTCGGGGCTCCAGCCGTCCACGAGGGAGTCGGCCAGTTCGCGCCATGCGGCCACTTCCGCGTCCCCGCCGGACCGGGCGAGGATCGCCGCACCGGTGCGCAGGTTCCAGCGGGCCATCACGTTCGTGTACGCGTCGTCGTCCACTACCTCGTGGTATTCGTCGGGCCCCATGACCCCGTAAAGATGTCCGCGGCCCTCGGGGTCGAGACGGACCCGCCCGGCCCAGTACCGGGCCGTCTCGACCAGGAGGTCACGACCTGCGCGGTCGAGGAAGGCGGCATCGCCCGTCCAGGCCGCGTAGCGGGCTGCGGCCCAGGCCACGTCGGCCACGATGTGCTCCTCGTGCCCGCCGGTGGCGATCGGGACCAGATCGCCGTGGCGTCCCCGGACCTCGCTCGGGGTCACGTCGCCGCCGTCCCCGGCCGACTCCCAGGGGAAGCGGGCGCCGGCCAGCCCGCGGGCCCGTGCGGCGGCGCGCGCCGCGGGGAGGCGACGGGTTCGGTACTCGAGCATCGCCCGGGCGGCGGCCGGCAGGATGGCGGCCAGTGCCGGCAGCACGAACACGTCGGCGTCCCAGAAGACATGCCCTGCGTAGGCGTCACCGGTCAAGCCCCGGGCGCCGACCGCGGCCTCGCCCGCATCGGCAGCCGCGGCAAGGAGGTGGAAGACCGCGAAGCGCGCCGCCAGCTGGTCCTCGACGGCACCGGTGTCCCCCTCGATGACCACCTCGGCGTCCGCCCACCTCCGTGCCCACACCTCGCGGTGGTCGGCGAGCAGCGCGTCGAAGCCGAGCGCGTCAGCGTGCACGAGCCGGCTGCGGGCCTCCTCGCGATGGTCGCCTCCGGGGGGATCGGTGGCCCAGGCGGCCAGCCGCTCGACCACCCGGAGGCCGGAGGGGGTCGTCGTCCGGTCCCGGGCGGCGACGGCGATCCCGCTCCCGGCCGAACCGGTCGTGGCCAGCCATACGCCGCCGCGCAGCTCTCGCTCGAAGTCCCGGCAGTCGGGGGGGGCCAGCAGCGGGTCGCCAGGCTCGAGGTGGGATACGGGCGCCTCGGCGCGTAACGCCATGGCGTGCGGCGAGGCGGCGGACACGAACCGGATCGACCGCAGTCCGGTCCCCTCGCCGTCGAGACGCACGAGCGTACCGGTGCGTAGGTCGACCATCCGGCGCCCGGCATGGTGCCGGTGGGTTCCGGACAGCTCGAGGCCTGTCCACACGGGACCGTGGAGCAGGCGGCCGCCGTCGGCGTAGACGCCGCCGACGAGGAAGAGCGCGGAGGTGCCCGACCCGTCCTCCTCCCGGGTTCCCCGCACCCCGGCCCGGCCGTTGGCGAGCGCGCCGAGCGACCCGGCCACCCGCTCCCTGCCGTGGCCGGCGGGCAGGGGGAGCAGCCAGGCCGGGTCGGGGTCGATCTGGGGCACCCGGTGGTCCGATCGACGGGCGAGCTGCGCGTCGAGCAGTTGGAGGAGGCGGGCCGGGCCGCCCCCGAGGTGCACCACGCCGTCAGGAACGCCCCCGGGCTCGACTCCGACCGAGACGACCGTGGCGCGGGCGAGGGCTTCCACCATCATGAGCGAGTCGCCCCCGGCGACGCCGGCGGACGGGCCGAGCTCGTCGCCGCCGATCAGTACCAGTCCACCGGTGACCCCCCGCTCGGCCAGCCAGCTCGCGGCCCAGCCCGCCGAGTCCGACTTGTCGGTGAGGCCGATCTCAACGTGCGTGACGCCGCTCGTGATCCGCGGGTCGAAGAGCCCGGCTTGCCGGGCGCCTTCGGCGGCGATGGCGCCGACCTCGGCCAGGCCCGCGATCCCCGCCGGGGCGAGCCGGGCCGAGACCGCCCGAGCGACGAGGGCGGGGTCGGCCCTCTCGGGACGGGCCCACGCCGGGTCGGGGGGGAGGCCGATCCTGCGTCGGTTCAGCCGGCCGCTCACCACCGCTCCCTCGAGGCCCAGCTCACCGAGACGCTCGACGGTCGTCGCGGCCGCCCGGTCGAGCGCCCGGTCCTCCTCTTCGGTCGCCGTGCGCCGGTACGCCAACGCGGGCCCGGCATCGGTGACCTCGAACACCTCGGAGCCCAGATCGGCACAGAGGTGCAGCCGTCCCCGCCCAGAGGGCCGGGCGGCGAGCTGGCGGTGCAGGCTCTTGACGTCGGTACCGCTCACGACGAACACGTGCACCCCTGCAGCACAGAGCGCTTCGATACGGTCGCGTGGCGCCTTGGCGTCGGCCCGACGGTCGGGGACCGCGGTGCCCTCCCAGTCGAAGACGAGTGCCTCGAACGTCTCGCGGGGAAGCTCCGTACCGTGCTCGCGGAGAACCACGAGCCCTATCGTCCTGCGCGTCGGGCCCTTGCAACCAGAGGCGATGGTCCCGGATGCTCGGGGTCGGGACGGTCGGTCCCGGTTCGGACCGGATTGGGACGTTCGGCCCTGCCCGGCGAAGAGACGGCCGGCGTAGCGTCGAACCGGAGGTGGTCGAGGTGACGAGCCAACTGGCGCGGGCCGAGGTGCTCTGGGTCCGGCACTCCGCACGCGAGAAGGTCGACCAGGATGCGGTGGTGCGGTCGGCCACGTGAGGGGCGGGGGGCTTCGATGCCGCCCTTCGGGCACCCGGGGAAGGTCCGCGTCTGGCGTCGCGGTCGGGCGCGACGCGACTCTGAGCTGGTGGGGGACTGCGAGGCGTTCCTCGCCGGGTACCTGGCCGAACGGAAGGGAGCTGCGGCGAGCGTGCCCGTGTGGGCGTGGACGAACCTCCTGGCGCACGGCGCGGAGGAGGACCTGCGCTCGGACCGTGAGACCTCGCCGACGAGGCGGGTCGGCTCTTGTGGCGAGTGGCATGATGCCCGCTCCTACCTGGCGGCGGAACTGCTCGACCTCGCCGACACCTATGGCCCGCTCGACGAGGTCCAGCGGGCGGTGATGGTGCCCCTCGAGCTCGAACTGGCGTCGTCCGACGAAGTCGCCCGATGGGGACCGCGCCAATTGGTGGCGAACGTCCTTGCCGCGCTCGGCACGCACCGCAGGGCCTGTCGTCGCGCGGTGACGCGAGAGGGGCGCCCACCTCGCTCGCTGCCGCTGTGAGGACCGAGGCGATGGCCCTGCGGATCGTGGCGGGTAGCGCGAATCCCGCACTGGCCCGGGCGGTAGCGGCGGGACTCGGGGGAGAGCCGGGTTCCACAGAGCTCGAGCGGTTCCCCGACGGCGAGCTCCGCCCGGCCGTGGACAACGTGCGCGGCGACGACGTTTACGTCGTGCAGCCGACCGGTCCACCGGTGAACGAGCACCTCGTCGAGCTCCTGCTCCTCCTCGACGCTTGCCGCCGAGCGGGAGCGAGCCGCGTCACCGCGGTCGTCCCGTATTTCGGTTACGCCCGCCAGGATCGCCGGGGCCGACCGGGCGAAGCGATCGGGGCCCGGGTGGCAGCCGACGCGATCGCCGGTGCCGGCGCCGATCGTCTGATCGTCGTCGATCCTCATACGTCGGGGTTCGAGTCGATGTGCTCCATCCCGGTCGAGACCTTGACCGCTCTGGGGGTGCTCGCCGGCGCGCTGGGCGCCGAGACCGCCCGGCCTCGCGTCGTCGTGGCGCCTGATCTGGGCGCGGTGAAGCTCGCCGAGCGCCTCGCCCCGGTCCTTCGGCTGCCAGTTGCCGTCGTGCGCAAGAGCCGGATGACCGGCTCCCGCGTCGTTGCCGAGGAGCTGATCGGCGAGGTCGAGGGGCGCGAGGCGGTCATCGTCGACGACATGATCACCACGGGCGCGACCATCGAGGCAGCGGCGCGCCTCCTCGTGGCCCGAGGTGCCGGGGCCCGACCGGTCGTCGCGGCCACGCACGGGCTGCTGGTCGGCCCGGCCCCCGATCGCCTCGGTCACCTCGATCTGGCTCGCCTGCTCGTGACCGACACCGTCCGCCTGCCGGCGAGCGCGCCGACCCTCGAGGTGTGCTCCATCGCAGGCTTGCTCGTCGACGCCATCGGCCGCCTCCATCGAGAGGAGCCCCTCGACGACCTCGGCCTGTTCGGCTGAGGGCAGGCTCCTGAGGACGAGGCACCGTCGTCAGTGCGAGAAGCGGACCTTCGGGAGAAGCTTGGCCATCCAGCGGGGCAGGTGCCAGATTCGATGGCCACCGAGGCGCAACAGCACCGGGAGCAGGACGAGGCGCACCACGATGGCGTCGAGAGCCACGGCGACGGCCAGGATCACGCCCATCTCCTTCGGGGCGAGGGGCCCCGACAGGGCAAAGGTCAAGAACACCGCGATCATGACTGCGGCGGCGGACACGACGACCCTTCCCGACGTTCGGACCGATCCGACCATGGCGTGCTCGGGATCGGCATGGGTCTCGTAGCGCTCCTTCGCGGCAGAGAGCATGAACAGGGTGTAGTCCATGGCGACACCGAAGACCATGGCGCCGAAGAAGAGCGGTCCCCAGGCGTCGACGAACCCCTGGGGCTGAAATCCGAGCAGGCCCGAGAGATGCCCGTCCTGAAAGATGAGGCGGGCCACGCCGAAGGCACCGGCGACCGAGAGCCCGGTGATCAGCACTCCTGCCGCCGCCACCAGCGGCGCGCCGAGGGCGATGAGCAGGAGGATGAACCCGAGACCGGCGAGGAGCCCGAACACGAGCGGTGTGTGGGACGTCAGCGACTGCTGAAGATCGTGGTTCTCGGCGGCGGCGCCGCCGACGAGGGTTCCGGCAGGGAGCGCCGAGCGCATGCGGTCGATGGTGGCGCCGGTGGCGGTGGTGGAGGGCCCGGTGGTCGGCACCACCTGGTCGAGGGTCCACCCGGCCCGGGTCGGACCAGGGACCACCCCAGCCACGCCGCGCGTGTGGGCGAGGGAGGCGAGCGCCTCACCTTGCCGGCGGGCCGGCACGAGCACCTGGAGGGTCCCGGGACTACCGGGGCCGAAGGCCTTGGTCACCTGGTCATAGCCGATCCGGGCGTTCGCGCTCGCGGGCACGATGGTGATGGACGGCATGTTCGTCCGCAGGCCCAGGACCGGCGCGGCGGCCAGCAGGAGCACGCCCAGCGCGGCGAGCCCGCTGGGGATCGGATGACGCCACAGGAAGCGCCCCCAGGCGTGGAGCCGGGCGTCGAGGCGGCCGGTCGTGCCGGTCCCCTCGCTCCGTCGCAACCGGATCGCCCCGGCGTTGATCCGCGTGCCGAGGCGGCCCAGGACTGCCGGGAGCAGCGTGAGGGTGGCGGCGAGCACCGCCACGACGGCGAGCATGATGCCGAACGCCATGCTCCGGAACGCCGGGCTCGGGACGAGGAGGATCGCGGCCAGCGAGGCGAGCACGGTGAGCGCGCTGAACGCCACGGCCTTGCCGGCGGTGTCCATGGTCTCGGCGACCGCGGCCACGACGGTCGGCTGATCGCCCGGTGCCGCACCTCTTCGCTCGAGGGCCGAGCGGAACCGGACGACGAGGAACAGGGCGTAGTCGATCCCGAGGGCCAGGGCGAACATGAGGGCGAAGTTGAGCGCCCAGATCGAGACCGGCGTGACGTGCGTCGACAGGACGAGGCCACCGGCGGCGACGAGGAGCCCCACCATCGTGAGGAGGAGGGGGAGCCCGGCGGCCACCAGGCTCCCGAAGGCGATCACCAGGATCACGATGGTCACCGGCCACGACAGCATCTCCGAGCGGAGCATGGCGGATCGATTGGCGGAGTTGAAGTCGGCCCACAGGGCGCTGCTGCCGGTGAGCGTGACCGAGATGCCGGGTCGGGAGAGCTGGCCCAGCGGCCCTGCCAGGGCATCGGCGGCACGGACCATCGCATTCGAGTCGGCCGCGGCGCCCGCGGTCACCACGCCGGTGCGGCCGTCGCGCGACAGCGACACGCCGGCGACCGGCAGCACCACCGTCGACACGCGGGGGTCGGCCCGGAGCAGGCGGGCGACGTTGCCCAGCGCGGCCTGCGCTGCAGGATCGGTGGCGATCTTGCCGCGGTGGTCGACGACCACGACCTGCAGGGCGGTCGCGTCCATCCCCGCGAAATCGCGCTGGATGACCGCTCGTGCCGCCACCGACTGGCTGCTCGAGTCCTGCCAGCCTGCGCCGGCCAGGGCGTTCTCGACCCGCGGTGCGAAGGCGCCGAAGGCTGCCAGCACGACCAACCAGAGGAGGACGACGGCCCGGAAGTGCGTGGCGGTCCAGGTTCCGAGGCGGGCGAGCGGACTGGTCGAATGGGCGGAGCGGCCGTCGGACGGCGATCGGTGCTCCCCCGACGACGCGTCAGGGGCTTCCCCCGCTGCCTGTGGCGGGACCTCGTTGCCTGCTTCTGCGGTCCCGGTACCCAGGCTCGGTGCCACGGTGGATCTCCTTCGATCGTGCCGGCGGCTGCTCTCGCCCGGCGTTCTGAGGATCGGACATATACCCCTGTGGGTATGACCTACTTACCGTAGCATACGGGGTGGGGTATCGTCTCCATTCGGGGACCTCGGTGCACGGAAGGGACCAATGACCCTGGCGGCCCCTCCGTCTCGACCGCCATCCTTGCGTTATGAGCACGCTGCGCACACCGAGCGGTCAGGGCGCTCGCATCGTGATTCTCGGTGGCGGGACCGGCGGCACCCTGGTCGCCAACCGCCTGCGGCGCGTGTTCGACCGGGACGAGGCCGACATCATCGTGGTCGACCGGGACGACGCCCATGTCTACCAGCCGGGTCTCCTGTTCGTGCCGTTCGGGCTGACCAGCGTCGACGAGATCACCCGGCCCCGGCAGCGCCAGCTCCACGACGGGGTCGACTTCGTCCGGGCTCCGGTCGACTACGTCGACCTCGCGGCGCAGGAGGTGCATCTGAGCGGCGCGGGCGACGGCGCGGTCCCGTCGACGGCCACCGTCCCGGCCGGTCCTGCCGTCCTGCACTACGACGGTCCTGCCGTCCTGCACTACGACGTGTTGATCGTGTCCACCGGGGCGGTCCTCGTGCCCGAGGAGACCGAGGGCCTCACGGGACCCGGATGGAGGGAGCGGGTCCACACCTTCTACTCACCCGAGGGTGCAACAGCGCTCGCCGAGGCACTCGAGTGGTTCGACGGCGGACGCATCGTCGTGAACGTCGTCGACCTCCCGATCAAGTGCCCGGTGGCCCCGCTCGAGTTCTGCTTCCTGGCCGACTGGCACTTCCGCGAGCAGGGGATCCGCGATCGGGTCGAGCTGACGTACGTGACACCGCTCGACGCCGCCTTCACCACGCCGGTGGCGTCGCGGACGCTCGGGGGTCTTCTCGAGCAGAAGGGCGTTCAGCTGGTCACCGAGTTCAACACCGGCTCCGTCGACGGTGAGGCCGGTCGCCTGGTCTCCTACGATGGCCGTGAGGTCCCCTTCGACCTGGCGGTCGTCGTGCCGTTGCACTCCGGTGCCCCCTTCGTCGGGCGGTCGCCCGGGTTGGGGGACGAGCTCGGGTTCGTTCAGGTCGACGAGCACACGCTGCAGTCCAAGGCCGACGAGCACGTGTTCGCCATCGGCGATGCAGCGGGGGTTCCCGCCTCCAAGGCCGGTTCGGTGACGCATTTCGAGGGCGGGATCCTGGTCGAGAACGTCCGGAGGTTCCTGGCCGGCGAGCCGCTCGACGCGAGCTTCGACGGGCACGCGAACTGCTTCATCGAGACCGGGTTCCACAAGGCTCTGCTCATCGACTTCAACTACGACACCGAACCGCTCCCGGGGCATTATCCCGCAAGCATCGGACTGCCGCTGCTCCGGGAATCCCGGATCAACCATCTGGGCAAGCTGCTTTTTCAGCCGCTCTACTGGCACAGCCTCCTGCCCGGTCGAGATCTGCCCGGCATCGGGTCCCCCATGCCCGAGCACGGCAAGCGACTGCCGTCCGTACCGGCGGCGACCCATCCGGCTGCCGGATGACCGAGAGGAGGGACTGAGATGCCGACTGCCACGTACGCGGGACGGACCGTCGCGGTCAACGAGGACGGGTTCTTCGAACATCCCGGGGAGTGGACGGAGGAGATGGCCCCCGAGATCGCCCGGGCCGCGGGCATCGACCAGCTCACGGAACAGCATTGGCAGGTGATCAAGTTCATGCGCACCGAATTCGCGGACAAAGGCACGGGCCCGACCGTCCGGGTGCTGGGCAAGACCTCGGGCGTCTCCATAAAGGAGCTCTACCAGCTGTTTCCCAAGGGGCCGGCCAAGATCGCGGCGAAGATCGCCGGCATCCCGAAGCCCCGCGGCTGCATCTGAGCGGCTGCATCCGAGTCCGAGCGGCTGCGTCCGAGCGGCGGCGTCCGAGCGGCGGCGTCCGAAGGGAAGGTGGGAGATGAGCGACACCATCGACAAGGTCTCGATCGTCGTCTCGAAAGGCTCGCTCGAGGGCATCTACCCGGCGCTGATCATGGCGAACGGGGCTCGCGCCGAGGGGATCGACGCCGACTTGTTCTTCACGTTCTTCGGCCTCGACGCCATCCACACGAAGCGGTACGAACACGTGAAGGTTGCCACGGTGGGCAACCCCGGCCTCCACTTCGCCACCCTCGCCGGTGGTCTGCCCGGGGTGTCGAGCGTCATGACCCATTACATGGAACGCAAGATGGCGAAGCTCGACATTCCTCCCATCCCCGAGTTCCTCGAGATGATCGCCGACACCGGTGCCGGCCTGTACGCGTGCAAGGCCTCCTGTGACCTGTTCGAGCTGGCCAAGGACGACCTGATCGAGCAGGTGAAGAGCATCATCACCGTCGGCGAGTTCTACGAGCTGGCTGCGGGAGGGCAGATCATCTTCACCTGACCCACCTGGGGACCCCCGGGGTGAGTCGGGGCGTGCCGTCAGGCGGGCCGAGCGCCGACCACCTGCCGGACCCAGGACACCAGCTCCGCCACCGGCAGCGCCCCGACCTGGCGAGCGACCGGCCGGCCTCCTCGGAGGACGAGCAAGGTGGGAATTCCCTGCACACCGAAACGAGCCGATATGCCCGGCGCCTCGTCCACGTTGACCTTCACCGACTTCAGGTGCCCGGCCAGCTCACGCGCCGCCTGTTCGACACCGGGTGCCACCATCCGGCAGGGGCCGCACCAGGGGGCCCACAGGTCCACCAGGACCGGGAGACGGGTGTCGACCAGCTGGTCGAAATCCGCCTCGCCGGCATCCACCAGCCAGGGCAGGTCGGCGTGACATGACGCGCAGCGGGGCGTGCCCACAGCGGTGGCGGGGACCCGGTTCTTCGTGCCGCAGGCCGGGCAGGCGACGACGCCGGCCATCACTTGCCCCCCGCGAGCGCATCCAACGCTGCCTGCACCCGCGCCGCGGCCTCCGTCGCGACCGGCTGCAGCTCGGGCAGGCCCGGCAACGAGGCGATGATCGCCGGGTCGAGAGCCTGAACCAGCACGCCCCGGCCGTGCTCGCGCACCACGACGTTGCAGGGGAGGAGGAGCCCGACCTCACGGGTGATCTCGAGGGCCCGGTGAGCCAGGACCGGGTTACAGGCGCCCAGGATGACGTAACGCTCGATTTCGACGTCGAGCTTGGCCTTGAGCGTCGCCTGCACGTCGATCTCGGTGAGCACGCCGAACCCCTGCGCCTGAAACGCCTCTTTCACTTCGGGCACGGCTTCATCGAACGGGCGGCTGAGGGCGATCGTCCTGCCGTAGGTGCTCATGGTTCCCCTCTCGTCTCTGGTCGGCACTGGGTATATGAGGGAACAACGGCCGCCCCGGATGTGTTCCATCACATGCGCAATTGCGAATATGGTGTGCTCCAGGGAGAGGGAGACGTACATGGCCGGGGCGTTCGACCCGATGCTGCGGGAGGAGCTCGAGGATCTGACCGCCGGGGTGTGCCGGGCACTCAACCACCCGAAGCGCCTCATGATCCTCTACTCGCTGGCTGTGGAGCCGCGCTCGGTCGGCGAGCTGTGCGAGCTCCTCGGCGTGGCCCAGTCCAACGTGTCCCAGCATCTGGCGGTATTGCGAAACCGGGGACTGGTCGACGCCGAGCGGGACGGGAACCGGGCCATCTACACGCTCCGTGACCCCCGGGTCGTCGACGCCATCGAGGTGCTCCGCCAGGTGACGAGTGACGAGCTCGACCGGCGCCGGGCCATCCGGGCCGGTGGGTGAGAAGGGAGCGGGACCCATGTTCTTTCGCCGGTACGAGCTCGGGTGCCGCTCGCGGTTCAGCTACCTGGTCGGCGACCGGACCACCTCGCTGCTGCGCGCCAGCGGCTTCGCTCGGGTCGTCGACGTCCTCGGGGGCTTCGGCGCCTGGTCCGCCGCCGGCCTGCCCGTCGCCGGTGACGGTACGGCGGAGGCGGGTGCGTGAGGGTTCTGCTCACCTCCCCGCTCGGCTTCCTCATCGGCGTCTCCCTCGGCGCGCTGGGTGGCGGTGGCTCGGTCCTGGCGGTCCCGGTGCTCGTTTACGCGGCAGGGCAGAGCGTTCGGGGCGCGACGACGACCAGCCTTCTCCTGGTGGGTTGTGCGGCGCTCGTGGGCATGGGCGTCCACTACCGGGCCGGACGGGTCCGCGTCGGCACCGGGGTCGCGTTCGGCCTCGCCGGGATCGGCGGCTCCATCGCCGGGAGCGCCCTCAATCGGCATCTCAACCCCGACCTCCTGCTCCTGGCCTTCAGCGGCCTCGTCGTCATCGCCGCATGGCGGATGCTCGTGGGCTGCCCCACCTGTACCCGCGTCGGCGAGGAACGAGCCCTCGCCGCCGCCGGATCGGGGGGCGGGGACGTCGCCGTGCTCCACCGGGTCGACGCGGCGACTGCCGCGAAGGTGCTCGCGGCGGGGACCGTCGTCGGCTTCGTGACCGGCCTCTTCGGCGTCGGCGGTGGGTTCGTCATCGTCCCTGCGCTCACCCTCGTCCTCGGGCTCTCGATGCCAGACGCGATCGGCACCTCGCTGCTCGTCATCGCGGTCAACTCGGCCGTGGCGCTCAGCACCCGCCTGGCCACGACGTCGATCGACTGGCGCGTCGCCTTGCCGTTCACCATCGCCGCCGTCGCCGGGGTGCTCACGGGCAAGGAGATCGCCGACCGGCTCGACCCGAAGCGGAGCCTCGACTGGTTCGCCGTACTGCTCGTCGGCGTGGCCGCCTACACGGCGATCCGGGCGTCGATGGGTCTCGTGCAGGGCTGATCACGGTCGCCGGCCGCTTGAGCTCGCGACCCGCCGGGCGTAGGGTCCCTTCGGCCGGGCTGCGCGAGCTCGTCGACGTGGGGGACCAGTGCGATTCGGACTCAATTTCACGCCCGTCCACCCGACGGAGATGGCCGGGCTCGCCCGGCTGGCCGAGGAGTCCGGGTTCGAGTCGTTGTGGATCGGCGAGCACGTCATCGTTCCGTTCGACGGCGTGCCCGAGGGGGACCGAGCCAATTTCCGGCCCGACTCGCGTTTCGTCGAGCCGTGGGTCGCCCTGTCCCACCTCGCCGCGGTGACGAGCCGGGTGCGGCTGGGCACCTGCGTCGCGGTGCTCCCGATGCACTCCCCCTTCCACCTGGCCCGGGCGATCGCCACCGCCGACGTGCTCTCGGGGGGGCGGATCTCCGTGGGCGCCGGCAGCGGGAACATCAAGGCCGAGTACACCGCCAACGGTGAGGACTGGGCCACCCGCGGCCCCCGGATGGACGAGATGATCGCGGTCCTCAACGTGCTGTTCGGTGCCGATCGGCCCGAATTTCACGGGCGCTACTACGACATCCCCCCGTCCGGGTTCGAGCCCAAGCCCGTCCAGCGCCCGCGCCCGCCCCTGCTGATCGGCGGTTCCGGCCCGGCTTCCCTTCGCCGGGCCGTGGAGGCCGGGGACGGTTGGTTCGGTGGGACCCCAAGGCCGGACCGGGCGGCCGACCTGATCGGCGACCTGCAGCGCCGCCGGGAGGAGATCGGCAAGCCGCCGCTCGAGATCACGCTCCTCACCGGATGGTCCGCCGGGTACGACGCCGATCTGGTCGGGCGCTACGAAGCGGCCGGCGTGGACCGTCTGGTCGTCACCCCGTGGACGAGGAGCCGGACGGCGCGTCGGGGCATCGAGCAGTTCGCGGAGGCCGCCGGCCTGGGCTGAACGCCGATCCCGGCCCGGTCGTGGCCCCGCTTGACTGGGAACCTCAAAGATGTTTGATTTGGTACAAGTACAAATAAGGGATGGCGGCCACCCGCCCGCCCGTCGAGGAAGGCAGGCAAATGTCGACGATCAATGCGCATGTGCCCGAGGAGCTCGGGTACCTGATGATGGATGCCGATCAGCACTCGACGCCCGCCCGCGACGCGTACGAGCGTTACATCGACCCGGACAAGAAGCACATGGCCATCCGGACGGTGAAGAACGAGGAAGGCAAGTGGGAGCAGATCTACAACGGCCGACCGAAGAAGTGGCGTGCCAAGAACTTTCAGGTCGTGGGCTCCGCCGAGGTCCTTGCCGATGTGGGAGTGAAGGGGGCGGGAGCCGAGGTCGACACGGAAGGCAACGGGGCGCCTGAAGCGGGCGTCGGCGTCATCCCCGGCTCGCTGCTCACCAAGCTGAACCCCCTGAAGAGCCTCGACACCGAGGGGCGCCGTGAGTTCGCCAAGAAGTACCGGGCCCTCCAGGAGTTCCTCGACAACCCGTCCGACCGTCTCGCGGTGATGGACTCGCAGGGTATCGAGGCCACTGTCAACTTCGCGACGTTGCCCGGCTCGGAGCCCGAGTTCGAGGACGACTATGAGGGCCTGTACGCCAACCTCAACGCCCTGAACCGCTACCTGGGCGAGGTGTGGGGCTTCAACACGGAGCAGCGGCTCTTCACGCCGCCCTACATCTCCTTCGCCGACCCCGAGCAGGCGCTCAAGCAGCTCGAGCTCATCATGGGCATCGAGGTGCCCAAGGTCATTCAGTGCTCGACTGGTCCGTCCATGTTCCACTCGCCTTTCCGTCCGGAGAACGACCGGTTCTGGTCGATCTGCAACGAGGCCGGCATCAAGCTGTCGACCCACCTCGCTTCCCTGACCCGCTACGCGAAGCAGGGAGAGGACTGGGACGAGCCCGAGGTCATGCTCGGCGACATGGATGCCTTCCAGTGGGTCTTCTACTACGGCGACCGGCCGGCCATGGAGACCGTGGGCGCTGCCATCCTCCAGGGCTGGTTCGAGCGGTTCCCGAAGATGCAGCTCCTGCTCTCCGAGCAGGGCACCGTCTGGCTGCCCTACCTCATCCGGAAGATGGACCACGCCTTCATGATGGGACGCCCGGGGACCTTCGCCAAGCTGACCCGCCGCCCCTCGGAGTACTTCAAGGACCACTGCTTCGTGGCGCCGTTCCCCGAGGAGAACGTCCAGCGGGTCATCGAGATCGTCGGGACCAAGCCGATCGTCTTCGGTTCGGACTTCCCGCACGGCGAGGGCCTGCCCGAGCCGACGATGTACCTCAGCCAGGTCGAGAAGCTGACCGACGAGGACCGCCATGCCATCATGCGAGGCAACCTCGCCCGGTTCCTCGACCTGCCTGCCTGAGCAGATATCTGCCGCGCCGGGTGCCTGCCTCCCGGGCGGGAGGCAGGCACGAGCGCGCGACCGTACGGGCGGGGACGTGGACGTCACCGGAAAGACGGTGATCATCACCGGCTAAGCGCCGGCGCGGCAGCCGGGGTCGCCGACCGATTTCGGCCATACTCGTACGGCGCCGCAGCCGGACGCGGCGGGGGAGAGGACCATCGTGCCAGCTACGCCCATCGATACCGCCGAGCTGCAGGCCCGGGCGAACGAGCTGCTCGACGGCGTCGCCCCCGGCTGCGGGGTGGGCCCGATCACGCCACTGCAGGGCGGCACTTCGAGCATCACCTACTGGACGTCGTTCTCGCCCCCCGGGGCCGATCGCCAGAAGGTCGTGCTCAAGGTCGCGCCGGCCGGGCTCGACCCGGTGCGCAACCGCGACGTCCTCCGCCAGGCGCGGGTGCTGCGGGCCCTGGCACCGACCACCGTACCCGTGCCCAGGGTCTTCGCCGAGCACGCCGGCGCGCCGCCCGAGGTCCCGCCGTTCTTCGTCATGTCCTACGAGGACGGCGACTGCATCGAACCGAACTTCCTCGCCCCGGAGCAACAGCTGCCTGCCGGTCAGGTCCGCGAGCGCGAGCTCCACGCCGCCCGCGTCCTGGGTGAGCTGCACGCCCTCGACCCCGCTGCCGTCGGTCTCGCCGACGAGCCCGAGGTCCCGTTGGGCTCGGAGCTCGACCGGTGGGTCGGCGCCTTCGCGGCCTGCGATCCGGACCTGCGCGAGGGCACCGAGGACGTCGCCGAGCGCCTGGCCGCCACGGTGCCCGTCATGGGACCGACCGCAGTGCTGCACGGCGACTACCGGTTGGGCAACACGCTCTCGCGCGGTCACGAGGTGGTGTCGGTGATCGACTGGGAGATCTGGTCACGTGGTGATGCCCGCGTCGACCTGGCCTGGTTCCTGATGATGGCCAATCCGGACGAGTCGCTGAACCGCGTCGCCTGCCCCGGCATGCCCGGGGACTCCGAACTGCTCGCGACCTACCAGGCGGCCCGGGGCGCCGAGGTGAAGGACCTGACCTGGTTCGCCGCCCTCGTCCGCTACAAGCAGGCTGCGGCCGGCGCGCTCATCGCCCGCAACGCCCGACGCCGGGGCGAGGAGACCACCACCGCCGGCGGCAACGCCGGACTGCTCGAGTCGGCGAGGAGGCTGCTCGCCTGATCCGGGGGAGCGGTGCTCATCGTTCGACATCCGGGTCGGCGCTCAGGCTGTAGCCGACGCCCGGAGCGGTTCGGATCAGCCGGCCCGCCGGGTCCTCGAGCTTCTGACGCAGCCGGTGCACATAGGCGTGGAGGTACTGCGCCTCGGTCCCGTAGCCCGTTCCCCACACGGCCGAGAGGACCATCTGGTGGGTGCACGTCTTGCCGGCGTGGCGGGTCAGGAAGGAGAGCACGTCGAACTCCCTCGCAGTGAGCTCGACGTGGGCGCCTTGCAGGTGAGCCTCGTGATGCACCAGGTCGAGCCGGAGGGGACCGACCGAGAGGGTCGCCGGGACCGCGTCGTCGGGGTCGGCTCGGCGGTTGCGGACCGCAGCGCGAATTCGGGCTTCGAGCTCCGCCATCCCGAAGGGCTTCGTGACGTAGTCGTCGGCTCCCCCGTCGAGGGCCGCGACCTTCCGGTCCTCGGCCCCGGTGGCCGACAGGACGATGATCGGCACTCGGCTCCACCGGCGGATCCTCCTGCAGACCGTCAGCCCGTCGAGGTCGGGCAGGCCCAGATCGAGGACGACGACCTCGGGCGAGCCCAGAGCGGTCTGTGAGATCCCGTCCTCGCCGCCGACCGAGGTGATCACCTCGTGGCCGTGGGCTTTCAGCCCGAGGCGGAGGGCCCGCAGGAGCGACCGGTCGTCGTCGATGACAAGGACCTTTGCCATCGACGGCTACCGCCCGCCCCGGTCGTCCGCCCGGCGTGGGACGAAGGTCGGCGATCGCCTCACCTGCCTGCCATCGATCCGGCGGAGCCGTTGCGCACCTCCCCATTGTCCTACGGGACCCGGTCGCCCGTAGGGCGGGAAGGGACCGTTCAGGAATTATTCAGGGCCCTGGGGCGCCTGTTGAGATCCTGTTCAGGGCGGCAGGGGGATGATCGACCCATGGCAGATCTCCTCGTGGTGCTGGGCACGGCGGCCTTCACGGCGGCCATGCTCGGCCTCATCTGGGCGCTCGACCGGGTATGACCGACGTACAGGGCATCCTGCTCGCGCTCTCGATCATCATGTTCATCTATCTCGGCGTGGCGATGTTCAAGCCGGAGTGGTTTTAGGTGGGGTTCTTCTGGACGATCGTCGCCCTGGCCATCGCTCTCGGCTTGGCGTGGCGGTACCTGGGCTCCTACATGGCGGCGGTCTTCGAAGACCGTGTCCACTACCTGGCCTGGGCCGAACGTCCGGTGTACAAGGCGCTCGGCACGGGTCCCGACCAGGAGCAGACCTGGAGGCGCTATGCGGGGTCCCTGGTCGTCTTCTCCGCCGTCTCGATCCTGCTGACCTACCTGATCGTCAGGATCCAGGGCTCGCTTCCGCTCAACCCCCAACATCTCGGTGCGGTGCCACCGGCTCTCTCGTTCAACACCGCGACGTCGTTCGTCACCAACACCAACTGGCAGAACTACGGGGGGGAGACGACCATGTCGTACTTCTCCCAGATGGGCGCCCTGACGGTGCAGCAGTTCGTGAGCCCTGCTGTCGGCATCGCCGTGGCCATCGCCCTCGTCCGGGGCTTCTCACGCCGGAGCTCGCCGACCATCGGCAACTTCTGGGTGGATATCACCCGGTGCCTGCTCTACATACTGCTCCCGGCGGCCTTTGTGGCCGGGATCGTCTTCGTCGGCCAGGGCGCGGTCCAAACGCTGGCCGGCCCGGTCACCATCCACAACTCGCTGAACGGGGTGACCCAGACCATCCCGAGGGGCCCGATCGGCTTCATGGAGGCGATCAAGCAACTGGGGACCGATGGTGGAGGGTTCCTCAACGCCAACTCCGCCCACCCGTTCGAGAACCCCACCGGCCTCACCAACTGGCTGTCGATCTTCCTGCTGCTGGTGATCCCCTTCTCCCTCACCTACACCTTCGGCAAGATGGTGGGGAGCGTGCGCCACGGGGTGGCCCTGCTGGCGGCGATGGTCATCATCTTCGCCTCCTGGGTGGGGTTCACCTCCTACGCCGAGCACCAGGGCAACCCGGCAGTCGCCGACGCCGGTATCCACCAACAGGTCACGGGCAACACCGAGGGCAAGGAGGTCCGCTTCGGGGACACTTCCACCGCCCTGTTCGGGGTGGCGTCGACCAACACGTCGACCGGCTCGGCCGACGCCTCCTACGACTCGTTCACCCCGATGGGCGGCTTCGGCCTGCTGACCGGGATGATGCTGGGCGAGGTGACCCCCGGCGGCACCGGGAGCGGGCTCTACACGATCCTGCTCTACGCGGTGATCGCCGTGTTCATCGGCGGGTTGATGATCGGGCGAACGCCCGAGTACCTGGGCAAGAAGATCCAGGCCAGGGAAGTGAAACTGGCCGGCCTGGGGTCGCTGGTGATGCCCTTGATCGTGCTCGTCCTCACGGCCGTGGCGGTCTCGGTCCACGCCGGGCGAGCCGGTCCCCTGAACGGTGGACCCCACGGGTTCACCGAGATCCTCTACGGGCTGACCTCGCAGGCCAACAACAACGGGTCGGCGTTCGGTGGCCTGACCGGGAACACGGCCTTCTACAACGTGGTCGGCGGGATCGATATGCTTCTCGGCCGCTTCGCCATCATGATCCCGGTCCTTGCCCTGGCCGGCTCCCTGGCGGCCAAGAACGTCGTTGCCGAATCGCTCGGGACCTTCAGGACCGACAACGGCATGTTCGTCGGCCTCACGATCGGCGTCATCCTGATCATCGGAGGTCTGACCTTCTTCCCCGCCGTCTCGCTCGGCCCGATCGTCGAGCAGCTCAGCCACGGGAAGTTCTTCTGATGGAACCCGCTGACCGGAACGACCCGGGACGGGCATCGTCGTCAACGGGCGAGGCGCCCCCCGCCACCGAAGGACCGGCCCAGTCGACCGTCGCCCGCGGGGTGGCCGAGGCCCGGAGCCTGTTCGACCGCCAGATCCTCGGCCAGGCCCTGTTCGGCTCGTTCAAGAAGCTCGACCCCCGGGTGCAGATCAAGAACCCGGTCATGTTCGTGGTGCTGGTGGGCACGGTCGTCACCTTCGTGGAGGCAGTCGAGCATCCCGGCATCTTCACCTGGTCCATCACCGCCTGGTTGTTCCTGACCGTGCTCTTCGCCAACTTCGCCGAGGCAATGGCCGAGGGCCGGGGCAAGGCCCAAGCCGACACGCTGCGCCGGATGCGCTCGGAGACCGAGGCCCGCAAGCTCCTGGCCGACGGGACCGAGATGCGGGTGGCGGCCGCGGAGCTGGCCGAGGGTGACCTCGTGGTCTGCGAGGCCAACGACCTCGTCCCCTCGGACGGCGAGATCGTCGAAGGTGTCGCGTCGGTGGACGAATCGGCGATCACGGGGGAGTCGGCCCCGGTCATCCGCGAGTCCGGCGGTGACCGCTCGGCGGTCACCGGGGGGACCAAGGTCCTCTCGGACCGCATCGTGGTCCGCATCACGGCCGAGCCCGGGCATACCTTTCTCGATCGGATGATCGCCCTGGTCGAAGGAGCCAACCGGCAGAAGACCCCGAACGAGATCGCCCTCACCATCCTGCTCGCGGTGCTCACCGTCATCTTCGTCCCGGTCGTGGTGACGCTCCAGCCGTTCGGCACCTACTCGGGGGCCACCGTCCCGGTGGTCATCCTGGTCGCCCTGTTGGTCTGCCTGATCCCCACCACCATCGGGGCCCTGCTGTCGGCCATCGGCATCGCCGGCATGGACCGGCTGGTGCAGCGGAACGTGCTGGCGATGAGTGGCCGGGCGGTCGAGGCGGCCGGCGACGTTCAGACCCTGCTCCTCGACAAGACCGGCACCATCACTCTGGGGAACCGCATGGCGTCGGCCTTCTTTCCGGTGGGCGGGCACAGCGAGCGGGAGGTGGCCGAAGTCGCACAGCTCGCCTCGCTGGCGGACGAGACCCCAGAGGGGAGGTCGATCGTCGTGCTGGCGAAGGAGCGTTTCGACGTCAGGGAGCGGGACCTGGGCGCCGACCACAGGTTCGTTCCCTTCTCGGCCACCACCCGGATGTCGGGGCTCGACGTCGACGATCGCCAGATCCGCAAGGGCGCCGCGGACTCGGTCCGCCAGTGGGCGCACGCCCAGGGGGGAATGGCGCCGCCCGAGCTCGAGGAGATCGTCGACCGGATCTCGCGGGCCGGGTCGACGCCGCTGGTTGTCGCCGACGGGCCGGTCATCCTCGGGGTGATCGAGCTGAAGGACATGGTGAAGCAGGGCATCCGGGAGCGCTTCGCCCAGATGCGCTCCATGGGGATCCGCACCGTCATGATCACCGGGGACAACCCACTGACCGCGGCGGCCATCGCCCAGGAGGCCGGGGTCGACGACTACCTGGCCGAGGCCACGCCCGAGACGAAGATGGAGCTGATCAGGTCCGAGCAGCAGGGCGGCAAGCTCGTGGCGATGACCGGGGACGGCACCAACGACGCTCCGGCCCTGGCCCAGGCGGACGTCGGCGTGGCCATGAACACCGGCACCACGGCGGCGAAGGAGGCCGGCAACATGGTCGACCTCGATTCGAATCCCACGAAGCTCATCGACGTGGTGGAGATCGGCAAGCAGCTGCTCATCACCCGAGGTTCCCTGACCACGTTCTCCATCGCCAACGACGTGGCCAAGTACTTCGCCATCATCCCGGCCCTGTTCGTGGCCACCTATCCACAGCTCAACACGCTCAACGTCATGAAGCTGCACAGTCCCCAGAGCGCAGTGCTCTCCGCTGTCATCTTCAACGCCGTGGTGATCGTGGCCCTCATTCCCCTGGCACTGCGGGGAGTGAAGTTCCGGGCGACCGGCGCTGCGTCCATCCTGCGTCGCAACGTCTGGATCTACGGCGTGGGCGGGATCATCGTCCCCTTCATCTTCATCAAGCTGATCGACCTGTTCCTCACCGCTGTCCACTGGTATTGATGATGCTGACCCACCTTCGTCGTTCTGTCATCCTGGCTGTCGCCGTCCTGGTGCTCTTCGGCATCGTCTATCCCCTTGTCGGTACCGGCGTGTCCCAGCTCCTCTTCAGGCATCAGGCCGACGGTTCGATCACCGCCCACGGGTCGACGTTGATCGGGCAGAACTGGTCGAGCAAGGGGTGGTTCCACGGGCGACCCGACGACACCGGTCCCTACGCGGCCAACCCGAAGTCGAAGCCCCCCGCGCCCGGGGGCGACAATCCGCTGGTGGCCAACGGCAACAGCGGCCAATCGGGCGCCACCAACCTCGGCCCGCGCTCGAAGACTCTGCTCGACAACACCAAGGCGCTGGTCGCCTACTGGCACGCCCGCGGAGTAGACCCGACCCCGGACCTGGTCACCACCTCGGGCAGTGGGCTCGACCCCGACATCACCCCTCAGGATGCCTATGTGCAGATCCCCATGGTCGCCAAGGCCACCGGTATCTCGCCGGCCCGCCTCCGTCAGCTCATCGGCTCCCAGGTCCACGCGGCCCAGCTCGGGTTCCTGGGGTCGGACTACATCGTGGTGCTGCAGCTGAACGAGGCACTGGCCAAGCTGAAGTGAGCCCCTGGCTGCCCGAAGGCGCCGCCGGTACGATCGGCGAGACGGCGAGACGGCAACCGTGAGAGTCGGAGGAACCCCCTGCGGTCCCGGTGGTCAGCCGGTGGGGGAGGCCGAGGGAACGCACGTGGTAGGACCTCAGGGCACGGCCGTCGAGGTGAGAGCGGCGGACACCGTCCGCCCGGAGGACACCGAAGGGGTCGAGCCGGCCGGCCACTTCCGCATCTACCTGGGCGCGGCCGCCGGGGTCGGGAAGACCTATGCCATGCTCAGCGAGGGTCATCGTCGCCATCAGCGGGGCACCGACGTGGCCATCGGGTTCGTGGAGTGCCACGGACGCCCGCTCACCGAGGAGTTGATCGATGACCTCGAGGTGATCCCGAGACGCTCCGTCCACCACCGGGGAGCACGCTTCGAGGAGATGGACCTCGGTGCCGTGCTCGAGCGCCATCCGAGCGTCGCGCTCGTCGACGAGCTCGCCCATACCAACGTCCCGGGCTCGGGCAACGAGAAGCGCTGGCAGGATGTCATGGAGCTCCTGAGCGCCGGGATCGACGTGGTCACGACCGTCAACATCCAGCATCTCGAGAGCATCGCCGACGCGGTGGAGCAGATCACCGGCGTACCGATCCGCGAGCGGGTGCCGGACTGGGTGCTCCGAAAGGCCGACCAGATCGAGCTCGTCGATTCGTCGCCCGAGCAGCTCCGACGCCGGATGCTCCATGGCAACATCTACCCGCCGGCAAAGGTTCCCCAGGCGCTGGGCAACTTCTTCCGCATCGACAACTTGATCGCGTTGCGGGAGCTGGCGTTGCGCTTCCTTGCCGACGAGACGGAGGGAGAGCTGCTCGATCACCTCCTGCGACACCAGACCAAGCGTCTGTGGGAGACCAGCGAGCGCATCCTGGTGGGCGTCACGACCGCACCGGGCACCGACGCCATCGTTCGTCGGGCCGCGAGGATGGCGGCCCGGATCAAGGCCGACCTTCATGTCCTGCACATCGTCGCCGGCGATGGTGCTCGCCGATCGCAGGATCGCCAACTGGCCGACCTCCGTCAGCTCGCCTCCGACCTCGGAGCCGACTGGAGCGAGATCCTGGCCGACGACCCGGCCCACGCGCTCATCGAGTACGCCCGCGCCCGCCAGATCACCCAGATCGTGGTCGGCTCGAGTGGCCGTAGCCGGTGGCAGGAGCTGAGAGGTGGCGGCTCCGTCGTGCGGAAGATCTCGCGCTTGGCCGCCGCCGCCGGGATCGACGTGCACATCATCGCGAGACGTGACGCTGCTGCCGGGCCGATCGAGAACGTCGAGGGGGCGGAGGAGTCCTGAGGGCGGGTACCCTCACCCTCGCGGTGGAGGGGTCGGGTCACCTCCCGGGTGGCGGTCGGTCACCCGGTGCGGCGAGCGGCGCCGAGCCCGGCGCTGCTCTACCCTGCACGCAGTGGGGGAGCGATGGACGATTGCCGGGGTGGTCCGTGGGCACGCCGAGGCCAGAGGCGGATGCGTCGCGGTGCGCAGCGGGGAGACCTCCCTCACCTGGGAGGAGCTCGACCACCGGTCCAATCGCGTGGCCCAGGCCCTGCTGGCGACAGGGGTGGGCCGGGGTGACCGGGTGGTGCTCCTCGATCGCAACGGCATCGATCTGATCGTCATCCTCTTCGGGGTCCTCAAGATCGGGGCCGTCTACACCCCCTTGAACTGGCGGTCGGCAACCCGCGAGGTCCTCGAGCTGGTCGACGACGCCGCGTCCCGGATCCTCTTCCTGGGTGAGGAGTTCGACGCCCACCGGCCGGCGCTGGCGGCGTCGGCGTCGGGCCTGGCCCTGGTGTCGATCGGCGACCGGGCCGGGGTGGCCCTGCGGGAATGGTCGGAACCCCATCCCGACAGGGACCCCGGCCTCGTCTCCGATGGCGACGACGTAGCGCTGCAGCTCTACACGTCGGGCACCACCGGGCGTCCGAAGGGGGTCATGCTCACCAACGCCAACCTGCAGGCGCTGATCGACGGGGCTCGGGACCGTTGGGGTGTCGATGCCACGGCGGTCAATGCCGTGACCTCTCCGCTGTTCCACATCGGGGGCTGTGGCTGGGCGATAAACGGCTTCGCGGGTGGCGGCACGACGGTCGTCTTCCGTGAGCTCGACCCCGCCGGGCTGGTCACCGGCTTCCGGGAGGAGGGGGTCACCCACGGGTTCGTGGTCCCCGCCCTGATCCAGGCGATGCTCGAAGTCCGAGGGACCACCCGGGCGGATTTCGTCACGCTGCGAAGCCTCTACTACGGGGCGTCGCCGATCAGCGAGTCGCTCCTGACGCGGGCGCTCGACACCTTCGGTCCCCATCTCGAGCAGCTTTACGGCATGACCGAGACCACCGGGGCGATCGCCCAGCTGAACGCCGCGGACCACGATCCCGGAGGGCCACGCGGCCACCTGTTGCGTTCCGCGGGGCGACCGTTCCCGTGGGTGGAAGTGCGGGTAGTGGATCCTGCCACGGGCCGCGACCTCCCCAGCGGGACCGTCGGGGAGGTGTGGACCCGCTCGGGTCAGAACATGGCCGGCTACTGGCGGAACCCCGACGCCACCGATGCGACCATCACCTCGGACGGCTGGCTCCGGACCGGTGACGGCGGCTACCTCGACGTCGATGGCTACCTGTTCCTCACCGACCGGATCAAGGACATGATCGTCTCGGGAGCGGAGAACGTGTACCCGGCGGAGGTCGAGAACGTGCTGGCCGCCCATCCCGACGTGGCCGACGTCGCCGTCATCGGCGTCCCTGACGACCGGTGGGGCGAGACCGTCAAGGCCGTCGTCGTCCTGCGTGCGGGGGCCCCCGCCGACTCGGGCGCGGTCATCGGCTTCGCCCGGGAGCGTCTCGCACACTACAAGTGCCCCACGTCGGTGGACTTCGTCGACGCCCTCCCACGGAACCCGACCGGCAAGGTCCTCAAGAGGGAGCTGCGGGCCCCCTATTGGGCAGGGCAGAGCCGGGGAGTCAACTGACAGTCCGGTTTCCGTTCGTGGACGGCGCCGCCTCCGTGGCTCGTCGCCGCGGCTGTGGTAGACACGACCGGAGGCTTGTGGTCCGAGAGGCGAGGTGCGTCCCGTGAGCGACGGTGTCGAGCCGTTTAAGGTCGGTTTCCTGCACGAGGGCCTGATGCCCGACTCCGCCGCCTTTGAGGACGGCATCGGGAACGTGATCCGGTTCCGGTTCGACGAGGCGTTGGCGGCCGGCGAGGTGGACCGGCCCATCGAGCTCGTCGTTCGTTCGGGCCGCGGGTTGCCGCAGGGAACGGCCAAGGCGGTCATGGACGCGTGGACCGCTCTGGCCGACGAGGGAGTGCTCGTGATCATCGGCCCCGGTATCACGGACAACTGCATGGCCGTCGTGCCCCTGTTCGAATCGCGTGGGGTGCCGACGATCAACTTCCCCGGGACGACGCGATCGCGAGGAAGGTACGGGTTCCAGTACCAGATCGGTGCGCTGCACGGCGACGGACCCCTCATCGCCCGGGCGATCGAGCGCCGGGGCCTGCGCACGGTCGGCGTCATCCGCGACCGCTCTCCGATCGGGCAGGAGTACTTCGAGTTCTTCGAAGAGCAGTGCGAGCGTGGCGGGTTGGCCGTGGTCTCCGACCTGAAGTGCTCGCCGGTGGCCGGTGATCTCGGTGACGAGCTGCGGCAGGTGGCCGACCGAGAGCCCGACGCTCTGGTGTACCTGGGTTTCGGCGCCGTGCTGCTCCACCTGTCGAGGGCGTTGACCGCGGCCGGCTGGGATCCGCCCAGGTTCACGACCACTGCGGGCATGCACTTCTATTCCAAGTCTCCCCAGGAGCGCCGCGAGATGAGCGGCTGGGTGTACGTCGACCAGGTCGATGAGGAGAACGAGACCCTGCGCGCCGCGCTCGACGGGTACGAGGCGCGTCACGGCACCCGTCCGTTCCAACCGATCTTCGGCGGCATGTACGACATGGCCACCTTGGCAGTGCTCGGCCTCCGGTACGCCACCGTCCACACCCCCGAGGGCGTGACGGAGGGACTCCAGCGCATCCATCAGGTACCCGCCGCCCTCGGCGGGGCGGGTACCGTCCAGGGATTCGGTCCCTGGGAACGGACGGCACTCAAGGGTCCCGACTACCTGGTCCTGCGCCAGATGAGCGGCGTCGACACCGTGAAGTACCCCCGGTAGGGACGGAACGGACCCCACCGGGCATGAGCGACGACAATGGCGATCGCCAGGGGATCGGTGTCGACGTCGGGGGCGACTTCGTCGCCACGGTCGAGCTCCGCCGCCCGCCCAACAACCTGCTCGACGCCGATCTGACCCGCCGCTTGGCAGACACGCTGCTCGAGCTCGACGGGGATCGGCGCTGCCGGGCCGTCGTGCTCGCGGCCGCAGGTCGGCACTTCTGTGCCGGGGTGGACGTCGTCAGCCGCCGCCAGGCCGTGATCGACGGTGCGGCCCCGCCCGCCTCCAACCCGATATACGACGAGGGGGCCCGGATCTGCGAAGCGACGAAACCGGTCGTCGCAGCGGTGCAGGGAGGAGCCATCGGCGGGGGCCTGGCCCTCGCCCTGTTGTGCGACTTCCGCGTGGGTTCCCCCGAGACTCGGATGGCCGCGAACTTCGCCCGCCTGGGCATGCACCACGGGTTCGGGCTCACGATCACGCTGCCCGCAGTTGCGGGGCAGCAGCGGGCGCAGGAGCTGCTCTATACCGGCCGGCGGGTCGACGGTGGAGCCGCCTTCGCCATGGGACTGCTCGACCGACTCGTTCCCCAAGGGTCTTTGCGCGCCGAAGCCCACTCGTTGGCAGCGGAGATCGCCTCGGCCGCGCCGCTGGCCGTTCGCTCCATCCGCCGAACCTTGCGTGGCGATCTTGCCGACGGGTTGCGGAGGGCGACGGCGAAGGAGTGGGTGGAGCAATGCGCCCTGCGGAGCACCGCCGACCAGGCGGAGGGCCTGCTGGCGGCGAGGGAGCATCGGGAGCCGAGGTTCGAAGAGCGGTGATCGACCACCGCGAGGATTCGTCGGTCGCTGCGGACCGGTCGGTCGCCGGTCCCTACCGGACCGAGAAGCCTGCGTCGACGGGGAGGGAGACGCCGGTGATCCACTTCGCCTTGTCCGAGACCAGGAACGAGACGGTGTCCGAGATGTCCTCCGGCTGGAGGATGTCGACGGGCATCGCGTTCTGCATGGCCGAGATGGTGTTGGCGCCGCCGGCGGCGGCCTCTTCCATGAGGCGCGCCATCGCTTCGTTCATGGTCATGCCCGACGCCACCCCGGTGGGGTGGATGACGTTGACGCGGATGGAATGCTCGGCGAGGGCGGACGCCAGTTGCTTGCCAATGCCCACCAGACCGAACTTCGACGCGGTGTAGGCAGCACCGCTTGGATCAGTGCTCGGAGTGGGCCGGACCCCGGCGGTCGAGCCGGTCAGGATGATGACGCCGCCGCGTCCCCCCTCGATGATCTTCGGGATGGCCGCACTGACGGCGTACCAGGCGCCCGACAGATTTGTGGACAGGATGTCCTGCCAGATCTGGGCGGGATCGGCGCTCGAGTCCCCGAGAACCACGATGCCGGCATTGGCCAGGACGATGTCGATCCGCCCGAACTCCTCCCATGCGGTGTCGACGGCCCGCGAGACCGCCGCCGCGTCCCGGACGTCCACCTGAAGGGTGACGATGCGTCGGCCCTGCTCGGTCACCAGGCGTGCGGTCTCGGCGAGATCCTCGGGCGTGGCGTTCGGATAGTTCATCGTCTCGATGTCGTGGCAGATGTCGATCGCCACGATGTCCGCCCCCTCGCTCGCGAGGCGCACGGCGTGCGAGCGGCCCTGCCCTCGCGCCGCTCCGGTGATGAACGCAACCTTGCCGTCGAGTGTGGTCACTGCCGTCCTCCGTCTCGTGCGCGAGCCATGCGCTGCGGAGCGGCGACTTTGTGCGCTCCCCAGTCGGGGGATCGTAACGGCTCGATCGAGCAGCGTCGATCGCCGCCTCCGACCCGGCCCTGTCCCGCTCCCCGGGGACCGGGTGGAGCCCCTGTCGTCGGCCGGTACCCGGGGCGACCTCGATGCAGGACGGCCTTTCAGTGGCTGCGCAATGTCGGTGCACGACTTCGTCGGAACCCCTTGACGCAAAGATTAGCCCCACCTAAAATCTGATCAGAGATCCGTCGTGGCGGCCACCGCTCCGACGGGGGGGGTGAGAGGCAGTGGCGCGATCGGAACGTGCAGGCCAAGCTGGGTTGCGTCGGGTCGACTGGGTCCGCCTGCTCGTGGACCACGAGCAGGTGCGGGCCGAAGCGGTCGGGGTCGGCTTCCGGGTGCCGGTGACCTGTCCGATCCCGTTGTCGGTGGCCGCGAACCTGATCGCCCTCGGCATCCCTCTCGTGACCCGAACGGCCCACGACCCCGGGGTCGAGCGGTAGGCGGTGTTCGCCGGCCACTGCGAGGCGGTGGGCCGGTCCGACGGGACCCGAGGGTTCCCTCGGCGGGCCGCCCGTTCGCCGAGGTGACGATCCGCCAGCCTCTGCCCCGGCCGGAGCACCAGGGTCACCTCCCGGGACTTCACGGCGCCTACGATCCGAGCGTGATGCGCTCGCCGACCCGCCTGCTCTCCGGTGTGCAGGTCCTCGACCTGACCAACGTCCTGGCTGGGCCGTTCTGCACCTATCAGCTGGCCCTGCAGGGCGCCGACGTGCTGAAGGTCGAGATGCCCGTTTCGGGTGATCTCGCCCGTCAGCTGGGAGCGGATCCCGCGCTCAACCACCGGGGCACCGGGTCGAGCTTCCTCGCCCAGAACGCCGGCAAGCGCTCGCTCACCCTCAACCTGAAGGACGAGCGGGGCAAGGCGATCCTGGCCGAGCTGGCCGAGGACGCCGACGTCCTCGTCGAGAACTTCCGACCCGGGGTGCTCGCGTCGCTGGGGTTCGGATGGGACGAGCTCCGCTCGCGCAACGCGGGGCTCGTGTACTGCGCCATCTCGGGCTTCGGGGCCGACGGGCCAATGGCGGACCGCCCGGCCTACGACCAGATCGTGCAGGGGCTCTCCGGGGTGATGGACGTCACCGGGCAGCGAGGCGGCGGGCCGACGCGGGCCGGGTTCCCGATCTGCGACACCCTGGGGGGCATGACGGCGGCCTTCGCCATCACCGCGGCCCTCGTGCGCCGGGCGGCCACCGGCGAGGGCGCCCATCTGGACGTCTCGATGCTCGACAGCGCCGTGGCCGGTCTCGGGTGGGCGGTTTCCAACTGGCTCATCGGTGGCCAGGAGCTCGAACGCATGGGCAACGACAATTTCACGGCCAGCCCCTCCGGCGCGTTCGCGACGGCCGACGGTCTCCTCAACATCGCCGCCAATCAGCAGGGCCAATTTGTCGCCCTGTGCGATGCCGTGGGCCGTCCCGACCTGGCTATCGACGTCCGCTTTGCGGAACGGGCCGACAGGCTGGTCAACCGGCCGGCCCTCAATGCCGAGTTGACAGCGGCGCTTGCTGCCCGCCCGGCGACGGAGTGGGAGGTGCTCCTGAACCCGTTGGGGGTGCCTGCCGCCCGGGTTCTGTCGATCCCCGAGGTGGTGGAGCTCGACCAGCTCGAGCACCGTCAGCTGGTCGCCGAGGTCGGCACGGTCCCCGGCACGGACCGCCCTCTCCGGGTGGTCACCGCCGGCTTTCATGTCGACGGCCGGGCAGCTCGCCCGAGCACCGCACCGCCGGTGCTCGGCGCCGATGTCGATCACGAGCTGGCCCGGCTCGGCCGCTCGTCCGCCGAGATCTCGCGGCTGCGCTCCGAGGGCGTGCTGTGAGCGGGCTCGAGGGGGTGCCGTGGCCCGAGGGTGCCGACTGGTGGGCCACGTCGATCGCCGAGATCCGCCCGGGCGTGATCCGCTTCCGGGGCTACCCGGTGGAGGAGCTGATCGGGAACATCGGCCTTGCGGAGGTGATCTGGCTGCTGATCGTTGGTGAGCTGCCTTCGGCGGGTCAGGCGAGCCTGCTCGAGGCGGCGTTGGTGGCGTCGGTCGACCACGGGCCCCAGGCGCCGTCGATCGCGTCCGCCCGCATGGCCGCCACGACCGGTGTGGGGCTGAACAGCGCGATCGCCACCGGGGTCAACATGCTGGGTGACGTCCACGGTGGCGCCGGCCAGCAGTGCATGGAGCTGTACCTGCAGGTGGCCGGAGCGGTCGACGGCGGTGCCACGCTCGCCTCGGCCACGAGCGGGGCCGTGGCCGAGGCACGCCGGCGCGACCCTTTCGTTCCGGGCTTCGGGCACCGGTTCCACCCGGTCGACCCGCGGGTCGCACCCCTGCTCGATGCCGTCCGCTCGGCCGCGGCGGATGACGTGGTGGGTGGCCGCTTCGTCGGTGTGGCCCTCGCCGTCGAGCGTGAGGTGGCAGAGATCGTGGGGCGTCCGGTGCCGATGAACATCGACGGGGCGACGGCCGTGGTCTTCTGCGAGCTGGGCTTGGAACCCCCGCTCGGGCGGGGGCTTTTCGTCCTCAGCCGGAGCGTGGGCATCCTCGCCCACGCGTGGGAGGAGACGACCGGCCCGTCCAGGCTCAAAGGTCCGATGCCACCCTCGGTCCTGCCGACCTATACGGGACCGGACCTGCGCCACGTGGAGTGATGAGGGGCGGGCGGGAGCTGGGATCGGGACGGCGCGGCATCGGCGCTCTCGGGGTGACCGACCTCGAACCTCGGGACCACCGACCGGTGGCGCGGACCATCGCCGCCCTGCTCATGGTTGCCGTCGTGGCGGCGGGATGCAACCGGGGCGCCCCCGGCCGCTCGTTCGCCCCGTCCACGAGCCCGACCTCTGTGACCGCATCGACCACGACCTCGACCACGACCATGACCACGACGATCGATCCCGGGAAGCTGCCACAGACGTCCGACCAGCCGTCGGACGGGGCGCCGCTACAGGAGCGGATGCAGGAGCTCTGGCGGGCGATCGTGGACGGCTCACCCGACGAGGGCCTCCCGCTCTTCTTTCCCCGGAGCGCGTACGTCTCCATGAAGGCCGGACTGTTGGCTGATCCGGCGTCCGACTACAGCGACCGGCTGGTCGCCTTCTACCGCCTCGACATCGCGACGTACCACCAGGAGCTGGGCGTGGGTGTGGGAGCGGCCCGGTTGATCAGCGTGGGGGTCGCCGCCGGCGACGCGACCTGGGTCCCGCCGGGCGCCTGCGAGAACTCCATCGGCTACTGGCATCTGCCGGGCATCCGCCTCGTCTACACCGAGGGCGCGACCGTTCAGTCGTTCGCCGTGGCATCCCTCATCTCGTGGCGCGGGACCTGGTACGTGGTCCACCTGGGCCCGAATCCGAGACCCGCCGACGTCGGCGCGGTCGATCAACCGGCGACGGGCCCGGGAGTTCCGGGACCGGCCGGCGGTTGTTGACCGAGCTCCGAGCTAGCCGCCAGGTGGCGGCGAGATCTGGCCGGTGGGGCCGATGACGGCCGCCGCCGGGCCGAAATCCTCGGCGGAGAGCTGCTCGACGAAGCGCGCCGCCGCCCCCGACGGGTCGAGAGAGGGCGCGCCCGCTCCGGTGAGGGCGAGCGAGACGAACCGGCCGCTCTCGAACGTCCCGTCCCGGCCGAGGGTGACTCGCAGGATCCCTGACAGGCCGAGCTGGCCACTGGTCGCGAAGTTGCCGTAGCCGGCGAAGTCGCCGAGGCTGTAGGCGATCAGGTGTCCCTGGTAGAACTCCATGCCTCGCAGCACGTGGGGGCCGCTGGCGAGGACCAGGTCTGCTCCGGCATCGATGGCGGCGTGGGCGAAGGCCTCGGCGTTACCGCGATCCTCGCCGACGTACGTCTCCTCGCGACCGGTCACGTGGGCGGCCCCGATCCCCTCCGCCCCGGCGTGCATGTAGACGATCACGAGGTCGGCCTCGGTGCGGGCCCGGGCGATCAACTGGCTGGCTGTCGCCAGGTCGAGCAGGTTGTTCACGTCGGGGTACGGGGCGAAGCCGACGAAGGCCACCGTGGTCGATCCGTCCGTGACCACGCCGATCCGGCCGGCTAGGCCGGCCTGGACGATGCCGGCGGACCCGAGGGCCGCGGTGGTGTCGGCCACGCCCTGCGCGCCGAAATCGTGGGAGTGGTTGTTGGCGCTGTTCAACACCGTGAAGCCGTCCTGGCGGAGGATCGAGGCGTAGGCCGGGGGGGTCCGGAAGGAGTAGCAGTCGGTCGGCACGGCTCCGCACTTCGACGCGGTGGAGTCCGTGAGCGTCCCCTCGAGGTTGCCGAAGACGACCTCGGCGTGCAGCGCGCTGTCCACGGAACCGAGATAGGTGGACGGGTCCGACGGCAGATCGGGCGTGTTCCCGAGCTCGGTGTCGCCGACGGCGGCGATCGTGACCGCGTTGAGAGGTGGTGCCGTCGGTGAGGTGGTGACGGGCACGGTCGTGGCCGTCGGGCTCGTGAACGCTCCGGTGCGCGCCGAAGGTGGCCCCGCGGAGCGGGCGTCGTGACGCCCGCCGACAAGGGCCAGGGTCGTGGCCGTGCCCCCGAGGGCCAGCGCGAGGAGGGCGGTCAGGGCGGAACCGGTCCACCGCCGTCGGGTCCGCCGGGGATCGGCGCGCCCGTGGCGGGCCCGACGCGAGGGCGACGTCACCGTCGGTCTCCTACCACGGCTGCTCCGTCACTCCGGGCTGCCGGACGAAGACGGCGAAGAAGTCCTTGGTGCTCGAGTAGAGGAAGCGGTTGGGGACCTGGTTGGGGTTCGGCACGAAGAGGGACGGGGAGACCGCGCCCGGGCCGCCGTAGGTGGTGAAGATCGGCCATTCGGGGTTGATGTCGAGCTCCATTCCCCGCACGGCGCCGACGTCGACCAGCACGCGGGCAAGGCTGAGGGCGGTCTGTGCGGGGGCGGCGACGTACACGAGATTGCCCTGGGCGTCGATCCCGAGGCCGCTCCGCCAGACGGCGGGGACGCCCCCGAGGGTGGGGCCCCACTGCGGCGCCGAGGCAGCGGGCGTGACCGCACCGCCGTCAACCAGGAGCGGCAGGTTCTGGCGGGCGAGCACGACGTCGGGGCCGGGGGTCGGGCCGCCTTCCCAGTCGACGATATCGACCTGCCCGTCGGTTCTGGCGACGACGGTGGCCATCCCGTTCACCATCGGGAAGTAGAGGGTCCCGTGGACGAAGAAGCCGGCCGCGGCGTCCGCCTCGTAAAATCCCGAGTTGAAGGCGGCGAGCAGGTTCGGCCATGCCGACTGGGGCACCATTTCGGGGCCGCGGTCGAGAGCGGACGGCCCCGGTCCCTCGTAGCCCGGGTAGAGCGCCAGCTGGGTGGTCGTCGTCCGGATCCAAGCGGCATAGGCGACGACGTTCGGAGCGGACGGGTCGGGGCGGAACGTCGTCGTCATGACGGAGGCGGGTCCCTGGTCCCAGGTATCCGCGGGCACCCACTGGCCTTCACCGGCGAGAGCCGGCGAGAGGAGGGGGGTGACGGGGGGCGGCTGGTAGGGAGGAGGGAGCGTCGTCGTGGTCGCCGGCCTGGGAGCCGGGGAGGTGGCGCCCTGAGCCGCGGCCGCCTCCGCCGGTCGACGGGCGTGGCTCACGCCTCGGGCGAGGACCACGGCGCCGGCGGCCACCACGAGCGTCACCGCCAGCAGCAGGGCGCGACGGCGACGCGCCCTGAGCTGGCGGCGGCGGACCCGGGAGGGGCGGCCGACCTGGTCGAGCGGCCCCTCTCTCGCTTCGTTCCCCGGGGCCACCACGGTGAATGATACGAAACCGCCGATGGTGGCGAGGAGGATCCCCGTTCGGGCTTGGCGGCTACCGACTCGCCTCCGGGGACCGATCGACCGGGTCACCCTGCCAAGGGGGTCGACGGGCGCTGCAGGTAGCCTCCTCGCGTGCAACTCAACCTGGGCCCCAGCTGAGGGATGGCATCGACGGGAGCCGAAGGGTCGTCGAGATGATCAGCATCTCGGACCTCGACGTCGGCTCGCCGATCTCCTATATCGTCGCACTGGTCATCCCCGCGCTCGACGCCGTCTTCCCCGTGGTGCCGAGCGAGACGGCGGTGATCGCCCTCGGCGTGGCCACCGCCGGCAGCGCCGACCCACGGATCGCCGTCCTCTTGATCCTGGCCGCGGCGGGCGCCTTCGCGGGCGACAACGTCAGCTATCTGATCGGACGGCACTTCAGCCCGTGGGTAAGCCGCCGCTTCTTCACCGGCGAGCGAGGAGCTCATCGGCGGGCCTGGGCGGAGCGGACGCTGGAGCGCTACGGTGCCCGGCTCATCGTCGTGTGCCGGTTCATCCCCGGTGGCCGGACCGCGGTCACGCTCACCTGTGGCGTCACGGGATACGGGCGGCGCCGCTTCGTCCTCGCCACCGCCGTCGCCGCGATGATCTGGGCGAGTTACGCCTTCTTCCTCGGTCGGCTCGGTGGCAAGGCGTTCGAGGACAGGCCGTGGGTGGGCCTCCTGCTCGCTCTCGGCGTCGCCCTCGTCGTGAGCGGCCTCGTCGAGCTGGGACGACGAGTGCCACGGTGGTGGCGAAGCCGGCGCTCGTGACGTTCGGTCCCGCGATCCTGGCCGCCCTGGGAGCCGCCGTGAGCTTCGCTCTCGCAGCAGTGCTCCAGCAGGAGTCGACGCGATCGGTCTCCGCCGACAAGTCCCTCTCCCTCGGACTGCTGGCCGAGCTGGCCCGGCGGCCCAAGTGGCTCGCAGGGGTGGGTTTCCTTCTCTGCGGCTTCGGGCTTCAGGCCCTGGCCCTCGCCTACGGGCCGGTCGCCCTGATCCAACCGATCGTCGTCACCGAGTTGGCGTTCGCCATCCCGCTGGGGATCTGGCGGCGGCATCGCCGCGCCGGGCGGCGCGAGTGGGTCGGTATCGTCGGGGTCGTCAGCGGCATCTCGATCTTCCTCGTCGTGGCTTCACCGAGCGAGGGCAATCCCAACCCGCAAGGATCCGATTGGCTGCTTTCGCTGGTCCCGGTCGGTGTCGTCGCAAGCGCGGCCGTGGGCCTCGGAGCAAGGAGCAGGGGCCCGCGGCGGGCGATGTTCCTCGGTGCCGCGGCCGGCCTCTCCTTCGGAGTGCTCGCCGTGCTCACCAAGGCGACGACCTACTTCCTGTCCGTTGACGTGGCCCGCGCCTTCCTGCACTGGCAGCTCTACCTGGCGATCACGGTCGGGATCGTCGCCCTGGTCGTGTCCCAGAGCGCCTACCAGGCCGGTCCGCTCGCGTACTCGATGCCCTTCGTCGGGGTGCTCGAGCCGCTGGTGGCGGTGGTGATCGGGGACACCGTGCTCGGCGAACAGGTTCGGGTCGGTGGCCTCTTCGCCGTCGAGATGTTCGCTGCGGCCATCGCCTGTGCCGGCATCGTCCTTCTCGCGACGTCGCCCACCGTGCTCAGCATTTACGAAGAGGGATGAACCCTCCCGGCAGGAGCAGCAGCGCGCGCGTGAGGCGACAGCTCAGTCCCGGCGCTCCGGAGCAGCCTGAAACCTGCCTCGGTTTCGCTGAACCTCGTTGAAGGGGAGGTCGCGGTCGAACGCTGGTTCGCGGGGCAGCCCCATCAGGCGTTCGGTCACGATGTTGCGTTGCATCTCGTTGGAGCCTCCTGCGATCGAGATGCCCCGGGAGCCGAGGAACAGCTCCCCGGCGTTCCCCGCGATCGCGTCGTTGCCGTCCCAGATGACGCCGTCGGGACCCCAAGCGGCCAACGCCCTCTTGGCACTCTGAGGGGAGTTGGACCCGAGGTGCAGCTTGAGGAGCGAGCCCCATTGCCCTTGCAGCGCGCCTGTCCGCATGCCGGTCATCACCCTCGAGCCGGCACAGCGCGCCACCGTCTGCTCGACGTAGGACGTGGCGATCGCCTGCCGTAGGACCGGATCGGCTCCGAGGCCCCGGTGGCGGGCACCTCGCGCCTGGTACTCGAAATCGTCTCGGCCGGCCGACCCTTCGACCATCAGGCCGTAACCATGGGCGATCCCGGCGGTGGCGTTCCGCTCGTGGAACAGCAAGGTCTGGGCCACCGCCCATCCCTCGTTCTCCCTGCCGATCAGGTTGCCGGCCGGCAGGACGACGTCGTCGAAGAACTCAAGGCAGAACTCCGCCGGCGCGCCGGTGACCTGGCGGATGGCGTCGATGGTGAGGCCGGGCGTCCCCTTGAGCGGGACGGCGATCATCGACAGCCCCCGGTGCTTCGGCGCGTCCCAGTCCGTTCGGGCCAGGCACATCCCGTAGTCGGAACGCAACGCTCCCGAGCTCCACATCTTGGAGCCGTTCAGGACGTACGTGTCGCCGTCGCGGGTGAGCCGGGTCAGGGCACCCGCCATGTCCGACCCGCCGCTGGGTTCCGACAGGAGCTGGATCCACAGCTCGTCACCCCGCAGGATGCGGGGCAGGTGTTCCTGCTTCGACTCGTCGGAACCGTGGTCGAGAAGGGTGGCGCCGAGCATCCCGATCGATACGCCGTACCCGGTCGGGGTCCGATACCCCGCCGTCAGAGCGAAGAACACCTTCTGGTGCTCGAAGGTGAGGCCGGCACCTCCGTACCGCCGGGGGAACGCGATGCCCGCGAACCCGGCATCGAAGAGCGCGTTCTGGATGGTCCGGTCGTCGATGGGCGCGGGATCGCCGGCCCTCGGGAGGTTCCCGTCGATCCAAGCTCGGGCGCGGTCCCGGAACGAGTCGAGCGATTCGGTCGCTTCGCCCACGGGGCTCACCTCAGCGTTCGAGAAGTTGGCACAGGCGTTCCTTGTGCTGTTCGGGACTCCCGAAGAGCGCCCTGTTGAGGGCGATCCTCCGGGAGTAGAGGTGCACGTCGTGTTCCCAGGTGACCCCGATCCCGCCGCTGATCTGAACGCATTCGTCGACGACGTCGAGGCACCGATCGCCGACGTACGCCTTGGCCACGCTGACCAGTCGGGCCGCGTCCTCGCTCCCCTCGTCGACCGCTTCGGCGGCGGCCTCCGAGATGGCCTTGCCGAATTCGATCCACTGGAGCATGTCGGCGATCCGATGCTTCAGCGCCTGAAACGAGGCGATGGGGCGTCCGAAGGCGAAGCGGTCGCGCGCGTAGTCGATGGTGACCTCAAACGCCTGCTGCGCGGCGCCGACGGTCTCCGCGCACTGAAGGGCGAGCGCGATCTGAAGCTGTCGTTCCACCGCCCCGGTGCCCTCACCGGGGGTACCGAGGACCGCCGAGGCCGGCAAACGCACGCCATCGAGGTGGAGCCGCCCGAACCGGCGGGAGAGGTCGATGCTGCGCCCCGGGGTCACCGTCAGCCCCGGGGTGTCTGCGGGCAGGAGCAACTGGCTGAGCGCACCGCCCGTGCGAGCCGTGACGAGGAAAAGATCGGCCTGTCCGGCCGCCTCCACGTAGGCCTTGGCGCCGTTCAGGACCAGTTCGCCCCGTTCGACCTCCGCGGTGGCCGACACGGTCGGGAGGGTACCCGACCACGTCGCCCCGTCTTCCTCCACCGCCCAGGAACCGACCATCTCGCCCGACACGATGCCCGGCAGCCATTCCGCCCGCTGCGCCGCGGTGCCCTGCTCGGCGATGGCCGCGGCAACCACGTTGACGGCGAGGAACGGTCCGGGAGCGACCATTCGGCCCATCTCCTCGGCGACGATCGCCGCGTCCTGGACCGGACGCCCCGACACGCTGCCTCCGCCGAGATCCTCGGGGACGAACGCGGCGGCCCAACCGAGCTCGGCGGCCTCGCGCCAGTAGGGGAGGTCGAAGCCCTCCGGCCTTTCCCACCGATCCCGGGTAGCGGTGAGGGCGCCCCGGCTCTGTATGAACTTGCGTGTGGTCTCGGAGAAGAAAGCCTGTTCCTCGGTCAGATCGAAGCGCATTGACCTCCCGTCCTATCGAAGTGCCGGCTCACAGGGAGATTCGTCCGAGGAGGACGGCGGGCTAGGCGGCGTACTGACCGACCTTCATGATCTTCGCGATGGAGCCGCCCATGATGAGGGCCTGCTGTTCCTCGGGCAGGTCCTTCACGATCTCGGAGTAGGCCAGGGGGTCGGCCATGCCCTCGGGGTGGGGGAAGTCCGACCCGAACATGATGTGGTCGACCGGGATGCCGATGTCGATGAGGCCCTTGGGGTCCGGCTCGTGAAACGCGTGGACCCAGATGTTGCGGGCGAAGACCTCGAACGGGTCCTCGTCGAAGAGGAGGGGCGACGCGTCGTAGGTCCGGCGGAGCTTGGTCACGAACGGCCGGATCCACGAGCTCGGGTACTCCACCGGGAAGAACTTCAGCTTGGGGAAGCGGGTGGTCAGGCCGTGGCCGATGATGGAGGCCACGGCGTCGATCAGTGGGCTCTTCTCGGAGGCGAGAGCCAGGAACCCCGGGGAGCCGTTGCCGCTGAAGGCCCTGAACTCCCGGTTGCCGAGCCCTTCCCATTCGTTGGTGTAGCGGGTGTAGCCCGGGTCGCCCGAGTGCATCCCCACGACGAGGTCGAGCTCTTGCACCCGCTCCCAGAACGGGTCGAACTCGGGGAGGGCGAAGGACCGGCGGCCCTTCCACGTCGGCACGGGGGCGACGCGCACGAGGAAGATGCGGGCGCCCCGATCGTGGATGGTCTCGAGCTCCTCCAACGCCTTGTCGAGCCGGGCGAGCGTGATGATCGGCGTCGCGAAGATGGCGTCGGCGTACACGTAGCCCCAGTGCTCGTGCATCCACTCGTTCAGCGCGTGGATGATCACACAGGCCGCGTCGGGATCATCGGCGACCCGCTCCTCGACGACGCTGGCGAGCGTCGGCCAGAGGATCGTGCGATCGATTCCCATGCTCTTCATCAGCTCGAGGCGCGGCTCGGGGTCGAAGAAGGCGTCGAGGCCCGGCATGGCCTGCACGCGGACGCCGGTGACGCCGCCCGCCTTGAACGAGCCGTCGCCGCCCTTCGTCACGTCCTGGCCGAAGCCACCGGGCACGGCCACCCTGCCGAAGGTCGGGTTGGGGATGTAGTCGCTGATCATGTCCCTGATCGCGACCTTGGTGCGGCCGTTCACCTCGACGTACTTGATGATCCCCTCGTACTCCTTCGGGATGAATTTCGTCAGTGCATCCCGGTTCTCGTACATGTGGTTGTCGGCATCGAACGTCTCGTACGGCAGGTGCCGCTCCGTGAACGATATGAACTCCTGGCCTTCGCTCACCCGGAACCTCCCCCTTTCGGCGCCTGGTCGACGCTTCCAATGTGTCCGCATAGATGTTACATGGGCCGGCGGGGGCGGGTAGGGGCCCCGGGGTCGTAGGGTCGGGCCGTGAGCGACTATCACGATGCCATGCCGACCGACTGGATCGCCCCGGGTGAGACCGCCACCGTCGAGGTGGCCGGCCGGCCGGTCGCGGTCGCCAACGTCGATGGCCGGTTCTGCGCGTTCTCCAACGAGTGCCCCCACCAGAGCACCCAGCTCGGCGGGCTCTCGCTCCTGCGTGGCCGGTTGATCCGGTGCCCCGAGCACGGCAGCACGTTCGACGTCGTGACCGGCAAGTGCGTCCTGCCGTCTCAGGACGGCTGGACCGGAACCCTGCCGGTGTACGAGGCCCGGGTGGTCGGCGACGTCGTGCAGGTATCGCTCACGCCGATCTCGTGAACCGGGGCAACCGGGTACGGTACGGCATGCCCGCCGACGGCTCCCATAGGGCCCATTTCATCCAAGAGCTGGGGCTCGAGCACTGGACCGACGGCGGGGCCAGCCACGGGCGGGCGGCGATCGTTCCCGAGATGCTGGTTCCCGGCACCGGGGTCGTCCGGATCGGGGTTCTCACCGTCCTGGCCGACGTCGTCGCCGGACAGCCGCCTTCGGGGCCGGTCAGCCCGACCACCGACATCAGCGTGCACGTCGCCCATGTCCGGCCCATGAAGTCGGTCAGCTTGGTGTCGAGGGTGCTCAAGGCGGGGAGGAGCCTGCTGGTCGCCGAGACCCTCCTCACAGCGGACGAGGAACCCGAGCCCTTCGCCACCTCCCTGGTGACGTTCATGAACCGGTCGATCGACGTCGGCGGCGGCGCGCCCCCGTCCGGCCAGCGGCTGGGCGAACCGGTGGGCGAGCGGATCGGCGCCCGGGTGCTCCACCCCGGGACGGTCGAGCTCGCCCCGCAGGCCGACCTCCGCAATGAGCACCACGGGACCGTGCAGGGTGGCGTGATGGCCCTGCTCGCCGAGCTGGCGGCGGAATCGGCGCTCGGGGAGGCCGGGCCCGTCGTGGCGACCGATCTCGACATCCGGTTCCTGAACCGGGTGAAGGTGGGGCCGGCCCGGGCGACGGCCCGGACGCTCATCGCCGATCCCCGGGGGTGGGTGCTCGGGGTCGCCATCCGGGATGCCGGGGACGCGGACCGGATGGCCGCCTACACGTCGATCCGGTGCTCTCCGGCGCCGCCGCTCGACGTGTGACGACCGGTGGGTTCGCTCAGCTCCGCGGGGTCACATCGACCGGCGAGGGTCGAGCGACTCCTCGACGCCACGGACCATGCTGTCCTGGGAGAAGCTCGCCACCAGCTTGCCCTCTTCGGTGAACACGAGCCCTCGGGCGTGGATGCGGCCGCGGCCGGCGTAGGTCGCCTCGTGCGCCAACAGCAACCATTGCCCCACGTCGAATCGTTCGTGGAAGTTGATCGTGTGCCCGATGACGCCGGTCGACACGCTCCGGTGCGCGTCGGTGATCCGGACGACATCGGCATGGGGGCGCATGGCGAGCCCGATCAGGAACCCGTCGGTGGCCCAGGCCAGGATGGCCTGGTTGACCGCGGGCGACTCGAAGGAACCGGGGAAACGGGTCCAGAAGTACAGGGCCGGAACGCCGCCGGGCTCCGGCCCTGAGGCGTCGTCCACCGTCCGCATCTCGGCTCCCGGGAAGACCGAACCCTCTTCGGGCCTGGCCGATCCGGGACCGGGCACGGCAGGCATCTCGATCTCGTGGCGCATCAGGTCAGGATCGTCGATGTTCAGGAGCACGAGCGCCCGGGCCAGCATCCGATCGCCCTGTCGGGCGGTCACGGTATCGCTGGCCCAGGTGCGCCCGGCGTGCATCGACTCCACCTCTATGTCCATCGGTGCGGTATAGGTCCCGGCCCGGGCGAAGATGGCATGGATCGACTTGACGTCCTTGGCACTCCCGGCCGCTCTGTCGGAGGCCATGATCATCTGGGACAGGATCTGCCCTCCGAACACGACGTCACGGGCCTCGGGCGACTCGCTCGGATGCCGGACCCGGTAGTGGTGCTCCCGCGTCTCGTCGAGCTCGAGCAGTTCGGGTATCTCTCCGGTCGTCATGGGCCCCCTTCGCTGCGCTCCCTCCGGAACGTCGGGGGCACTCTACCGTGCGATGCAGGTCCGCTCCTGGGTCATGGCGAGCCCGGTCACACCTATCGGGCGCGGCCGGATCCGAGGGCGTACACCAAGGTGACGCTGGCGTCGGCCTGCTCGCTCCCGCCGGTGAGGGGCACCGAGGGTGAAGCCAGCCCCATGGCGGCCCTCATCCCCGCCTGGGCATTCGCCGGGAGCGGGGAGGGGGAGATCGCCGAGTCGTCGGTCAGCGAGCAGACCGGCCCGAGGTGGTCCCCGGCGGCGAGCGCCATCGATCCGGCATGGGCGACGGCCTGGCGGACGGCATCCTTCCTCGCCTGGTCCTGTATTCCCCGTGAGTCGTCGAGCGAGAAGCTGAGCGAATTGATCCTGGTGGCGTTCCCGGCCGCGTTGGCGACCGAGTCGATGACGTCGCCGGCCTTCGACAGGTCGCGGAGCCTGGCCACCACCGTGTTGTCGACCCCGTAGCCCGTGACCACCTCGTTGCCGCCGACGAACGTGAGATCGGGCTGCACCGACAGGCCGGTGGTCTGGAGGTCCCTCGCGGCCACCCCGCCCTGGGTGAAGGCCGCCAGCACGGCGGCCGTCCTGGTGTTGTCGTCTGCCAGGGCGCTCGTCGCGCTCGACCCGGTCACGTTCACGTCGACCGAGATGGTCAGCAGGTCCGGCGTGCCGGTGGCCACGCCCGTGCCCACCACGGTCAGCTTCGGGGATCCTCCACCGCACGACGGCGGGTCCGCCGCCGCCGTCGGAGACCCCGAAAGGCCGACCGAAAGGCCGACCGAAAGGCCGACCGAAAGGGCGACCAGGACCAGCACGACGACCGCGCCCCTGGTTCCCGCCCGGTTCCGAATCCGCATCGCGCCGCTCCCCTCAACCGTTCTTCACGATCACCACGACGCTCCACCGGCGCGTGCCCGGCCTGCAACCGATCGACGGACCGGTCTTCGTCCCGCAGCCGACGGCGGCATCCGCGTAAAGGAGCACGTCCCCCGGATGCGTGGCGACGAACGAGGCGCTGGCCGATCCGCCCTTCACATGGGTCGTTCCGGGCACCGGCGCGAGCACGGCACCGCTCGGTGCCGGGGCTGCGCGCCCGGGTGTCGCGGCGCCCGCGGACGCCTCGCCTTTCAGCGCGAAGGCATCCCCGGGGGCGGTGCCGGGAGCAGACCATCGAACGGCCCGGTTGCCCGACAGCTTCAACGAGACGCGCTGCCCGACTCGCATGGTGACCGGTCGAGCCGAGGCTCCGGTGCACGTGGCCGGGCCCGAACCGACCCGCAGCTCGCCACACGGTGCTGCTGGTAGACCATCTGCCGCCGCGCTTTGCGGCGTGGCGAAGGCGGGGGGCGCCGACAGGGAGGAGCCGGAGGCCGAGCGTTTCTCGACTCCGTGAGCCGGCCCGGGGGTTGCGCTGCGCGCCGGTGCCCCGGGTGCGGTGAGCGTCGTCCCGAGCGTGACGGCGAGCCCCGCCACGACGAGGGCCCCTGCCACCCCGGCGCCGATCGCCCTGGCGCGACGGGCCCGGCGCCGGCGCAGCTCTGCGACCAGCCGCCCCCGGGCCGCCCGGGAGGGTTCCCCGGTGTCGGGCACCGCTCCCAAGGCGTCGCGCAGGACCCGGTCGAGCTCCTCGGGGGACGGCATCAGACCCCGTCCTCGGGGCGGCCCAGCCGGTCGCCGAGGAACGACCTCGCCTTGGAGAGCTGGGACTTGACCGTCCCGATCGAACAACCGAGCGCCGCGGCGACGTCGGCTTCGGAGAGGTCCCGGTAGTAGCGGAGGATCACGGCCTCGCGTTGGCGGGGCGGCAGGGCGTCGACCGCATCGAGCACCACCATCGCCTCACCCGCCCGCTCGCTGTCCCAAGCCGGCGTCGTGCGGTCCTCGGCGACCCAGGCGGTCCGGTTCCCCCGGTCCTCGGAGATCCGCCGCCTGTTCCGTGAGCGGCACTGGTTCACGACGGCCGCCCGCAGGTACCACTGCGCCCGATCGGGACGGCGGATCCGTCGCCATCCCGAGTACGTGCGAAGGAAGGCCTCCTGCACGGCCTCCTCGGCGCCGGTGGCGTCGCCGAGCAGCATGGCGGCCAACCGGCAGAGCCCGGGGTAGTGCTCGTCGAAGAGCGCGGCCACCAGCTCGTCCCGTCCCTGTCGATCGTCCGCCACCGCTCCCTGTCGATCGTCCGCCACCGCTCCACTCGCCCCTGAGAGCTCCAGCGTCAGAGCCGCCGCGTGTCCCACACCCTCACAGACGCCCGACCGTCACGAAAGGTTGCCTGCTCCCCGGGTCTGGGTCGTTGCCATGGGGAACCGGCCCGTACGGGCAGCACCGAGGGGCGGGCGCGACAGGCGGTAATGGCGGGCGGCGACTACAGGTTGTAGAGCGCCACGGCGTTCTCGCCGGCGATCTGGCGCTGCTGGCCTCCGTCCATTCCCTCGATCGACTCGTACAGCTCGTCCGTCGTCCCCGGGAATTTGGCGTCCGGGTGCGGGTAGTCCGACGCCCAGACGATCCGGTCGGCCCCGACGAGGGGGGAGGCCGCTGTTGCGGCAAGCAGCGACTCGTCGGCGTCGAAGCTGATCCAGCACTGCCTGCGGAAGTACTCGGAAGGGTCCATCTTCAGGTCGGGGACGTCGGGCCTGAAGAGCGGCACGTGGGCGTGATGGTCCAGGCGCTCGAGCATCGGGACCAACCAGCCGCCGTTCGCCTCCAGGAAGATCAGCCGCAGCTCGGGGAACCTCTCACAGACGCCGCCGGCGAGAAGGAACGCCATCGAGCTGATCATGTCGAACGGGTTGGACAGCGCCTGGCTGAAGTAGATGTTGTCGATGCCGATGTCCGCCCCCGAGCTCTCGGTCGTCTCGATGAACGTGGGTGCCTTCTCGTGCACCTGGTGGAGGTGCATCCCGATGCAGGCCCCCGGCAGGCGCGAGTCGAGGAACGGGTGAAGGCCCAGCGGAAGCCCCGTCTCGGAGGCAGCCCGCCAGATGGGGTCGTAAACCCTGTGACTGAAGGGCTTCCAGTCCGCCGTCGGGTTGGGGCGGATGAACGCAGCCACCATGCCAGGGAGCTTCGCCGCACGCCGGAGCTCGGCGGCGGCGGCCTCGATGTCCTGCTGAGGGAGGAGAGCCGCGCCGAACAGGCGGCCCTCGCCCTGGGACACGTGCTCGGACAGCCAGTCGTTGTACGCGCGGCACTGGGCAATGGCGAAACCGACGTCCTTGTTGCACTGAATTCCGAGGAGCTGGGTGGGGTACAGCACCGACAGGTCGATGTCGTCGGCCGTCATGTCCTCGAGCCGAGCCCTGGCGTCGTACGCGGCCGGGCGCACCTCCGTGTAGCGGAGCTCGCCCCGCATCGCCCGCCCGCAGTCCTCCTCGCTCATGCCTGCGGTCCCCGAGACCGATGCCAGGTTCGCCGGACTGCGAACCCCGTCCCAGACCAGCCACTCCGCGTCTTCGTCGTCCGTCTCGATGTGCCAGATCCGGTCACGGTATTCGGCGGGTGCGAAGTCGAGCATTCCGGTCGGGTGCTCGAGGACATGCCCGTCGGAATCGACGAAGCGCAATTCGCTCTTCGCTGCCATGGACTTCCCCCTTGCTCGACCCGGGGCGGTCTCCGCGGAGGCGACTCCCGGTCGTGGGGGAACGGTAGCACCGGCGGTGACCGAAGCCCCAACGGGTATCGAGCCCCAGCGGGCCCGTGCCGGTGGCATCATTGGCGGCCGCACGGAGTGGGGCAGGACGAAGGGGTGTGGTGTGATGAAGTTCTCGCTACGTTACGACATGAGAGCACCGGCCTTCGGGCCCGATCAGGCCGATCTGTACCAAGCCTGTCTCGACCAATGCCAGTGGGCGGACGAGCTGGGATTCGACTCGGTCGGGGTGCTCGAGCACCACGGTTCGGAGGACGGTTACAACCCGGCGTCGCTCGTCCTGGCCTCCGCCATCGCTGCCAGGACGAAGCGGATCCGGATCCGCCTCACCGCTCTCATCCTTCCCCTGCACGATCCGGTGCGGGTGGCCGAGGACGCGGCCGTCGTCGATCAGATCAGCCGGGGGCGCCTCGAGCTGGTCATCGGCGCCGGTTACGTGAAGCGCGAGTTCGCGATGTTCGGCAAGGACGCTCGCGAACGGGTGCGCCTGGTGACGGAGGGTGTCGACGTCCTCAAGAAGGCGTGGAGCGGCGAACCCTTCGAGTACCGGGGCACCACGATGACGGTCACCCCCCGGCCGTATCGCCGGCCCCGGCCCCCCATCATCCTCGGGGGGGCCTCCGCCGGAGCCGCGAGGCGGGCGGTCCGGATCGCGGACGGCTTCGAGGGGACGCTCCCCGAGTTCGACCAGGTGTACGAGGAGGAGTGCGCCCGTCAAGGAGTGGCTCCCCCCGCCCCCCGGGCGCCCTCCATCCCGGCCATGTTCGTCCACATTGCCGAGGATCCCGACGCCGCCTGGGAGCGCATAGCCCCCCATGCCATGCACGAGATGAACTCCTACGGTGAGTGGCTGGCCGAGTCCGACACCCCAGCGCCGTACCAGTCGGTCCTCGACCCCGGGGCCCTGAGGGCGTCGGGCGTCTACCAGGTCCTGACCCCCGAGCAGTACCTCGGAGCCGCCCGTGCGCTCGGTCGGGACGGCCTGCTGGGCTTTCATCCCCTCATGGGGGGCCTCCCTCCCGACCTGGCCTGGTCGGGGCTCGAGCTGTTCGAGAAGCGGGTCCTCCCCGCTCTCCGGGTGGAAGGGCTCGCCTGAGCGGGGGGCGCTCGTAGGAGGTCGCCGGTCTCTGCCGATCGGACCGGCGGCTTGCGGTGCGGTCCACGGGGGAGGCCAGGACGGCTCGACCGGAGGTCGTGAGGACGCGACCTCGTCGACCCGGTCGAACATGGCCCAGATCCCGCGTGCCTCGAGGTCGGAAGTGAGCTCGATCTCGGGCATGTGACCTTGGTGCACGGTCACGGACGTGGCGAGCGACCGGGACACGAGTCCCATTGCGTGGTGTCGAGGTACCGGAAGTAACGGGACTCGAGCAGATGGATTTTCGCCGTCTCGCCTGATCGATCGTCGCTCATGGTCTGCCCCTCCTGGCTAACCGAGACCCGACGATTCCGACCGCGCCCGACCGACCGCGCCGTCCCGCGCCCGACCGACCGCACCGTGCCGAGGTCGGTTCCCGCGTTCAGGCCCCGATGCAGGACGGGCACAGCCCTCGGAACATGATCTCGACGCCTGTGACCCGAAACCCGTGCTGCTGGTCCGGTGGGAGCGTCAGCCCGTCGTCGCCGGTGGGCGCGACATCGCGCAGCGCGCCGCACCCCACACATTGCAGGTGCTGGTGGGGGGTCGTCGTGTTGGGGTCATAGCGCTTCGGCCGGTCGCCGACGGAGATCTCGAGAAGCTCTCCCATCCCGACCAGCTCGTTGAGCGTGTTGTACACGGTGGCAAGGCTGATCTCGGGGAGCCGTGCCCTGGCCGCGACGTGGACGGCCTCCGCCGTCAGGTGCACGTGCTCGCCTGCCAGGACCTCGGCGACGACTCGTCGCTGCGAGGTCAGGCGCCAGCCCTGCTCGCGTAGGCGCTCGATGAGCTCGGTGATGACCACTCCCTCCTGGGCGGGCCAGTCTCGACCGGCCGCGTTGGAAGCTTACAGTTAATCCATCTCCCATAAAGATGGAGAAGATCCGGTTCTTGACTAATTCTAAAGATTGGTCTAGACCGAACGGCATGACCGACACGCCGCACCCCGAGACGACCACCGATGCCGGCATCCCGGCGCCGAGCGACGAGTACTCCCTCTCTGCCGGGGTGGATGGGCCGCTCTTGCTGCAGGACCACTACCTGATCCAAAAGATGGCCCAGTTCAATCGCGAACGGGTACCCGAGCGGGTGGTGCACGCCAAGGGACACGGTGCCTTCGGGTTCTTGGAGGTCTCGGAGGACGTCGGTCAGTGGTGCAAGGCCGACTTCCTCGAGAAGGGCACCCGAACCCCGATGCTGGCCCGGTTCTCCACGGTGGCCGGCGAGCTCGGTTTTGCCGACACCGTCCGCGACCCCCGCGGGTTCGCTCTGAAGTTCTACACGCAGGAGGGCAATTACGACCTGGTCGGTAACAACACGCCGATCTTCTTCATCCGGGACCCGTCCAAGTTCTCCGACTTCATCCATTCCCAGAAGCGCCGCGCCGACACCAATCGCACCGACCACAACGGGCAGTGGGACTTCTGGACCCTCTCCCCGGAGTCGGCCCACCAGGTCACCTTCCTCATGTCGGACCGTGGCACCCCCCGCACACTGCGTCACATGAACGGCTACGGCTCTCACACCTTCATGTGGGTGAACGCCGGAGGGGAGCGGTTCTGGGTGAAGTACCACTTCAAGACCGAGCAGGGGATCGAGAACTTCACGGACTCGGAGGCCAAGGCGATGACTGCCGAGGATCCCGACTTCCACCGAAAGGACCTCTGGGAGACCATCGCCCGCGGCGAGCACCCGGCTTGGCGGCTCGAGATGCAGATCATGCCGTTCGAGGAGGCCGCCGACTACCGGTTCAACCCCTTCGATCTCACCAAGGTCTGGCCCCACTCGGACTACCCGATGATCCCGATCGGACGGATGGTCCTCGACCGCAATCCGGACAATTACTTCGCCCAGATCGAGCAATCGGCGTTCGAGCCGGCCAACATGGTGCCGGGCATCGCTCCCAGCCCCGACAAGATGCTGCAGGGTCGGCTGTTCAGCTACCCCGATACGCACCGGTATCGGATCGGCCCGAACTACCTGCAGTTGCCGGTGAACCAGCCGCTGGCCGACGTGCACAGCTACAACAAGGACGGCCCCATGCGATACCGGGCCGGCAGCGACCCCGTGTACGCGCCCAACGCGTACGGCGGTCCCCGGGCCGACGAATCCCGCTACGCGGATCCCGCCTACCGGGTGTCGGGAGAGATCGTCCGAGCTGCGTACAACGCCCACCGCGAGGACGACGACTTCGTCCAGCCCGGCAACCTGTACCGCGAGGTTCTGTCCGGCACCGACCGCGAGCACCTGTTGACCAACATTGTCGGCCACGCCAGCCACGGACCGGGGCTCGAGCCGGATGTGGCCGGCCGGGTGGGGGAGTATTGGCGCCGGGTGGACCCCGGCTTGGGCGCCCAGGTGGCAAAGGCGCTCGGAAACGGCGGCTGATTGCCGGCACCGGGGCACGGCCCTCGGGGAGGCCGTGTCCCCGGCCCGTGCCGCGAGGCCGTGTCCCCGGCCCGTGCCCGGCTGCGCCACACTGGTCGGCATGGCAGCTCAGTACATCTACACCATGCGCGATCTCCGGCGGTACTTCCCACCCGATCGGGAGGTCCTGCGGGGCATCAACCTGTCGTTCTATCCCGGGGCCAAGATCGGGGTCATCGGCTCCAACGGCTCGGGGAAGTCGTCCCTGTTGAGGATCATGGCGGGGGAGGACGACGGGTTCACCGGCGAAGCCCGTCTCACGACCGGTTTCACCGTGGGGTTCCTGGCGCAGGAGCCCGAGCTCGACCCGACCAAGGACGTGGCCGGCAACGTGTCCGACGGTGTCGCCGAGATGAAGGGGTTCCTCCAGCGCTTCAACGAGGTCTGTGCGGCGATGGGCGACCCCGACGCCGATTTCGACAAGTTGCTGGCCGAGCAGGCCGACCTGCAGGACAAGATCGACACTGCCGGCGCCTGGGATCTCGAGCGGACCCTCGAGATCGCCATGGACGCGCTGCGCCTGCCGCCCGGGGACGCCGACGTGAGCACGCTCTCCGGGGGGGAACGTCGCCGGGTCGCCCTCTGCCGCCTCTTGCTGTCGAGTCCCGACCTCCTCCTCCTCGACGAGCCCACCAATCACCTCGACGCGGAGTCGGTGGCGTGGTTGGAGCGCACCCTGAAGGACTACCCGGGAACGGTGGTCGCGGTCACGCACGATCGCTACTTCCTCGACAACGTCGCCGGGTGGATCCTCGAGCTCGACCGGGGGGCCGGCATTCCCTGGCAGGGCAACTACTCGTCGTGGTTGGAGCAGAAGCAGGCCCGCCTGAGCGCTGAGGACAGGGCCGACCGGTCCCGGCAGAGAGCCCTCGAGCGGGAGCTGGAATGGATCCGGATGTCCCCAAGGGCCCGGCAGAGCAAGGGCAAGGCCCGGATCAATGCATACAACGACCTGGTTTCCGAGGCCGAGGCGATGGAGCGGCGGTCCGACAAGCTCGAGATCAGCATCCCTCCCGGGCCCCGACTCGGTGATCGGGTCGTGGAGGCCGAAGGACTGACCAAGGGTTTCGGGGACCGGCTGTTGGTAGACGGTCTTTCGTTCCTGCTGCCCCCCGGGGGCATCGTCGGGATCATCGGTCCCAACGGGGCGGGGAAGACGACGCTGTTCCGCATGATCGTCGGCGAGGACAAGCCGGACGGGGGTCGGTTGGAGGTGGGCGCCACCGTGGTGCTGGCGTATGTCGACCAGTCCCGGGACGAGCTGGCGGCCGACGCCACGGTGTTCGACGAGATCACCGGCGGCGCCGACCGGATCATGGTCGGCAACCGCGAGCTGCACGGGCGCGCCTACGTGGCCAGCTTCGGGTTCAGGGGCAGCGACCAGCAGAAGAAGGTCGGGGACCTCTCCGGGGGTGAGCGCAATCGGGTCCAGCTCGCCAAGGTGATCAAGAGCGGCGGCAACGTCCTCCTGCTCGACGAACCGACCAACGACCTCGATGTCGACACGCTCCGCGCTCTCGAGGAGGCGCTCCTGGGCTTTCCGGGGTGTGTGGTGGTCATCAGCCACGACCGATGGTTCCTCGACCGGATCGCCACCCACGTCCTGGCGTTCGAAGGTGACTCCGAGGTCCGATGGTGGGAGGGGAACTTCAGCGACTACGAGGCCGACCGCAAGAAGCGGCTCGGTGTCGACGCCGACCAGCCCCACCGCCTGCGCTACAAGCCGTTGGTGCGCGGCTGACCCACCCCGCCCGACGGGCCGGTGCCTCGATCGCCCTCAGCCCTCGAGGGCGCCGGGGCTCGCCGGGACGTCGACGGCGTGCTGCTGGAGCGCGGCGAGCGGAACGATCTCGAGCGCCCGCTCATGGGTGGACGCGAGCACCACGAACGAAGCCGAGCCATCGTGGTGGGCCCGCAACCAGTTCGCCGCGGTCACGCACCAGCGGTCCCCCGGCACAAGGCCCGGGAACCGGAATTGCGGCATGGGTGTGCTCAGGTCGTTGCCGATGCGGCGCTGGTGCTCGAGGAACTCGACGGTGACGACTGCGCAGATGGTGTGGCTGCCCCCGTCCTCGGGACCCGTCCGACAACACCCGTCCCGGAAGAAGCCGGTCACCGGATCGGTGCCGCACGGCTCCAACTCGTCGCCCAGCACGTTTCGATCGCTCATTCCTTCATTATCCCTCGGGAGCCCTGCCCGCTCAACGATCTACTCCGTGGCCGGCACCGGAGGGTCGCGGTGCGCGAAGAGGATCTCGGCGGTGACCGGCCGGCTCAGATCGGCCAGATCCGAGGCCACGTCGATGATCAGGTCATCCACCGTGATCATGCCGACGAACTGCTCGCCCCGCACCACCGCGAGCCGCCGGATCCCATGGGTCCTGAAGAGCGCGAACGTGTTGTGAAGATCGTCCTCGCCGTCAATGGTCACCACGGGGGTGCTCATGACGCTGTCGACTCGGGCATCCGAGGGGAGGCCGCGCGCCATTCCCCGTCGTACCAGGTCACGATCGGTCACGATGCCGACCAGGCGGTCTCCGTCCACCACGGCCAAGGCGCCGACGCCGGCCCGTTCCATGATCGACGCGGCTTCGTGGATCGTCCGCTCCGGTTGGATACCGATACCTGAACGACGCAGGCCTTCTCTCACCCGCATGGGGGCTCCTCTCAGTCGACTGGTGGGTCCTGAATCGACCGCCGGTCAGCTCGACGTGTGCTCAAAGTGCTCGATCGTGGCGTCCGGGCCAGGGAAGAAGAGGGCGGTGTGACCGCTGTCGCCCCACCGCACCTCGTAGGGAGGTCCACCATCGGGACCGCGGACCTCGAGTATCTCGCAGTCGCGGTTCGGTTCGCCGGAGCGATGCCCGTGGACCACGATGCGGTCGCCAACGCTTGCTTGCATGGCATCTCCTCTCTCTGCTTCCCATTGTCGCTCCCGGCCCCTCCGCCCGTTAGGGCCGAACGTCCCGCAATTCGGGGGAACCCCGGGGCCGGTCTCGGATGCAAGCCGGCCGTGGCGCCAGGAGCAGGCCGTGGACGCAGATATGTGGGTGGTTGCCGGGCCTCAGCCGTCGGCCGGCGAGAGCAACTCGTCGTCGTGCTCGCCGACGAGGGGCGATCGTCGTCGGATCCGCGAGCCGCCGAGGGAGCCCTGAAACGGCGCACCCGGGTAGGTGACGTCCCGGTCCAGCTCGGGGTGGCGCACCGGAACGGGGAACCCCCGGAAGCGGAAGTGCTCGTCCTCGAGTGCCTCCTCGGGCGAGTAGACGATGCCGCACTGGATGTCCCGTTCCTGGGTGCCGACGAAGAAGTCGTAGGCGGGCAGGCGGGACGCGATGAAGCACAACGCCCCCCGACCCGATCCGTAAATGGCCGTTGCCTCGGCGTCGGATCCGAGCTCGCGAGGATCGACACCGCCCCGGTCGATCCCCATCTGGAGGAAGAAGGCCTCTGGGAACTCGTCTTCGATCCCGAGCTGCCGGAGCCAGTCCAACATGGCCTGGTAGTCCTTGGCGTCGTGCGGCGGGAAGCCTGTCGTGACGTACCTCCCGTCCGCCGACAGGACCTGTGTGTCCATCGTGGAGACGGTCGATGCATGGCGACCGGTCTGGCGCCGGACCGTCTGGCCTGCCACCAGCCACACGAAGGAGCCGCTCTCCGTCGTGACGTTGGCCGCCGCGTGCATGCTCACGTCGACGTGCTGGCCGCGCCCGGTGACGTCCCGGCTCACGACGGCCGTGAGCGTGCCCATGGCGGCGAAGACCCCGGCGATGTGATGGGCCTGGCCGCCCCCGCCCCGAACCGGGGGGATCGAGTGATCGTCGTACCCGCAATTCCAGACCGGGCCACCGCCGGCGAGGATCGTGAGATCGGTCATCGGGGCGTCCAGGTCGGGGCAACGCCTCCCGAACGGGGTGACCGACACCCAGATGAGCTCGGGCCGATCGGTGAGGAACCGGGGATGGTCGAGTCCGATGGCGCTCAGCGCACCGGGGGGCTCGGCCTCGAGCACGACGTCGGCCTGCGACACGAGGCGGGCGAAGGCGGCCCCCCCGGCGGTCGACTCGAGGTCGAGCACCACGCCTCGTTTGGACGTGTTGTAATACCACCACCAGAGGCTCCGCTCGGGATCGGGCCGGTCGTCGACGAAGGGGCCGAACCGGCGGCTCGGATGCCCCCCTGGAGGTTCGACGACGACGACGTCGGCTCCGAGGTCGCCCAGGAGCTTGCCCGTGTACGCTGCCCGGTCGCTCGCCAGTTCCACCACCCTCAGGCCTTCGAGCATCCTGCGCTCCCGCTCCCGCTCCCGCTCCCGCTCCCGCTCCCGCTCCCGCTCCCGCTCCACGGGTCCGCCACGGCCCGGCACGCCCGGTCAGATGACACCGTTCGTCCCGAGCCGGTCGATCTCCTCTTCGGATAGGCCCAGGAGGCCCCGGTAGACGATCTCGTTGTGCTCGCCGAGGCAGGGGGCGCCCCGGGCGATGACCCAGTCGGTCGCGGACAGGTGAACCGGAATCCCGTCGACCCGTACGTCGCCCATCTCGCGGTGACGAACCCAGGGCCACAGTCCCCATTCCGACGTGCCCGGATCGTGCTCGATCCGGTCCTCGGGCGTCGCCACCTGGGCGGCGGGGACTCCCGCGGACCGCAGGAGCTCCTGGGTGGCGAGCCGGCTGCGCCGCCCGGTCCACTCGCCCAGTCGGGTCTCGAGCCGGGCCCGATGGCGGAGCCGCCCGGCCAGGTCCGCAAGCTCCGGACCGGTCGCCCAGTCCTGGGCGACGACTGCGCCGAGACGGCGCCAGTCGTCGTCGTCACGACACGCGATGGCGACCCAAGAGTCGTCACCCTCGGCGGGATAGATCCCGTGGGGCGCCATCTCGGGGAGGTTCCGAGCATTCGAATCGGGCAGCCCGGGGCGGCGCAGGGGCCGGCCGTTCACGGTGTAGTCGAGGAGCTCGGGGCCCGCCAGGGCCAGGCCGGCCTCGGTGCAGGACATGTCGATCCACTGCCCCTCTCCGGTGCGGTTCCGGTGCACCAGGGCGGCCAGGACGGCGAGGGCCATGAAGTTGGCTCCCATGTGGTCCATGTAGGAGTATCCCCAGCCGGCCGGGGGGAGATCGGGCAGGCCCGAGGTGAAGGTCAGCCCGGAGCAGGCCTGAACGATCGGCCCGAACGTCTTGTAGCGGGAGTACGGCCCGGTCTTGCCGAACCCGCTGTTGGACACGTAGATCACCTGCTCGTTCATCGACCGGAGCCGGTCGAAGCCGAAGCCCAGCCTCTCCATGACCCCGGCGGAGAAATTCTCCGTCACGACGTCGGAGATCTCGATGAGCCGGGCGAGGAGCTCCTTTCCCTCGTCGGACCGCAGGTTGAGGGTGATGCCGAGCTTCTCGACGTTGTGGTTGTTGAAGGGCCCACCGAGATCGATCCCCTTGCGCTCGTCCCTCGTCGGCTCGGCGCCACGGAGGATGTCCCACCTTCCCTGGTTCGTCGGGTCCTCCACCCGGATGACCTGGGCGCCGAACGCGGCCAGGAACCGGGTTGCCCCGGCACCGGCGAGCTGCCCGCTCAGGTCGCAGATCCGGATGTGGGAGAGGGCGGACGATCTCACCGGCAGCCCGCCCGCATCAAACGCCGTGGGGGGCTCGGGGAACCCGAGCGGGGTGCCGGTGAGATCGTCGGGAACGGTCATGGTCTTCCTGGGCGGGTGAGGGGCTCAGACGATCCGGGCGGCGTGCCCGGCCCAGTACTGGTCGCGGAGCAGCCGCTTGTAGAGCTTGCCGTTGGCGTCGCGAGGGAGCTGGTCGGCGAAGTCGACGGTCCGGGGGCACTTGAACGCGGCCAGGTGTTGGCGGCAGAAGTGGAGGAGGACGTCGCCCGTCTCCTCGGTGGCGGCGCCCGGGTCCACCAATTGGACGACGGCCTTCACCTCTTCACCCATCTCGGCGTCGGGAACGCCGATCACCGCCGCGTCGGCGACCGCCGGGTGGGTGAGGAGCACGTTCTCGGCCTCTTGCGGGTAGATGTTCACCCCTCCGGAGATGATCATGTTCGACCGGCGATCGGTCAGGTACAGGTACCCGTCCTCGTCGAGGTACCCGACGTCACCGAGGGTCCGCCAGCCCTGTTCGTTGCTCAACGATGCGGTCTTGTCGGGGTCGTTGTGGTACTCGAACGGAGAGCCGCCGACCATGTAGACGAGACCCTCCTGCCGCACCGGTGACTCCTTCCCGTCTTCTCCGACGATGTGGACCTCACCGATGGGACGGCCGACCGACCCGGGGTGGTCGAGCCACTCCTCGCAGGTGATCCACGTGCTGCCGATGTCCTCGGTCCCCGCGTAGTACTCGTCGATTATCGGCCCCCACCACCGGATCATCTCGCGCTTGGTCGCGATCGGGCACGGGGCCGCCGCGTGCACGACGTTCTGGAGGCTCGAGAGGTCGAACCGCTCCCGCTCGTCGGGGGGAAGGCGGAGCAACCGTACGAACATCGTCGGGACGACCTGGGTGCGCGTCACCCGGTGCCGCTCTATCAGTGCCAGGAAGTCTCGGGCTTCGAAGCGCTCCATGACCACCACCGTCCCCCCGAGGCGGAGCACGCTCATGCAGGCGACGAGCGGTGCCGCGTGGTAGAGGGGGGCGGGGGAGAGATAGACGGTGTCGACGCCCCCACCGCGCTGAGCATTGCCACGGGCGTGAACGGTGGCCGGCGAGCCCGGATCGCCGAGCGGGCCGTCGGGCAGTGGGCGCCTGATGCCCTTCGGTCGCCCCGTCGTCCCGGAGGAGTAGAGCATCTCCTTCCCTTCGCTCTCGCCAGGGACCGGGGAGGTGGGGAGGGCTCGGGCCTCCTCCTCGTACGCGTCGAAGCCGTCGATCCTCCCGCCGACCACCAGGCACGCCGGGATCCGGGAACAGTCGAGCCCCGAGACCGCCTCGGCCACGCCGGGGGAGACGACGAGAGCCTTGGCGCCGCAATCGTCGAGGATGTACTGGACCTCGGCGGTCCGCAGATGGCTGTTGACCGCGGTGTAGTAGAGACCGGACCGCTGAGCGCCCCAGATCAGCTCGAGGTACTCGGGGATGTTCCCCATCACGATCGCCACGTGGTCCCCTCGCCGGAGCCCGCGCTCCCGCAACAGGTGGGCGAACCGGTTGGCGTTGCGTTCGAGGTCGCCGTAGGTGACGGCCAGCCCGCTGCCTCCCATGATGATGGCCGGATGGTCGGGGCGTTCGATGGCGAAGCGCCTCGGGTGGTACTCCAGAGCCATGCTCACCCCTCTCCCGATCGCGGGATGGACCGCGGTGATGCTAACCCGGGCACCAGCAGCCGGGAGGTCCGTGATGCCGTCCCGACCTCCGCGTGGCGTCCAGTGCCACCGCCCGGTCTGGTCCCCGACCCGCCGCGAAGGCCGCGTCCTGATCGAGCGATCTCGAATATGGTCTCGGTCCGGGCCGAGTCGAGGTCCGGGACATAGGGAAGCCAAGACACGGGAGCTCGATGGGTAGTCACCAACTTCGGACCTTTGCCGACCGGTCGCCCGATCGCCCTGCGGTGATCATGGGAGCGGGCACGGTGGTCACCTTTCGCGAGCTCGAGGACCGGTCGAACCGGCTGGCAAATTTCCTCCACCATCAGGGTCTGCGCCCTGGCGACCACATCGCGGTGGTGCTCGAGAACAACGAGCGGGTCCACGAGGTCGTCTGGGCGGCGCAGCGGTCGGGTCTCTACTGGACCCTGATCAACAATCACCTGACACCCGAGGAGACCGCCTACATCGTGGAGGACTGCGGAGCCCGGGTCCTGATCACGTCGGCGGCCATGGCCGCGGTTGCCGAGCCTCTGGCGGCACTCGTCCCGGCAGTCGAGTGCCGCCTCGCCATGCACGGCGACTTGGCCGGTTACGAGCGCTACGAGGACGGCGTCGAGGAGTTCCCCCCTGAACCGCTGGCCCATCAGGAGGAGGGCATGGCCATGCTCTACTCCTCGGGGACCACCGGCCGCCCGAAGGGCATCCTCCGGCCCCTCTCGGGGACGCCGTACGGGGAGGAGGAGCCGTTTCCCCTCCTTGCGGGCATGCTGGGCTTCCGTGAGGGCGACGTGTACCTGAGCCCTGCCCCCTTGTACCACGCGGCTCCGATAGCGTGGTCGATGGCCGCCCAGCGGACCGGGGGGACCGCCGTGGTGATGGAGCGGTTCGATCCCGCCCGATGCCTCGAGCTGATCGAAGCGCACCGAGTCACGCACGGACAGTTCGTGCCGACGATGTTCGTGCGCATGCTCAAGCTTCCCGACGAGCAGCGGGAAGCCGCGGACACATCCAGCCTCGAGGCGGTCGTGCATGCGGCGGCGCCCTGCCCGGTTGACGTCAAACGCCGGATGATCGAGTGGTGGGGGCCGATCATCCACGAGTTCTACGCCGGCACGGAGGGCGGTGGGATCACGTGGATCACGTCCGACGAATGGCTCGCTCACCCCGGGTCGGTGGGCCGGTTCGTGACCGGAACCCCCCACATCCTCGACGACGACGGGAGGGAGCTGCCCGCAGGCGAGCCCGGCGTCATCTGGTTGGAGGCGCAGGGAGGTGGGTTTGAGTACCACAACGACCCGACGAAGACCCGCGAGACGTTCAACGACCGGGGATGGTTCACCCTGTGGGACGTCGGTTACCTCGATATGGAGGGCTATCTCTACCTGACCGACCGAAAGCTCTACATGATCGTGTCGGGCGGAGTGAACATCTACCCGCAGGAGGCCGAGGATGTCCTCATCATGCATCCGAGCGTGGCCGACGTTGCCGTCATCGGGGTTCCCAACGACGAGATGGGGGAGGACGTGAAAGCGGTCGTGCAGCCGGCCGCCGGCGCCGAACCGGGGGACGCCCTCCAACGCGAGCTCATCGAGTACTGCCGGGAGCGGCTCGCCCATTACAAGTGTCCCCGCTCCGTGGACTTCGAGCAGGAGCTGCCACGACTCGAAACCGGCAAGCTCTACAAACGCCTTCTCCGAGATCGCTACTGGGGAGGCCACGGAGACAGCCGCGTCGTTTAGGCATTGCCTCACCGAAGGCGGCGCCACCGCTCGCCTGGCGGGGTGGGGCTCAAGGGCTCTCCGCTGACGTCCGTTCGAGCTGGGGGCGGTGAGCGGGGTCGGCGATGGCCAGGAGCGCCCGGCGCCTCGCGCTCTCGCCGAGGCCCCGCAGATCGGCGATGCCGTGCTCGGTGACGACGACGTGCACGTCGACGCGAGGGGTGGAGACGACCGACGGGGCGGTCACGATGGACGAGCGCCCGCCGTGGGTGGAGGGTAGGACGACGAGTGAGATCCCTCCGGGCGATCGGGTGGCCGCCTCGCAGTAGTCGGCATGCCCTCCGATGCCGGCGATGGAGCGGGATCCGGCCCGCTCGATGTTGACGGCTCCGTCGAGCCCGACCTCGAGCGCGGCGTTTATCGACACGAAGCGCGGGGTGGAGGCCAGGCGGCCACCCCGGTGCAGCTCTTCGATCCCGACCGGCCGGATCCGACCCTCGTGCACCATTCCGAGGAGATCGTCGCCACCCCAGACGTAAGAGGTGAGCGGCTGACCCACGAGGAGCCCGCGATCGTGAAGGTCGAGGACCGCATCGGTGACCAGGCCCGAGATGACCGACACGCGTCGGTCGATCGACCGCACGACGGCCTCCGGAAGGCGACCGAGCCCGTATTGGACGGTGGCACCCTCGGGGACCATCGCAGCCGCCATGGCAGCGATGCGTCGGTCGGTCTCGCTGGGGGTCCTCGGGGACGGCGGCACCGGGCCGGGTCCGCCGTCGAGGACCTCCACGACCTTGCCCGCTATCGGGGGAGCGCCCATGTCCGGACCGTCGACGACTTCGACGATCACCGACTCGGCCAGGCGCACCGCGGTGTCGGCGTAGCCCACGTTCTCCGTGAAGGCGAACCCCGAACCCCGCCGGACACCGGGGACGACGGCGACCGCCGGTGCGAACGGGCCGTTCAGCAATGCCGGGATGGAGGCCAGGCGGGCAGGCAGGTACTCGACGTGTCCCGCCTTCGCCGCCGCGGCGAGGCCGCTCACCGGCTGGTAGCTGACCGCCGGCCAGGTGCCCAGGTTCCGGATCCACGAACGGTCGTCGACCATCCAGCCGAGGAAGAGGATCCCGTCGTCCACGCCCGCCCGGCGGGCGGCGGCGACGGGGTCGAGGCTCGGGGTGCCGGGCCCGTCGGACACGACGACGACCGGTCTCATCGCACTTCCACGGCCGTCGCCGTCACGTTCGCGCTCCCTCCGGGGCGCCGTGTCCTGGTCCGCGCCTTGCCCCGTTGCTCCGGCATCCTGGCACGCGGTGGCCTTCGGCTTCCACCTGCCCGCGGGCAGGACCGGACTGCACAACGATGAGAGCGCGGTGGCTCAGTAGAGCCCGAGCTCGAGCCTGGCCGCCTCGGACATCCGGCTCATGTCCCAGGGCGGATCCCAGACCAGCTCCACCTCGACCTCGGCTACGCCGGGAACCGTCTGCACCCTGGCCTGGGCGTCGTCCTTCAGCACGTCGCCCATGCCACAGCCCGGGGCGGTCATCGACATCTTGATCTCGACCCGGTGGCCGCCGGCGCCGAGCGGCCGGGACTGGCACTCGTAGATGAGGCCCAGGTCGACCACGTTGATCGGGATCTCGGGGTCGAACACCGTCTTGAGCTGCTCGATGACCCTGTCGAGCTCGAAGGGCCCCGAGACGGGGGCCTCTTCGGCCCCCGTCTCGGGGCCGGCGACGGTCCGGCCGATCGCGTCGGCGTCCGCTGCGTTGACCCTGGCGAGATACCCCTGGTCCGTCTGCACCGTGAAAGTCCCGCCCAGTGCCTGGGTCACGACGACCCGGTCACCTTGGTGGAGCTTCAGCCGCTGACCGCCCGGGATCAGGGTCACGTCGCAGTCCCGCTCGAGCGAGATCGGGCTGTGGTGGTCAGGGGACATGGCCGCTCACTCCGGCGATCCGGTGGTCTCCGTTGATCCGGTGGTCTCCGGCGATCCGGTGGTCTCCGTCGAAACCCGGTCCCCGGGCGAGCGGAGAGCGCTCCGCAGCGTGTGCCAGGCCAACGTCGCGCACTTGACCCGCATCGGGAAGTCGGAGACACCCGAGAGCACCGCCAACTTGCCCAGCTCTGCCGGCGGGACGTCACCACTCGAGTCCCCGGTCAGCATGGTGTGGACCCGCTCGAAGATCTCGAGCGCCTCGCCCTCGGGCTTGCCCATGATCGCTCCGGTCATGAGCGAGGCCGATGCCACCGAGATGGCGCATCCTTCGCCCTCAAAGGCGATGTCGTCGATCCTTCCCTCCGCGAGGTTCACGTAAAGCGTCAGCTGATCGCCGCACAAGGGGTTGACCCCCTCGGCGGTCACGGTGGCCCCTTCTATCCGACGGCGGTTCTGCGGATGGCGGCTGTGGTCGATGATCACTTCTCGGTAGAGGTCCGCCAGCTCGTTCACCGGACGATCGCCTCCCTGCTCGCGGCGGCGCCTCCGGAGAGCCGGTCGGTGACCAAACCCTCCACCCAGGCTCGCAGCGGCTCCGGGCGGATGAGGCCCACCATCTCGTTCGCAAAAGCGAAGGTGAGGATCCCGCGTGCCGCCTCGTCGGGAATTCCCCGCGACCGCAGGTAGAAGAGGGCGTCTTCGTCGAGCCGTCCCACCGCCGCCCCATGGGAGCACTTCACGTCGTCGGTGAGGATCTCGAGCCGCGGCCGGGTGTCGATCTCGGCACGGTCGGAGAGGAGGAGGTTCCTGTTCGTCTGTCGGGCGTCGGTACCGAACGCGCCCGGGCGGACGACGATGTGCCCATTGAACACGCTGTGGCTCCTCCCGTCCGCCACGCCCTTGTAGACCTGGCGGCTGGTGCAGTGGGGTGCGGCGTGCTCGACCAGGATCGGGTTGTCGTGTTGCTGCTCGCCTCGCGACATCGACAGGCCGTTGAGGCTGACCTCGGCCCCTTCGGACTCGAGCCGGACCCGCACCTCGTACCGACCGATCGAGGAACCGAGCGCGAACGAATGAGAGGTGAAGCGGCTGTTGCGGCCCTGGCGGACGTCGAGCAAGCCCAGCTGAAATGCGGTTTCGGGCTCGTCCTGTACCCGGTAGATCTCGACCTGGGCCTCCTCCTCCAGAACGAGCTCGGTGACGGCGTTGGTGAGGGAGTTGCCGCCCTGGTCGCCCGGGATGCCCGCATGGGTTTCGACGATCGTCACCTGGCTACCGCGCTCCGCGATCACCACCGACCTCGGGCTCGACACGAGAGCGGTCCCGCCCGGATCCGAGAGGAAGACCAGCTCGATCGGCTCCTCGACGATCGTGCCCGGGGACAGCCGGATGAACGCCCCGTCCTCGGCGAGGGCGGTGTTGAGGGCGGCGAAGGCGTGCTGACGGGGGCCGGCCGGGCTCGACAGGAGCGGTCGGAGCCGCTCGCCGTCCTCGGCCAGGGCGGTGGCGAGGTTCGTCACCGTCGCGCCCTCCGGCAGGCCCGTCAGCCGCGAGAGCTCGGGCACGAGGTGCCCGTTCACGAAGATCAGGCGCGTGCCGCCGAGGTCGGCGCCCGGCGCCTCCGAGGCGATCGACGCAAGGTCGTGGTCCACCCTGGCGGCGGAAGGCTGAAACAGCACCTGCCCGATCGGCTCGAGGCGGGTGTACCGCCAATCCTCGTCCTTTCGCGTCGGGAGGCCGTGCTCGTGCGCCCAGGATGCGGCGTCGCGGCGGGCCTCGGCGAGCCAGGCGGGATCCCCGCCGCCGGTCCTGGGTCGGAGGCCGGTGAGCCCTCTCGGCTCCACCACGTGGCCACTGATCCGGGTGGTCACGGTGTTCCTGCGGGCACCGGGTGGTCATCGGCGATGTGACGCTCGAGGCCGCTGTACCCGTGCTCCTCGAGCGCGATCGCCAGGCCCTTGTCCCCGGAGCGCACGATCCGCCCCTCGGTCATCACGTGGACGCGGTCGGGGACGATGTAGTCGAGGAGCCGCTGGTGGTGGGTGATGACCAGCATGGCCCGGTCCTTGCTCCTGAGGGCGTTCACGCCGTTCGCGACGACCCGGAGCGCGTCGATGTCGAGGCCGGAGTCGGTCTCGTCCAAGATGGCGAGCTTGGGCTCGAGGATCGCCATCTGGAGGATCTCGTTGCGCTTCTTCTCGCCACCGGAGAACCCCTCGTTGACCGATCGGCTCATGAAGCTCCGGTCCATCTCCACCAGCTTCATCTTCTCTTGCGCCAGGGCGAGGAAGTCCATCGCGTCAAGCTCGTGGAGGCCGCGCCGGCGCCGGATCGAGTTCAGTGCCGTGCGCATGAAGTAGAGGTTCCCGACGCCGGGGATCTCCATCGGGTGCTGAAACGCGAGGAAGACGCCGGCCGCGGCGCGGTCCTCGGGTGACAGGGCGAGGAGGTCCTCGCCTTCGAAGAGGACCCGTCCGCTCACCTCGTAGTCCTCGCGACCGGCCAGCACGTGGGCCAGGGTGCTCTTGCCCGAGCCGTTCGGCCCCATGATGGCCTGCACTTCGCCCGCCTCCAGGTGGAGGTCGAGCGAGCGGAGGATCTCCTTTTCGCCGATCCTGGCTCGGAGGTTCTCGATCTGCAGCATCAACCGACGCTCCCCTCGAGGCTGACGTTGAGGAGCTTCTGGGCCTCGACCGCGAATTCCATGGGCAGCTCCTTGAAAACCTCCCGGCAGAACCCGTTCACGATCATCGAGATGGCGGCCTCCTCGGGGATGCCCCGTTGGCGGCAGTAGAAGAGCTGGTCCTCGCCGATCTTCGAGGTGGAGGCCTCGTGCTCGACCTGGGCGGTGGAGGTCTTCACCTCCACATAGGGAAACGTGTGCGCGCCGCTGTCGCCGCCGAGCAGCAGTGAATCGCACTGGGTGTGGTTCCGGGCGCTCTCGGCCGAACGGAGAACCTTCACGAGGCCCCGGTAGGTGTTCTGCCCGTGCCCGGCGGAGATGGCCTTGGAGACGATGGTGCTGCGGGTGTTCTTGCCGATGTGGATCATCTTGGTGCCGGTGTCGGCCTG